>NZ_BPMA01000100.1 GCF_026005215.1 Capnocytophaga catalasegens | reverse complement strand
CAGCGGATCGCGAAATATTGGCGATCTTCTCTATCTAATGAATGGGGAGGGGGAGTCCGCTTTGAAATCGTCCGCCCTGCGCCCCGCAGTATATGATTCAACAGGAATCACACAAGGGTAGATTGATACAATCTAAACCTCTGGTAAAAAGCCCCCCGTAACCCGGCAGATTCAAGTACATTACATAGTCCGTTTTAGGGATTGGTGACTTACCCATTCAGTGACTTTGGCACTGGATGGACGTTACCAAAATTGGTACTATCGGGTCGGGTGAATTCAATAATAGACGCCTGGCGGCATTCCAGCCTTCCTTCTCCTTTCAGGACCTATCCTAAAGAGAATCCAGTACTTCTTGGTCGTGAATATCTGAATAGGGCGAACCACTCCGTGGATATCTTTACTTCGGAACAAAACAATTAGAATTAGGCTCGGTCAACTGGAATGTGTCTTATCCATATAGGGGATCTTCCAATTGAGAAGATCTATCGACCTGAGACGAAGAGAAAGGTCTATCTATTTTATTTAGTTATTCAGTTGATTCGTTATTGGAACAGATAGCAACAACAATTTAATCCGACATGCGTATTTTTGATTTTCCAATGGATTTCCATCTTTTATTAATGGAAATTTTTTTGATGTAGTGAGTAATAGCTCCGGTTGTTCGCTGTTCAAGAATTCTTGTTTAGGCAGTTCATACCATCCATACATAGTGTTTTGATCTAAGATTTCAATTCTTCCATGTTTCAGTAGTAGCATATTGTTCCATGGAGCTAAGTGGAAGAAACAGGTGTTTATACAACTCTACCACCCAGTCAATTCCGTTCCACTTAATCCCTATTTCATGGCCACATATCTTTCCGGCTAAGTAATGGGAAACCCTTCTCCTGTTACATTACATGAATCCTATTTTCATTTCATCCGAGAAAAGCCATCTTTTTTTCAACAATGTCTTTGTCATTCGATCCAATAGCGTTCCGTTAGATATGAACAGATTTGATAAATACTGATAACTCTCGGATCGAGTATTAGAACGGAAAAATCCATTAGATAATGAACTATTGGTTCTAAGCCATCTCTGGCGCTGAATCAACAATTCGAAGTGCTTTTCTTGCGTATTCTTGTTTTTTCAAGCAGAAGACGGCA
>NZ_BPMA01000099.1 GCF_026005215.1 Capnocytophaga catalasegens | reverse complement strand
TTTATTTGACAGATTGGTTTTAGCCAATATTACAGCTTATGAGTGATTACGGATATACAATAAAATTTTTGATATTCTCATGTATATGTCAATGTAATTATAAAAAATATTTGTTCATGACGTTCTTTACGATGAGGGAAGTAAAAAACATTTGTTCATGACTTCCTTTACGACGAGGGAAGCAAAAAACATTTGTTCATGGCTTACTTTATGATGAGGGAAGTAAAAAACATTTGTTCATGACTTCCTTTACGATGAGGGAAGCAAAAAACATTTGTTCATGACTTCCTTTACGATGAAGAGAGCAAAAAATATTTGTTTGTTGTGTTTTTATTTAAAATATACTAAATGTGTATGTAATTTTTTATCCTAAAAATAAATTTAAAAGAATTATTTGTTGAAAAAATTTTGAATTTCTACATTTAGAGTCAAAATTTTTCCATTTTGGAGAAATTTAATTTGAACCACCAAAGTAACAATCGTTTCCCATTTTCATAACGAGAAGAGCATCAAAAAGAAACGATTTCTTTAATCCATAATCCCATGAAAAACACTGATAAAACAGCTCCTATATAAACCAATCTGTATGTAATCTTTCCATAATAAATTTTATCAGATTACTTATCATAATAGAAATTTTCAATCTCGTATTCTCATTTTTTTATATTTGTTAGATATAGAATATATTTTATTATTATATTTCAAATTGTATTTTGTACTTGATTTCGCTGATGTATTTTTATTTAGCACATACACTTTTACGAGTTTGTTATTTTTTTACAAATTTTTTATTAGAATTCATATCCATATAAGTACCCAACATTAATATTATACTAAATAAAATAAATAAGATATGGAAAATATGTTTAGCTATTTTGATTGTTTTTATTATTTGCTGAATAAATCTTTTTTAGGAACTGAAATGTTGTATTCCTTCCTGTTATATGTATTTTAACTGTGCTACTTTCATTATAAGAAGAAGTACAAGATTTATCTATAATGAAATAGTTTTCTATCGGATTATTTTCCTTCTGAATACAAATTTCTTTTATATATCTTATACTAAAATATCTACTTCCTATAAGAAAAATTATCGATACAATTATTAAAAATTTTCTAATGATCATTTTTTATTTTCTTCTCTGATAAGATTGTAATTGATTTTTAACAAAATTAGATGGTATCTTATAGATTTTTTTGAATAATTGCTCGTTATATTAATCACTTGAAAGCCAATCAAATATACGACATTTTTGTAAAACAACTTTTTTCTTTTGTTTATACCTCATTTTTTAACATATTTTCAAAGTGCAGAATGGATATGAAAATATATTTTTTTGTATATCCGTAA
>NZ_BPMA01000098.1 GCF_026005215.1 Capnocytophaga catalasegens | reverse complement strand
AAAGTTTTATCATCTTCAGTAGCTACGTATTTATCAGATTGTTCATTAAAAACAATTGTTTTATGAGAAGTTACCTGCAATGTGGCCTGCTGGGGCGTTTCTGCTTTATCACAAATACACTTAGCCCCGTTTACTACGTAATACTTATCATCGTGTTCACTTTTTCCTTCTTGCTTTTGTTGTTCAGCAGCGGCTTCTTTCTCTTTTTCTTCTTGTTGTTTTTGTTCTTCCTCTCGTTGTTCTTGTTTTACTTCATCTTCGAATGGTTTTTCCTCATTAAGTTCTCTTACCTCTTCAGAAGAAGGTATCAATAGGGTTATGTTAGGGTGCAACTGATTACCTACCTGACTATTGAAGTCGGCACGCTCGTTATGATACTCTTTAAGTTTCATTGGGTCTTTCAAGCCTATTTGTTTTGCTATTGAAACAAAAGTATCTTTACTTTTTACTGTGTATTTTGATTGCTCTTGCATAATCCTTATTTTTTTGTTAGCGTTAGTTTTTGGTCGTATAGAAAAATATTTTCAACTTCAATAGTTACATTGGTTTCTGAACGTTTTATTCTTCCTGTTTTGCCTGTATAATCTGTTTGGTGCACAAAGTTAGTATACATCTGTACATTTTCCTGTTCGATTTCTACATAGTATTCTTGTTTATGGATATATGTGATTACTTTATCCATCATCTCTTGTGCATTTGCTATTTTGGGCTCATAATATATTTGGTTGCTTTCTGCTCTTTTTTCTATGTCTCCTTTCCAAAAAGACAATCCTATGGGGAGGATATTCCATTGCAAAGGATAATCAGTATCAGGAGCAAATTTGCGTATGCTAAAGCTCAATGCTTTTACAATATGTAACTGTTTTATGAACTCTCTTAGTTTTTCTTGTGTATCTGTTGCTTTAAAAAAATGTGAACGGATATGTTCTAATCCTTCTCCCTCATACGTTGCTAAGAGTTCATTATCTACTTGTTTTATACGTTGTTGTATTTCAGAGATGTTAGTTACAAAAAGCACATAGTCCTTGACCTTGCATTTCAGAGGAAAGATGGCTTCCATATACTTATGTGATATAGATAAGAATTTAGTGTCTATTTCTTCTCCATTTACTAAAAACTGACTTCTCTCAATCACCACATCATAAGTAGGCTTTTTC
>NZ_BPMA01000097.1 GCF_026005215.1 Capnocytophaga catalasegens | reverse complement strand
CTACTGCCATAATAAGTTTTTTTTAATAGATTAAACCGTTTTTGAATAGTTGAATCTTATTTTTTCTTATTTCTTAATTGTTCCAATCTAAGTTCTTGAAAATTTTTATAAAAAACAAAATCTTCAGGAAGTAGTTCGTCAGCAATATGCCATTCGATAGTATCTCTTTGTCTAAAAATATAGAAACATTCGTAAGGATAATCACGAAAGAATTTGAAATTCAAAAAAGGATATACTTTAGCATTATTGAGATATGCTTTAGGTATTGATGAAAAAAGACTATCTGCATTGAAAGGGATATCTATTATTGTAGAATCTTTAAGAACTCCCTTGTTGTAAATCTGTTCATAGATTAGAAATCTGTTTTTAGTAACTTCAACTATTTCTAGTTCATCTTTGTCGATATTTATAGGAATCTCAGGTTCTACATAAAAATATTTAATCTTTAGAATTTCATTTTCATTGTTTTTCCTTATTTTTTCTATGGTATTTTCATTATTTTTCACTATGTTTTTTTGTTGTTTGGTAGAGCAAAAAAAGAGTGAAAAAGCGATTAGTAACAAGTAAAATTTCATCTGTTTAGTAATTAAAAGTTAAACTACGATCTCCTCGCATAATATCCCATTGCCACTTAAAAAATGAATACATTTTACCTTTGTAAATATTATCTCCACTTGGTAAGTATCTCTTGTTAAGATTGTCATAAATTCCTCTTTGCCAAGTATAATCCATATAATTATCAGTATACCCTTGATAAAAAACAAAATCAAAACCAAAAAGAGAAAGTAGTTCTTCACTGAAAATATGAGGAAGAGATAAAGAATGCGCACATTCGTGAACAATAGTACGATATTTTAAAAGCCCTGAGTTAAAAATAAGAAATGAATTTCCCCATTGTTCTGTATGTTTATTCAAATGTGCTATACCTAAAGTTTTACCTGCACCTATGGAAGTAAAAAACAAAAAGGTTTTTTGAGTATTATCTGAGTTTATCCCCCCAGGTATTTTTCCATATTTTCCATACTTATTGTATAACCGTGTGATTTTACGCAATATATCACCTGCCTTTAGAGAGTTATAGCTATTTAAAAAATCATTTACATCACGATGATGTTTCAAATTATTTAAATTGAACTCTGTGTCTATTTTTACCTCTGCCCTTATAAGAGCTTGGTTAAAAGCTTGGCGTTTTAATGAGAATTGGTATCCTTCATAAAGTTTTGCCTTATGATTGTTATCCGTAATTACATTCACTACAACTAATTCTGCTTTAGGAATCACATCATTTTTGTATACCATTAACTTTCCTATTTCTTTGGATTCACCCTTTAACTTAGCAAAAACTTTTATATCTTTATGCCTTTTTAAAGGCTGATCCTTACATTTGATATTTATTTTTTTAGGTAAGTAATAAAAATTAATAAGATTCCCTCCAACTCTTCTGCTTCTTTTCTTTGTACTTAAAACTTCTGAAATAGGTATTTTATTAGGTGTTATCTCTAAGTAAGGACTTCCTGTTTCAAAGATAATTTCAGTCCCATCAGGTACTATCGTATCTATTTCATCAATTTGCAAATCTAAAAAGACACCATTTTTGTGCATCCTAGATCCGTGTGGAAACTGTTCATTTGTTGTGAATGGGAATATTGATAACCAAGCAGGAAAATATTCCTTTCCATACGGATTTATAGGATTTACTACATCTTCTCGATATTTTTCCTTTAATGGGTCAACACCTTTACAAAGAGTTACCTTACGATTTATTGGAGAACCATCATTATCATTTGTTACTGTAACTAATGGATAAATATATTCTTCTCTAAGCCAATCAAAACCATACTCACCCCTATAATCTTTAGGACGTCTAAAGTGTACCAAAAATTTCTTTATTTGAGTTTGATGGTTTCCTCCTGATACTGAGGAACTTTGTTCTTCTGTTTCTTGTGTATCAGAGTTATTTCCTAACCCTTGTATTATTACTTTTTTCTGACTAACAAGCTCTAAATCACCATTAGTTGCCTCAATAATTACCTCTTCGGCTTCCTCATAAGAAGAGCCACTTATAGAGGTATAAGTATCACGAACAGTAATATATATGTTATTTGCCTTTTTAAAAATTCCCATAGCTTTACTTTTTAATGTGAACTACCTTGCTCGCCGCTGTTAGATTTTACAGATTTTTCACTTTGTAAAATCATATTTTGCTTAGTGCTCACTACGGTTATTTTATCA
>NZ_BPMA01000096.1 GCF_026005215.1 Capnocytophaga catalasegens | reverse complement strand
ATGAGGAAGCCGAAGAGGTAATCATTGAAGCAACCAATGGTGATTTGGAGCTCATTAGCCAGAAAAAAGTGGTGATGCAGGGATTAGGGAATGGAAATGATAAAAATAAAAAAACTCAACTGTTAGTTACAAAAGTAGAAGGAAAAAACAGTGCTATTCCTTATGAAAAAGGAACTTACAAAGTAACTAAATACAATCAAGATAAAGTTTCTGAAAATGACAAAAAACGTATACAGTGGGCGATAAAATTAGATGGTAAACAAGAAATTTTAAAAGAAAAAGGCGAGAAATTAGAACTGACACTAAAAGAAAATTGGGCTGGAAAAGAAATTATCGTAATGCCGTTTTTGGTAAAACCTACAGAAGAGGTAAGTAAGAAGGTAAAGATTACACAAGAAGAAGTTTTAATAATTATTGGTACTGAACAATCATCACAAAGTATGGCAAATAGATTAATGTTCCCTGCAATGGCTGTTAGAAAATTACGAACAGAATACTCAAACTATCCTTTTGTAAAAGTTCTAATATTTACGGATGGATATACAGATGGGCAATTGAATGCTATTGAGGAGTCTTTGTCTTTTCATAATAAAAAGGTGAAGACAATTAGAGTTAATTCAATGAAAGATGTTATCAATATAATTAATATAGGTAATATCTCTGCTATTGAAGACAAATCAATAAGAAAAATATTCAGGATATATATATACTCTCACGGCTATATTAGAAAAAGTGATAATGAGGGCATAATAGCATTTGGATATAAAGGAAAAAATGCAAATAGTCAAGAGTTGGATACGGAACAATTTTCTAAAATAAATAGAAATATTTTCCTTGATGATAATAAAACTTATCTATATTCGTACGCTTGCAGAACAGGTATTGGAACATCTTCTGAAAATGTTAGTAATCCAAACAAAGATAATAGTTTAGCTCAAAAAATAGCTGATATGGGAGGTATTACTGTATTTGCTTATATGAAACGTTCTCTTTATGAAGATGCTTGGGGGACACAAAAACATAGAGATACATACGCTTCAGACAATGATACTGAGGACTCTAGATATGATAATTTTAAGGCAGATATGAAAGATTTTATTTCACGAGACCCTAATGATATGAAAGATTTTTCCAAATACAGAAAACAAGAAAAGAGGATAGATGGAGCTATTTGGAATATCAATGGAGCTTATTTAGATGTAAAAGCAGGAACTTATCCAATAGGAATAGGAGTCTCTTCTTCATTGAACAAATATATTCCTAAAAAATGAAAGAAAGTATAAAAATAAGTGTTCTATCTGTGGTTATTGGTAGTATTCAAATGATAATATTTTTACCTGATGGATATTCTTGTATTGATGGGAAAAGAGATATTATTTCAGGAATTTTTTATTTTATGCCTATTCAATTCTGTGTTGTATTTGTGTATAGCATTATTTTTAAGCCTTTCCAAAAATCTATTGCTAAATATTTTTTATTACTTATTATTTTAATATTTTGGTTATATTGTAATAAAATAGAATTTGTACATCGGTATGCTTGTTGGTCAACTTATCTAGAAGAGGAAATTAATAAAATCGTATTGTATAATTCCATAATTCCTTGTATAAGTTGTATTATCTCTTTTTATGTGGGAATGTTTTATTTTGAAAAAAGATAAAAACCCTCAGAAACAATGATTTTAAAGTCGCTAAGGCACATATTATTTCTAATATTTATCTTTATATTAGACTATATCTTTATATTTTTATCAATGCAAAAATATAAAAATAACATATCTTCATCTTGCTTAGAATGCTCTTTAGGAAGAGATGTCTTTGTATATTTAATTATAGGAATAAGTTTTTTTTTCATATTATTTATTATCTTATCTATGATTATCAAGAAGAAGTATTACTTATACGGAGTTATTATTATTTCTCTATTATCCATATTTTACTATATTGATTATATAATTTTTGTAGATAGAGTTTCCTCTTGGAGTTCTTATAGTATAGAAGAAATATTTAGAGAGGTATTAATAGATACATATATGTATATCCCTATTATTTTGTTTGCATATATGATTTTAATAAAATTACTATTGATACGCTGATTTTTAGAAATAGAATAGTTTAGCTATACTATTAAAATTAATCTTTTACTATTGACAATCAGTTTTTTAATAGTAAAGATATAATCATAATGGATTAATTGTACTTGGGGCTGGATTTAATGTGATAAAATAGGGAAATTTATAGAGCATAAACAAAGATATTGGTTTCTTGAATAAAATTCTCTTTAGATAAATATTTTCAACAAGGTATTAAATTATAGGTTGATTAATAAAAAAAATTTAACAATATACAAAACTTATTATGGCAGTAGAATATGGCAAATGGCAAAAAATAGAGCGTAAAGAACTTACGCCTCCTATACCTTTTGGAGTAGAAAAAATAGAAATCCTCAACTTAGATGAGGGTTCCAAAAATGATGGTACAGAAACCTTTGGTAATTATGGTATGATATATGGGAAATCATACAAACTAAGGGTGTCCAATTTTGCACATAGTATGCCTCCTAAAAACAAAAATGATATAAAATGGCAGGTTAGTTATTTGGGAAAAGGAAATGTCTTAACACTTATGCATATACAAAAAACAGGGAGTGAGATTATTTTTAACTGTGATAATTTAGATTATTGCGGGCAAACAATCTCTTTTTATGCGTATGTAAGAGAATCTGGAAAAGAGCAAAATAATAAAGCTAAATTAGAAATCTTCTGCCATAACAGGTTTAGGTGGTTTGATAAAAAAGTTTTTGAGCGAGAATTATTAGACCGAAAAAAATCACCTAAAAAATTGGATCAACATAATACATCTTTATGTGGAACAGCTGCAATAATCTATCAGTTAGCTGTTAATAAAAACGTCTTGTTTTATAATAGTTATTTGGAATTTTTCAGAACAGGAAAAGTAAAAATTAATAATTTCTTATTAAGCCCTAATAAGGAACTTTTTGATATGAAACCAGATGTAAACTTTGATTATCCTTATTTTGATAAGGATTCAGAAGGAAATCCTATATCTCCTCCTGATTTAATGTCTTCAGCAGATTGGATTATTCTAGCAGGAACAAGGAGCTCAGATAATTTAAGTTATACAGGAAAAAGAGGAGAGGATTTGGACGCTATAAACTGGCCTTCATATATGAAAAAGGCTAGTGTTAATCTGTATGGTGCTTCTACATTCAATGACAAAACATCAATTATTACAGGATTTGATTATTTAGAAAAAATGAGAGAAATAGACTTACTCTATAAAAATGGATGGAATATTGTATTACTTATTGATTCAGACATGCTTTCACATGAAGTTAGCTTTTTTGGATGTCTTACACAATATCATTGGATAGTATATAAAGGAGGATTCTCTTATGATAAAACTCATTTTTATCTATCATATTGGTGTTGGCATGAGGAGTATAAAAATATGAAAATTAGAAGACGTGTATTTAATACTAACTTTTATGGATATGTTATGTATAAATAGAATATTATTCTTAACATTTTTATTTTTGATTTCTTGTGAGGAAAAGGTTAATCATAATATTCCTGCCTATTTTTTTGATGAACAAATTGAAATCAAATATATAACAGATAGTACATCTGTGGAAATATTAAAAGTTGTTCTTAAGAAAGAAAAAAAGAAAAATATAGAAGGTAAAGTAGCTTATATCAATTATGATTCAACAAAACTTGTTAGGATTTATTTTGAGCAAATATATGACACAATAACAACTAAGGATACAATAATCCTATTTCTTAAAAAGAATAAAAATATTTATATTACTAATATACAACAAATATATTCATCTAAAAAACAACCTATCTTTATTGAATATAAAATAAATAATAAATTATTTAGAGAGGGGAAAGGAATGGTTAGTGAATAAAAAATAAGAGTAGAGATTTTAATATAGTATTTTTTATTTGTTCAATAAAATAATTATATTTATGATAAACCTAATAACACCTCATTTATTCCCAACCGCTACTTATGCCGTTGAAGATGTACTTATATTAAAAATAGGAGAACAAGAATATAACACTACTCTTACCTATAATATCTTTGTAAAGACAGAGAAAAAGCCTACTTATGATGTGGTGATTGAGAGAAGTCAGTTTTTAGTAAATGGAGAAGAAATAGACACTAAATTCTTAT
>NZ_BPMA01000095.1 GCF_026005215.1 Capnocytophaga catalasegens | reverse complement strand
TATTCATTTAATTGTTGCCAGTTCTTTATACTTCCATCTAATAAACCTTGCATTCCTTCATAACTGATATACCTGAAAAAATAATTTTGAGGAAATAAAAAAGTATTATCTGTATGATATTCTAACCAATTGTCAAAATTTTCCATTCCTTTAAATTTTCTAATATTTATCATTTTTATTCCCTCTTCCCTTCCTTCTTCCATAGACTCTGTGATAGGCGTTTGCAAAATATCCAACGTCATTTTTCCAAGAATGGATAGCAACGTTCCCACCACTGGCGTAGCCCTGACCGACAAAGCCAACGCATCTGCCAATACCGAGTTTATATCTTTCCCGCCCCTTGCCAAATCTTCCAAACTGGAAAAACTACCAAAAATATCTGCTGTATCTCTAATAAAATACAGCGTTTTTGAACTTGTTAAATGGTTTTCCATTGCCGAGAGTTGTGAAAGCCCTTTGGTGGTTTCGCCTTTTATGAAAGTTCCCGTATTTGGGGCTTTATAATAACTTACCACTCCGCCTTAAACTTATATTTTTGTTTTACAGGGCTAATAACCTCTAATTCAATACTATCACCTTTTGTTAAAAACTCTAATAATTCAGGATTTTTTCGCTTGAATTCCGAAAAAGGTTCTTCGTAAATTATAGATTTTGAACTTTCGTATTTTTCTCCTGTCAATCCATCTTCATAAACAAAAGGTTTTCCCAAAGAAAGATATTGTTCTAAACTTTTGTAAATACCTTCAAATTTAAAAGGGTCTATAAAAACTCGTCTTTCAAAAATAATTTCTCTTTCACTTAAAGGAAAAATTTTTACTTGATATACATCTTCCCAACTACTTCCAATTACGTATAACTTACCATCTTTTCCATATTCCATAGGGTAAGCATCCTTTTCAGCAACTTGCTCTCCTTCAACAAAATAATTTATTTTAGTATTCGCAAATCTCATATAAGGATTTTTTAATTTAATCTGTTTTCTTAAATGAATTGACATTTGCTGAACATCACCATAATCAGTATAAAAAACTTTAACATTTTTATTATCCCCCTGTGTAAATTGAATATGTTTATTTGTACTACACCCTGCTAAAAATAAAATTACTACTATTAAAATATATCTTTTCATAATTC
>NZ_BPMA01000094.1 GCF_026005215.1 Capnocytophaga catalasegens | reverse complement strand
GAAAAATAAAATAATCTGTTTAATATTTTGATATTCAGATAATTATTTATATTTTTGCGATGTTATTGTGTCAGATGTGTGCCACAAAAAAAGACAGTGAGTTATAGGACTATTTTCATAGCCCTAATAAAAAAATGTCTAAATTCAACTATCAAAAATCTACAAGCCCCATCGTGGGCTTTAAACCTGCCGAGCTTCGTATCAATACTGATTGGTTAATTGTTTTTTATGCTCAAAACCCACATACAGGCAAACTCGAACGCTTCCGAAATAGAGTTCCGAAAATTATCAACAAAAAAGAACGACAAAAATTCGCTCAAAAAATGGTAGAAACCCTCAACGAAAAACTATATAGCGGTTGGTCGCCTTTTTTGGAAAATTCCGACAAAAATGAACTCAAAACTATCAGCTATTGCCTTGATTTCTTTCTGAAAAACCTCAATAAAGAAGAAAAAGACGGCGTAAAACGTTCTGCAACAGTAAATAATTGGAAATATTTTATTGATGCTTTTAAAAAATATCTGTCTGAAAATCAGAAAAATACTACATTTATTTCACAAATAGATATTCGTATTTGTTCTCATTTTATGGATGCTATCTATTTACAGAAAAATAGTTCGGTGCGAACCTACAACGCTCGGTTGAAACAACTAAAAGCCTTATTTAATTTCTTCATTTCCAAAGGTTTTCTTTCGGATAATCCTGCTAAGAACATTAAACTGAAAACCACAAACGAAAAAAAACGTGTGATTTTGAACCAAAAAGAAAAACAACAATTACAACAACTCAAAACCGATGATTTTCATTTCTATATCTTCTGTATGACAACATATTATTGTTTTATTCGTCCTGCGGAATTGAAAAAATTAAAGGTAGGCGATGTAGATTTGCAAAATGGATTTATTACGATTTCTTCGGAAATTTCCAAAAACCGAAAAACTGAAAATGTTACCATTCCCAATATATTTTTGGAGGATTTAAAAAACATATTGGAAATGCGGATAAAAACTATTTTCTTTTTGGTAAAAAATTTGCCCCCAATTTCATAAAATCAAACAAAATTCAATATCACTGGAATAAAATCAAAAATAAATACCGATTTCGTAAAGAAGTACAATTTTACTCGCTTAAAGACACAGGCATCACAGACCTACTCAATAGCGGAATACCCGCAGTAAAAGTACAAACCCAAGCCCGACATTCTGATTTGAAAATTACGGAACACTATATATCAAGAAGTAAATTTGCTGATGAAATGATTAAAAAAGCTACCTTTAATTCTTGATGAACTTCAAGCTGTTTTTTTGGCGATTTTTTCGTATTCACAGGATGCAGTAGGAATAAAAACACATTAAATATATGATAATCAGTACTTTAAACTGAATACGAATCTTGAATACGAATTATTTTTTAAATTTTCATTTATATTCAGGGTGCGGGATTCGTATTCAGTAATAGAAAAAAAACACCCCACACAGTATAAAACCTTGCGGGGTGAAAAAAATGTCTAAAAAATGCTATTTTTGAGGGTGAACCCACCAACGGAATACTATCCAATTGAAAAGAAGGATTTGTTTTTCTGTGGCAATAACCAATCCGTTTTCGTTTATGTGGTAAATGGTTTTTATTTTCATAACTTACTTGTTTTTAGGGTTAATAATTCCTTTATCTGTGGCGATTTGTACCAATAATTCACGATTACGACACAGCATCGTAAAGAAATGATATGCTTCGTGCATTTGTTGTTCGTCCAAATCGTACATTGTGAAAAACGGACGAGCCTTGAAGTAGTTCATAAAAACGACATCCAGTACTTTTTCGTAATTTTGGTCTTTGTTCGTATATACAAACAAAAAATCATTAATTAAAACGTCAAGTGAATGATACGAAAATTCTTCGTTTTCCAGCATCTGAGCGATTTGCTCTTGGGTGAGAATGTTTTTTTCTTGTTGTACGGGCGTATTGCTCACATACTCTGCTTTCGCAGACTTTGCCCCTACGTTGTTTTTTTCTGAATTGAACATAATTATTTATAAAATAAAAAAATCCGTAAGTCAGCAGTGTTCAATTCAGTAGCTACGCTATTTGAATGTATAACATTTCTGTTATACTCCACTTTTACGGATTTATATTATTAAAATATTTTTTAAACAATACTATACAAGTATTGCTACTGAATTGAACACCGCAAAAGTATAAGAAAAAATTGAATCTGCAAACAAAAAATAAAAAAAACTTTCACTGAAAAATGAAAGTTTTTTGTAAGGGGTTGGTTTTTATTGTTTTAAAATTATCGTTTATTGTAAACAAATTTCAGTTTTTGAGGAGTATAGCTATCAAATTTGCCATCAG
>NZ_BPMA01000093.1 GCF_026005215.1 Capnocytophaga catalasegens | reverse complement strand
CTATTGTATTCTCTATTACACGCAAATTTATAGAGCAATCATCATAAGATTTATATTTCCCAGAATTTTTAGGAGTCCCGAAACCTTCAATACGGAAATCTCCATATTCTTCAAATTTGTGGCTAAATTCAACTCCTATTTGTTGTTTTTCTAATAACTCACTTTTCTTTTCTCCTTTAAAACCTTTGTAAATCATCCAAGAAACCAAATCCAAATTTCCTTTTTTTACAGAAGCTTTAAACGAAGCCTCTTCTCCTTTTCGCAAATAAATGGGTGGTATCTTTTTGTCTGATTTCTGAGTTGAGAAAGGGGATCTTCCTGAAATTTTAGTAAGGGTAATGCTATCTACTAAAGGGATAGCAACTTCCTTCTTAGGCATTTCTATAGTGGGATTTACAGCACTTACTTCTAATGGGGTAGTATTTTCAGAATGTTGCAATAACACACTATCTGTTTGTCCGTGTTTTGCAATAGTTATCTTGCCTCCTACCATACATTGCAACTCTGAAATTTCAGTAAGAGTGTTCTTTCCTAATACTTTTGTACCCTCATAAGTTTTACTCCACTTTAGATTGCATTGTGGTGAGCAAGGTAGATTCCCAGAAGAAGAAGGTTTTAAAGTACATTTTCCAAAGGTCATTGCTGCTGGAATGAAAGTTTTATCATCTTCAGTAGCTACGTATTTATCAGATTGTTCATTAAAAACAATTGTTTTATGGGAGGTTACTTGCAAAGTAGCCTGTTGGTTAGGATTTTCAGCTTTATCACAAATACACTTAGCTCCGTTTACTACGTAATATTTACCATCGTGTTCACTTTTCCCTTCTTGCTTTTGTTGTTCAGCAGCGGCTTCTTTCTCTTTTTCTTCTTGTTGTTTTTGTTCTTCCTCTCGTTGTTCTTGTTTTACTTCATCTTCGAATGGTTTTTCCGCATTAAGTTCTCTTACCTCTTCAGAAGAAGGTATCAATAGGGTTATGTTAGGGTGCAACTGATTACCTACCTGACTATTGAAGTCGGCACGCTCGTTATGATACTCTTTGAGTTTCATTGGGTCTTTTAAGCCTATTTGTTTTGCTATTGAAACAAAAGTATCTTTACTTTTTACTGTGTATTTTGATTGCTCTTGCATAATCCTTATTTTTTTGTTAGCGTTAGTTTTTGGTCGTATAGAAAAATATTTTCAACTTCAATAGTTACATTGGTCTCTGAATACTTTATTCTTCCTGTTTTGCCTGTAAAATCTGTTTGGTGTACAAAGTTAGTATACATCTGTACATTTTCCTGTTCAATTTCTACATAGTATTCTTGGTTATGGATATATGTGATTACTTTATCCATCATCTCTTGTGCATTTGCTATTTTGGGTTCATAATATATTTGGTTGCTTTCTGTTCTTTTTTCTATGTCTCCTTTCCAAAAAGACAATCCTATGGGGAGGATATTCCATAGCAAAGGATAATCAGTGTCAGGCGCAAATTTGCGTATACTAAAACTCAATGCTTTTACAATATGCAACTGCTTTATAAACTCTCTTAGTTTTTCTTGTGTATCTGTTGCTTTAAAAAAATGTGAGCGGATATGTTCTAATCCTTCTCCCTCATACGTTGTTAAGAGTTCATTATCTACTTGTTTTATTCGTTGTTGTATTTCAGAGATGTTAGTTACAAAAAGCACATAGTCCTTGACCTTGCATTTCAGAGGAAAGATGGCTTCCATATACTTGTGTGATATAGATAAAAATTTAGTATCTATCTCCTCTCCATTTACTAAAAACTGACTTCTCTCAATCACTACATCATAAGTAGGCTTTTTCTCTGTCTTTACAAAGATTTTATAGGTAAGAGTAGTGTTATATTCCTGTTCTCCTATTTTTAATGTAAGTACATCTTCAACGGCATAAGTAGCGGTTGGGAATAAATGAGGGGTATCCATAGTCTATTTTGGTTTTTCAATTAAAGTAGATATAATAGGAAAAATGAAAGATAAAAAGTTATTAGATATAGAAAAAATAGAATTATCTTTTTTATATATTCTTTTTTTACAAAAACAAGAGTTACTATGTAAATTATTGGATAAAATAAGCATAGAAAGAAATATATTCCACATAAAACCCGATAAGGTTCATAAATGAAATCATTCTTCTTTTCTATACGAAAAAAACTTACTATAAAGGTTGTTATTATAAAAAATAAAAAAACAAAGATCTGAATATTTATTTTTTTTAATCTTTTCATAATATTATCTCTATTTGTCTTTTCCTGCAATATATCCAAAATAACCATCTTTAAAGGCATCATAAGAAACTATCCAAGATAAGTCTGTATCTCCCCATGAAAATACTGTCAAACTTACTTCTTGTTTAATAGTATTTTTTCTTATATCTTTTAATCCAACCCAGTGATCAGGGAATGTAGGAAAAGGCTTAACATTTTCTTGAAAATTCTTTACTGAAATTAATAATGCTATACTATAATTCTCTCTTATATTTTGTTGCAATTCGTTAACAGATTTTTCTACATCGTTAAAAGAACTTGTTAATATCCTTGATTTATCTTTTATAATAGAATAATTAAGAACTTTTTCCATTAAAAATTTAACTTCATAAGGATAAGTGATACCTGTACTTCCTTCTACTAATCTGTTCCAAAGACTATTCAAATCTGATTCTGTGTCATAATCAAAAATATTGTTCAAATAATCCCGAATAGAACATAAAAATATAAAATCAGGAAAGGATATTTTCTCACCAGAAGCATTATTTAAAGGATAATTTTTATCTGTAGGCTTAAGATCTGTAAGATGTTCATCATCATCAATAACTATTTCATATCCTGTATCTGGAATCTTAGTTTTCCCTATGCGATGTAATTCTAGAATTATCTTTTTAAAAAGATCAAATTTTTGAATTGCCAAAAAATGCCCTATAACAGCTATGCCACATAAGGAACTTGTCCCTTGATTTATGTTCCCTTCTGTTCTTTCTTTAAGTTCATCTTCTAATTTAGTTCTATCTATCCATTTAAACCT
>NZ_BPMA01000092.1 GCF_026005215.1 Capnocytophaga catalasegens | reverse complement strand
GTTAGGGACAAATGTACGAAAGGTTTTCTGAAAAGACAAATTTTTGAATAAAAAATCTTTTGAAATTTAGCGGATTAGGAGTTTACAAATAAATGAGTTTTTGAACTTTTCCTTTGTTATCAAAAGAGAGCTCTTTGGCTATTTTTGTGCGTTTGACAACTTGTAGTGTTACTTTAGGGGTGAGCTTTAGCATTTTTTCTCGATAGGAAATATCTCCTATAAAACTTTGTCCTTCATTACTATCTACAATGATAAAGTAACTATCTATATCTGTAGGTTTTGCAAAGTTTTCTAAGCTCCCTGCATAGATAAGCAATCTTTTATCTCCACTTTGAAATTGATAGGACAAAGAATTGTTGGACAATTTGCGATAACGCGATAGTTCGAAACTCTCTATACTGTCTTTTTCGGGCTCAAAGGCTATATTTTCATACAAAAAAGTGGTTTTATCAAAGCGTTTGATACCTAAGAATGAAAAAAAACTCTTTTGGGTAGTTTCTTTTTTAAAGGTAAGGAAGTCACGAGTAACCTGAAAAGTCTTTATTTCTTCAGTTTTGTCGTCTGTAACCGTAAGTTTGTAGGTAGGAAGTTCCACCCAATGGTCGTCTATTTTTAGTTGAACGCTTCCTATGGGTTGTTCTGAGATGAGGATACTAATGGTATGTTTTTGAAAATGGGTATCAGTACGTACCACTACTTTATTTTCGTTTCTATCTTCCCATTTTTCTGACAAATAGCGGTCTTCATATTGTAGTGTTAGTTTTATTTCGGGTAGTGGCATAGTATTTTTTTGTTATTTCAACTGTTTATACCTTCTTAGACATTGTATTAGGGTAATAATATCATCACTTTGTTTAGGACTTATCAAAAACTCATAGTTTTTATGATAGGTATAAATACTAACTTTAGTTATTTCTTTAAAAATAATCTCATCTATTTCTTTGGCATTTAGCTTATGCGCAAAAGCCCCTTCACAATTGATGGGAAATTGATTTTTTAGGGTTATCTTTTCTCCTGAAGCAAAGAGTATATCAAAATCTTCTTCTTTTTTCAAGCAAACAGATTCGTCTAATATTTTGACATATAGGAATAAATCTTTTCCTCTTCTGCCAAACTGAAACACTCCATAGGTGAGTGTATCCTTATTGGCTCTCAAATACAAAGGTTGAGCACTTGCAAATCGTCTTCCTTTGAGTTTTTTATGCCCTTGTACTATTTTACAATTGATAGTAATAGTTTCTTTAGGGTTCTTTGAAATGATTTGCAAACTATCTTGCTTTTGTTCTTCCTGAGCAAAAGTAATAGAAGAGAAGCATATAAAGCCTAAGAATGATAGTAAATATTTTTTTAGCATATTCAATTCGTCTTTTTGTAGCTACTCTATTGCTGTTGATACAGTTGTTTGCAAACTTCTAAATCTACTTTCATCTTGTCATACTCCTCTTTTAGAGTTTGATTGATAGTACTAAGACTATCCAATGTTTTTTGATTGATGGTAAGTTGTTTTATTTGCTTTTTAGCATCGATGAGCTCTTTGTACACCAAAATGGTATTGTTGTACATATTTTTGTTTTTAAGAGAGTCTTTAGGGATTTGCTTGTACATATCGGCAAGGATAGAAAGGGCTAATTTTTCGTTGAAAAAATCGTTTTTATAGCCCCCTTGAGGTGTTCCTATAGAATCTACAGCCACTTTTACTTTTTCTAACTGAAAAGAAAAGCTATCTTGAAATTTCATTTCACGTTGTATGCGAGCATTTTCTTGTTTGAGTAAATCGTTTTCCTTGAAGGGGAAGTAGATATTGACAACGAGTGCTAAAATTATAACAAATACAGCAAGAGCGAAAAATAACACGAAAAAGCCTAATGCTTTTGTGCGTTCTTTTTGATTTAATATT
The DNA here is from genome assembly GCF_026005215.1 of Capnocytophaga catalasegens. Lineage (GTDB taxonomy): Bacteria > Bacteroidota > Bacteroidia > Flavobacteriales > Flavobacteriaceae > Capnocytophaga > Capnocytophaga catalasegens. The sequence goes on along the minus strand of NZ_BPMA01000092.1, from coordinate 3,277 downwards.
TCCATATAGGTTTATTTTTTTGTTGTTAATTTCTATTAATCGGCTAAGAAAGTCTTGCTTCTCTCAGGTTGTAGAGAGCTTTTTTCATTTGTAATTTCAGATACGAAAATGCTGCCATCACGTTTCTTACCAATGAAGTCTAAGCGGTTTAGAATAGCGAATAAATCTTCTAAGGTTTTCATAAAACGTTCTACTTTCACCACAGAGTCTCCTATTTGATTGTGGTTGTATTCTGTATTGATTACCTCAGAGAAGACTGTTTCAAACTCTCCTTGACTTACGTTACACCAATCGGCAAAGTAATTGAGCAATTCTTCTTTACCTACTCCAGATCGGGCATCGATAAAGTTCTTAAGCACTCTTGCAAATCCTACCACAGACACTAACATTTCGGCAGGGGTACTATAGAGTGTAAGCCAACGAAAATGATTGATTTCAGTAGCTAAATAGTAGAGCATTCTATCGGTCATTTGCTCTATAATAGTAGCTAATTTATTGGTCTGGTTTTTAGTATGTATTTTTTGAGCGATTTGGATAGCATAAATTTCCATCTGACCATAAAAGCGGTCGATTTCATTGTACAACTGCTGTAGTTTTTGGTGAGAAGCTACTAATACACAAGGTGGAATATAAGAACTATCAAGATTGGTATTACCACCACTTACCCAAATTTTTCCTACGATAAGATAATGTCCACCTACCCCCATATCTTTTCTAAGATCCTCTTCCTTTACTAAAGAGAGATAGTATTCAGGCTCGGTATAAGGGTCACGAGGTGGGTTTTCTTCAGGGTCGGGGTCTCCACAGGGGACGCGTTTGAATGGATTGACAGAAATACAAGCTAATAGTGCTACCTCATCTTCTTTTATCTCTTTGATAATTTCGGGATAGGAAAAAGAAAGGGTACTCTGTTCCGTATTAGAACTGATATCTATACGAGAGCCATTAGGCGTGATGGCGTGACATTCCTCTATACGCAGTCGGAGGTTTTTATGGGTATCTACTGACAGATTCATTCTCACAGGGTCATTAACAGGTAACAATCCATAAGTGAGCATTGAAGTATGTACTCCTATAGCATCGCGCACTGAATCGATGACAAAGTTTTGAATATCTATAAAATACCTTTTATTGATTTTCATTCCATCAATAAAATTTACTGGCAAATGGGTGAGTTTTTCTGTCATTGTTTAATATGTTTTTACTCGTTCGTTATCTTTTTCTTTGCTGTATTCAAAATCTGTTTCTTGGTCACTACTGTTCATAGCAGTGTCGGAGACAAGTGTTCGCATACAAATGATATAGCTATTCTCTTCTATTCCATTCATATATAGGGTAAATTTTGGATCTATATATTTAGTAGGTTCATACCATTTAGGTTGTTTAAAAAATACCCAATTATAAAAGCCTTCTTCATTTTGTATCTCAATAGGAGCATCGGCAAAACGCTCGTTATAATCTTCTACAAAATTGTAGAACAATCGCCCGAAATCTATTCGGGTAGGGCCTTTGGCACGATATAAAGTGTAATCCTTATCGTTTTCTTCTTTTTTTATCATTAGCGTAAACACCACTAAATCACGCATTTCCTCATCGCTTACCCCTACTAACTCTTTGTAGTTTTCAGGGAATTGCCAAGTAGTGTAGATTTTAGGAGGTATCTTTAAAGAATGATTAAAACTTGCGTTCACTAAAGTAGGAATGAAAAAGACTATGAAATTACCCATCATCAAAGGCATATAGTACATTCCGTTTAAGAAAGTGTAAATTAGCAAAAAGGGCACTGAAGCATATAGTACAACGAGCAAAGCAAAGAATAGTTCTTTGAATACATCGTCCTCAAGTTTGAACTTATTGAAAAACAAGCGGTAAAAATAACAGTGAAAGATACCAAGTGTTAGGGTACAGATTTGATAGAAGATAAATTCACTTAGGGTTTTCCCTTCAAAGAGGCGGCTATATCCTAAAAAGGCAATGACTGTATATACCAATACTGTTAGGAACAGATAGATATAGATATTGGTTTTATACTTTTTGAACTCAGGGACTTTCTTTGAGAAAATAATAGTAATGGCTATACACATAGCCACTAAAAATAGCAGTAGTATCAACAGTTGCGGGTCGAACAAATTGATGAAATAATTCTTTAACTTTTTCATATACAAGTGTTATAACCTAAGATAGGGTCATTATTTTCTTTTAATTCAAATTGACTTTCTTCTTCTGAGAGCAATACACTTAATTGGATTTCTACTTCCAAAGGGAAAAAGTGCTCACAGAACATTGTTACAAATTTTTCTTTATTGCCCCCAAGTATATAATCGGTAAAAGCAGAATGCTTTAAGGGACCTATCTCAAGGGTCAGGTGTTTGGTATAATCTTCATAGGCTGTACCTGTGATCATATCCACTCCTAAGTAAATATCTTCTCCCAAGCAAAAACCTTGTGATTCATCAGAATAAGTAGCAAACTCTCTTTCTTTAAGTTGTACTTCTTCTCCTAAAAGTTTTGAAAGTATTTGTACTGTAAGGGGTATATTACCTACTATTCTGTAGCTATAAGGCAATAATCGTATAAACTTAGAGACTAAGAGCGTAGGGAAATCTTTTGAAACACCCCAAAGTTCATAGAATAATGTAGAAATTTCGTTTGCATTGAGTTCCTTAAAGCTATCTTGTTCAAAGGATTCTATTTCTACTCCTAACTTAAAAATCTCATTCTCAAAAGGACTAAAAAAGGTACGAGCAGCTTTTTCTTCTTGTTTCCTTTCTCTGTAATCTTTGAGCATTGTATCTACTCCCTTGCCTTGAGTTTCATTCTTGGTATGGTGAGCGACGCTTTCGGGGAGTATATCGTACAAACTATCACGAGAAAGGCTTACCTCTATCAATTGGGTAGGATCGTAGTTGAAATCAGTAAGTTTTGCACTTAGTACATCGGTGCGATAACCACGTACAAACTGTCCTTGGTGTTTTACTATATATTCGTTGTCAGAGATGATTCCTTTGTCTAACAAATGGTTTAATAGCACTTCTGCCCTTATATCATAAGGTAAGTGATTTATCTCATTTATAACTCCTGTTAGGTGTTCCATTTTGATAGTTCTTTAATGTAGCAAATATACAAATAAATTACAAAAGTGCAAATTTTTGTTTTTATTCTATTTTGTGTTGTTCGTTATGTCCTTTATGGGTAACGGATATTTTACCGCCTACAGCACACTGGCAAGTGCTTTTCTCAGTGAGGATTTTTAAATCGTTGATAGTATCTTTCTCAG
>NZ_BPMA01000091.1 GCF_026005215.1 Capnocytophaga catalasegens | reverse complement strand
TATATGACCAATATGCTCAAAAAAGAAGTAGAAATCCTATTTTATATTTTTAAACCTTTCACTACAACTATTCCGGCAAAGGATTGTTTAAATTGGGTTCATTGGGAAATGATAGCAGGGTATTTTTCCAAAAAACAACCTTTTCACACTACCAAAGCTAAAGTAAATAATAAAGGAGAAATATTAGTAGAAGTTCCTACTAAAAGACTTTTACAAATTAAGGATTTTACCCGTATTTTTGCTGTTTTTAAGATTATGGGAAGTGATGGAAAAGTAAAAGGAGCTTACTTAGAAAGTGGAAATTTTTTAACGTTGCTTCCTAATAATTCTCTTACACATATAGAAGAAAATTTTGCTCCTGTAAAAGTTCTTCTTGAAAAAGTGAATAATAAAGTTCTTAGACAAGATATTGGGGATAATAATACAAAATATTTTATACACAAAACAGGAAAAATACAATATATCAAAGGTTCAAGTAATAAATATGAGTATTATGTTGAAAAAAGATTAGATACATTTGAATTACTCTATACATTGGAGAAAAATCAATACGGAATGGTAAAAATCCCCGACTCAGGAATCGGTTTTAATAGATATGGAACTATTGATGCAGGAGGAACAGCTACAAATGAAGTGGTAGGAAAAGGAGATAGATACCTTTTACCAGATACAGCAGCCGCTTTATTTGGGATAATTAATGAAGTTGCTGAAAAAGGCTGGGAGATTCACTTAGGAGATATGTCTTCTGAAAATGGTAGCGACCCTTGGCAAAAAGGTTCTTTTCATCACGCAGGGCACGGACACCTTGGCAGAAGAAAAGGGTTGGATGTTGATTTTAGGTATTTAAATAATTCTGGTGTTAGTTATCAAGGAACACATAGTAGTAGTGCTTTTGACAAAAACAAAAATAAAACAATTTTTCAATTGGCTTATAAATATGGTTTCAGAAAGAACTATTGTACCAACGCTTTTTCTGTATTTGGCGAAAAAATACTTGGAGTAGTAGATGTAGGAAATCACGCTGACCACGGGCATTTAGGTTTGACAAATATTGATTTACAAACTATAACAGAAAATAATATTTCAAACATAAAAATCATTAACTAATGAAAACGATTATTTATCCTTTATCTTTACTATTGCTATGTTCTTGTAATTTTAAAAAATTAAAATCAGAGAGCAATAATTTAGAATCAGAAAAGCAAATTTCTGGAAAAACGATTGATTTAAAGAATATTGAAAACTATTTTAAAATTCCTTTAAATGATTATAATCTTTACATCGGAGAAATGTATTCAGTGAATGAAAATCTTTCCGAAGATTATAAAATTCAATACAAAAATGATACTATTTGGATTTTCAAAAACTTTTTGGAATCGGACACTTTTGACGGCAAAAATATAATTTTTGATAAAAATATTTCTCCTGAAAATGTGAATGTTAAATATGTTATTTCTTATTTTTTCAATGGTACAGAAAAAGCAAATCAATATATTGATACCGATATTTCTTTGAGCTATAAGTTAGTAGATTTTGTTTTTCCACATTTTGAAGAAGTAAAAAAAGATAGTTTATTAACAAAGAAAATAGCCGAAAAGCAACCTCAAATAACTGAGAAAATTTATACCAATTATATAGATTACTATAACCAATTTTCTGAAAACGAACTAAAAAACTGCTGTCCTTCCGATTTTCAAGACTTTAACAAATTGAAAAAAATAGACAAAAAGAATATCAAAAACATTGATATTGAAGAAGATTTGAAAACTTATTTAGCATATAGTTCCATTATTTTAGAATTAGTTGATGATAAAAAGAAAAATGTTATTGTTCTTTCAAATAAAACAAGAGACTTTGACGAAACAACAAAAGGAAATGTAATAAAATGAGAACAAAATATTTTTTAGTAAGCTGTATATTTTTTATATTATTTTCTTGTAATGCACAAGAAAAGCAAAATGATGATATAGTAAAATACTTCCATAAAGAAGAAAAAATAAGTTTTGATGTAGATGACAAAATAATATTATCATTTTATCTTATTCCCAATGTGGGGGAGTTTACAATTTATTATATACCAAAGCTAAAATCAGATATTGATTATTTTAAGAATTTTGAAAAAAATAATCAACTTAAACCATTATATAATGAATTGTATGATTATCATTATTTTTCAGATGCTGATAATGAGAAAATTGATAAGATACTGAAAGAAAAGATAAAAGATGAAAAAAAATGGGGAAGAATAGGAGTTTTTGTACCTATAAAATACATAGAAATAGATAGTGAAGAGGAATATAGTAAATCTTTTCCTTTTGTAAGGAAATATTATCAGAAGAAGAATGAAAAATGGGAGTTTCTGTTTGAAAAGAAGGTAAAAAATGCAGATGGGTCTATGTATTACCAATCCAAAGAGTATATAAATTCTCTTTTGCTACAAAAAAAGTAAGGCAAAAGTGAATGGTCGTACAAATGGGAAAAAATAGAGGAGGACGGTAAAAAATTTTTGAAATATCATCATCCCGATGCCTCAGATGATAAAATAAAGGAACACTTAAAGGAAACCAAAACTAAATACGATGCTTTGTATGATTTTTGGGCGGTACTCAAAGCAAAAGGTATTTTTAAAACGGATACTTTTTGGTATTTTGAGCCTTTTGGTTGGGTAGAGCAAATGAAGAGGGTGTTTGGTGTTTTGGATAAAAATATCATATATATTACCCGCAAATGGGAAAGGTGGACGGGAGAAAATGGAAGTAGTGCTACTTTTGGAACTTTTGTTTTTGATGATATCACAGGTTTTATTTGCGAACCTTATGGACCCGAAACAACAATAAGTAATCAAGATAAAAGAATTCCAGTAGGAACTTATAAATTGGTTTGGTATACTTCTGCTAACTTCCATAAAAAAAAATACAAGAAAAGAGTGTTGCAAAATGGTTTTCCCAATTTATACAATGAAAAAGTTCCTGTTAGTAGACATATTTTAATACACGCAGGAGTTGAAGGGAAAGATACCTTAGGATGTTTATTACCAGCTACCAATATAATTAAGGAAAAAGGCGTGATTGTAAAGACATCTAATAGTAGAAAAATGTTCTTTAAAATAATTGATAAAATAGAGGAAATAGGTATTGAAAATATCAAAATAATAATTAAGGATGAAATTAAATAGATTTTTAGCAATTTGTGTTATAGTATTAACCATATCTTTTACAAAAGCACAAGAAAAGTGCAATTACAAAGATATAATGTACACTATGATCCCCAATTCAAAGGAACAAAAATTCAAGAAAACAAATTTGGACATTCTCCAAATGGATATAACTCCGCTATTATTAAATAAAATGCCTTATATTGGCTTTATTGGAAAAAATAAGAAACGATTGGACATTCGTTTTAGTTCCATCCAAAAGATAAAAAGGGGAGGTTATATAGCAAAGGGAAATTCTTTGGTTAGTAATAATAAAAGAGATTTTGAAGGGGTAATAAGTATTGATACTATATTCTATTTTTCCAAATTATGCTATGGTTTAGAAGATGAGTATAAAGGGGATGTAAAAGCACAAGGGATTATTGTAGCCAATTACAAATTCAAAGAAGATGATAAATTAACAGCAACAGGAACATTTGAAGGTAAATTACTAATTAGATGGTACATTAATAGTAAAAATATTCTGTTATATGATGATATTGAAAGTTATTCTGACCCTTACTTTAACAATGCTTTTATAGGGACTTGGACGAGTTACAAAACAGGAAAAACTCAACAATGCAATTGGGGGCAAAGACGCATTCCTTGCTCTGGTGATT
>NZ_BPMA01000090.1 GCF_026005215.1 Capnocytophaga catalasegens | reverse complement strand
TTTTAATTTGTTAATATTCAATTTGTTTTAGTTCGTTAAGCATTTTTTCATAGTTTCTGAAAAAATCCGTTTTATTCTTTAAAGTTTTATCATACAGAGAGTTAATAATGTTTTCATTTGTATTTTTACCTCTCAAAACGCTATAAACATAAATGGTTGATGTTTGGTGTTTTTTCGCCACTTCGTTTAAATCATCATCAGTCAAGTACTCAAACATTTCATTTAACAGATTTGTTTTCAGTGATTTATTAGTTTGATTAAAACAAATTGCATCTATTAAATGCAGTACCTTATCCTCTGGTTTTCTTAAATCCTGCTTTAAGGTTTCTACCTGATTTTTTAATGTTTCTACTTCATTCATACCTTGTTTACTATTTTATGGGTTGCTTTTTCTATTTCGTTTTTCATAAGGATATAATCTTCTACAACCCGAACTGCCATAACACCTCCACGACTGCCACTAAGGCACTGCCGTATGTATCGGGCTGTGTATCCGTACTTCTCAGCAATTTTATTTACTGCAGGTGCATTGTACTTATTATGTTTTTTATTACTTTTGCACATAATTTTGTTCCCTTTTTCGGTGCAAAGATAGTATAAATTTTATTTAATAACCAAATAAAATGAGTAAAAATTTACCCACAATTAAAGACAGGGTTCTTTATTTTGCTGAATATAAGGAAGTTAGTAAGCAGGAATTTTTTAGAAAAACAGGTCTTAATTATAGTAATTTTACAGGAAAATCAAAAGAAAGCGACTTAAATTCTAAATCAGTAGCGGAAATTTTACTTATATATGATGAAATTAATCCTATGTGGTTACTTACAGGAAACGGCTCAATGTTAAAAGAAAATACCCCCACCGCTCCACCGCCAGAGGATACGGGGCAAATAGCTCTATTACAGCAAGAAAACGCCTTTTTAAAAGAAAAAATACACTTATTAGAGGAGAATAAAGCCTTGTTATTAAAACAAATACAAAACCTTGAAAAAGATAAAAACAAGTAACCCCCACCAGAACCACTGCTTAAAGGTGGTTTTTCAATTCCAAAAGTAAAGAAAATGTCATTATTTCAAACGATGACAAAAATGATGACAAACCAAGCCTAAAAAAATGTCATCGTTTAAAAAGTTTTAGCCGTATTCTCAAAGGTAAAACGGCACTACCAAAACACACCTCCATTAAGAAATAATGCAAATATAAGGCTGTAAATTAAAATATGCCTGTTTGTCGGCAGTCTCTAATTAAAAAATAACGATAGTCAAAAACCTTTAATAATTAAGAAAAAACCGCTCTCAGCCTTTACATTTGGTTCTGCCCTTTAATGATAGTTTCTTCCTTTTAAAATATGATAATATATTTTTATGACAATTACTCAGGTAAATTCATCTCGAATATTAAATGAATTTATTCTTTGGAATTGATATAAAAACTCGAATCTATATACAAATTACATGTTTTACCATAACTATCAAGTATATTCCACAAAATGAAAAATAAAATAATCTGTTTA
>NZ_BPMA01000089.1 GCF_026005215.1 Capnocytophaga catalasegens | reverse complement strand
TCAAGATTGGCAGAATCAAGATATGAAGAAAATGAATATTAAAAAATTTGATGGATTAGAAGGATTAAGAACTTTTTTTACGATAAATAAAATAAAGCCTTTTTTTATTAATTATGAGTTTAAAAGTATTAGTTACCAAGCAATGCAAGACATATTAAGTGGGAAATTAAAAAAATGGGGAGATTTAGGATATGCTTCCAATGAAGTAACTCTGCTTTATAAACATATAGAGAAAGAAGATATTTTTATAATAGATACATTTTTTATAAACACAAAAAACGATAAATTATGAAAAGAATAATTGTTTTATTTATTGTACTATTTTTTGCAAGTTGTTACAATATAAATAAAAATATTGAAATTCAACAAGTACGTTGTTTAAATTGTAATATGATTGTATCGTTCAGTATTACAAAGAAAGGTGTGAAACAAGGAGGATTAGGTATAACAAATAGACTAATCATTAAAAATCCAACATTAAATTTTGTTGATATTGATTTTTATTATTTTAGAAATGGAGATAGTATAACCTATCCTTCAGAAGCTAGTTTGATAACTGTTACAGATGAAGATTATTTTAAGAAAACTGGTAAAAGAAATAGAATACGATTATCTCCTTTAAGCAAAAAAGAAATTATTTATCAAATTTCTGAATTTAATACAGAAGATTCTATTCATTTAACCTCTTATTCTGAAAGCTTAAATCAATATATTTCAAGGGCTCATCCTTTTGAACAAAAAAATAAATATACAAAAGAGGTTTATAAAAGTAATAAAACTCTTATCTACGAAGAACCTTTTTCAGAATTCAAGAGTAAAAACCCAGAGTTATTAGAATTTTTAACAAAAGGTGATAGTATTGAATTAGAAGTTATTAGCCCTGTAAAACAAAAATATAAGTTTAAAGCTGAGTGGTAGCAAAAAAATTTGGTGAGTTTTGCTAAAGACGGAGATATGAGTTCGGCACAAATGGCTGTACTTAGTACATTGCTAAAGACCAATTTTTTAGGCGATATTATGATGAACTTGACACTGAATATTATGCAAAAACCAATGAGGGAAATTATGGAAGAAGGCTTAGAAAGGGATAAAAGAGAGTTGGATATCTATAAGTTTGATAATGAAAAAGATTTTAAAATAGCTCTTAATAGTTATGTTTTTTTGAGAGATATTTATAAAACAAAAAGTATAAGTTACCAATCAATGCAAGGTTTGTTAGATGGAACCATCAAGCGTTGGAAAGACTTACAGTATGCTAATGAAGAAGTAACTTTGCTTTATAAATATATGGAAAAAGAAGATGTTTTTATTATAGACGCATTTTTTATGAAAACAAAAAACGATGAATTATGAAAAAATATATTTTAATAATAGTAATTTTATTTTTAGTAGGGTGTAGTACAAATAAGCACATTCAATTTACACAGGG
>NZ_BPMA01000088.1 GCF_026005215.1 Capnocytophaga catalasegens | reverse complement strand
ATGGCAACAAAAAAAGAGGGTTTAAAAGCCAACGGCAAACTGAAAAAAGGCTATCGTTACAACGAAAACGGACGCATCGTAAAAGCAAAATCCGCTACCAAAAAGAAGACAAAACGGTAGTTTTTCAGTACAAAAGTAAAACAGGGTTAAAAATCTGTTTTACTTTTTTTGTATCTTTGATATCTCAATATAAAAATGAGTACAGAATTAAGCGTTATAGTAGCCGTTGTACCTCTTTTAGTTATGGCTTTGGTTTGGTTGTTTTCTAAATTTGAAAATATAAAAGAGAAAAATCATAAATTAGAATTGCAAATCAAAGATTTAGAAAAACGAATAGAAGTCCAAGAAAATGTAACCTCTGAAATCAAAGCATATACGAATATGTTTATCAAATTATTGCAAAACCAATTAGAAAAAAAGCAATGAAAAACGAAGCTGATTATAAAACGTTACTTCATTTACGAGATAAGATAAACGAAAATACAGCTACTTTTGAAGAACAAAAGCAGTATGTATATATGCTTACCCAAGAAGGAAAATTTTCTCAGGAACAATATCAAGCATTCGCCCAGAAAAGCAATTTACAGAATAATATTCTTAATGCCGCTCTTGCAATAGGAGGTATTATTCTAACGGCGTGGCTTATTTCAGAACTTTCTAAAACCCAAAAGTAAAACAAAGCAAGTTCTTGTTTTACTTTTTTTGTATCTTTGCAAAAAAATTGAACGATATGAGTACAACAGCTAAAAAAACAACCAAGAAAAAAACAGCACTTGCAGGGGCAGTGAAAACCGAGAAAAAAGTTAATTATGTAATTGACCCTGAGACGGGTAAAAAAATTTCAAGGGCAGGACTCGCGATGAGAAAATACTCCAAGAAACCAATGCTTGAAATAGTCGATATGAGAGCCGTATTAAGATAAAAACTATGAGGTATTTATTAGACACTAACATTTTAGTTTTCTTGATTTCAGACCAAGAACAGATTTCTAATGATGTTTCTGAACTTTTATTTGATTATTCTAATCGCCTGTACACCAGTGCAATATGTATAACTGAGTTGTTACAACTCGTTCGTATTGGAAAAGTTCGACCTATATACAAAACCGCCGAAGCAATGGTAAAGGCTATTGAGAACGAATTTTATATTGAAGTATTGCCATTTGATAAAAACCACACAAAAACCCTTTCAAAATTACAAATCACCGATGGGCATAACGACCCTTTTGACCATTCTATTATCTCTCACGCTATTACCGACAAACTTATTTTAGTGTCTTCTGATGGCAAATTTGATAGCTA
>NZ_BPMA01000087.1:313-2104 GCF_026005215.1 Capnocytophaga catalasegens | reverse complement strand
CTTATTTAAAACTTAATAAAACAGAAATTACAGATATTCGAGAAGGGAAATATACTCTTTACAATCAATTTAGTATAGAATGTATAAAAGAATTTGATGAGATACAAATACTTTATGTAAAGGCAGATGAAGAGATTTGTGGAGCAATAAAGATACACCCTAATTCATCTGAATATATAGAAAATGAGAATAAAATTGTTTTTATAAAAGTAAAAACAGATTTAAATGGAGAAATAAATGGATTACTAAAAGAAGAAGAAAAAGAGAAAATTATTAAGATATTAGGGCAAGCATTGGTAAAACCTAAAATAGAAGAAGAGAAAGAAATGTTAGATTGTAAAGGAAATGTATTTAAAACTAAATTTGCAACATTTGTTTGGATAGATACGAAAAAACGTATTGCTGCTTACAAAATAAGCATAGAGGGAAAGACTGAGACTCAAGCTATTCAATTACAAAATGATTTACTGAGATATCTGGAACAGAAAACAAGAAGCAAATTTGGAGATAAATATGATAACTATTATAAAATCTATTTAATAAATGAGCCAGCTTCTTGGAATGGCTATAGCAACTCTGAAACTAAAATGTCTATTTGTTTCCAATCTCGTACAGAGGAAACAGTAATACATGAATTGCTTCACATGATGAGATTACCTCATACTTTTGCAAGTGTAGGTCAGAGAGCTATTTTTACTTATGAACAAGGAAAAACTAATAATATTATGGATTATTCTCATCAAAAAAAATACGGAAATGTTCCTCGTATTACACTATTTCATTGGCAATGGAAAATTATCAATCCTAAATTACTGAATCTATGTAATAGAGAAATAAGTTTCTGGGAAAAAGTAAAAAAATATTTTAAATATTAAAGATATATGGTAAAGTTTATATTATTTTTCTTGTTATTGACTTCTTGTGAGAATAGAAAACAAATAAAAGAAGATTCAGTAATAAATATTACAAAAGAGAAAAAAGGGGATAAAGAATTACAAACGTTGTTAAACTTAAAAAACAAAGATACTATGAGAGAGAAGTTTGATTTTGAGCTATTTGAAAAAGTGAAAAAGGCTTCAGGAGTATATGTAAAGCCTAATGGAGATATGGTTGTATCAATGGATTGGTATGAAGAAGAAGATGCTTCTGATAAGTTAGTTGGAGGATATATTCGTGAAATAATAGGAAAACCTCCTTTTGTTACAATAATAAAAAAGTTTTATATTGATGGTTATATCAAAGAGAAAAAAACTCTTTTAGGTCAGTATTTACTAATCGGTACGTCAGAGTATTATGATAAATACGGCAAATTAACTCAGGTTAATGAAGAAAATACTTATGGGAAAATAAAACCTGATGATGTTTTAAAGTTTATAGAAAAGCAAGGAGTAATCAATTTAAAAACGGGAAAAGGTTTTTTTATAGGCAATCCTCTGAATGTTGAGTTAAGTTTTTATGTTGGTTATGGAAAACCGCGAGATGCTACTACTGAAAACGATTATTATATAATAGGATTAAAATATAAAGGCGGAGAAGCAGAAACTGTTCCTTCAGGAGAACCTCTTAGAGCGAGTGATCTTTTCTATTATATGAATAGCGAAACAGGGCAAGTTTATACTGAAGAAGAGTTTGAAAATCATAACAAATCCCCAAAAACCACCACTTTCCAAGGCAAAACCTACACCGAAGAAGAATGGCAAGCTTTTGAAGAGGAGCAATGGGAAAAATACCAAGCTAAGGGAACCAAAAAAAGTTTTTGGGATAGGCTATTTGGGTAACAAACCTTAAAAA
>NZ_BPMA01000087.1:0-261 GCF_026005215.1 Capnocytophaga catalasegens | reverse complement strand
AACTTACCGTAACAAGTCAGGACTTTGTAACTATTGAGGACAAGCCTATTGCTACTGAAGGAGACAAACAGGCCAATGTGAATATAATGCCTTTTGGTCAGTGCAGGCTAAAGCCTACCACAAGTGGTTATCTGCCTTGTATGCCTGCTCCTACAAAATGGGAACAAACAACTGAGAAAGATACTATCAACGATTTAAAAATCCTCACTGAGAAAAGCACTTGCCAGTGTGCTGTAGGCGGTAAAATATCCGTTACCCATA
>NZ_BPMA01000086.1 GCF_026005215.1 Capnocytophaga catalasegens | reverse complement strand
TTTTCAATTGCCCGATTTCATCATAATCATAATTCATTGTACGATTGAAATTTTTGCCATAATTGTCCATATCTTGCCATTCTTTTCGGATAAGTTTATCATTTTCGTAGATAAAATGCTCTATCCAATAGCCGTTTTCTTCAAAAAAAGAATAAATTTCCGTTAATTGGTTGTCTTCATACAGAAATTTTTTAATATTTATGAGTTCTTTGTCATTTCCGTAATCAAAATGATAGCTCAAAATCTCATTTTGGTTTCTGAAATAGAAAGTTTCATAGAAATTGTCTTTAAAACTGGTCATTCCTCTTGCTACGATGATTTCATCAGCAGAATTTACACCATACTGACGATTTTTGGCAGGCTCTTCCTTTAATATTTTACCTTTCGAAAACCGATTTTGCTCAAACCAAAACGGATTTAACGAAAAAATATCATTACTCGTCCAAAACCAACGTACTACTTGATTTTCAATATCAGTTTTTAAGGTTTGATAATCATTTTGAGCTTTGTTAAAAAGCTGTTTTAATTCTACAATGTGTTTCATTTTATTATTTTTTCTTTTTTTTGATGATTCTACTTGCTAAACTTCGTATTTTCAGGAACATTCCAATAGTTTTCAAAGTCTTTTTGGGTGATTTCCTCCGTAAAAAATTCGTGATCGGGGTCGGTAAAAGCAAGAACTTCTTTAAGTGTATTGCATTCCAACCAAATGCCGTCTTCGGGTACATTGGAGCGGTCGGCATAGCGTTTTTCGCCATCACGGAATACTTCCACACGCATCACCTCGCCCAAATCATCAAACGCCGAAATGTACAAAATCGGAGCGTCATCAAGGTTGTGTTTCCAATAGGTTTTTGTATATCTCATTTTTAATTAGTTGTTTTTTAGTGATTTAAAAGGCAATAGAATCAGTATCGGTTAAATTTGTATTTATCACATCATCAATAAATTGTGATAAAGAATAGGAATAGTATTTTTGCATTACATAATTTGGTATTGTTAATTAAATTTGCATCCAAAAAAGAATAACTTGTTCTAAGTGTAAATCTAGTCAATCTACCAAAGATGGCAAAACCAATGCTGGAAAACAACGCTATAAGCGTAAAAATTGTAATTATCACTTTAGTGTAGAGAAGCGTTGCACCGAAAAAACCGATAAACAAAAACGCCTTGCCTTGCAACTTTATTTGGAAGGTATGGGTTTTCGTGCTATTGGTAGAGTATTGCAAATCAGCTATGGAACGGTTTTTCAATGGGTTAAAAAATGGGGAGAACAGGCTGAACTTCCCCAAAAAGAAGCCCCGATAGAAATCGTTGAATTAGATGAAATTCACACCTATATTCAGCA
>NZ_BPMA01000085.1 GCF_026005215.1 Capnocytophaga catalasegens | reverse complement strand
GTTGCTACAGAAATAGCTGGTTGTGGGTTACCTTTAAAAGAATAATTACTATTATTTCCTATATGAGTCAAACTAGCCCACTCTAGACTTGCATATTTCCTAACAGCCATCTCTATTTCTCCTTTCATAATCAAATCTAAAATACCTTCTCGTTTATGTTTCAATATTGCTAAACATAATTTATCCTGTGATTCTTCATCAAAACTTTGAATATTATATTTCTTGCAATAGTCTCCCTTTTCATCATATACTTTTTTGTTTTTAATGGTACGTTCTCCTTTTAACCATTTCCAAGTATATTGCATTATTTGATATGCTCCAGCAGCAGAAGAACCATTATATACTTTTTCTGGATGTTTACTAAAATCAGTTATTTCATTTCCTCCAAAAGCTATCCTATATCCTCTTTGAGGATCTATTTTCTCCCCTTTTATATTAAGTTCTCCTGTTCCTTCTCCTATTTTCAGCATTCTCATAAAAGCCCGTATTCTTTCCTCACATACACATTTCTTTTCTTCCAACTCAATTCTTTTAACTTTTCCTATGCCTAAGATTTCACTAACCTTCACAGCAGCTTCATTTTCTGCCAATTTAGTTAGCTCAGAATAAGAATGTAATATTAGAGAATACCATTCTCTTATATAAGCTCCTTTTTCTTTACCTTCTTTCCCTTTAATCTTAAATACAGCAATTATATTTGCTTTATCTAATTTACACTTAGAAGTATCTAACTCTACTAAAAGCTCTCCTTTATTATCTATTTTTCCCTTAGTAGAATGGAATGGTTCCCCTTTTATATTATGAGTCTCAATATCACTCCAAAGTTTCCAATTCTACTTTAATAATTCAATAATTTTTCCATTTTCTTGAATTTGATATTTTTTATAAGGGATACTTTCTTTTATAATGTTATTTTTACCTTTATTTTTATAAAAAATAATTTCTAAATTTTGTGTGATAATAAATGATTTTTCAAGCCACCAGTTCATGTTATCTAAATTATAATTAAAATTAAGACAATCAATTATTACTTCTTTCTTTTTATCAACTGTTATTATTTTAAAATTTTGGCTAACAAACAAATAAAATTTATTTGAATTGTTTTCAATAGGTAATATATAACCAATATTCTCTTTTTCTGCGGGAAATTTGTCCATTATTAATTTTTCTACAAAATCAGCTCCTTCAAAAGAATTCTCAATAAAGGAATCACTAGTTTCTCCATTATCATTACGAGAATTTTCATACCATATCAAATACTTCGATGAACTAAAAGGAAGATTATTAGTTTCATTAATATGAATCTTTTTATCTATATTATCTTTCTTATAATTTTTCTCACGCCATTCATTTATATCTATAATCTTTCCATCTATATTTATCACTTTGATATTGTCACAATTCCCCTTTTCGACATAAAAGGTATAATAAGTTTCATATCTTATCTCTGAATTATATCCCACTTCTATTTTATAAAAAGGTATTTTATCTATCTCAGTGCTGTCAGTTATTAAAAAAATACCTTTTTGGTAATTAAAAAGAGAATCTAATAATCTTCTTTTTTTAATAACTTCTCCCAAATTTAAAATAGTATTTTCAGCTTTTTCTGAGAAACAAGGTTTTTCTTGTTTCTCAATAGTTTTTATAGTATTCCTTTTTGGTTGATTGCATGATATAAAAAAGAATGCGAGAATTAAATATATTATTTTCATGATTTATTTTAATTTTTCCAATAGTTCTAAATCTTCTTTTATACTTTCTATTTCAGAAACATGAGAAGGACACTGAAGCTTACAATTCAACCATTTTTTATAATCTTTTACAACACCGTTAAAAATATTTTTTACAC
>NZ_BPMA01000084.1 GCF_026005215.1 Capnocytophaga catalasegens | reverse complement strand
GTTAGGGACAAATGTACGAAAGTTTTTTTGAAAAGGCAAGGTTTTTTGAAAAAAACTACTTTTTCTCTTTGAGCCTTCCAGCACTCGTATAGCGTTTTTGAAAGTACTCATCATTGAAATCATAGATGTTTAGCCCTTGTGTGGTACAAGCCAATATCCTGCCATTTCCTAAATATAAGCCTACATCGGAAATAGGTTTGAACTTATCGTATCTAAAAAACAAAATATCACCTTCTTTTAAGTAAGTACGCCCTGTGAAAAGTTGTAAATCCTTAGAGCGGAAAATGCCATCGGGAGTCTTGGGAAAAGTAGTTTCATACACTTCACTAAACAATGCCTGTATAAAGTAAGAAGCATCTGCTCCTTCTTGTTTTTCTAAGGTCTTTTCTTTATAAGGCGTTCCTATCCATTCATCTATAAAAGCATAGAGCTTATAGTTGGTGATTTTTTTAGGGGGTACAGCCAAAATAATAGAGTATTTCTCTCTTAAGGCTAATTCCTTATCGGATAGGTTTTCTCCCTTATCATCTACCAAGGTATATTGCTCATTGATTTGTTTCTTTTGGGCTAATACTGCTTTGTAGAAAGCATCGGTAGGATAGTGATAAGGAAGCTCGGCAAGATAACGACTTGCCGAGCAAGATAGTAGTAATACACTACTCAGTATAAAATAAACTAATTTTTTTGACATTTTTAATAATTAAAATTTTATGGATAATATGTTATCTTTCTCTCTTCAATGAGAATTTCTTTATCTAAATCTTGTAATAAAAATTTCTTTGTCCAATTGTTATGTATATCATAAGTATAAGTATAGATTCTCATATCTGTCAAGATATTATTTCTATATGTTCGTTCTTCTATTATATTATCTTCCTTATCATATTTATAAAAAGTTTTACTGATAATTACTCCGTCTTTTTCTAATATCTCACATTTTACATTCTCTTTTTCATTATATTTGTATATGTATTTTTCAAGAAGTATATTATTGTTAGTATATTTCTCTTTCTCAATTAATCTATTTATATTATCATATTTATTTATCCATTTCTCGTCAAAAGTATCCTCATTGAAATAGATATATACTTCAGATTCATTGCCTTTTTCATCAAAATTATATAGTAATTTCTTATAAAACTTCCCTTTTGTATAAGTTATCCATTCCTTTAAAAATCCATACTGATTATATTTGTAATCGGAATAATACTCTTTTTCCCTTTTTCTGTTATATCTTATTTCTTTTATTTTATTCCCTTTTTTTGTATAAAGTATTTCTCTTTTTAAAAATTTATTATTTTCCAAGAACACTTTTTCTTCTATCAAGTATCCTTCTGAGTTATAAATATACTGTATTTTATTTATAAAATTATTTATATAGAGACTCCTTACTTTTCCTTTCAAATCTTCTTTTTCCCAGTCTGTAATTTGTTTTTTAAAAGATATAGAGGAACACCCTGTAATCATTATAGCAATCAATATTGTTAGCGTTTTTTTCATAATTTTAACTTTTTATATTTACAAAAAATGAATCAATAATTGTGTAGTCTTCTTTACAAAAAACCTACCACTTTGCTTTAAACTTATATTTTTGTTTTACGGGACTAATTACCTCTAATTCAATGCTGTCACTTTTGGTCAAAAACTCCAATAACTCTGGATTTTTACGTTTGAACTCAGAAAAAGGTTCTTCGTAGGTTAAAATATTTTCGTTAATAGGATTGGGAGAATCTGGCATAACAGAGCTCATATTTGTTGGCTTTACCAAATTTTTGTACTGCTCCAAACTTTTGTAATATTTATTCGTAAAATCAAGAGTATCTATCTCATTCCAAACAAAATAATAAATATCTTTATTACCCAAAAAACTTAATTCTATTCTATTTGTTTTTCTAATTTTATTATAATAATTAGATTTTTTTCTTTTGATGAAATATGCTCCATTAGGAAAAGAAATAATATCTCCATTTCTAAAATAATAAAAATCAATATCAACTTGTTTCAAATGAGGGTTTTTCAAAATGAATTTATTTTTGAAAGCGATAACCCCACTCTTAATTTCATTTTCTTTTTTAGAAAAAGAAATATATACAAGGCTGTCTAAACATTTTTCTTGTCTAATATTAATATGTTTATTAGGATTGTAACAACTTGTAAAAAGTATTCCTATAACAATGTGTAATATGTTTATTTTCATAATTTTAACTTTTTGTATTTACAAAAAATGAATCAATAATTGTGTAGTCTTTTTTATTAATACAGAGAATAGCAACTTCATCAAACTTGGAGTATTCATTTAATTGTTGCCAGT
>NZ_BPMA01000083.1 GCF_026005215.1 Capnocytophaga catalasegens | reverse complement strand
TCTTTGGCAAAACTCACCAAATTTTTTTGCTACCACTGAGCTTTAAACTTATATTTTTGTTTTACGGGGCTAATTACCTCTAATTCAATGCTGTCACCTTTGGTCAAAAACTCCAATAACTCTGGATTTTTGCGTTTGAACTCAGAAAAAGGTTCTTCGTAGGTTAAAGTGTTGTCATTTTTATATATTTCCTTTGTATATTTATTTTCTTGGATAAAAGGAGAGGCTTTTGAGATATATTGATTTAAACTTTCAGAATGAAAAGTTAAAGAGATAGAATCATTGATGTTAAATTTAGAAATTTGATAAATAACTTCTTTTTCACTTAAAGGATATAATCGTATTCTATTCCTTTTACCAGTTTTCTTAAAATAATCTTCATCTGTAATTGTTATTAACGTTGCTGTTGAAGGAAAAGTTAGACTATCCCCATTTCTAAAATAATAAAAATTAATATCAACAATATTTAACGTTGGATTTTTAATAATCAATCTATTTGTTATCCCCAAACCTCCTTGTTCTATACCTTTTTTTGTAATATTAAACGATACAATCATATTACAATCAAAACAATGAGGCTGTCGAATTTCAATATTTTTGTTTATATTATAACAACCTACAAAAAATAGTACAATGAGTAAAATAATTATTTTTTTCATAATGTTATTTTTCTTTTGTATTTACAAAAAACCTACCACTCAGCTTTAAACTTATATTTTTGTTTTACAGGGCTAATTACCTCTAATTCAATGCTGTCGCCTTTGGTTAAAAACTCCAATAACTCTGGGTTTTTACGTTTAAACTCGGAAAAAGGTTCTTTTTCGTGATATTCAAGCGTATTTTTGTTTTCAAGAGATTTTCCTCCAACTATATTTATTGATGGTTGGGCTAAAGAAAAATAATGATTCAAATTCTTATGCTTATTTACAAAATCAAGAGTGTCAATATCTATCCATAAATAATATTCAACTTCTTTTTCACTTAAAGGATTTAACTGAATTCTATTGTTTTTTCCTGTTTCATTAAAAAATTTTTTATCAAAATTTAAAAGAGTCGCAGCCGTATTTGTTTCTATTTCTCCTTTTTTTAAATATGAAAAATCAATATATACAAATTGTAATGAAGGATTTTTTATTTTTATCTTATTTTTTAAATAAACAACTCCCGCATTTTTTTTTGTAAAAAAAGTAATATATATTGGAGATTGTGGACAATTCTCTTGCTCTATTTTTATATGTTTATTTACATTGTAACAACCATTTAAAAATATAATACTTATTAAAATAAAAAACTTTTTCATAATATTATCTATTTACAAAAAATGAATCAATAATTGTGTAGTCTTCTTTAGTAATACAAAGAATAGCAACTTCATCAAACTTAGAATATTCATTTAATTGTTGCCAGT
>NZ_BPMA01000082.1 GCF_026005215.1 Capnocytophaga catalasegens | reverse complement strand
GTATTTTTTTTGAAAAACGCAAAAGAAAAGCTGAAACACAAATCATTGAAGCAGATGTTAATGACAAAATGCGTGAGATGTACCTCAAATTCGTAAATGATTATGATAAAAAGTATGATGCCTTGCGAGCCGAACTGGAAGATTTACGAGTGCAATACAATATCCTGAAAAAACAAAACGAAGAATTACGAAAAGCTGTTAGATATAATCAAATAAAACAACAAGCACAATGAAAAAATCTATTTTAATAATCCTAATGAGTTTGCTGTTTATCAGTTGTAAAATAGGACAAACAACCCGACATTTTGAGAAACACGCAACCGAGCATACTAAAACAGATACATTGATTATTTCTAAAACGGAAAAAATCAAAGATACGTTGTTTATTCAAGTGCCTGTTGTTCAGACTACTAATAAAGATTGTGATACTTTGTGCCAGAAGGAATTACACAAAATTTTGTCTCAATTACGAAGTCGGAAAAACTCAGGCGCAAACAAAGCAGGTATTTATTACGATAAATTGCAAAAACAGATTGTTTTATATAACGAACTACAAGCGCAATTTGATACATATAAGTCTAATAATCACAAAGTTATAGAAACAAAAGAAGTAGAAATAAACAAAGAAATACCAGTTCCTTATATCCCAAAATTTATAAAGTTTTTGGCTTGGTGTGGAGAATTTAGTCTGCTCCTTATCGTTGTTGTTATAATTCTTTTCGTTTTAGGTAAAATAATAAAATTCAATAGGTTATGAAAATAGAAAGAAAACATATAATATTGGGATTAGTCGCTGTTTTGGGCGGTTCAATGATGAACTTCGTAAGTGGAAAAGTCAATCAGGCTAAAGCCGTTTTTGAAAAAATCGAAATAAAACTAAGCACTATAAAACGTATTCGTATAGCAAATAGTGCCTTAAAATTTGATGTAGATATTTCGTTACAAAACCCCACTTCACAAGATTTTACAGCATCTTCTGGCGGTTTATTGAAAGGAAGGTTATATAGAGTGTATCTCAAAGAAAAATTACTTATTATGGGGTCTCTCAATGATATTGAAGGAATAAATCTTCCTGTCGGTGGCACGCACACTTTTAAAGATATAAGTGTTTCTATTCCACTTATTGATGTTGGAAAAGAGCTTTTATCTATCGTTGGAGGGGGCGATATTTTTTCAGGATTGACAGCTCTAACTCAAAAAGGATTATTGGATAAAGTTAAAAGTATTGAGTTTCAAAATTTATTAAAAGATTTACGTTATGAAATTGATATAGAGGGTTTTGGACAGATTTATACATTCAAAGAAAAATTATAAAAACATACAAAAATGCAACTAACAAGGAATTTTACAAAAGTCGAATTTGACAGCAAATATGGCGCTACAATGCCTGCCGATGTGTTGAAAAATATTCAAGAATTGGCAAAAAACCTACAAGTTTTACGCGATTTTTTAGGAAAAAAAATAACGATTAACAGCGGATACCGAAGACCAAAATACAATGCAACAATAAAAAACGCTTCGCCTAAGAGCCAGCATATTTTGGGTAAAGCTGCCGATATAGTAGTACAAGGACTAAAACCCGAAGATGTCGCACAAACGATTGAAAAACTTATTGCACAAGGTAAGCTAAAACAAGGAGGTATAGGCGTTTATGATACGTTTGTACATTGCGATATACGAGGTACAAAAGCACGTTGGGATTTTCGTTTAAAAAAAAGTAGCTTATGGAGGCACTTTGCTTATTTGTGGTACTATTGTTTATTTTCTTTTCATTAGGAAAAACAAAAAAATAAAGAGATGACAATTTCTGAATATGGACTAATGTTTATTAGAAAATGGGAGGGTTTCCGAGCAAAACCATATATTGATAGCTCAGGAATGGCTACTATCGGGTATGGCTTTACTTTTTATCCAAACGGAACAAAAGTAACAATGCAAGACAAACCTATATCACAAAGAGAAGGCATACGAATATTTAAAATAATTGTGAAAAACTATGAAAAGGCTGTAAATAAACTTATTAAAGTTCCTATTTCACAAAATCAATTTGATGCCTTAGTGTCGCTTTGTTACAATATTGGAGTTGGAAATTTTCAAAAAAGTGCGCTGGTTTCTTTGGTCAATAAAAACCCCAATAGCCCAGAAATAGCAAACGAATTTCAGAAGTTCGTTTTTGCTAATGGCAAAAAACTACAAGGGCTTGTTAATCGTAGAGCCGATGAAGCAAGGCTGTATTTTGAAAAAACTAAAAAAAAAGTCCCTATGCTAATTATCGCAACACTTGTTGGCTTGGCTGGGTATTTTATTTATAAAAGGAACAAGGAAAGAAGAACCAAGTAACAAGGTACAAAATCCAAGTATTTGGGCATTGACACTTGATACTTGGCACTTGAGCCTTAAAAATATAAACGATGAAAGGAATATTAACAGGTTACAAAAATGCCCTTTTTAAAAGTAATACAACCGTTGAAGCCGAAGCTGCACGCCGTCAAAAAATATGC
>NZ_BPMA01000081.1 GCF_026005215.1 Capnocytophaga catalasegens | reverse complement strand
TATAGGAAAAGTTGAAAGAGTTACTATAGAGAAAGTTTTAGACATTACAACTTACCACATTTACCACAACGGAAGCATAGAAAAACATATAGTAAAAAATTCAACTTTAGACAAATACAGATATATGTATCACGATGAAAAAGGAGACATTCACGAAATTTGTATACTAAATAAGATTACTGTTGATAAAAGAAATAATGGTAAGAAAGAAAATGTAATTCCTAAAAAATATATTAAAACATATAATTATCCAGAAGGAGGAAATGCACAAACAGCTTATGTTACTGAAAATGAAACTATTTTTGTAAGTGGTACCGTATATGGCATTCGTAGTTACTCAAAAGGGAGAGGGCAAGTAGAATTGGTAAGAATGCCTGATGGTTTGAGTTATGTAAAAGATAATACCAAAATTATTTTTTCTTTTTCAAATTCACAAAGACGCTATTGTAACCCTGATTGTATGGCGGGTTTCATCGGTGTATTGGCAGAATTAAAGAAAGAAGTAGAGTGTACAGGAATGTGTTTTTCTGATGCAACAAGTTATCCAAGTTTATCTCACCCTAATGGAGATAGTGCTGATACCGAATATTTTACTTCTTTAATAGAGGAACAGAAAAAAGTAGATGCATTTAAAAAATTTCATTTTGTAAAGATTTATAGAGGAGATGCAGGGTGGTATCCTTCTTTAAAAAATACATCATATTCTGACGGACATAATAACCACCTACATGCAGGAGAATTTGATAATACTAAAATAAAAATAATAAATTTATAGATATGAAACAGATACTTTATATTCTAATATGTTGTTTCTTATATTCTTGCAATAATAAGAGTCAAACAAGTAAAAAGGAAGTTATAATAGATACCTTTAAAGATTCTTTACAAAATAATGAAATAAATCAAAATATTAGTTTTAAAAATAACTTTAAGCTAATAGATATTGATTTTCCTTCCACGATAAAATTGGAAAAATATAAATTTCCTAAAAAGTGGCAAACGAAAGGTTTATATTATGACAACAATAAAGAAGCCCTAAAAGATACCTTAAATAATATTCAAGATACTATTTTGTATAAGACAAGAAGATGTATGTTCAGTTTTTACGATACACTTTCTTGTAATAAAACTATAAAACTACCATTTATTCCTATTATAAAAGAAGAAATCAATAAAGAGGATTTTTTCAAAATAGATTCTGCTTATTATTCGGGTACTTTTCCTGCAAAAAATGATATTTTTGTATTGGAAATCTATAAAAACGGCAATAAATATGCTTCTTTAAAAGGAGATGAAACCGCTGCTCCTGTGGATTATCTAACTCTTATAACCAAAAACAAAAAAACAAATGAAATTATAGATTATAAAGTTATTTATAATTATATCTATATGATGTATGAACCTAAGTACTGTTATTTTTATATAGATAATTTTTTAAAAATACATCTTTATTATTTTGATATTGATGAAATAGAAAGTCATTTTGTAAAAGAAGAAATATATCAGATAGATAAAAAAGGAAAATTTATAAAACAATAACCAAACGCACCTTTTAGGAGAATAAAAACCAGTAAATAGATGTGGTTGTGAACAAACATTTTTGACGAAAAGGCGAGCTTTGGGAAAAAGAAACTGTAAAATATAGTGTAAAAAATATTTTTAACGG
>NZ_BPMA01000080.1 GCF_026005215.1 Capnocytophaga catalasegens | reverse complement strand
AGTGATTACGGATATACAATTTATCTTATTTTCAATGGTATTTTTTATTTTTGAATTCTATTTTTTGGCAAATAGATTTTTTTATTAGTGATTACGGAGATACATAATTTTCTTTTTCTATTAAAGAAAAAGAACCTATTTTATCATTACCTACAATATTATGTATATTTGTCATCACAGGTACTAATACAAACTTCTTTTCTTTCCTTACTCTGCTGTCATTTTGTAGAATAATAATCTTACCAGCTAATTTTCGGTTAAAAAAAGATTCTAATTTATTGTAGAAATCCTGTTCTTCAACGGCTTGACTCTCACTACCTAAAAGCATTTCTGGTTCAGAACTATCTATTTTTGGATAAGCGTAAATCTTAATCTCTTTGTCACTATCTAAATCTTTTAAACAAGTGATTTTTATTGTTTCTCCCTTAGTTAAAGAAGTTACGGTTTTATTAGATAAAACATTTTTATCTAATTTAAAGATATCTTTGTTATATTCAAATTCTAATTTATCAATATTTTCTTCTATCTCTATTAAAAGTTGAATCTCAGCTTCATATTGAGGTAATATTACAGGACGATTAGGAGAAGTAGCTAATTTATCTACAAATTCTTTAGAAAAGAGAGAAAGATAAGGAACAAAATATTCTGTATTCGTGTTTGTTATATCTTTTCTCTTTATACAATGTTGATGATATTGTGTTTTAAGTTTAAGACAAGCTGTTCCAGTTGTTCCTCTTGTTAAATCCACTATACCATTCCCATATCCTCCTTCTATAATTTCTTCATAAGGTTTTTCTTTTGTAAGGGCAGCCCCATCATCAATTCACAACCAATCAAACCCAAATTCACCACCCCAATTAAAATGAGGTCTAAACTCAACTATTACATTAGAGATAAACTCTTTAGAATTCCCCTTTATATTTTCAGCTTTTTGAGTGTATTTATTGCCTTGTTTTCCTTTGAGTTCAGCGGTTCCTAAACTGTTTACAACTGCTACATTATCAGAATGTACAATAGATTTTTCTGTACCGAGGAGTTTGGCTTCTTTAGCTTCGATGTCTATGGCATTTGTAGTGTTTATCAAAGCGCTATTGCTGAAAAGATGCATAAAGCCATTGATTTGTTGTTTAAACCAAGAGCTAAATACATATATTTTGCTAAGGGCATTGAGGATGTAATCGTTGGTGGTTATTTCAGTTCTTTCGGTAGCATTCATTATAATACGTTGGGCATTGAACTCTAAAGTTGCTCCGTTAAAGCTAATCTTCTGTTTGCCGTCCATATAAATGTTGTTACCACTGGGGTCTTATCCTCAATAGTTACAAAATCCTGACTTGTTACGGTAAGTTTGCTTTTGGTAGTACCTTGATTGCAAATGAGTTCTGCGGTATTGGTGATGATATTCATAGTGTGGTGTTTTTTTAAGGTTTGTTACCCAAATAGCCTATCCCAAAAACTTTTTTTGGTTCCCTTAGCTTGGTATTTTTTCCATTGCTCCTCTTC
>NZ_BPMA01000079.1 GCF_026005215.1 Capnocytophaga catalasegens | reverse complement strand
TTACGGATATACAAAAAAATATCTTCAAAATACTACAATTGTTTCTACATCAGATAGTTTTGTAATTGATGTATAATTTAAAGAATCTTTGGAGGAATTTATAAAAAATTATTTATTATTGTTTTTCTAGTCAAAACATTCTATTTTTGCAAAAAAAATCAATATCTTTATGGAATACATTAGTGCTTTCGATATGCTAAAAATAGGTATTGGACCTTCCAGTTCTCACACATTGGGACCTTGGCGTGCTGCCGAAGCTTTTATTAAAGAACTCAAAACCCAAAATATTCTTGACAAAATCATTCATATTCAAGTAGATTTGTATGGTTCATTGTCACTCACAGGTAAAGGACACGCTACCGACCTGGCTGTCATGCTTGGGCTTAGTGGTGCCGATCCTGAATTTATCCCTGTCGAAAGTATAGATGTTGTTATTTCTGCCATTAACAAAAATAAACAACTTTATTTGGCTAACAAATTTTTTATTGATTTTAATCCTTCACGTGATATTATTTTTAATAAAAATTTCTTGCCTTTTCACGCCAATGGATTGACTTTTACTGCCAAAGGAGCATCTCAAAGCTATACTTCTACTTTTTATTCTGTAGGAGGCGGATTTATAACCAAAGAAGAAACTGCTCAGAAAGAACAAGAAGAATGCTATGAAATTATAAATACGTTCCCCTACCCGATTGATTCAGCAAATGATTTGCTAAAATATTGCTTCCAAACGGGGAAAAAAATATCTGAAATTGTTTATGAAAATGAAAAATCGGTACGTAATGAAGAAGAAATTCACAACGAATTACTACGTATCTGGCATACAATGCTCGAATGTATCTATATAGGTTGTCATACAGAAGGAATTCTTCCAGGAGGATTAAAAGTACGCCGAAGAGCCTACGACATTCATAAGAAATTGATTGGTGTTGTTCCTTATGATAGCCCTACTTCGTGGATAGAATCTATCAAAATGACTTCTTCAAGTTTTCGAGATACACTCAAATGGGTTAGCTGCTTTTCTTTGGCAGTCAATGAAGTCAATGCTTCATTAGGGAGAGTAGTTACCGCTCCTACCAACGGAAGTGCAGGAGTTATTCCTTCTGTCATTCTATATTATTTGACAATTGAAAATCATCAAGCTACCAATATACAAATAAAACAATTTCTTCTAACGGCAGGTGTTATAGGTAGTTTGTTCAAAAAACATGCAACTATTTCAGCAGCAATGGGCGGGTGTCAAGCCGAAATAGGTGTTTCTTCAGCTATGGCAGCAGGTGCTTTGTGCGAAGTTATGGGAGGTACGCCCGAGCAAGCTCTAATTGCTGCTGAAATAGCTATGGAACATCACTTGGGATTAACTTGTGACCCTATCGGCGGATTGGTGCAAATCCCCTGCATAGAACGTAATGCAATGGGCGCTATAAAAGCTATCAATGCTGCCGAATTAGCCTTGGAGACTGATCCAAGAAATGCTAAAGTTCCTCTTGATAAAGTTATTCATACCATGTGGGAAACCGCCCAAGATATGAATACCAAATATAAAGAAACTTCTGAAGGAGGGCTTGCTGTGGCGGTTAATATAGCTGATTGTTAGTAAGTTGACATTTTTTTATTAGGTGTCAAATTATTTTTTTTAAAATTAAATTTATTAAATGACTGATTTAAAACTTTTAACCTATTTAGAAAATTTTATCACAGAAGAACGAAAAAATAAATTTACAGAAATTATCTCACAGCGTACGAATCATTTTACGGTAGCTGTTGAAGATATTTTCCAAATGCATAATACAAGTGCAGTAATACGCAGTTGCGATGTTTTCGGTATTCAAA
This sequence comes from Capnocytophaga catalasegens, assembly GCF_026005215.1. Taxonomy (GTDB): domain Bacteria; phylum Bacteroidota; class Bacteroidia; order Flavobacteriales; family Flavobacteriaceae; genus Capnocytophaga; species Capnocytophaga catalasegens. Next base: position 12,074 of record NZ_BPMA01000079.1, on the reverse strand, counting down.
ACGCACATCTTATAGAGCAAAAATACGGCAAACGCCTTGATGCTCAAATAGCAATGGGTGCTCAAAAATGGGTAACTACACATCGGTATAGCAATACGAATTCGTGTATAAACACACTCAAACAACAAGGATACCAAATCGTAGCAACAACACCACACTTACAAGCAACCTTGTTAGATGATTTCGACATCAGCCCTAAAAGTGCTTTTTTCTTTGGAACGGAAAAATCAGGACTTTCAAAAGAAGTATTAGACAAAGCTGACCAATATCTAAAAATACCTATGGTGGGATTTACTGAGAGTTTAAATATTTCTGTCTGTGTCGCAATAATTTTACAGCAACTTACTGAAAAATTACGAAAATCTGACATAAATTGGCATTTGTCTGACCAAGATATGTTAAAAACTCGAATCGAATGGACAAAAAATTCTATTCGCAGTCTTGCTGATGTATTAAAAAGGTACAACCAACTATATAATTGATTTTCAAATTATTATAATAGATGTAATATACAATTATTTTATTTTGTACAAGTTTTTTATTTTTTTTAAATCATTTTTTCATATATTTGCACTTGCTATTTAACAAATTTTCTAATGGAATATTTAGATTTTGAATTACCTATCAAAGAATTGGAAGAACAACTCACAAAATGTGAATTGATAGGCAACGAAAGTAAGGTTGATGTTTCTGATACATGTCAAAAATTAGAAAAAAAACTGATTCAGACTAAAAAAGAAATATACGAAAACCTAACCCCTTGGCAACGCGTACAGATGTCTCGTCATATTGATAGACCTTATTCGCTTGATTATATCAAAGCGTTGTGTGGAGATACTTTTATTGAACTACACGGAGATAGAACTGTTGGTGATGACAAAGCAATGGTAGGTGGTCTTGGGAAAATTGGTAATCAATCCTATATGTTTATAGGACAACAAAAAGGAAATAATACAAAAACAAGACAATATCGCAATTTTGGTATGCCGAATCCTGAAGGATACAGAAAAGCTCTTCGCTTGATGAAATCGGCAGAAAAATTTAACCTCCCAGTTGTTTGTTTTGTTGATACCCCCGGTGCATACCCAGGCATTGAAGCTGAAGAAAGAGGTCAAGGCGAGGCAATTGCTCGTAATTTGCTCGAAATGTCGCGATTGCAAGTACCTATTATTGTATTTATTATAGGCGAAGGAGCTTCAGGAGGAGCGCTTGGAATCGGTGTAGGAGACAAAGTATTCATGCTCGAAAATACGTGGTATTCCGTAATCTCACCCGAATCTTGCTCTTCTATTTTATGGAGAAGTTGGGAATATAAAGAAAAAGCAGCAAAAGCACTAAAATTAACAGCTACTGATATGCGCAAGCTTGGCTTGATTGACCAAATAATCAAAGAACCTCTCGGAGGAGCTCATAGAGATAGAGAAACTGTTTTCAATAGTGTAAAAAATGCCATTGAAGAAACTTACAAATCTTTATCCAAATACAGACCTAACGAACTAGTCGAAAAACGTATGGACAAATACTTCAACTACGGAGAGTATAAATAGTTTTATTCTATAATCAAAATTGAAAATTGATTTGATAATGAATATTTATTAGTGTATAGAGTATTATTTTTGCTGAATTTTTGAAATACAATTAAAAAATGAATCAAATACTAAATGTAGGGTTAGCTTCTTTTGGAATGAGCGGACGAGTTTTCCATGCTCCTTTTATTGCAAATCATTCGTTTTTTAAACTATACGCTATAGTGGAACGGTCTAATAATTATTCACGTGAAAAATATCCGCAGTCAAAACTATATCGTTCATTCGATGAACTACTTAACGATGAAGCTATTGATTTGATTGTGGTTAATACACCTGTTCAAACTCATTATGACTTTGCCAAAAAAGCACTGTTACATAAAAAAATGTACTGGTTGAAAAACCATTTACCACAAATGGCAACCAAGCCGAAGAACTCAATCAATTAGCAATTGCTAATAATTGTTTTTTAAGTGTTTATCAAAACAGACGATATGATGGTGATTATCTGAAAGTTAAAGAAATTATTACGAGCGGTGTTTTAGGTGAAATCAAAGAAGTAGAAATTCGTTTTGACCGATTTCGTAATTCAATTAGTGATAAAATTCATAAAGAAGCTCCAATTGAAGGTTTGGGCACATTACACGATTTGGGAGCGCACCTCATTGACCAAGCTCTACAACTATTTGGGCTTCCAAAATCGGTATTTGCTGACATCGGATTTTTTCGTAAAAATACACAAACTAATGACTATTTTGAACTTATTCTATTCTATGAAAACGAACTTCGTGTACGTTTAAAATCTTCCACAATGGCAAAAGAGCGCGGCTGGGAATATGTCATTCATGGCAATAATGGAAGTTTTTTACAACAACGTTTTGATACACAAGAAGATGAACTTTCAAAAGACACTATTCCAACTATGCAAAATTGGCTTGATGAAATAAAAACTCCCAACGGAATTTTAAATACCACAACTTTTTACGAACAAACCATTGCGCAGAACGGAAATTATATGAATTTTTATCAAGACTTGTATGATGCTATTGTTTTCAAAAAATCAAATCCTGTCCCTGCATATCAAGCTGTAGAAACAATGCAAGTAATTGATTGCGCTATGGAAAGTTTTTTAGAGAAAAAGATAAAAAAATTGGAATTATCTAAATAAAATTTATAATTATCTTTCTAAATTTTCTTTATTTAAAAACACAAAAATCTTACCACTATCTCATTTCAAACAAAATCAAAGAATTTCTTAGGATAAAAAGAATCTGATATTTTGTATTCTAATTTATTCAAAAATAATTATAAAAACATTAAAAGTTTAGATAGATTTTTAATAAAAAACTTTCAAAATAATATAATTCATTTTTAATTATAAATTTTTTTTCAACAATTCAAGTTGTTGCTTGTCAAATCCGTAAATATCATTTTTTACAATTAAGTTATTATCTTCATCAACCCAAGCAGTTATATATAGAATATCAACTAAATATTTGTTTTTCAAACGAATGCGATTTTGATTTTTGCCATTCTGCATGGCTTGTTGTACTTTTTGTAAGGTCCAATCATCTTGTTTTTTTAACAAATGATATGCAAATTCGGCAGGTTTTTCTATACGAATACAGCCGTGGCTTAGCGCTCTTTCTTGTCGAGAAAAGAGTTGTACCGAAGGTGTATCGTGCAAATAAATACTCATATCATTGGTCAGAATAAACTTAACTAACCCCAATGAATTCCGTTCCGAAGGAGCTTCAACAAAGTATAAAGCTCGCCTATACACATTTGGATTTTGCCAATCAACACTATCTGGGTTTATTTCTTTGTCATTTTCAAATAATCGATATCCTCGTTTTGCATATTTTAAAGGATCTTTTTCAGCAATAATTTTTGGTATCATTTCTTTACGAACAATACTTTGAGGTACAGACCAAGTAGGACGAAATTCTACGTATTTGAGCGTATCAATAAAAATAGGCGTTGCCGTATATTGTCCTCCAACAATAACATTTGTCTGAAAAACAATAGAGTCTTTTTCGTACATATAAAGTTTAAATTCTGGCAAATTGACCAAAATGTAATTCTCCCCCAAATCGTTATTAAGCCAACGCATACGTTCCATATTGAGCAAGAGCAAATCACGTTGTTGTGCATAAGTCATATTCAAATAATAAAGCGTTTTTTTGCCTGGAATTCCATCAGGTTTAATCCTTTTATCTTTTTGAAATTGACTTATGGTAGCTATCAAAACACTATCAACTTCTTCTTCAGAAAAGACGGCTTGCGCATTGTATCCTCGTACTTTAAGATTATTTCGTAAAATACGAATCGTGCTATCTTTATATCTGTATTGAAATTGTTTAATGTCTGGAAATTCAAAAGGTTGTACTATTTCAATTGTATCTTTTTGTAAATCAATATACTTTTGGCTCATTCGTTTATAAAGCGGATGCTGAGGATGTAGGGCTTCAATTACCTCTATAAGGTTTTCATCATCTTCCAATTTGAGCAAAATTTCTACATCATCACGTTGAGGAATCGTTCGTTTCCACACATAATCTTTGTTACCAAGTTTTGTTAAGCGTCCGTTTCCTAAGTGTTTGGTTAGTAATAAGAATGAAGCTGTTATATCTCTGTCCAATGTTTCAATTTGTAACACTGATGGAGCTTGATTAGTATATAATTTTGTTACTTTTTCAGATAATTCATTACGAGAATACATTTGCGGATTGAGTCCATAATTTGCAGATTTATCCAAAACCTCCAAATACAACGAAAACAACTCAGTAGGTTCTTCTTGATATAACCAACGTGTTTTATATCCATTTTTTTTATAAAAATGAAGCACTTCGCTGGTAATCTCTTTCTCAAAAAATTTGTCTTTTATTAGTAAATTTGCAAATGATGCTTGGGTGGTATCTGTAAAAAATAATGCTTTTCGCGCTTCGAAATTATCACGTGATTTGATTTCAGATACAATTTCTTTGGCAGTTCGTTTTTTACAATTTTGAAAACAACAAATCAAACAAACTATCCCTTAATTTTAAAATATTTTATTTTCAACAATTTAGATTATTTATTATTTCTTCTTATTATTCTGCTGAGCTTTTTTCTTTTCTTGTTCGGTTGGCAGAAGCTCTCCATTGTACGTTTCGGAAACTTCCCAGTTGGGTCTAAGGTCAATTTCTTTGGGAAGATGATATACCTTCTCAGGTTGAAGCCGTTGAAGATAATTACCTGTATCCCATTTTTTATTTCTGTTTCTATCTTCTATTATACGAACAAAATACTTACCTGCTTTGACAAAATCAAACGTGTACTGAGGTTGTTGATTTTCAATATACTTCTGATATTCGACCTTATCTCCTTTTTCGTTGGTAAGTTCTACCAATATTGGAAAATACATCTCTTTGTTGATAGTTAGCTTCAACGTTGCAAAATCTGCTTCGCTTTTGGAGGTGATTTGAACTTGAAGCGTATCATTGGTATGCTCGTAGAAATCGGTCAAAGCATTCGGATAAGCCACTATTTTATATTTACTTTCAGGCTTAGTTGTTAGTTTTATTTGCAAATTAAGCTTATCACTATCCATTTCGCTTGTAAAAGGAATCTGTGTTGAATCGGCAACTGAGGTAACAACTATTCGTTCCAAATCGTATTTTACAATAGGAATATTGGAAGTGAATGTAAGAATTTCTTCCACAGGAGAAATCGTTTTATTTTGAGTTGAAATTTGAAGCGTATCTTTTTTTAATTTTCTAAAATTCACTCGGAAAGTATCTATTTTCTGATTACGAATTACCAAACGTATCGAATCTTCTATTTTGGGCGAAAACCAAAAGTTCAAGGTATCTTTTTGAGGTTCTTTGGAAATTACATATGAAAAATTATCAGGAACAGGAGGTAATACACTGATTTTCAAACTATCACGTTCTCCTTCGTATCCTATACCAATGCGCTTCTCTCCTGAATGGTACGGACGTGCTGTGCGATTATTAGGTATTTCTTTAAACAAAGCTAGCTCATAAATCGTATCAGTAGGTACAGAAATTGTATCTTTTAAAAAAGCTATTTTATCTTGTTTTTGGTCAAAAAGGTAATTTGTAGCCTTGTCTTTCATTGCCACAAGCATATATTTTCCTGCTTTTACATTGGTTATTTCAAAAGTTTGCAAACTATCTAATGTATTGGTTATATACATTGGTTTTTCTTTATAAACGATAGAATCTGTCAGGGCTTGATTAACTTCGTAAAGCATTACATTGACATACGTATCGGGCTTACGAGTTAGTGCATCATTTATTCTTCCTTTAACACTCAACGAATCAATAACATCACCGGTAGAAAATACATATTTGTAAAAAGGCAACGGATTTCCTTCATTATTATCTTGTATGCTATTTCCAAAATTGAGTGTATAGGTTGTATTGGGTTTAAGCGTATCTGTTATTCTAATTTCGATAACCTTAGAAGCATTTCCCGAAGGGATAATTTCGGGAAAATTATTTATTGGTGGAGAAATAATGAGTTGTTTTCGAACGTCTTTGAGCATTACATATTCATCAAAATACAAGCGAATACGATTTCCCTTAAAATTTACACTATGCGAAGGCGGATTGGTCGAAACAACCACTGGCGGAGTTTTATCTTGTTCACCTCCTGTAGGAGATCCTGTACGCGCACATTGTATCCCGATGATAAGTATCGTAATGTATAATAAATAATTTTTAATATTTCTCATAACATTCTTATATTTAATGATTTAACGGAACGATACACTCAGGATTTTCTTGTATCATTAGGCTATTATTTGTTGGTGAAATAAAAGGAATGCCAATACCCAATCCTCTGAAAACAAATAAAATACCAACCAAAATAACCGCATAAGGGATTAGCTTCTGAATGTATTTTCGAGTTGAAACTCCTAGAAAGTTTCCTAAATAAATAACCAAAATCATCAAAGGCATTGTTCCTATACCGAAAAATACCATATAGAGTATCGTATCTGACAAATTTGCTGTTGCCAATGCACTAAAAAGTGCTGTATATACAAGCCCACAAGGCAAAAATCCGTTAAAAAAACCAATAAACAAAGTTGTAAAAAATGTTTTTTTATGTAATTGCTTCCCTAAGGCTGATTTTAAAGGTGTTAGCCCTGAGAATATTGTATTTTGAAATCCTTTAAAACGAATTTCAAACACGGATAATATTCCCAATATAACCATTATTACACCTACAAAAATCGAAAAATTTTGCTGATATTCACTTATAAAAAGTCCTTTTCCGATAAATCCAAATAAACAACCTAAAAAGCCATACGTCAGTGTCTTTCCTACAAAATATAATCCTATCTGTATAGCTTTTAACCAAACATTATTTTTATGTAAAGGTAGAATTAAAGCAATGGGACCACACATTCCCACGCAGTGGAAACTCCCCAAAAGCCCTAACATAAATGCAAGATATAACACGTTAATATTCTATTTTAAAAGATGTTGTATATTCCTGATTATCAACTATATATTCAATATTGATATTCCAACGTCCTGCTACAAGTTTTTCGTCAGCAATATGCATTTTGTTATTTTGTAACGATATGGGTAATGTAAAATCTAATTTTTCGTTGGACGGACGATACAAAATTACATTTCCGTGTACTTGTTTCTGAGTGGTTTTCTCTGGAAAAGTAAGTATAATTCCTTTGCCTTTCTCGTAAAAAATAGCCACTTGCATATTTTCTTTTCGTGTTTTTTCTTCTTTGTTAATCGTTTTTTGGTATTCAATTTCTTTTTTATAATAATCTTCGGTAACCAATTCGTGATTGTATGTTTTATCGGTAGTGGCTTTTACCAAAAAATAAACAATAAAAAGTATAAAAGCTAAGATAGCTACTACAATTCCTGTTCCCCAATTGAATTTCATATCAAAAAAATTAAAATTAGTGGCAAATGTAAGAGGAATAAATGACATATGCAAAATTTATATATAATCATTTGTTATTGAAATATTTACATTTTGAAAAAATAGAATTATTTAATTTCTTCAATTGTATTTTACAATTTTCTGTACAAAATTAGGTAGCTCCTCTTGACTATAAGCTATTTTTTGTATTTTTGTACGCTCAAATATACTATGCTATGACATCTTTTGAGCATACATTGCGTTGTAGTCTTGAAGTTCTCCTACAAGGAGGAACCATTCTTTATCCAACTGATACTGTGTGGGGTATCGGTTGTGATGCGACTAATCAAGAAGCTGTAAAACAGGTATTTAAGATAAAAAAACGAAACGAATCAAAAAGCCTTATTATCTTAGTTTCTGACTTCGACATGCTACAAAAATACGTATCTGTCCCTGACAAAGTTTTAGATTTTTTGACTCGAACAACTCGCCCAACTTCGGTTATTTACAACAATGCAAGCGGACTGGCTCACCGAGTTATTGCACCTGACGGAAGTGTTGCTGTTCGTATGGTCAAAGATGACTTTTGTGCCACTTTGATACAACAATTTGGCAAACCTATTGTTTCAACTTCGGCAAATATAAGTGGGCAACCCACAGCAAGGTTTTTTTCTGAAATAGATGATTCTATCAAAAAATCTGTTGATTATATAGTTGATTACAAACAAGATAGTTCTGAAATTGGAATAAGTTCACAACTTATAGCATTTCAAGGCGATGAAATCTGTGTTTTAAGAGCATAATTTTACAAAAATATAATTTCGATATCTCTAATGAAACATTTAAAATACGTAAATAAATACTTTTTCAAATACAAACGAAAACTTTTCTACGGAATTATCATCACAATAATTGCGCGTATTTTTGCTTTGGTTATGCCCGAATATGTGCAATATTCTATGGATGCTATTGAGCAACATATAGCCAATTCTAATTCGTCAGTCTCTATTGAACGACAATTACTCATATATATTTTAATTATCATTGGGTCTGCTATTTTGTCTGGTTTTTTCACATTTCTGATGCGTCAGTTAATTATCAATGTATCAAGATATATTGAATTTGATATGAAAAACGAAATTTACCAAAAATATCAAACACTTTCACAACATTTCTACAAACAAAATCGAATTGGTGACCTTATGAATCGCATAAGTGAAGATGTGGGAAAAGTCAGAATGTACGCCGGACCTGCTATTATGTATAGTGTGCAGACCATTACGCTTTTTGTCTGTATTATCCCACTGATGATTTACACCTCTCCTACACTTACTCTCTACACATTACTACCTTTGCCTTTTTTGGCAGGCTTTATCTATTATTTGAGCAAGAAAATCAATCAGAAAACAACAATTGTACAAGCATATCTTTCAGATTTATCAACTTTTTCACAAGAAATGTTTTCGGGTATCAATGTAATCAAATCGTATGCTATCGAAAAAGAAATTGCACACGAATTGGAACAATTAAGCCAAGAAGGAAAAGATAAAAATTTGTCCCTTGCCAAAGTACAAGCGTGGTTTCTGCCTGCTATGATTTTCCTTATCGGGCTTAGTATCATATTTGTAATGTTTGTTGGTGGGCATTTGTATATCAAAGAAGGAACTATATCGGTTGGTGTTATTACAAAATTCAGTATTTATGTACTAATGCTCACTTGGCCTGTTACCAGTATTGGTTGGGTAAGTTCTATTGTTCAACAAGCAGAAGCCTCTCAAAAACGTATTAACGAATTTCTCAACGAAAAACCTGACATTCAAAACAATACAACAGAATCTACTCCTATACAAGGCGAAATTGTTTTTGAGAATGTAACTTTCACCTATCCAGATACCCAAATTACGGCACTCTCCGATATTTCTTTTCGTATTCCACAAGGAAAAAGTGTTGCTATAATAGGAAAAACAGGGTCTGGGAAAACAACCATTTTAGAACTTATTACTCGAATGTACGATGTAACACAAGGTCGTATTCTCATTGATGGAAAAGATATAAAAACCTTGAATTTGAATGACCTGCGTAGCTCCATAGCCTCTGTTCCACAGGAGAGTTTTCTTTTTTCGGATACGATTAAAAATAACATTTGCTTTGGCAACGAACAGGCTTCTGATGAGCAAATAATCGAAGTTGCCTCTCTTGCCGAAGTTCATCAAAACATTACTAACTTTGCTGATGGTTATGATTCAATACTGGGAGAAAGAGGGGTTTCTATCAGTGGAGGACAACGTCAGCGTATTTGTATTGCACGAGCACTCTTAAAAAAGGCTGCTATCTATCTTTTTGATGATTGTCTTTCGGCGGTAGATACTGATACCGAAGAGAAAATATTGCATAATTTGTCGAAAACTGCTCAAAACAAAACCCGAATTATTGTCAGCCACCGAATATCTGCCACTCGCAATGCCGATTTTATATTGATGATTGATAATGGACAGATTATCGGACAAGGTTCGCACCAAGAACTTTATTCGCAGTCAAGTGTTTATAAGAATTATTATGACTTACAAACTGCTGAAAACTAATATTTTTCCTATGGATTTGGACAATTTGAAGAGAATAGCTACCGAAAAGCAAAGTGAAAACAAAAAATTTTTTCAAAAACTTCGGAAAAAGCCACCTAAAAATTTAGATTATCTCACGCAAGAGATTCATCAGCAAGTCGCAGAGGAAATAGATTGCCTTTCGTGTGCTAATTGTTGCAAAACAACAGGTCCTTTATTTACCAATACTGATATAGAACGAGTTGCCAAACATTTGAAAATGAAACCAAAAGTGTTCATTGAGCAATATTTGTACTTAGACGAAGACAATGATTACATCTTCCAACAACTCCCCTGCCCTTTCCTTGCTTCAGATAATTATTGTTTGATATACGATATTCGTCCCAAAGCCTGTCGAGAATATCCGCATACAGACCGCACAAAGCTCTATCAAATAGCGCAATTAACCATTGAAAATACCAAAATTTGTCCCATTGCGCATCAAGTTGTCGAGCTAATGAAGACTAAAATAAATAGATAAATCTTAATTGGCTTTTACTATCCCCATTTTTTCGGCTTTTTGCATCAGCAAAGCATACGCTTCTGAATAGGTATTTGTTATTTTTCCCTCCAAAATAGCTTCTTTGATAGCCTCTTTGAGCATTCCTACTTCTCGTGAAGGCGATAGATTGAATATTTTCATTATTTCTTCCCCTGAAATAGGAGGTTGAAAATTGCGAATCTGGTCTTTTGTTTCAACTTCAATTACTTTTTGGCGAACAATTTGAAAATTATGATGATATTTCTTAAATCGTTTCGGATTTTTCGTTGTAATATCAGCTTCACAAAGGGTCATTAAGTCTTCAAAATCGTTGCCTGCATCAAAGAGCAGTCGGCGTACCGCAGAGTCTGTTACAATATCTTGAGCGATAATAATTGGGCGTGAACTCATTTGTACTATTTTCTGTACGTATTTCATTTTTTCATTTTTGGGAAGTCGCAATCGGTGAAAGATTTTGCCTACCATTTTGGATCCAACTATTTCGTGTCCGTGAAATGTCCAACCTATTTTTTTGTCAAAACGCTTTGTGGGTGCTTTGCCTATATCGTGCAACAAGGCTGCCCAGCGAAGCCACAGATTATTTGTGTTTTTGGCTATGTTATCAACCACTTCAAGCGTATGCCAAAAATTATCTTTATGCCGTTGTCCTTCCTGTTCTTCTACACCTTGCAAGGCTAATAGCTCGGGCAAAATATAGGTCAAAAGTCCTGTTTCGTACAACAATTTCAGACCTACGGAAGGTTGTTGCGATAGTAATATTTTGTTGAATTCATCAACAATTCGTTCGTTCGAAATAATCAAAATTCGTTTCGCATTACGTATAATAGCCTGCAACGATTTTTCCTCAATTTGGAAATGTAATTGGCTTGCAAAACGAATAGCACGCAACATACGCAAAGGGTCATCACTATATGTTATATCAGGGTCTAAGGGCGTTCTGATAATTTTCTTTTTCAAATCATGTATTCCGTCGAATGGGTCTAGCAAATCTCCGTAAGTAGCTTTGTTTAGTGAAAGAGCCAGTGCATTGATAGTAAAATCACGCCTATTTTGGTCATCAATCAAAGAGCCATTTTCTACAAAAGGCTTTCGGGAATTTTCCTGATAACTTTCTTTTCTTGCTCCTACAAATTCTAAATCAACCGAATCGGTTTTTATCATTGCCGTTCCATAGTTTTTAAACAATGATATTTTGGGTTGATTGGGTAGTGTTTCAGCTACTTTTTCAGCGAATTCTGTTCCGTTGCCAACCACCACAATATCAATATCTTTGGGAGTTCCTCGTTGTAATAGTAGATCTCTGACAAAACCTCCTATAACGTAGCAGGGTAACTCGTTCTGATGTGCAATAGTTGAAATTTGTTTAAAAATAGAATCTGTTAAAGCTTCTTTATAATTCATTGGAGTAATCTGTAACTTTTTGAAAGTGCAAAAATAGTGAATTCCTATCAGTTATTACTAATTTTTTAATTTTTTTTGTATATCCGTAATCACTCATAAGCTGTAATATTGGCTAAAACCAATCTGTCAAATAAATGCTCTGCA
>NZ_BPMA01000078.1 GCF_026005215.1 Capnocytophaga catalasegens | reverse complement strand
AAACAATACTTCAACTTCTCTGCCTTTCATATTAGTTGCATATATCTTTAAATGTGCAACTTTTCCAGATTCTATAAATTTTCGTTTTTCAGTATCATCTGAATTACAGAAATACGCTTCTACTATATCGCCTCTATTTGTAATTGTAAGGAGATTATTTGGGTTTTACCTCTTTTTTATTCTACTCTTGTGAATATAGCCTATTTCATTGTCTTTTGTCATTACTTGCCACCAATTTCCTGTGGTATCCAGTACTCTTATGGGTAGTCCTGAATCTACTGTAGCTATAATTTTAGAAGAAGTACTCTTACCTTCTCTCACATTGGTATAACCATCTGGGTCTGAGATATAGTATTTATAATATTTTAAGTATACTTCAATATCTTCCTTGTCAGATTTTGATCTTTTAGGGTCTTTGAGAATTTTCAAAATAATCTCTTTTACCTCTAAATCTCCTCTATGTACAAGGTATTCAAGACGAGGGCCATCAACATAATGATATACTTGATAGTCATCTTTAACATCTTCTAATGTATCTTCATATATAAAGATACGAGCTTCCTCTAATTCTTTTAATTTTTGATTGAGATTCTTGTCGTTTTTAAATAGAATCTTCATTTTTTGTTTTAAAGTAATATTACTCAAATCCCATTGTGACAATTCATCAAAATAGTGACTAGGGGTCATTTTAGCTTTATTAGAATTTTATTATAAAAATTCTAACAATTCTTTTTCATTTTCACTTATAGTAAGCTCTTTATACTGTGCTCTGCATTGGAGCGTACAGCAAATAAATAGTATCAATAGTATTTTTTTCATTTTATTTTCAATTCCTTTTAGTACCTAAACTCTTCCCAACCATATTGCCAATATTGGGGTTTAGGGATAAAATCACCTACTCCTTCATCAAAATCATCTGAGCAAGGAATACGATATACTCCCCAAGAGGCTACCGAAGTTTTTTTAGTGGTATAACTCGTCCAAGTGCCAAAAAATTGGTAATTTCTACTTCCATCACTCTGAATAAATAGTTCAGTATATACAGGTTTTTTATTTATTCCCTTATACCAAAGAACAAGCATTTCTCCCTTAAAAATACCAGTAGCTGTAAGATTCTCGTCTTCTTTTAGTGTATATGAAAAAGTGGAAAAACCTTCTGCTTCTCCCTTTTTTAGAGGCTCATCCTCATCAAAAGCGGGTTCTGTAAGTCTGTAATGAGAAAGTAAAGTGAACGTTCCTTTGAAAGTTCGTTTGTTTTTGTTCATCACAGTGCTAAAGCCCTCTACCTCATATACATCTTTGTTTTCCTCACTCTTTTTTATAGAGGTAAAAGTGATGCGCAACCGTTTGCGATTTACCCCTATAAATCCTAAAAAGTTATCTTTTTTACCATTTAAAACTTGCAACATATCAAGATGAATGTTGTATTTTTCATAAAGTACATTATGTGTTGTTCTCTCTATGACATCTTTGAATGTACAAGGTTGTGCAAATATGGTTGTACTATATAGTAATACAAATAGATAAAAAGACAATTTATCTATAACGTTTTTTAATAATTTCTCCATACTTTTTTAGGTTTATTAGCTAAACAAAAGATTCTAAAGTAGTAAATATGATCATTCATTTTTATACTTACTACTTTTCTGACAAAAGAGAATTTATATATTTTTTACTTGACAAGAGAGAATCGTCTTCCGCATTTTTTACCTTCTTTTCAAATAGAAACTCCCACTCTCCATTCTTCTTTTGAAAAAATTTCCCTATAAAAGGGAATGAAATACTAGATTCATCATCACTATCTATTCTTACATATTTTATAGGTACAAAAAATCCTATTATCCCCCAATTTTTCTCATTTTTTATCTTCTCTTTTAGTATTTTGTCAATTTTCTTATTATCAGCCTCTGAAAAATAATAGTAATCATACAATTCATTATATATTGGTTTAAGTTGATTATTTTTCTCAAAATTCTTGAAATAATCAATATCTGATTTTAATCTTGGTATATAATAAATTGTAAAATGTCCTACATTTGGGATTATATAAGACGACAAAGCTATTTTATCAGAAATATCAAAATATATTCTTTCTTCTTTATTGAAATATCTTGTTATCCTATTGTTATTTTCTTGGGCTCTACAAGAAAATAATATGAAAAATATACAGCTTACTAAAAAATATTTTGTTTTCATTTTATTTTCAATTCCTTTTAATACCTAAACTCCTCCCAACCATATTGCCAATATTGGGGTTTAGGGCTAAAATCACCTACTCCTTCATCAAAATCACCTGAGCAAGGAATACGATATTCTCCCCAAGAGGCTATAGAGGCTTTTTTAGTTTTGTAACTCGTCCAAGTGCCAAAAAATTGATAGTTTCTTTCACTATCCCTATTGAAAGGGAGAAAATAAACGGGTGCTGCATTTACCTTTTTGAGCCACATTACAATCATCTTTCCTTTAAAAACGCCAGTAGCTGTAAGATTTTCATCTTCTGCTAATTCATAAGAAAAAGTTGAATATCCTACTATTTCTCCCTTTTTAGGAAGAGGAACATCAACAGTTTGTTCTGCAAATTTGTAATGAGAAAGTAAAGAAAAAGTTCCTTTGAAAGTTCGTTTGTTTTTATTCATCACAGTGCTGAAGCCTTCTACTTCATATACATCTTTGTTTTTCTCACTCTTCTTTATGGAAGTGAAAGTGATACGTAACCTTTTATAATTAGTTCCTATAAATCCTAAAAAGTTGCTTTTTTCAGCATTTAATACTTTCTCCATATTAAGAGGAGCGGTATATTTTTTATAAGGGACATTATAAGTTGTTTCCTTTACAACATCCTCAAAAGTACAAGGTTGTGCAAATATAGTTGTACTATATAGTAATATTAGCACATAAAAAAGCTTCTTACCTAGGTCTCTTTTTAATGATTTCCACATATTTTTCATCTTCTTTACTTTTAGGTTTATTAGCTAAACAAAAGATCCAAAGTAGTAAATATGATCATTCATTTGGATGCTAAAAGTTTCGGTAAATATATCGTTTTAGCAATTGTTTTTCATTAACAATAAAAATAACTTCGTAACCTTCTGAAGCCTCTGCACCCGACATATAAATAATTAATTGATTTCTCCCTTTTATATATACTTTAACACTTTCTAATGTAGGCTCAAAAAGGTATTTATAAACCGATTTGGGTAAATTATATGTATTTCCCCTATTGATTGATATTTGGATATTATCTATCTCTTTTTTAGGAAATTGTCTATCTCCTAAGAAACCATATACTTTCCTATTTTTTTCAGTAGTTATTATTTTGTTGTTTCCATACTTGTCTTTTCCTATTTTATAATCTTTTGTATTTACATTTCTTATAGAAAACTTGACACTTGAAGTTTCGTTTCCAAATAAAACATAACTCTCTTTTCGTTCTTTAGACTCAATTTGAGTATAGTTAAACCCAATTATAAAAAAAGGAAAGTCACTATCTTTCAATGAAAAAACAGAAAGTATGGTATCTCTGGCAGTCCTGTTTATACGCTCCTCAGAATTATCTTCAAAACTGATTTTTAAGCAAATAACTTGATTTTCATCAATATTTTTTATCCTACTTTTATGAACAAATCCCTTTACCTTATTTTGGGTAGTAATTTTACACCAATTAGAATTATATTCTTCATAGAAAAAATATTCATTTTGTAATATTTTGCCTACAATTTGAGATTTAGTACTAGCCTCTTTGCGAATATTTGTATATCCGTCAGCATCATTAATAATTCCTATATTAGACCCTACTTGTGCAAATGTTTTCCCAATAAAAATTAGGAAAAATAAAGATATAAAATGTTTCATATTTTTATTGTTCAGTATTTCTTTTCTCTCTTGGTTTGTCTTTTGGATCTATTTCCATTTCATAGTGTTTATACACATTAGTAATATCCCCATCATAGTCTTCTATGTAACAATATATTTTCTTTCCTTTTTCTTTTAATTCTTTATATAATTTCACAAGTTTCTCCATTTCAGCATTATAAACTCTGATACAACCAAAAGTGTTCATCAACTTTCCTGTATCTACAATTTTTCCTTTATATCCCGAAGTATGTCCACAATGAATAGCTATTCCCGCTCTGCCATTTTTTGTTGCTTGTAAAAATTCTCCTGTTAAACCAGATAAACGAATTACTCCGTGATTTCCAAAACCACTTTCTCCAATATGATCTTTTGCATAGTTAGTACTTGCTTTTCCTGTTGGAGTATCCCCATTTCCACCTGCTTTTAGTCTATTTCCATTTATACCTCTACAAAGACTATGGATTTTAAATAAAATTCCTGAAGAATCAAAAACAATTAAAGGACCTTCTAAATGTCTTTGTTTACATTTATATATGCTTCATTTTCTAAAGCTATGTACTTTTTATCAAAAGTACACATAGCCTCTCCAATTTCTTGTCTAAGAACTTTATTATTCACTTTTTCAAGAAGAACTTTTACAGGAGCA
>NZ_BPMA01000077.1 GCF_026005215.1 Capnocytophaga catalasegens | reverse complement strand
GACCCTGATACCAGCAAAACGGCTGCCAGTTGGTTTGGGGCTTGTATCTTCTTAATTGTAGCGGCTACTATCTTGCGTTCTTTCTTCTTATAGATTATGGAGACAAAAAACAGCTATTCTATCAACAAAGGCATCGGCAGAAGTGTAGAGTTCAAAGGACTTAAAGCGCAGTACCTCTTCATCTTTGCAGGGGGACTGCTCTCGGTGCTCATCTTGGTGATGATCCTCTACACAGTAGGAGTCAATTCTTTTGTATGCTTGGGGGTAGGCGTTAGTATGGTCATCCTTGTGGTTTGGCAGACTTTTTCACTAAACTAAAAATACGGTGAACACGGCCTGATGAAACAAGCAGCTCGCAAACGCCACCCCAAATACCTACGTCACCAAAGGTCGCCACGCCAATTTATTCGTTACCCTAAACCTAAAACAACCCTCAATGAGAAATAGTTCTAAAATCAACACCTTAGAGAGTAAGTTCCCTATTCTTGCCATAGAACAAGACTGCTTGCTCACCAAAGAAGCCGACATCAGCGTCGGCTTTGAGGTACAGCTCCCAGAGCTCTTTACCATTTCGGGTGAGGACTATGAGATACTCCACTCACTTTGGCATAAGGCTATCAAAGTATTGCCACAGTATACCGTTATCCACAAACAGGACTGGTTTATCAAGGAACAATATGAACCTGAACTACAAGGCGAGAACCTGAGTTTTCTCTCTCATTCGTACGAAAAGCATTTTAACGAACGCCCGTTCTTAAACCACAGATGCTATCTGTTTATCACCCAAACCACTAAAAACCGAATGAGAGCCCAAAGCAACTTTTCCTCCCTTTGCAAAGGAAACTTCTTGCCTAAGGAGCTCACTAACCGAAAACACGCCACTCAATTCTTGGAAGCGGTAGCACAGTTAGAGCATATCTTAAACGACTCTAACCTGATAAAGCTCCGCCAGCTAAAAACAGATGACTATATAGGCACTCCCCACAAAAAGGGACTCTTTGAGCAATATCTCAGTCTTTCCACCGATGAGAAAGAGAGCCTGCAAGATATATGCCTCTCTGCCGAGCAAATGCGCATTGGTAACCAAAGACTCTGTGTACATACCTTATCAGATACAGAAGATTTGCCTTCTAAGGTACAAGCCGATAGTCGTTACGAGCGACTCTCTACCGATAAGAGCGATTGCCGTTTGTCCTTTGCAGCTCCTGTGGGCTTGCTACTGAGTTGTAACCATATCTACAACCAATATTTGTTCTTGGACAATTCCGATGAGAACCTCAGACAGTTTGAGAAGTCAGCACGCAATATGCACTCGCTTTCAAGATACAGCCGTAGCAACCAAATCAATAAAGAGTGGATAGAGCAATACCTCAATGAGGCACACTCTTACGGATTTTCCTCTATCAGAGCGCACTTTAATGTAATGGCGTGGTCGGACAACCCACAAGAGCTCAGGAGTATTAAAAACGATGTGGGCAGTGCTTTGGCATCAATGGAGTGCAAGCCTCGCCATAACACCATTGATACGGCTACCCTCTATTGGGCAGGTATCGCAGGCAATGCAGCCGACTTTCCCAGTGAAGAGACTTTCTATACTTTTATAGAGCCCGCTTTGTGCTTTTTCACTCAGGAGACCAACTATCAAAGTTCTTCCAGTCCTTTCGGCATTAAGATGGCCGACAGGCTCACAGGAAAGCCTATCCATTTGGATATCTCCGATGAGCCTATGAAGAAAGGGATTATCACCAACCGCAATAAGTTTGTCTTAGGACCTTCGGGTAGTGGCAAATCCTTCTTCACGAACCACTTAGTGAGGCAGTATTACGAACAAGGAACACACTTTACAGCTCCAAGCTATATTTGTGGTTTGAGTAAACCTTCTTTTGTTTTAGCTGATATTATGATAGGAGGAAGTAATGATGAAGAGAACATTAATTTCTTCCTTACAAAAATTAATACTATAAAAAAGACTCATAAGAAAAGTAATTTTATTCCCTATTTAATCACAGATTTCTTATCTAATGAAGCACTCAGTAAATTAAAGGAAAATGGAATTGTTATTGGTCTAATAGATAAACTTTTTGGGAGGGAATATAAAGAGTTAATGGAATCTTTAATACGTGTAATCACTAATATAAGCGTGATACTTAAAAAAGAACCCAATAAATTTATTGAAATAATAAAGAAATTTGATAAGCTAATAGATGGGAAAACAAATAATTTGCGAGGAGATTTATTTGAATTTATTGTTGGGTATTATCATAGTAATTTATGCCAAAGTATTGAAATAGATAAAAATTACAGGGATGATGATGATGGGAAAAAGAAAGAAGTTGATGTATATGCGTCCTATCAAGATAAAATAATTTTATGCGAATGCAAAGCTTATAAGACGCCTATAAGTTTAGAAATAATAGAGGAATGGAATGAAAAAATAGCTTTTATATATAAGGTAATTGAGAAAAATCGTAGTTTTACAGGTGATAAAAACAGAGATATAATTTTTGAATTTTGGTCTATTTCAGGTTTCTCAGAAGAAGCTACACAATACTTTCAAGAAAAGAAAAATAACTTAAAAAAATATAAAATTGATTTTTATAAAAGAGATGAAATTCTAAAAAAAGCAAAGGATTCAAATGCTAATAAAATCACTGATATAATGAATGAATACTTTGCAAATGATGATATTTAAAGCCAAAATCCTCCTTTCTCTTCCAAAACAAGCCTACTTTTAAAAGTAGGCTTGTTTCGTTTTACCTTTGCGCAAAATAATGCAAATGGAAGTAGTAGTTATAGAAAAATCTGTTTTTGAGCAGATACAAAAAGATGTACAGCAACTCAACAATTCTCTGCAAGTGGTAATGGATACTTATAAGGGGATTTGGCAAAAAGAAAAGTGGTTGGACTCTCAGGAGGTTTGTCTGCTTTTGGGCATTAGTAAGCGTGCTTTGCAGTATTACAAAGACCAAAAGCTCTTGCCTTTCTCGTGCATCCACCGCAAGAACTATTTTAAGCGTAGTGATGTAGAACAGCTTTTAACCTCTAACCTTCAAACCCGATGAACTTACTCACAGAAACACACCAGGAACTAAGTACTTACCTAAGTCAGCTTGAAAACCTTAAACAGCAAATGGACTTTATCCTTAAAAACTTCCGTCCTGTATTTGACGGCGAGGTATTTCTATCAGGGAAGGAGGTCTGTGAGTTGCTACATATCACCAAAAGAACCCTACAGCAATACCGTGATGATAGGCTATTTCCTTATATCCAAATTGGTGGTAAAATCCTCTTTAAGCAAAGTGATATTTTAAAGGCTTTGGAGGCTAATTACCATAAGTAGCTTCTTTTATTACCAGCATTGGCAATATGTATTCTCAAAAATTAAGATTGGGACATTCTTCAACAATAGTAGTGAATTCTTTCTGATATGTGTCAGAAAAACGATACAATAAGTGCTCTAGGGTCTTTGCGCGTGTTGTTTCTCCTAAATGAAAATCTGACTGGTCTTCATTACGGACTTGAGGATTAGTTTCAAAAGAATAATAAATAATATCATCTTCTTCATTTTTGTAGATTCTAAAGTCTACAATCTTGTTTCCCAATGTAACCTTACCTTCAAAAAGTACTTTTTTATTCATATACAAAATTTAAATTATAAATATTAAAAGTAATGTGTAAGTTACAAAAAGTAGGTTTAGATAGTATTTTTCTAAGAAGCAAATTAATCTTTTTTAAGTCTTTGACTTGGCATTTCACACTAATTATGGATACACCTAAAACTCATTATACTTTTAGAATCACTACTACCTCTTTTATTTAACTTATAAATGACTACTTCATAAGGCTTCTCTCTATTCTAAACCAACAAAAAATCTATCTGTAAGGTCTTTCTTTTGCTTCTTTTCTTTCTCAAAGAAAAGAAGGC
>NZ_BPMA01000076.1 GCF_026005215.1 Capnocytophaga catalasegens | reverse complement strand
TTTAATTACGGATATACAATTATTTTTTTGCAAAGTTTCAAAAATTTCTTCTTTGTGGCGCTCAGCAAAAATTTTCAAAAGACCTTTTTCTTCAATAACGTCTTGTAGTGTAAGATTTTCAAGTTGTTTGAGCATCCATAAGTGGCTAATATAGCCTTGCTCAGCTTTTCGGTATTTAGCCTCATTTTCAGGTGTTTTATCTTCGTCCCATAGGTTTTTCTTTGCAAACAAATCGTCTCTTAGATAACCATCTGCTTGGTGGTAAAGATTTCGCAAACACTGAAAGACAAATGTTCGATAATCTTGTTCCGTTTTTTCTTCTTGCGTAAGCGGAATTTTTTCTTTTTTATCTGTTATTTTTTTCTCTTTTAGAACTTTTTTAGTTTGCTTTTTAATTTTATTTTTATCCTCAGAGATTGATTCTCCTTGTGTGTTGTCAGTGCTTTGTGGGGTTTCAATTTGTTCTTCAATTTTATTTTTATCCTCAGAGATTGGCTCTTTTTGTGCATTGTCAACATTTTGAAGGCTTTTAGAAGATTCAGTAAGAGGTTTCTTTTTCTCTTTTCGCTTCTTTTCTTTTTTCTTAAATTTGAATTTAGGCAAAGGTATTTCTTTTTTATCGAAATGATATGCATAACCAATACTAATATTACTTTCTTGTCCTGCTTGCCGAATGTTTTGAGAATGGTTATTTCGGAAAGATTGGACAGCATTTAAAGTAAATTGATGGTTTTTCCATGGCGAATATCCCATTCCAAGTTGAATATTTGCTGTATTACCTTGTGCATTAGCACTTTGTGAGCGACTATAATTTCCCCCGAGCGAAGAGGTAAGTTTATCTTCCCAAAAAGTTTTTGTTACTAAAAAAGAAGGACCAAAAATATGTGATTTTTCACGAGCAACCAAATTATGCGTGTAATTGAATGAAGGAGTTATAGAGAGTTTTTGCTCAGGAAAATTTACCGAATAGTTGATTCCTGCATTGTGAAAACGAGAAATACCTCCTCTACGCACCCTATCGTTTTCACGATTTACCACATCGTTAAGCGTATAGTTGAGTATTATTTGCTGATTTTCAGAAAGAGAATAAGCAATACTGGCAGCAACATTTTGAGAAACTTGTCTGTAACGAATAGAATCTTGCGGTTGCTCGTATAACTGCGGTGTATTAAGCCTTTCAAAAGGATTTGTTTGTTTGTTGGTAAACATAGTAAAATTACTATAACTACCTGTAATATTGAGAGACTGACCTATTTTTGCCGATATATTCATCGAACCTACCCACTGATTGGATTGTTTTATTTTTTGCCCATTCAGATTATCACGTTGTTTTCCAATACTTCCCGAAATCATTACATTTCCTTGAAAAAGAGGCATAGAACCATTGAGTGTGATGTTTTCCATATCATTAACAAAATAGTATGCACCAAGGGTTCTATAATCTGGATCTACCAATTCATAGCGTAGTCCAATGGTTGATTTGCCTAACAAAAAATTGATTCCTGTATTATATGCCGAATAATCTGTGGGTTTTTCGTCAATGTAAGAAAGCATACTAACGGCATATTCTCCAAAAACTTCTACAAAGTGTAAAGGCTTATATTTTCCAAAAACAGAATAAACTTGGTTTTCTAACGGATATGTTTTTTTCTCATCGGGAATAGCAATTGATAGGGATTCGGGTTTGTCTTTAGCAAAAAAGAGAATTCCGCCAAATTCAATATTATCTTTTTTGTATTCTATCTTTGTTCCATATCCCCAGCGTTCATAAGAAGGTACTGTTTGTGGTTGCCCATCGTATTCTACTGCTTTTTGTAATTGTCCTCCCATTACGGCTACTTTCACAGGAAATTTTTCAGGTGTAAGTTCCAATCCACCTCCTGTAAATTGTAACCCGTTGAAGGTATAAGGCGAAAAACCCATCGTTACATCACCAATATGAGCTTGTATCCATTTATATTTTGGATGAAGACTTAAACGATTAAACTTAAATGGTATTTGATAATTCAAATTACTCCCTTGGTTAGTAAAACGATAACTAAATGGAATAGACCAATCATATATTCCTAAATTGATATTTCCATTGAAAAAATATAAAAAAGGGGTATTTTGCGTATTTATTCCATTGTCTGAAGAATGCGTATATACACCATTAACAGAAGCGCTTCCTGAAATGGAAAACGGATTTTTTTTAAGAGTTTCTTGAGTACGGCTACCTATGTTTTCTAAATCTATTTGTTGTGAAAATCCCAAGTTTGTCAGCAAAAATAAAAATCCAAAAAGCAAAAATCTTAAAATCATTGTTTCACTGATTGAAATTATCACATAAAAGTTACCTTTATTAAGTTAAATAGTGTATCCATAAAATTTAGTATTGTATATGACAAATACACAATTCAGAAATTTTGGACAAAGTTACAACAAAAAAATGGTTTTTGCTACATTTTTTCAAAGCAAAGATAGTATCAAAGATATTTTTGTTTGGTAATTACATATAAATCTACACAAGAATAATAAAAAAACCTCCGTAAGGGATTTTCTTTTCAATCATCTTTTATTTTATTCTTATGTATCTTTCGGATTGAATTCTATCCCTTTTTTAATTTTTTTGTCAAAATTAGATAGTTTTTTAGAGGGTTAAAATTCTCTTCAAATTATAGGTTGTTTGTGATATTTTTGTTGAAACAAACTATCAAAATGTTCTTTTGATTGAGAAATAGACATCAAAGTAGTAATCTCTATAATTTGTTTCTTTAAGTGCTCTTTTCCTATTTCAGGGGTCAACTCCCAAAAACACATTGGAACAATACCCGGTTCTTTGCTCGGTGTTAATCCTTTTTGTTGACAATTTTCATAAAATTTATTTAAAAATTCTCGTACTTTTTTTAGTTTTTCTAATTCTTTTTTAAATAATGGGTCTTTCAAAAGCAAAGCTAAGGCACGGTCGGCTTCCACTTCTTCGGCATCATCAATGCGTTTTGCTACCGTTTCTATGGTTTTTTGACGCTGTATTTCCGTATTTTTGTCAGGTATTTCTACCGATTGAAGGCTTCCTGAGGACTTTCGTGGTTCTGCCAATTTGGCACTGCCCAGCAACATTTTGTCTGTCTCTGTTGCAAATTCATTTTCTAAAAGTTCATTTACATTCGTATTGACTTTTTTTGTACTACTTTCTAAGATTTCGCAAGGTGCTTGAACCTTTTTTTGGTATTCTTTTTTAGAAATTTCTTTGTTTACAAGTTGTTTGTTAAGTTCTTCAAGTTCTTCAATCGCTTTTTTACGTTGGTCAAAAAGATTTTTTATCTCCTCTTTAAGCAACAGCGCAGTATTTTTAATCTTCTTCAACTCTTCACTTACAACAGCAACGCCTTTCTCCTCTCTATCATAAGTCGTAACAAACTTACCTTCAACAAGTTGACGTTCGGTATTAAGCGTTATTCCGTTAAAAACTACTTTGATTTTCGTATCAAGCAAGAAGCACCGTTGCGGGGAAATATTATGTCAAAGAACGTTTTATGAATTTTAATTTTGTTTTGTTAGTATAATGTATTATAGTATATTACCATTGTCCTTCTTAACAATTATCTTTTTCTTAATAAATTTTCTTTTTCCAATATAGCAATATCACAATAATCAAATTTTACCAAATAATCAATTTTGGTTAGATTTCTATCATATAATTGAGGAGGAAATTTACTTTCATACAAAATACTTCCATTTAAAGATTGTACATAATAGAGTTCACTGTTTATATTTTCTGGATTATCAATTAAACTATTGTAAGATAGTAAAAAATCATATGTATAATAAATTTTAGTTATAAATTCCTCAAAAGAAGAAGGTTTGCTTTTATATAAAAAGTATAATTCTTCATGAATATTACACCAATCAAAATAAAAAGAATACAAAGAAACATCTTTTTGATTAAACCTTTTGATATTAAATTTTGAAAAGATTTTAATATAATCCTTAATGTTGCTTTTTGTAATCCATTCTTCTATTAAAATTGTGTTTTTTTGTAATACAAACAAATAGGGCTCATTTGTTTCACTATTTATACTAAGTAATTCTATTTTTATTTTATTATAAAAGTTATTCCAATTTTGTTTCATAATTATTTTAAATTTTATTACAGAGCAGGAACAGGATATGCTGTTATTATATTTCCTTTAACATCAGTAAAAATTTCAACCCAACTGGTTTCCTTGCCTCCAAATTTTAAAGCTGTTTTACCTATAATTTCTTTTAAATCTACTACTCTTTTGTACATGCCTGGTTGAACTTCGATTAAAGTAGAATTTATTACTGATTTTTGTTGGATGAGCTGTTTTATTCTTTCTTTCGAAGAAGTAAAAATAGAACGACTATTAGCAATAGGTCTATTAAAATGTCCTTCTAAAACATGCTTCCATCCTGCTTGTACAGGATTTCCAGATTTGTTAAGAGGAGTAAATTCTGTAACTTCATTTGCAAAATTAATTCGAGAAGATTCTGGTTTAGAGTACGTTATTCCTCTAAATTTTACAGGAGTATAAAAATTTTCATTCTTTTTTATACTTTCAGAAATTATATTCCCTGTCTCCTTCGTAACA
>NZ_BPMA01000075.1 GCF_026005215.1 Capnocytophaga catalasegens | reverse complement strand
CGGGAAATACGATTTATTTGGACACCACACAAAAAAGCATTACCATTGAAGCTCCTGAAACTATCAATATTAAATGTAAAAATTTGAATGTTGAAGTAACGGAAAATGCTAAAACAAATATAGGCAAAACCCAAGAAACGCATATCGGCGAAAACGCAAAAACGATTGTAGGCAAGGAAAATAGCATTGATAGTGGCGAAAAAATGATTTTATCAAGCGGAAAAACATTGGAAATTTCAGCCAAGCAGGATTTAGATCTTTACGGGAAACAAAAACTCATAAGCTACACCGATGGCAAAGCGGAAATAGGAGCCAAAGAGCAAATGCACCTTTTTGGCACGAATTCACTGATTACCGCCAAAGACAAGATAGAATACAAAGCTCCTAAAATGAATAAATTACCGCAGAAAGGGGAGTTTAAGTATGATAAGGAAAAACAGATTTTGAGCGTGAAGTGGATGAATGCGGAAGGAGATAAAGAAATAAAAAAGACTTTGATAAATAGAAAGGTTAGTATTTTAGTGCAAACCAGAAATTATGAAGAGGGCGAAACCATAACTTTAAGAGTAAAAGGTAAAAATTACGCTGAAATTAGAGATAATGTGTCTGAAATTTCATTGACAGGCATTGTTGATAAAGATGGTTTTGCATTACTAAAAGAAGAAGTAGAATTTGAAAATTCTCAAAAAGAAGAACGGGAAAAATTAGAAAAACAACGGCAAGAAGAAGAACGGAAATCTAATGAAGTATATATAAGCTACCAAGGCAAAGACTATACTTACAATGAATGGAAAATAAAAGAACAACAACTTTGGGAGGAATATCAACAAACTAAAAAGAAAAGATAACTATGGAAGACGGAAGAATTTTTTATATAGAAATAGATGGGTATGATGAAAAGCCTGAAATACAAGTGCCTAATAGTAGGAATTTTTTACCTATTGTTAGCATAAATGGTAAGAAAGAAGCTACCAATGGAATATATTTTGTGGGAAATTGTAGTCAAGCAAACACACAAATTTTAGATTTGGGGAACAATTATGACAAAGATTTACAAAAATATTTAATTCCTGAAATTGCAATTGCTAAAAACTCTAAATCATATATTCCTTTGAAAAATATAAAGGGATATGATGGTTGGGGTATAGAAGATGGAGACGGAATTTTAGAATTTAAACCTTCAAATACAAATGTAAAAATAAGGATATTAGATGAAGATACTCCCAAAAAATGTAATGACAAGACAAAATTATATAATTTACAAGATGCTGAATTAAATGACAAATATTGTATTGAAATATCGTGTTCATCTTTACAAAGAGGGAGTAAATTTTACATAGAAATTTGGGCAAGTGATGACAATGATGGGTTATGGGGAAGATCTGATAAAAAAGTTCTATGCGGAAAACTTAATTTTACGGTTGTTCAAAGAGATGTGTTTTTTAAAGACGAAATAGAGCCAATGGAAGATTTTTTAAAGAGTAACGGAAGTTTGATTTCTTTTACGCGTAAAGATTGTATTACGACATTAAATACAGCGTTAAAAAAGTTGTATAATGATGAGGAACTTTCTGTTGGAACTCAAATTAAAAGCGGAAATAGTAGAATAGGAACAATGGAAAGATTAAATAATGAAGGAAAAATAAAAGATAGTTTTACAATTGAATATCGTGATGAAAAAAATAGAATTTGTTCAAAAAACACACCTTTTAAAGCAAATAAAATGAATGAAAATTTGTATTTAAAAATAAATAAACTAGTAGGGAATAATATAGGGTTTCATATTTTTGGAGTATCTATTGCTGATGGTTATCACAGTATGCTATTAACAGTTAATAACATCAATCCTTGTAAAAAAATATATATATTATCTGATCAAGTACCTAATTATACAAAAGGATGGAAGGAATATGATAATGGGCAAGAATTAAATGATTGGATAACTAAATTAACGAAGCAATATCATACCGAAAACGATATTTATTCAGGAACAACTATCTGGAAATTACAAAGATAAACTATTTATGAAACATACAATATTTTTATTTGTTATTCTTATTTCTTGTTCTGAAAATACGAATATTAAAAAGACGAGTGATGCTTTTTTTGAAAGCGATATCTATATGGATAATCAAGGCAATCAATATATTAAAGTAATAGATTCTTATAAACAAATAAAAGATAATCTTTTTCAAGATGAACAAGGAAATTTGTATATACAAGAAGTTAATCATCTGATCTTTGATTACTCTCGTCCAGTATATATAGATGAAATTTATACAATAAACTCTGACAAATTACTTAAAATAAAAGATGTTGTTGATAAAAACACTTATGAAAAATTAGCTAATACAGGGTTTTCAAGAGATAAAAAATATCTATATTTATTAAAAAAATGGTCAGATAGATGGGAATTTCATATTGTTAGCAATGAACCAAGTAAATATAATTTAGTTTGGGAAAATTGTAAATATTATCTTTATTTTCAAGGGAAATATTATATCAATCAAGATGTTTTTACAAAAGAAAACTTAAAAAAACAGAATACAAAGCTCCTAAAATGAATAAGTTACCACAGAAAGGAGAATTTAAGTATGATAAGGAACCAAAGGTAATAGAGATGTATTGGAGTTATGGAGAAGAAAATACAATTCTATCTAACATTTCTAAACATTATACCGATATGGATTTGATTGTCAATACAAGAAATTATGAAGTAGGAGAAAGCATTACTATAACTATAAAAGCTGAAGATAATGAACCTATTGCAGAAGGCTTAAATGAAATAACTTTAACTGGTATAGTAAATGAAAATAATCAAGTAGTTTTCGAGCATCCTCTAAAAGAATATTCTTTATGTATAACAAATAATATTATAAAGGATAAAATAGAAGAAGAGAATAAAATATATAAAACTTACCAAGGGAAAAATTATACGAAAGAAGAATGGGACGTTTTTGAAGAGCAGTTGTATAAAGAATACTTGGAAAGAAAGAAGAAAAAGTTTTTTAAATTTTAAAATAAGAATATGGTAGCAGATAATCTATTATACAGAAAATTTATAGCTATATATGAGGAGCAACAATCACAATCTATAATAATTAAAAGACCAAAGTGGGAAGATGTATACAATTCATATCCTAAAAATGAAGTAGGAGACGATGATATATCAGGACCTGAATTTTATAAAATGATATATGGCAATAGATACGATACAGAAACAAAATTATTAGACAAAAAGATCAGCTTATATAATGGTTGTGCAGGAAAGGTTTCAATGGCTTTGACCTTGGCTAATTTCCCTATAAGAACAATTAGTGGAGTTGGGGGAAGTGATTTTATTGCAAGTGAAGGAAAAATGAAAGGGAAAGGTTTTATAAGTACAGCAAGTAAAATGAAAAAGTGGTTAGATGTTGTATGGAAAAAAGATGGAGATTACCATATTGACAATCCAGAATCCATCAATGATTTGTATAATTTAGTAGGAGATAAAAAAGGTATTTATCTAATGTTAGCAATTGATAGTTCAACTTTTGGTGCTTCAGGACACGTGACATTGTGGACAGGAGAGGCTGATGAGGAATATGTTTTTGGAGGACATCACTATGATGAATCTGCAAAATCTATGTATTTTTGGGAATTAAAGTGATTTAAATATGAAAGTTTTAAGTATTATACTAACCTTTGCTAGTATGTTTTGTAATGCTCAAAATAAAGAGCTTATCAGTAAAGTATATTCAAAACTAAAAAAAGATAACAAATCTTTTGAGCAATTTGTTTTCTATGGTTTTTGTAATTGTACTGATAAGTATCTATATTCAGAAGTATTTGAAAACAATTATATAACCACATTTAATCATCTAGAACCATTACCTAGATTTTTTGAAAGAGAGGTAATAAAAGGAATAATGGATACATACCATATCTCTAACCAAAAAATATTTGAAGGAATTCAGAATGTACATTATAATGGTTATTTGATAGTATCGAAATGTTACAAAATATACAATACATCCAATAGAAAACTAAAAAAAATGTATATCAGTATGCTTTCAGATGAAAATCTTCAAAAGCAATGGATTGATAGCTATATGAAAGATTATTTGGAATATTATTTTATTAGAATTCAAACAGAATAAATATAAAACCTATTATGCCTCAAACCATCACCAACACAGCTAAGTTACAATGTAATCAAGGTACATTACAAACGCCTTTACAGGTTACTTCACAAACCTTTGATTGTATCAACGGAGAGCCTATCGCCACCGAACAAGACAACAAGCCTAATGTTAATATCAAACCCTTTGGGCAATGCAAGTTAAAACCATCATCATCAGGATATTTACCTTGTGTTCCTGCTCCACAGAAATGGGAAAAAACATCGTTTTCAACCATAGAGGGCAACAAAGAATTAAACGAAAAATCGTGTATAAATTGTGCTGTGGGTGGTGAAATTTCTTTTGTAGATATAGGAAATGTCAAAATGTATCAAGAAATATTTGGAATAAAATTAGATGAGGATAATTTTAGTATATTTGACTATGAAACCGTCAATAAATTACAGATGTTTTAAAAAAAACTAATAATTATGAAATACTTATTCTTATCATTCTTCTTTATAATCTATAACTTTTGTTTTAGCCAAGTTTCAACAGAAATGAAATGGGAAAAACTTTATAGAGGGAAAATAGACAGTATTGTTGTGGTAAGTCATAGTGGATACACTAAAGAAACTTCTCTTAATATAGCCGAACTCCCCGAAGAACAAATCTTTGAAAAAAGGCAAACAGTAAACCTCAAGAAAGGGAACAAACTGTTAAGGTCACTACAAAAAAAATGTTCCTTTAATAAAGAGTATCCTCTACTAAATGATGTTAGTGATACTTTCTATTTCTACAAAAATGGAGTTGAAGAAATGGTCTTAATTTTTACTTTTTCTACCAAGGGACTAAGCATTTATAGGAAAGAAGAATTTATTTTTGCAGGGAAAGCAACTCTTTTTTTACAGAGAAAAATTGGGAAAGTTCTTGGATATGATATTAAAAAGATTGAAAGATTAAATAAATAATTCTATGCCTCAAGAAATAACTGAAACAGCAAAGCTACAATGTAACCAAGGTACAGTAACAACTGCATTAAAGGTTACAAGTCAGCAGTTTGCTAAAATAAACAATAAGCTCCAAGCCACAGAGGGCGACAAGCAAGCCAATGTGAATATAATGCCTTTTGGTCAGTGCAAG
This sequence comes from Capnocytophaga catalasegens, assembly GCF_026005215.1. GTDB lineage: Bacteria > Bacteroidota > Bacteroidia > Flavobacteriales > Flavobacteriaceae > Capnocytophaga > Capnocytophaga catalasegens. Next base: position 5,419 of record NZ_BPMA01000075.1, on the reverse strand, counting down.
CTAAAGCCTACCACAAGTGGTTATTTGCCTTGTATGCCTGCTCCTATAAAGTGGGAAAACACCTCTTTTTCTACTATCGATGGCAAAAAGGAACTCAATAGTGCTTCCTGCATACAATGTGCTGTAGGAGGTAAAATAACTTTTACTGATACAGGAGGTAATGACTTTGTCTCATCTGAAACAGAATAATCAAACACTCACAACAATTTTATGAAAGGAATATATTACAAGCTACCTATCGATTTTGAAGGCTTGATGAAAAAACAAGACCTTGCTAAAATAGCTTTGGAAGATTCTATCTCTCAATCAATTTTCACCTTGATGACAACTGTTTTTGGAGAATGTAAGTTCGATGAAACCTATGGTTGTGAAATATGGGATACTGATTTTGATCTCCTCAAAAGTGATAACGAACTAAAAACTTTTGTCGCTAAAAGTTTAAAAGACAGTATTTCACAACACGAAAAACGTATCACTGTTCAAGATATAGATGTAATAACTACAGAACAAAATTTAGGTAGCTTAGATAAAAAACGAATAAAGAAAAAGGTATTGGTTTCAGTAAAAGCAGTTATTTTAGAGACCAATCGCCCTTATGTATACAAAAATTCTTTTTTTGTAAGCCCATTATCCTACTAATTTTTTTAATAAAAACACTGAATAATGAAACAAGAACAGATAAAAAATAGGATGCTAAAAAGAGCTTCAAAGATGTGGGGCTATAGTGAGTTAGAATCAGAAAATGCTTTTGATCCTGTCTTAGAACTTATTCTTTCAGCTTGTGCTTCGGAACTTGAAAAATTGCGTTTTGAACAGGAAAATTCTCGCGCAAGGATTACAGAACGCCTACTTGAAGTTATTTTTCCTGATGAAGTTACCGGTATCACTCCATCTCAGACACTTCTGCAACTTACTCCAGTAGAAAATAATGTGCAAATATCACGATATAATCATTTTAAGGCTGTTAAACGGGTACAGAATTTATATAGCCCTACTGAGGTAAAAACAATGAATATCTTTTTCAGCCCTACTTTAGAAATGAAACTCACTACTGCTCAGGTAAAATATTTAGTGTTTGGTAATAAAGTACTGCAACAAGAAAGTTTTTTTTACCAAGAAGAGGTAGACCAATCAGATAGAAACATCCCTTCTGGAGAGTTTTGGGTAGGACTACACGCCCCAGAGGTAGAAAAGTTAGAAGATTTATGCTTCTATATAGATATAAACAACAAAGAACAAAAAGAGTTTTTCAATTATTACTTACAGCAAGTAAAAGTGTTCTGTGGAGAAAAAGAATATGAATTAGTAGAAGGGTATAATGTACCAATAAACAGCATTGAATACGAGGATATTATCTCCAAAAATTACACTAATGTAGATGCTATTTATAATGAAGTAAATCAGTTCTATCAAGGAAATTTCTTTACTTTAAAAGGAAATATATATCCTGAAAGAGAAAAAAGTGAGTACATAACTTCCTTTATAGAAGAGAATTTTTCTAACTATCGTATTGCTACTGAAAAAGATATCGTTTGGCTGCGCTTTAAATTCTATGAAGTAATTACCCCAAAAATCTTGGAAAATATACGCATTGCTTTAAACTGTATCCCTGTGGTGAATATGTACAACACTAAAAAAACCAAACGTATTAAGGGGCAACTAACCATCTATCCTATTATAGGAGATAACACCTTTTTGGATATTGACTACATTTCTGATGACGATGGAAAGCGATATGAAGTGAAAAACTATCAAAAGGATTCTGAAGATAATATTTCCTTCGTTTTAAGACGAGGTGGGGTAGCACGCTTTGATGAGCGAAGTGCTTTAGACCATTTACAACACACTTTAAGGTTGATAAGAGATGAAACAGCTTCTTTTTCCGCCATAGGAAATGACTTTGCTATCGATGCAGAACTTAGGCAAATAGGACAGAATCTAGCTTCTATCTACCAAAACATAAAGAAAAGAAGCCTTTCCTTAAACACCAATCCATTTCTAATCATTTCTTCTATGAATAAAGAATTGGATATGAGCTTCACTTTTTCCTATTGGCATACAGCAGGAGAAGAAGGAAATGATATAAAAACGGGAGTTTCATTAGAGTGTGATAAAAGTAATAAAACAGCTATTAAAAGTGCTATTACTGTAAAACCTTCTTTGGGAGGTAAGCGAGGGCTCAGCACTGCTGATAAGATTTTAGAATATCGCAATGCATTGCTTTCACGAGGTAGAATTGTTACCATTGCCGATGTAAAAACCTTTGCCAAAAGCCATTTCAAGCACACAATTAAAGGATTAGAGGTACAAAAAGGTACTAAAAAGGAAGTCTCACTAAAAGGAGGATTTAAAAGAACTATAGATATTTACCTAAATAAAAACAAAGAAGTAGATGTCAACGCAACAGAATGGGAATACTTAAAGGATAGTTTCTTGATTAAATTAGAAAAAGCCTCTACAAATATTTATCCTTATAGGATTTTTGAGAAGTAATTTAACATCACCGTATAAAACTATACATTTCTTTTACAGAAATATATCAAAAAGCATCTTCTTTAGGTGCTTTTCTATTTTTTTAGCTAAAAATATTTTTTTATATTCACTTGTTTTACAATTGATTAAAATACATTTCAAAAATAATTTGAAAAATAATCACTTGAAAATTTGTTTTTTAATTTAAAGATGACTACATTTGTCGCGTAAATATATGATAAGAGATATTAAAAATAACTAAAAATATTATTCAATGTTAACAAATAAAGGGATAGGAGGCAATGAAGTGCCTATAGACGCTAGTGAAGCTATTTTAGAGATAGCTCCTAACCGCACATTGATAGCTCAAAAGCTCAGTGCAGAAAACCCCGTAAAACCCGAATTAGTGGAAGGTCTCAATACCTTAGACAAGGTATTCGAGCACTTCAAGCCTACTATGAAAGTAGATTTTGAAGACAGTGAAGGAGCTACCAAAGTAGAAGAATTGACTTTTAAAAACTTGGGAGATTTTGGCACTAAAGGAATTACAGCCCAAAGCGCTTTCCTTACGGGATTGGCTACAGAAAAAGACCAATATCAGAAAATAATCAAACAGCTCAAAACAAACAAACTCCTTAAAGCAGCCTTGGAAGATCCTGATGCTAAAAAAGCCTTACAAGATACATTAGAAGCTCTAATAGCTGAGTTGAGTTAATTCTTTAAATTCCCAATTAAATATTTGAAACGATGTCAAATAAAGTAGAAACAGTAAATACAGCATCACAAGCACAAGAATCTGTTAAGAAATCACCTATTTCATTAGAAAAGTCATTAGATAAATTAGTGCGTTATGGAGGTTTTGATTTGTTAGAAGCCTCCATAGAGAATGTACAAAATGTAAACCCTGATAGGAATGCTCGTAGAAAGATATTCCTTACCGAAAGTAGCAAGCAAAAAGAAAGAGATACCCTAAAGAAAACATTAGAACTTTGGGCAAGTGTACTAAAACAAAGCGATTCTTTGGTAGAAATGGTATCTCACTGCGAAGATCAACAAAAATCAGCAGAAGAGTTGCTTTCTAAAAACTTATACAATGCTGTAGAGGCTACTCGTGAGTTAGAAACAAACTATCGAACCATAGCTTTGTTCTACAAAAATACTGAGGAAGACAAGATCAAAAACGTTACAGTGATGAACGCTTCCTTAGAGCAACTCAAAGACCTTGATAACACACGTTTTATTGATACCATACACGCCGAACTTTCCGATAACTACGACCGTTTAGACCTTAGAAATAACTATGGCTTGTTAGTGATTCCAGGTTATTTAGGCTCTAATATGGTAGTCGAAAAATGGGCAAAAATCGCTCACGAAAATAAAGTAATGCTCGTTACTGATTTTGAACACTTAGATGAACCCGATGATGTAATGGAGATGTTTGAGGAAGCAAACCTCACAGGTGGTGATGTGTATCGTGCCAATGTACTAATGACCTGCAACTGGCTAGTAGGTAGAGGTCGTTTCAATGAAATAGGCGAAACAACCGATTTGTTTGTCCCTCCTTCCGCTGCTTTAGCTGGAAAAATCTACAAAACATTGATGTCTCAGGTAACTGCTGGAAAGAAATTTGGAGGTATCAATGAAGTAGATGGGGTACGTTTCGACTTGAAGAAAAGTGAAATAGCCAACTTAGAAAGTTTAGGACTTATCCCTATGGTAAATGAATACGGAAAAGTAATGGCTTTCTCAGGCAAAACATTGTTCAATGGAGATAACTTAGGACTACAAACGTATTCTGTAGTACGTGTGTTCGACTATGTGACCAAAGTGCTAATGGATTTCCTTAACCGTAGAGCTTTTGAGAATTTTACAGCTACTACTCGTAAGGATATTATGAACCAAATAGTCCAATTCTTGGATAGTATTACAGGTCCTAAAAACCTTATTGAGAATTTCGAGATAAGAAGATTTGAACAAGACCCTAAACAAAAAGACAGAATCTATTTAGACATTCATATGAAACCTTATTTCCCTGCTAAAAACTTCCTTATCAAAATGGATGGACACAAGGGAACTGATGCTAATGAATGGGATACTGAATATGAACAAAAGTAAAGTACCTCTTATGAAAGGATGATTCACCTTAAACAATCAAACAAGGTTTAGACTCCCAACATAAGGCATTGGAGACATTTTATATATATATTTCCATAATTGGTATTATTGAGTATTAAATTTTAATTTATTTTAATTATGTCGTTTAAATGCAAACTGAATGTTGCTGGTAAAGAACGCAACATCGTTTCCGTGGACTACGGAATGTTACAAGAGACCGACGTCACAGGTAGACCTTCTTCGGTTACCAGAGGTGGCAAAATTACTATCACTGTGGAAAGCACAGGTGATACCGACCTTTTTGAGTGGATGACCAACTCCTTCGAACGCAAGGATGGAAGCATCATCTTCCTCAAAAGAGACAGTGAGGCTACTTTGAAAGAGCTGAAATTTAAAGAAGCTTACATCGTGAAGTACAAAGAAGATTTCGATGCAGCAGGTGATAATCCGCTGACAGAAACCTTTACACTCTCTGCTAAAGAGATTGAAATGGGTACAGCCAAACATACCAATGAATGGGTGTAATCTTCTTTTGATTTTTTAATGTAATTATTAATCTTTTAAATTTTTAAACGTATGTCTTTCAAAGCCAAACTAAAAGTAGCTGGCAAAGAATATAATGTTCTTAGCGTAAGTTATGCATTGTTCCAAGAAACAGATGCAACAGGTCGTCCTTCTACCGTTACACGTGGTGGAAAAATTGATGTAGTAGTGGAAAGCACAGGAGAAGCCGACTTCTTCGAGTGGATGACCAATTCTTTTGAACGTAAAGATGGAAGTATCACTTTCTTAAAAAGAGACAGTGAAGCCACCCTAAAAGAATTGAAATTCA
>NZ_BPMA01000074.1 GCF_026005215.1 Capnocytophaga catalasegens | reverse complement strand
TTGCGTTTTTCAAAAAAAATACCTATAATACTACCGCCTGATAGAGCAGCTATAACCGCTAATATACTTTCAATTATATTCATAATAATTAGATGTTGAAGCCTAAGGTTTTTAAAATTTCTTTGAGCTGCCCAAGAGTAATGACCTGCGTATCTTCTGTTGCCTTTGCAACATTTTGTATTGGTTTATTTCCTGCATCAATACCCGTTTGATCAATACGAATAATTTCTTGCCCTCGTTGTGCTTGATTAGCAATACTGAGTTTCTTTAAAACCAAATCAGGATTAACATTGATAACAACTTTTTCTTTACCCGTTAAACGCTCTACTCGCAATTGCAAATTTTCATTATTCGAAGTATCAAGAATTAGCCCATCAGCACTTGAAAATCCATCTTTCTCATTGGCTTTTCCTTCTACATAAGTACTTGTAGAGGCATCTTCATTGACCATAAAATTCAAATAAGTAGGTATATAAATATTTCCACTACCGCCGCCTGTATTTTTGGGAACTTCAATATACCCGCTATTGTCGGTTGTTTTATCCGAAAAAGTTTTATAAAAATAATATCTATGTACATTACCTGAATCTACGGGTTGAATTGAAAAATCTTGTAAAACCCTACTACTATTTTCAAGTTCAATTTCCCCTATTTTTTCAAGAACTTTAACATTAAAATCTTTCTGCGTATTTCTATGGTCAAGGTTAAAAATTTCATAGTGATTTATAAGCGAAACAGTAGCTTCCGTTTCGTGGTTATTATCTTGTGAATTATTAGAGGACATCTGTGTTTTTATTTTTCCTATCATTTCCTTAATTTTTTTATTTTTTATTTGTTTGCCAAATAGCCAATCCTGCCAATCCAAAAACTGCTACCCAAAACCAAAAACTGCTATTATCTACTTTATTTTTTAAACTTGGCACTACGGATACTTTTTCTGTTTTTTTAGGAGCTACAACTACTACATCATCTATTTGTTGTACATCTTCTTGCATTATTATTAGTTTGGGAATTTGGTTTGCTTTGTAACGAAGTGTTTTTAATCCAACAAAACTTATTTCTATATCATCTTGGGCTTGTGCATTGATAGCAAAATGTCCATTGACATCAGAAATAACTCCAAAAGCAATAACCCCTCTGTTTTTAGCTGAAAGATTTTGAATAGTAGCACCTATTAGTGCATTTTTGTCTTTGTCAATAATACGAGACGACACAGCGCCTTTTCGGATTTTAACATCAGTGGTTGGGGCGGTTTTACATGTTTTGCATTCCGAAACAAACTTAGGACGAATGTCTTTTGCAGTCATCGGTGTTCCCATTGCTAACAAAAAATATTTATATATAGTATTCATTTTGTATAATTTTATTAAGTTTTATCTGTTATTTCTTTGTCCCATACCAAACCATACCCACGAGATAAAAGCCCCCTATCAACAATATAAAAACGACTTTGTGCGTTATACTGAATAACCGCGTAGACCTTTCCTATTTTCTCTTTGTAAGATACCGTAGCAAATAGTTCATTAGTAGATTTCCATTTTCTTTGTGTTTTATCATATATTGCTTTTTTGATAGAAAACGGTTGTTTTTTTGCTGAAAAAACCTCACTGCCAACCAGTATTATACGTTGTGGTTCAGGATTGCCGTCTTTTCCTTGTATAATTTCAAAGAAATTTTCAAAATCTTTGGACGAAAAACCATTTTTTAAGTTAGTAAGCAAAATACTATCAAACAAAATCGTATAGGCTTTTGAAACTTCATCAAGATTGGTAACTTTTGCCGCAATGTTAAACATTGTTTTCTTGTCTGTCCAAAGGTTTATATCTGGCAAAACCCAGCTTAGTACACCTGGAAATTCAATCTTATTGAAAGCTTTGCGAATAATAAAAGCTGCCTGTACATTCGGATTGCTAATATTTTTTTTGGCATACAAATTTCTTCGCCAACGTTTATATAGTTTTGGACCAAAAACAATTCCACTTATGACTAAACCTGTAATAAATATTTTTGGCAAATATTCTCGCATAAAATCTTGTTGCTTTTCAAAGGTACGAAATGATTTATCAATAATTTTTTCTCCCGTTTTGCTATTGGCAACTGATGAAGCAGCCATAACTGCCGGCACAGATCCCAAATGTGTTTTATGTATTTTTGCTTTTTTCATTTTATCCCTCTTAAATGGAAAAACTATTCCACGATATTGATGTTTTGATAAAAAAGAAGCCCTTTTTAGAGGAAATATTTTATTTTGCTTCGTTTATTCACTTGATTTTTGTAAAAATACACCCTTGTAATGATGGCAACGGACGCACAGCACGACTGCTTGAAAAATGGTTTTTAGCTCAGAAATTAGGAGAGAAAGCGTGGTTCATCCAGAGTGAAAAAATGTATTTTAATAACCACCATAACTATTACCAAAATATTCGTAAATTAGGTTTGGAATACACTGAGTTAGATTACTCCGAGGCTCTGCCCTTTGTTTTGATGTTACCTACTTCTCTATAAAAACTACAAGGCTGACCTTTTTGGAAGCCTCTTTGACGCAATTGCGTCAGCTCTTTGTGGTTGCTTCAAGGTATCTTTGCGGACGAATTTTAGTGGAAATTACTCCCCCTAAAAAAGCAATCAACAACCGAGAAAATGTCAAAAGAAATATTCATACAAGAACTCAAACGAATCGTCAAGTCGCCCAAACGCTTGTTTCTTATCGTGTTAATGCCGATGCTCTTCTTTGGGTTTTTCAGCTATGTCTTCCGCGAGGACACGCCCAAAAATTTGCCCGTAGCCCTTACCGATTACGACCAATCGCCGATGTCAAGACAACTGGTGCGTTGGCTCGATGCCACTACCATTATGCAGATTTCCGAAACGGCAGAAAGTCCCAAAGCCATTGAAAACCAACTCAAACGAGGCGATGTCTATGCCTATATCATCATTCCCAACGACTTTGAGAAAAACATTCTACAAGGACAGACCACCCAAGCCCTGTGCTATACCAACGGCAATTATATGATGCCCGCAGGTTTTATCCAATCGGCATTTATGCAGACGGTGGGAACACTTTCGGCTGGAATCGATGTCAACAAACGAATGAAACAAGGAACGCCCCAAAGCCAAGCCCTTGCCGAGGTGCAATCCATCAGAAACGACGCTCATACGCTCTACAATCCGTATAAAAATTACAACTTTTTCCTCAGTATGGGATTTGTGCCGTTGTTTTTCCAAATGTTTGTAATGATTATCAGTATTTATACGCTCGGAGCGATGTTCAAATACCGACAAGCACGACACCAATTGAAGTTGGCAGGAGGCAATCCGTGGGCGTTGCTATTTGGGAAAACCCTCCCCTATACTCTTATTTTTTGCATATTGGCATTGCTTATGGACATTTATTTGTTCAAAGTGATTGGAATTCCGATGCAGACGGGCAACTATCTTGCTACGGTGTTTATTTCCTTTTTGTTGGTGCTGGTCAATCAGTCGTTGGCGGTATTTTTCGTATCCGTTACGGCAGATTTGCGTTCGGCACTCACTTACGGTGGCGGATTTGCAGCGTTGGCGTTTGCCTTTTCGGGATATACTTTTCCGTTGGGAGCAATGCCCGAAGCGGTGCAATATTTGGCAAAAACCTTCCCCTTTACGCACTTTATCCAAAGCTATATCAATACCGCTGTGCGAGGGCTTCCGCTGAGCTATTCTACCGAAAATCTAATCGCTTTTGTGGTGTTTATCAGCTTGGTCATCGTGGTTTTTCCTAAGTTCAAAAAACGAATTCATCAAAACGGCTACAATGAGAAATAATCGATTTTTATATACATTCATTACCGAATTTCGTCGTATGTTTTCTGACTCGGCGGTATGGGTTTCTGTGTTTCTAATTTCGCTGGTGGTGGCGTTGGGCTACTCATATGTTTATTCCAACGAAGTACCTACCGATGTGCCAATCGCCGTAGTAGATGAATGCCGAACCACCGAAAGCCGACAACTCAGCCGAATGATAGATGCCACCGAACAAGTTGCCGTAAGCCATCAACCGACGGATTTTCAAGAAGCCAAAGAATTGTTTTATCGAGGAAAAGTACACGGAATTGTTGTGATTCCGAAAGATTTTTCACAGAAATTATTCCAAAAACAGCGTCCTGCCGTGTCGGGTTATTACGATACTGCCTATTTTTTGTATTACAAACAGGTGTACAAAGCCGTTGCCACCTCTCTGGGCTATATGAATGCAGGTATCGAATTGAAGGGACTCACTGCCAAAGGAATGTCGGTAAGCCAAGCCCAAAACACGATGCAAGTGGTGCAGTCCAAAGTGGTTACGCTTTTCAACCCCAACGGAGGATATGCCACTTTTGCAATGCCGATGGTGTATTTGATTATCATTCAAACGCTTTTGCTTACGGGCATCGGACTTTTGGGAGGTACGGCAAGGGAGCAACAGGAGTTTTCAAAAGCGGGACTCAACATTCGTTCGCTGAAAGATGTCCTGACGATATTAGTCGCCAAGGCAAGTACTTACACCCTTTCGGCGTATTTTTACATTACGATAGTGCTATTTGTGGTGATGCCTTTGTTTAACATTCCCCAACGCGGAAATTACGCCGAGATATACCTCTTTTTGTTACCGCTTTTTTTGTCGATTTCGTTTATGGGATTGTCGCTGATTCGCTTTTTCAGACATCGGGAAGATGCGGTGATGAGCATCACTTTTACCTCTATTCCAGCGATGCTTTTGGCAGGAATTTCGTGGCCTGTGGAAGCCCCTCCCGAGCCGTTGCAATGGTTGGCACAAATCCTGCCGAGTACCCACGCCATCAAAGGATTTTTGGCAATGAGCCAAAGCGGATTGTCGCTACTAAGCATTCAAGATAGCTACCTCAAACTCTGGGGCGTATGCGGACTGTTTTTCGTCCTTGCGGTATGGATGTTTTATAGGATGTTGTTTAAAAAACTTAATTTTTAGTACAAAAAATAAAAGCCAAACCCTTGTTAGCAATTCGTTGTTTTATCGTCCTGCTCAATTTCTTTTACGAAGGCTGATAAAGATGTTGCTAATTGTTTTGGTTTACTTAACATTGGCAAATGCCCAGTGTCGATAGTCTCGATTTTGTTTGCATTTAAGTTTTTCGCCATTTTATTTTGCAATGCAAAAGGCATTGATTTATCATTTGTCAATTGGATATAAAGTCGCTTAGTATTAGGTAAACTAAAATTGATTTTTGTTGTATATAGTCTTTTTGCCTCTGGTGTAAATTCAGTTGTTATTTTTGTTGTTTGCTCGTCTGTTAAGTCGTTGCAAAGCTCATATTCTATTGATTTTTTGGGTGGTTTTGTTCCAAACAACTTTAAAATAATTGGCATTATCATTTTTTGTGGGAATGCTAAGGAAGATATGAAGGAACTTCCGTTTGTTGGAATAACAGAACCGATAGCAACAAATCCTTTCAGTTCATTTTTGAATTGTTCGGCAACTTTAAGCCCAACACAAGCTCCTATTGAATGTGCAACTATTATGAAGTTTTTTGTATCCCATTTTTTTATTTGTTCGATTGTTGAATTTACATAGTCATCAAAAGTCAGAGTTTGATTTGCATTGTCGCTAATCTTCCTATTGGGAAAGTCAATCGTTAAAAAGGTTTGATTGATTTCCGATTTTAGTTCGTCCCAAATTGAGCTGTTTAAACCTGCTCCGTGTATTAGCACTAATCCGATGTTGTTATTCATATTCGATTTCTCTTCCCCTTTTGTTTATTATGCTTGGTCTTTTTACAATTACTGCCAAGTCTTATTCAAGATACAAAGTTACAATATTATTTTTCCTTTGCTCTAATATAATTCTATAAATTAGTAAAATAGAGGTAGTATATCATTTTAGGATTTTATAAAATGCCAAAGCGAAGTATTAAAGAGTATAGATAAATTTTCGTCATTGAACCAAACGCCTGTTATATATCGTTTTTATTCATCGTTAAGTTCTTTTTGTATTTTCTTTGGAAGTCCGGATACAACCAAATCATAGGAATCCTTTATCCATTCTTTAAACTGTTTATCAGTAATTTTTCCTTTGGTTTTTATACTGTTCCAGTGTTTCTTATTCATATAATATCCTTCAATCACTTCCTCATATTGTTCTCGTAACTGGATAGCTTTGTCAGGTTCGTATTTTAAATTAACAAACTCATAAGTATTTATGTTGGTGGCACAAAACATTTTTCCTTTTATGAAAAACACAAGCGTTTTATCGTCAAAAGGCATAGACTCTTCTACGCCTTTTAATGATAAGCAAAAATTTCTCAATTCTTCAATATTCATTATTATTCAGCTTTTTCGGCAAATCCAAGAATGTATCCATTAATGTCTTTTAGATAAAACTCCTTCATTCCGTACCAAGTTGTTTTTAATTCGGTTATTTCTAAGTTTTTTGTTTTCATTTGTTGATGAAATTCGTCTATCCCTTTAATATCCATATAAAAAGAAACGGAAGCTCCGATTGGTAACCCTGTTGCGAAAACAACATCTTCCTTAAATGTGTCGGTGCGTTGAAAGAAAATTTCAACATTATCTTTTTGCATCATAGCATAAACATATTCTTTACCTTCGGAAAAACTTTGTTCAATTCCGTCTTGAGTTACGGGAACGGTCATAATCAACTTGAAACCGAAGTTTTCTTCGTAATAAGCAACCGATTTTTCCACATCCGTTACTTCAAAATTTGGGGTAAGTTTTGTAATCTTCATAATAAAACCTTTTCTTTTATGTTTATAATGCAAAATTACTCGTTGAACTTGGTTGCTAATTGTAAAAATCGGACATTCTCGTTTTTTAACAATTCTCTCGGTGTCTTTCCTGTATGTTTTTTTATTTCTTTAATGAAATGAGCTTGGTCAAAATAATTTTCATTTGGGTAAAGAGTTCCTTTCGAGATGTCTTTATATGAAGAGTTACAACGAATAATGTTTAAAAATGGCTTCAATGAAAATCCAAACATCTGATTAAAATAACGATTTATCTGTCGGCTGCTCCAAAATACATTTTTTGAAAGTTCTTCAACGGATAAATTTTGTCTTTGATAAACTAATTCAAAAAGTTTGAGTTTTCTGCTGTCTATTTCCTTTAAATGTTTGATTGAATTTTCCAAATGATTCGAGATTTCTGAAACAAATATTTCAAAATCATTGGTTTGATAATTTAATATATTCCAGAATGTATCGTGTAAAATTATGTTTGTATTCAGAATAGATTTCATTTCTCACTGAAATATATATTCAGCTGCTAAAAGTTTGAAACGAATACCAAAAAGTTTAGTTGATTTCGGTATTACTACATTAACAGGCTCTATCCAAACCCCAGTTAGTTTTATTTGTTTAAATGAATTGCTTTCAAATTCTACAATAAGGTCAAAGTATCCGTCTGGAATAATGGTATGTTCAAATTCTGTATTAAATGTTTCGTATTCCCAAAAACTTTGAATAAAGTTCGTCAAGAATCCAATGGGTTTTATTTCTCTGTATTTCATTGACGCAATGTCTTTTAAGATGGCATAAACATCTTATTCACGAGACAAAAGTACAACATTTGTATCTATAAAACTTATATCATCTGTATATTATTTTCAACTTTGTTTTCTTTCGCCCTAATATATAATTCTATAAATCAGTAAGATAAATAAATCTCACGCTTTAAAAATACGATGAAAACTCCATTCTGAATGATAAGAGTGTCATAAAAACCTTCCTGAAAAGTCGGTTTTTAGTTTACGGAAACCCTTCGTTGGCGGTTTATATATTCTCAAAAAACTTCTTAAAAAATTAAAATATTCGTAATACGATTTTCTTAGGACAACCTTACGGACATCTTACAGACACCTTACGGAAACCCTATGAACACTCCGATTGTGGTTTTCGGAATGAAATTAAGAAAATAGTAAGAATATGATAATAAGAATATAAAAGAAATAAGTTTGCTTTATTGGAAAAACACTTCAAAATCTTGTCTTCGGGCAGGATTTTTTTGTAAGTAGGCTTTTCCTTTCTATTTTTGCAGAAAACCTACATCACATCGCTATAAAGAAGTAAAATGTACCGCCAAATTCAGCCTCATCCTATTTTGCAAAAATATGTCGCGTTTTTTTGGATAAGCGAAACGGACAACTATTTCCAATATTTTTCGCCTGCTTCCACATTTACGGATTTGGTTTTCTTTTGTCAGGGAACGATACAAAATACACAAAATCATCAAGAATTATCTCAAAATGGCGTTGTTTTTGGTCAGAAAACATCATTTTCCAATTACCAAACGCTTCATTCAAAAGCGAAACTTTTTGGCATTCGGGTGCGCCCGTCTATTTTTCTTCTAACCCTAAAAATGCCCGCTTTTCAACTTAATGAACAAAGTATTTCTTTGGGGCAACTTTTTGGAAATGAAGGTGATGTCCTTACAAATAATATCATCAATGCCTGTTCCATAGAAGAGTCGATTGCTTTATTTTCTTCGTTTATTATCCAAAAAATAAAAGATGTACCTGCGAAATATCAACTAATAGAAAAGGTTATCCATTCTGATGCGATTTCTCGCGATTTTTCGGCAAAAAACTTGGCACTTTCGGAGCGTCAGTTTGAACGAAATTTTAAAGATTACACCGGATTTTCATTGCAAAAATATACCAAAATCAAACGCTTTGAGCAAGTGTTTGGATATTTACAACATACTAAAAATAAAGAAAACCTTACCGAAATTGCCTATCGATTTGGTTACTACGACCAAGCTCATTTTAATCACGATTTTAAAGAATTTACAGGAAGAAGCCCGAAAGATTTTATAATGTTTATGTAGTTGTTAAAAGAAATATATAAATATTATGTGCTATGAAACAATATAATCGTTCAATAAAAATTGCCCTTGATAAGTCAACAGGAGAAATTCTTGATGCAGATGAAGTGTTTAATAATACCAAAGATGCTTTTCAAATTAGGAAAAAATATCAAACTGGTGAGTTGCCCCTTTCTTGTTGTGAGTGTCAGCAAGAATTGGTAGTTTCAGGAAGCAAATACGACAGATTACATTTTAAACATAAACCTGGACATAGCTATTGTATTTTATCTGATGAGCGACTAACTCCCCAAGAGCATAAACATTTCACCGAAATTTTGAGAGGGAAAGAAAGTTTCAGACACAAGGAACTTAAAAATAAAATTGGACAATTATTGAAATCGGTTGAAGGGGTTGATTTGGATTCTATTGCCATTGATGACAAATTTATAATGAAAGATGACGAAAAAAGGCGTCCAGATGTATATTGTAAATTCCAAGATAAAGAGATTGTTTTTGAAATTCAGCTATCAGATTTACCACTTAGTTATATATTGAGTCGTTATGAGTTTTATAAAAAACACGGCATTTATCTTATTTGGATTCTTGATAACTACGATGTTCATAATCAAGGAACATTAGAACGAGATATAAAATATTTAGCAAAGCATCAGAACTTTTTTAAGTTAAATGAAAATTCTCAAACATTCAAACTGGAATGTGAATACAAATATGTTCTGTTAACAGAAAATAATAAACTACGAACTAGATGGTCGAAAAAATCTGTGCCATTAAATGAATTAAAATATGACAATCAAGATTTTCAAGTTTACTATTATAATTTTGAGGACAATAAAATAAAAAAAGAGTCACTTCAAAAGATAAAGAAGAAAGAGATAGAAGAATCCGAAAGAAAAAAGGCAGAGGAAACCAAGTTAAATAATGCAAAATATAAGGCTAATGAATTAATTAAATTAATAAAAGAATATAGAGATAGAAAAATCCAAAAATTTGATCGTATAGTTCAAGAACTTGAAGAAATGGATGATTTTGAAGTTGAAGTTCTCAATAAATACCTGAAATTCAAAGAGAGAACAAAGAATCCTTTGATTGAGTGGATAGATAGTGCAACTCAGGGAGATGTAAAATTTATTGAATTTATTTTACAAAGTAAAGAAATCGAATTGGACATCAACAAACCTGATAGTTCAGGTAAAACTCCATTTCAAGCAATTCTTTTAAATAATAGTATTGATAAAAATTTGCCCATTAAATCTCTTTTTAAAGCGGGATATAAATTAACCGATTCGGACAATATTTTTCTAAACGAACTTTTAGAAAAACAAGAGAATTTATCATATTATGTTTATATTTATAAATTATGTAATAGACTTATAAACAGAACTCTTGTTGATGATGTTTTTAAGTTCGATAAGTTACTTTTTATTATTGAATCTGCAAAAAAGAAACAATTAATCTATTATAAATTTACAGGGAATAAATGGATTTCTTTTGCGAATAATGCAATACAACATTATAGCGAATACTGGGAATATTTGGAATTAACATTTAAAAAATTTGAACTTTGGAATGAACTTATAGAACTTGATAAAAAAGGAACATTTCAAGCAAAACTTCAAGGTTTTTATTCCAATATTCCAAAACAAAAATATGATTTTGATAACGTTTTTAATGACCTTTATTTTTCTGAGATATATGTTAAATAAATTTTTAAGATATTATTTGTGAAAATAAATTGAAAATGTCGTTTCGGTACAATTTCAGCACACAAATTCGGGATAGCTTTGCCTCAATTTTTAATTTGTAGAAAAATGACTGAAAAAGTAAATGTACCGCAAGGAAGCCACATCGTAAACGCCCTCATTTCCACACAAGATACCCGTGTTGGAGAAAGTTTTTGATGCTCAAGAAGATAAAAACGCTTTGGCAATCAGCCAATCCGACGGAAAGATTTTCAACAGTAGTATAACCATTGGCGATACTACGATTATTATTTTCGACCGAAAAGAAGGTTGGAAACATACGCCCTCTCTATTGCAAGTCTATGTGAATGATATAGATAGAAAACTCGCAACCGCCGAATCACTCGGAGCCACTGTTGTTACCCAGCCTACCGATTTTTATGGAGGGAAATTAGCTCGCTTCATCGACCCGCAAGGCAATTTATGGTGGCTTTTTGAGTTGTCGGAATATGACGAATCCGATTGGTTTTCAGAAGAAAACACCGAAGAAACCGATGCTGTATGGGCATTAGAATCTGATTCGGATATGACTTACATACACGATTCACTTGTAGAAGCAATGAAAAAACTCGATGATTTTCAATAATTCCAAAGTATTATAATTATGGCACAATCAAGGAACAACATCGTAACCCACGGATTGAGTGGGAAAGTGGGAGATATTTTAGTCTTCTCACAACGAAACGGGAAAACCATTGTTTCCAAAGCTCCCAAACGCAAAGCAGAATTTTCAGACAAACAAAAAGAGCATCATCAAAAATTCCAAAAAGCGGTCATTTATGCCAAAGGAGCATTGCAAAACCCTACCACCAAACAAATGTATGATAAGGCAGCCGCCAAAAAAGAAGGCTTAAATAGCTACAACATCGCCATTGCCGACCTGATGAACGCTCCAAAAATTGAACAAATTGACCTTTCAGCATACACAGGGCAAGTGGGCGACCTTATCAAAATCAAGGCTTATGATGATTTTGCAGTAAAAGCAGTAACCGTTGAAATTCAAAATTCCGAAGGAACATTAGTCGAAAAAGGAAACGCTATTGACAATGGTTTGGAATGGATTTACACCACAACAGTCAACAATCCCAATCTTTCAGGCGATAAAATTATCGTCCGTACTACTGATAACCCTGACAACCTAACTGAAAAAGAAGTCCAGCTATAAATTTTTCAAACTACAAAAGAGATAGAGAAACGATAGAGACAGGATAGAGCCATAACCAAAAGATACACCAAAAAACGCCCTTACCAAGGAGCGTTTTTCTTTTTTAAACAATTCACACAAAACCAAATATTTTTAGGATTTAGCATAACTATAATAGGTACAAACACTTCCTCCCTGCTCAACAAGAAAAATTTCGTGTCAGTCTGAGCGAAGTCGAAGACTTTTATCTCAGTAATTTTAAATTCAAAAATCGTATCCCACTTCAAAAAACATTGTATTTTTGCACCAAAAAAGGATAATATGAAATACATACTTTTTGCCATTGCTTTATGGGGTGGAACTTGCCTTTACGCCCAAACCGATACTTCGGGGAGAATCCTTCACCGAGCGACTCCCGAAATGAAAACCAAACTCCAACATACCAAACTCAAAGTAGGCTTTAACTTTGAAAATCAAACCCTAAATGGGGAGGAATGGCTCACAGCTTCGCCTTATTTTTATGCCACCGATAGCCTTATTTTAGATGCCAAGTCGATGCTCATCCACGAGGTAAAACTCAATGACCAACCGCTGAAATATGCCTATGAAAAGGATTTTCTGAAAATAAAATTGGATAAAATCTATCAGAAAAACGAAAACTACACCGTGTACATTCGCTATACGGCACAGCCTGAAAAAGTCATTGAAAAAGAGGGGACAAGAAGTGATGCTAAAGGTTTGTATTTCATCAATCCGAAAGGAGAAATTCCTGATGTGCCTACCCAAATTTGGACGCAGGGCGAAACCGAATCTTCATCGTGCTGGTTTCCCACTATCGATAAGCCCAACCAAAAGACCACACAGGAAATTTATATGACTGTTCCCGATAAATTCGTAACGCTGTCCAACGGGATTTTAAAATCTTCCGTAAAAGAAGCCAATCACCTACGCACAGACCATTGGGTGATGGATAAACCACACGCTCCGTACCTCTTCTTTATGGGCGTGGGCGATTTCGCCGTAGTGAAGGACACCCCGTGGCGAGGCACGATTCCCGTGGATTATTATGTGGAAAAAGAATACGAATTGGTGGCAAAGAAAATTTTTGGGCATACGGCGGAAATGATGGAGTTTTACTCTAAAAAATTCGGATATGATTTCCCTTGGCAGAAATACGCTCAAATGGTAGTTCGCGATTTTGTGGCAGGGGCAATGGAAAATACCACAGCGGTAAGTCACGCCGAGTCTGCCCATCAGCCGAGCGAAGTTTTGGCAGATGAAAACTATTGGGAAGCCATCATCGCTCACGAAATGGGGCATCATTGGTTTGGCGATTTGGTAACCACCGAAAGCTGGGCAAACCTCACCATCAATGAATCTTTTGCCAATTATTCCGAATATCTTTGGTACGAATACAAATACGGAAAAGATGCCGCCGACTATCACCTCAACAATAAAGTGGGACAATACCGCCACCGCTCAACAGATTTTCTGAAAAATCTGGTGCGTTTTGGGTACGATGATAAGGAAGATATGTTCGATTTGGTTTCGTACAACAAAGGCGGTGCGATTCTGCATATGCTTCGCGATTATTTGGGCGATGAGGCTTTTTTTCAAGGGATTACAGACTTCCTAAAAACTTATGAATTCGGCACAGGAGAAGCCCACCAGCTAAGACTTTCCTTCGAAAAAGTTAGTGGAAAAGACCTCAATTGGTTTTTCAATCAGTGGTTTTTCTCTCACGGGCATCCTTTCGTGGCTGTGGAAAAAAATTACGATGCAAAAACGCAAAAAGTTCATTTGAAAATCATTCAAAATCAGGAAGAAGATGTGCTTTTTGAGTTTCCTTTAGAAGTGGATATTTATGAAAACGGAACTTACCACCGACACCAAGTTTGGGTAAAAGCTCAAAAGGAAAACGAATTTTATTTCTCGGCGAAGAAAAACCCTAATTTGGTGAATGTCAATCCGAGAGGTGTTCTTATTTGGGTGGAAGCATCGTACAAAACCCCTGCTGAATACGCCTTTCAGTACCAACACGCCAAAGATTTCAAAAGCAGATGGCAAGCGGTAGAATTTGCAGAAGAAAATCAGGATAATCCATTGTTAATGAAATCGATAAAAGACCCTTTCTATCAAGTTCGAATTAAAGCCTTGAATGCTTTGGCAGGTCAGAAATTGAGCAAAAAAGAATTTGCCGAGATAGAAAAAATTGCCAAAACCGACCCAAAAAATTTGGTAAAATCGGCAGCAATGTGGACTTTGGCAGCGACCCAAAACCGAAAATATTTACCCGTTTTCGAAAATGCTTTGGGCGTACATTCGGCAGCCATACAAAATGCAGCGCTCAACGGCATCGGCAAAATAGACCCTACACGAGCTAAAAACTTCCTATTAAAATCCGCTCCCGAAAATTTCACTTCCGACCAATTGGTTTGGGTATTTTCCGTAATCGTGGACAACAAAATGGAGAAATATTTACCAAAAGTGCTTCTGTACATCATTTATTATCCGTTCATAGAAAAGGACAACCCGAAACAAGCTGAAATTTTCCGCAAGGGCTACCTATGGGCAATGAGTTTAGACGATAAGGTTTTGGTAGAAATTATTGCCAAATCTTTCAGAGCGGCGGCTCCGTATTCCGACAAAGGTTCAAAAGCCAACAAAGCCACCATCAGAGTTCTGGACGAGGGCATCGCCGCCAAACGAAAACTCCCCCCAACCGCCTCCGTACAACAACAGATACAGCTATTAGAAGAAGTAAAAGCCTTGTTTTAATCGGGATTTTTTTAATGAAAAGGAAATTTGAAAAGGTTTTTACAAGCAAATATTTTTAATCAGAAATATTTGACATACAGAAAATTATTATAATTTTGTGGCTGGTATCGTGTTTTTTGAACTAACTCAACAAAAATTTATAAAATATAAATTATGTATCAAGATTATTCTAACTGGGAAACATTCGAATATAAATTAAGTTCTTTAAATCTTGATTTACAAAATCCTAGAATTAATTATTACGGAAAAGCTCTAAACCAAAACCAGATTATGAAGTTTCTTATAGAAAATGAAGGGGTTTATGAATTAGCTAAAAAAATTTCAGAGGAAGGTTATTATGTTGGAGAAGAGCCAATAATATGTATAGAGGGAGATAAGAAAATTGTGCTAGAAGGAAATAGAAGGGTAGCAGCGTTAAAGCTTTTGCAGAATCCTAAAAAATATTTACCAGAAACAAAAGCAAATATTTTATTAAAAAATATCTCAGATAATAATTTTTCTGTTAATTCAAAAAGATGTTATATTGCCCCCAATAGAATTTTAGCTAACCCAATTATTTATAGCCGACATAGAGGAGAAACCTTGAAGAAATGGAAGACAGGAAATCAATATTCTTTTGTCGCAGATATGTATTATAAAGATGGATTAAGTTTAAATGACATATGCGAGTTGTTAAATGAGACACCTAGTAGGGTTAAAAAATATTTGAAAGCATATAATTTATTTTTTGAGGCTCAACAATTATATTTAGAAGAAAATGGAGAGTTTATAGAGATTTCAAATTTTGATATAACTAACCTTGAAAGATTTTATGATTATAAAGAAGGTCAAGAATTTTTAGGTATAGATTTTTCGGAAGAAGATGGAAGTTTGAATATTAAAATTCCTGTCGAAGAGTTTAATAAGAGGCTATTATATATTTTTGAAGAGTTATTAACTAGTGCTGGTTTTTCAAGAGAATTTAACAATGAAAGTCAAAAAAAGGAATATATAGAAAGTTTAAGACAAAATCCTTTATTTGATTTTGGGGTAGGTAATAATCAAAACACAAAAAAAGGTAAAACATCCGAGAATAGAAAAAACTTGGAGGAAGAAAAAAAGAAAACCAACCCAAGACGAAAAACTAGAACAAGCTCCAATACACCAAAACGCATTATTTCTCGTGATTGCTATATTTATTTTGAAAATGAAAAATTGAATTCATTGTTTTATGAATTAAAATCTTTGCCAATTGAAAGAGAATATTCTTTTGCTATTTTATTAAGAACATATTTAGAGCAAGTTCTATACCATTACATCGAAAAAAAGAATTTAACTGAAGATTTTCACAGAAAAATAATCGAAGAAAGAAGAAAAAATACAGAAGCAAAAATTAGTACTCTTACTAAATATTTAAAAGGTACATATGGCATAAATGAAGAAATGGATACTAAAAAAATAATGGAAATACTCAAATTTAATGATAATAAGGAGTACATAAATAGTAGCTTAAAAACAATGTTAGATTATATAAAAAAACAACATTTAGCAAAACTGATTTGTGATACTAGTAAATTAAAAAGTATCAGTGACTATGTTGAAAATGTAAAACAAGGCTTAGATTTAGCTGTACACAACATTAATTACATTATTGATTTTAATGTAAATAAAAGAGCTTGGAATATTCTGGAACCGTTATTTATATCTCTTTCTGATAATTTAAATAATGAATGATGCATTATTCACCTTTGAGATATCCTGGCGGAAAAAATAAGCTGTCCGCATTTATAGCAAAAATCTGTATCGATAATGATATTAATGGACATTATGTGGAACCCTATTCGGGTGGTGCCTCGGTGGCTCTATTCCTATTAATGGAAGGATATGTATCCAAAATAACAATCAATGATAAAGATAGGTCAATATATGCATTTTGGCATTCTGTTTTGAATAATACAGAAAAGCTTTGCTATTTAATTGAACAAGCGGAATTCTCCATCGAAGAATGGAGAAAACAGAAATCTATTCAAAGTAGAAAAGAAAAAGCCGATTTATTAGAACTAGGTTTTTCTACTTTTTATTTAAACAGAACCAATAGATCTGGGATAATTAATGCAGGAGTCATAGGAGGAATAAGGCAAAACGGAAACTACCTTATGGATTGTAGGTTTAATAAAGTTGATCTTATTAATCGAGTGAAAAAAATTGCAAAAAGAAAAAAAGATATTCACTTGTATAATGAAGATGCTGTAAATCTCATCGATAAAATTCAGAAAGAAACCAAAGGTAATAATACCATATTTTATTTTGACCCTCCTTATTACTTAAAAGCCAGTACATTGTATATGAATCATTATCAATATGGAGATCATAAAGAAGTAAGTAAAAAAATAAAAAATATTCAAAATATACATTGGATTGTTTCTTACGATAATGTACCTGAGATTAAAGAGCTATATAAAGAATTTTCAAAAAAAGAATACTCATTTAAACATACTGCATATGATTCTAGGGATGGGCGGGAAATTTTATTTTTTTCCAACAAACTAAAACAACCACAAGAAAAAGATTGGAATCCTTTAAATTATAAGTTGTTCAATAAGAAAATAATATACAAGGAAAAAATATAAAAACAAGCCCAAATTAAACAAAAAAACAGTAAAATAGTTTTTTATCCTCGTCCAAAATTTTCAGATTTTCGAGTATTCTTTGCAAGTTGTTGATTTGTATTTTTTTTCAATTCTCTTTGATTAACAAAGTAATAAAGGATAGTTCGCAACTAAGGTTCGTATATAATTGATAAATTTTTCCATTGTTATAATCCGTGAAATTGAGATTTGAGCAAAAGTAAAGCGATTTTGTTAGATAATTCAACTTACTAATTTATGTTATACTATTTAATTGATTTGTAAATATATACAAAAATTCTACCATTAATAATCATCCTCTGGTAATAATTC
>NZ_BPMA01000073.1 GCF_026005215.1 Capnocytophaga catalasegens | reverse complement strand
AAAATGCTTGAACCTCAAAAAGGCAAAACACAAGGTACAAGTAACAAAAAACAAAAAGAATGCAATACTTGTGAAAAATCCGTAGAAAAACCAATTTCAGAAGAAATTTCGCACGAAAAATATTCGATTTCTTACTTTGAAAAAGATATGGATTATCAGAAATTGTACAAATCCTATTATTGGATAAGTCAAACCCCTGATAAACGAGCCGAAAGAGATTTTAAAGCGTGGAGTAAAGATTTTTCAGAACTTTACCATTCTTTCGATAAACAAGCCAAAGAAAACGGCGTTTTGGATAAATATAACGAAGTTTTTGACGCAGAATATCAAAAACTTTTAAAGCTACAAAATGAAATCATAAGTCTAAGAAGTAGAACTTTCAGCACTTTTGTTACGGGAGGGGCTGGTATTTCGGCGAGTAAGCAAAGAAAAAACGAAGCTGTTCAAAAACAAGAAATTGAAAAAACCAATCTTTTTGTTCAGAAATTTAACGCTTTACAATCAAAATTGGAAAAAATCGCTAAAAATACACCCGAAAATCAATTTGAAAAAGACACGCCCATTTCTTCAACAGATAAACACGCTATTGAAAAATTGGAGCAAAAACTTCAAGAACAAGAAGCCGAAAAAGATTTTATTTTGCGAGCAAACAAAGCCGAAAAAGAATGGAAAAAAACAAACGATTTTAAAGTTTTTTCCAAACACAATATCAACGATGAATTAGCAAATCAATTCATTAAAGAAATAGATAAACACGGAATGATTTTGCTTCGTGGAACAACAAACATAAACGCGGAAATTCGCAGGATAAAACAGCGTATTGAAATGCTAAAAAAACAAGCTCAGCAAGAGAATAAAGAAATTGATTTTGAGGGTGGAAAAATAGTTTTTGATATGCAGGAACATCGTATTAAAATTTATTTTGATGAAATTCCGAGCAAAGAAATACGGGAAGCGATAAAAAAACGAGCTTTTAAATGGTCGCCAATCAACAAAGTATGGCAACGTGTTTATACTTCTGATGCCGAATATTCAGTAAAATATCTTTTTGAAAGGGATAATATTCTGAAAAAAAAAAGTAGTTTGAATGCTAAAAAACAACCAAGTACAAGCAATACAAACACGCCCAAAAACAACAAGGCAATTATTACCAATGATGGTTCTACAAAATTAGATATTCGTTTTAATTCTAATGAAGAAAAAGGCGTTGGAGCTAAGCGTATTAAAGAACTTTACGATAGAAAATTATCAAAGTTGTTGTATATTGAAAACGGATTTTTAAACACAAATGATTTCAATTATAAATGCCCAAAAATATCGAAAAAAGGCGTTGCTTCGTTTTCAAAAATTGTTGTAGGAAAAGACGATTTGCGCGCTGCAATGTCGGGTGTGCTTATCGAAAAAGAATTTTATGTTGGCACGGACGCTTTCAAATTAGTGTCTATCGAACGTCCTAAAAATGATGGACTTAAAACAGGTGAAGTCTATTTGGTAAATGATACCTATTTTGATTATCTGAAAAAATTAAGTACCAACGAAACCCAATTATCCGAAAAGGAATGGGAAGAAAAATACAGATATTACAATGGAGAACAAAAATATCCTGATTACAAACCTGTAATTCCTTTGGAGTATAAATATAAGTCGCAATATGTTGATATTGAACAAATTGCAAACCACGCCTATTGTGCGTATTATCTGTTAAAACACAAAACGGAAAAAATAAATATTGGTTTTGAGATTGAAGATTTAACCATTTTCACCAATGCTAAATATTTGTTTGAGGCGTTGCAATGTTTGCAGGCTAACGGTACAAAAAACATCAGTTTTGAGGTTACACTACCCAACAGAGGTATTCTCATTTCCAGCAAGGAAAACAAAAATTTTGCTTTGGTAATGCCTTTTTTGGCTGATATTGACCGAAACTACAACGTAGAAATAAACCCTGTGCGTCTTTCTGCAACCTTAAACAAAGATTATAAAGGATATGAAAAAGGTTTGTCAGCTCCGAGTTTGTCGGGTTTAGCAGCTCCACGGACTGAACTCTCTACCGATGATTTTAAGAAAATGACGGTAAGTGAGTTACGTAAATTCACGTTGGATTATTACAACACCCATTTGAAAGGAAAGAAAACGGCTATTAAAAATCATTTAAAAGAAGTTGTTTTTGTTTCGGGTGCTGGTCGGAAATTATTGCAACCCATTTATAAAGAAAAAGTTGCAGTAATAGAACATTTGGAACAATTGATTAAAAATTCAACCTACAATAATTGGGGAAATCGTAAGAAAACGGACAGCCCCGATGTGCTTGGGTATCTGAATTTTAAGTCAAAAATCACTATTGACGGTGAAAAAAGACACGTACGAATTTCTGTTATTTTAGATAGAGAAAGGAAAACAAAATTTAAAACTTTTGAGGTTGGAACGAAACCAAAAAAAGATGCCTCAATCCGCAGGGTAGCCGTAACTAATCCCAAAGCCGGGCAGATTGAAACATCTTCTCAAGGCAAAAATACAAAAAAATCTGTTTCTGGCAAAAAAAATGATAAAAATTTTGGTTTAGGCTTACCCTTAACCGATGATATCCGTAAAAAAGCCTTTACCGACAAAGGAAAATTACGCAAAGGTTGGTATTATGACGAATACGGACTGCTTACTGATGGCAAGGAGTTTTATCATTCTGATAAAAAAAGTTGGGCTGAACTTGAAAATATTAGAATTTATGCCGTTGATAAAAGAGGTAAGCAAATAGATGCTTTATACAAAGGTGCTGAAATGAAAAAATCTTTGGAAAATGACCAAATGTTTCTAAAAAAGTTAGATTTTGAAGAAAAATTGATTAAAAAATATCAAATCGCAGAACGAGAATTTGATGTATTAAAACAATTTCTTCGTAATGTCGAACTTGGTCGTTTTGATTTTTATTTTCCTAATTCCGACTATAAAAGATGGTTTAAACAGAACCTTGATTTTCGTAAGAAAAACGAATTTGTCGAAAAAGTTGTAGGAAAAGATGAATTTCATCTTACCGATAAAGGCTTACAAATGTTTCAAGAATACAAAGATTTTTCAGACAAATTAAATGCTGAAATAAAAAGAGAATACAACAAATATAAACAAAAATACGGGCTTTCTGCTCCACAACTTGAAATCTCAACCGAAGATTTTAAGAATATGAGCGTAAAGCAGTTGCGCGAATATACCTTGCAATACTATTTGGAAAACCTAAAAGGTAAAAGAGTAGCTATTAAGAATTTTATCAATGAAATTGTTTTTACAACCAAAGGAGGAAGAAAACTGCATACTCCAATGTATAAAGAGAAAGCAGCTATCATAAAACATTTGGAAGAGCTTATTAAAAACTCTACTTATAATAATTTCGGACAGCGTAAAGCAACCGATAGTAAAGATGTTTTGGGATATTTGAATTTTAAATCAAAATTAACTATTGACGGAGAAAAGAAACATATCCGAATATCAATCATATTAGACCACAATAGGGATATGAGATTTAAAAGCTATGATGTAGGAGGAAAAACCAAAAAGAAAAATCCTCCAATGACAATGGGCGTACCATACCGTCAGACTATGGAGGATTTTTCTGAAAAGACCCCCAAACTCTATCAAGGTTTCCAAGAAGGAATTGCCAAGAGCCATAAAAATGGGTTCGGAGAGTTTGAGTGTTTTTCAGACAGCAAAAATACAAAAAATATACCAAACTCCAAAAAAAATGATAAAAATTTTGGTTTATCGTCTCCAATGGTAGAAAATCCGAGTGTTTTTGTGGAAAATATCCCTGTGGAATATGAGGAAATTTCAGTAAAACCAGAAAATCAGTTACCTGTGGTTGCGTCTAATACTTTTTCTGCTCGGCGGGGTTCGTTAGCTCAACAATTGGCTACGTTTTCCGCTGATTGTCAAAGCTATACAATCGGTCGATACGATATGAAAATATTCTTGGGAGACATCGAAATCAAAGAAAAAGACAGCCTTGTTATTACCCTCACAGGAGGGCAAGGAAGTGGAAAAACGCGGTTTGCCTTTCAGTTTATGAATGACCTGGCACAACACTACAAAGTGGGGCATATTTCTATGGAAGAGCATCCGCAAAGCCGTTTGTATATCGAAAAAGTACATCAATATCTAAACGAAAAAGCAATGAATAATATTGAAGCTCACGATGTTAGAAGCATACAAGAACTGCATGAAATTATTGAACGCAACGATGTGATTGTTATTGATAGTTTTCAGAAAATCAAAGAGATAGATAGCAAATTTGAAGTAGATAAAGATTTGCGAAAAAAATACAACAGCAAACTGTTTTTAGTGATTTTCCAACAAACCACTGACGGCAAAATGCGAGGCGGAAGCAAATCCCAATTTGACGGCGACATCATTCTTTTCACGGCAAAATTACCGAATTACCAAGAAAATTATGTGTATCCTGACAAAAACCGCTACAATCACATACCAGCTAATCGGTTGAAATACAATATTTTTCAGCAAAGTCTGTTACCTGCTGAGGGTGAAGAACAAACAATTGAAAATCAAGTGTATGATGTAATTTATTAAAAATGAACAAAACAGAAATTAAGAAGTTGGTTGATTTTGCTTTGTCTGACAAACTCAATCAGCATAAAAAGATAAGTTTAGGTGTTATTACGGAAAAACAAGCCAAAGAAATAAAAAAGTACACAGAAAAAGATGTACAAGGAGCAGAACGCTTTCTTGACACTTCTTTTGTAAGACACGCCATAAAAAATCACGGTTCTGTTAAAAAAGAAGAAGCAAGAGGGCAGGTAGCTATCAATTTAGATGATTTTGAACTTATTCCTAAAATTCTAAAAGAGGCAACAGAAATAAACTATAAAGGCAAAAATAGTCTAAAAATGGATGTTTTTGAATACAAATACAAGGTAGATGACACTTACATTGTATTGGAGGAATTAAGAGAAAACAAACACGGAAAAAGGCTGTTTTTAAGTACTTTATACAAAATAAAAGACAGAAAGCCTAAACGGTCTTCTGTCTTAAACAAATAGGCGAAAAAGATGATGTTGTTTAAAGACAACCCCCCTGATTTTCCCAACGTCCGAAACGCTCCTATTCAGTGCAAAGGTACAAAAATAAAATAATATAGTAATTAATTTTTTAATATTTATAAATATGGCAACAAAAAAAGAGGGTT
>NZ_BPMA01000072.1 GCF_026005215.1 Capnocytophaga catalasegens | reverse complement strand
TGCTCCTGTAAAAGTTCTTCTTAAAAAAGTGAATAATAAAGTTCTTAGACAAGAAATTGGAGAAGATGAAAATATAATTAATGTAAAAATATACAATACTGGACAAATTGATAAAATTGTCATTAAAGAGAAAACAGAAAAATTAAGGTATATATACTATGTTAATAATAAAGAATATGTTTTAGGAGTTGTAAATATTATCAAATCAAAAGTTTGGAAAGAGAAAGGACTAATAACAGATGAAGATTGTTATTTAGTAAAAATGGAAGATTTATTAAGTTTCAAAGATGCTAATATTAAGTTTAAATATAAATTTTCAGGAACTACAAGGAGATATATAAATCCTGATTGTTTTGCTTGTCTATTAGGAGCAATGTTAGAAGTTGGTTATGAGGATTTTACCATTACAGGGTTTAGTAATAAAAATGGAGATCCTGGAATAAGTACTACACATATTAATGGGAGAGCAGGAGATATCTTATATCTTAATACAAATTTTGAAAATACAACAACTTATTTAGAGGATACAAATTTTGATTATGATAGAGAGGTGAAATTTATAGAAGCTCTATATAAGTTTGGATGGGGAAAAGAAAAAGGAAGCCCCTTATTATCTGAAAAATTTCAAAGATTAATTAGAAGAGAAAAAGTAATTAATCCTAAAACTAAAAAAGAAGAAATTAAAGAGATTAAAGAGGAAACTCTATTGCCTCACACTACTCCTTATAAAAAATGGGATGAGAAAAAGAAAAGATGGACAGTTAGACATAATCATCATCTTCATTTAAATGGATTAAAACCTAATTATAAATAAAATGAAAAATATTAACATTACAGCTTTATTATTATTACTACTATGTAGTAATTGCAGAAATCAGTGTGATAGACCTCCTCTTGTGTTTGCAAAGAAACATTCAGTAACTCAAAAAGAAGAAAATGTTCAGTATAATAAAAATATAGATTCTATTTTACAATTAGAAAAAGAACAATATCCTATCTTAGTCTATAAAAAAGAAAACATAGAATATAAAATTTTTCGTTATGGAGAAGTTGGTGAATACGCTGGTATTTATTCAGATGTAGAATTAGGAAGTAATGTTTTTTATTTAAAAATTCTAAAAAGTAATAGAGTCATTGACTCTTTAGAAATTTATAAAGAAGAAATAGGAGAAAATGTTATTAGATTTAAAAAAATTAAACTTTTAGATAATAAAACTATTGCAATTTCAGTGTCTGAAGTTTGGGAAGATAGAATAGGGAAAGAATCAAAGATAGATTCTTTATATATTTATAGAATTGAGAAAAATAATAAATTAAGTATATTAGATAAAAAAGAAACATATAGAAATATTAAGTAAAAGTAGAGCATCCTTGAGAAATTTACTTTGAAACTTTCTTTATATGACCAATATGCTCA
>NZ_BPMA01000071.1 GCF_026005215.1 Capnocytophaga catalasegens | reverse complement strand
ATTACGGATATACAATAAAAATAAAAAAAAACAGCAGCAAACATAGTTTATAGTAAGTTTTTGTTATAAAAATTATCTTTAATAAAATGTTTATTTTATCAAGAATATTTATTTTTTGCTTTTCAATTTTTCTTTTTATAAAACGGACTATTCTGTAAAATGAACAAAAATCTGCACTGAAATCAAATAAAAATTTGTTTTTATCATATTTTTGAAAATAAATTCTATTTATATAAAAAAATGCTGTACTTTTGCATCGTAAAGGATTTTGTTTTTGACAAAAAATAGAGGAGTAATAGAAGTAAATCATTTAATATCAAAATTATAAACCGATGAAAAAATGGATTATTATTGTGCTGATAATTGCGGCACTTGGATTTTATGGAGTTAGCAAAAGCAATCAGATGGTACGACTTAAAGGTGCAGCCGAAAAAGAATGGGCAGATGTTGAGAGTTCTTACCAACGACGAGCAGATTTGATTAGTAACTTGGTCAAAACCGTACAGGGAGCTGCTGACTTTGAACGAGGCACGCTTACCCAAGTAATTGAGGCACGAGCCAAAGCAACTTCGGTGAATGTTGATGCAACTAACCTAACTCCAGAGGCGATTAGCCAATTTCAACAGGCACAAGAAGGACTTACCTCAGCCTTGTCTCGATTATTGGTAACGGTTGAGAGATATCCTGATTTGAAAGCTAATCAGAATTTCTTGCAATTACAATCGCAGATTGAAGGAACAGAGAACCGAATTAACGTAGAGAGAAACCAATTTAATGAAGCAGCTACGGCATATAATATATATGTAGAGGTTTTCCCAAACAGCATGATTGCGAGTCTTACAGGAAAGGCTAAAATGCCTTTGTTCAAAGCACAAGAAGGAGCCGACAAAGCCCCAGAGGTTAATTTCGATTTTAAATAATGGAAAACATCGAAGATTTTTTAACTTCTGAACAGGAGCAAGCTGTTGTCCAAGCTATACGTACTGCCGAAAAGAATACTTCGGGGGAGATACGTGTGCATTTAGAAAAAGATACTTCCACAGATACTCTGCAAAGAGCTGTGGAAGTTTTTCATATTCTTGAAATGGATCAAACAACACAACGCAACGGAGTTTTGTTCTATGTGGCTGTGATGGGGAAGAAGTTTGCCATTTACGGAGATGAAGGAATCAATGCGGTTGTTCCGGCAGACTTTTGGGAAGAAACCAAAAAAATAATGCAGGAATATTTCGTGCAAAACAATTTTTCGCAAGGACTTATCGAAGGGATACTGAAAGCAGGGGAGCAGTTAAAACACTATTTCCCTTATTCAAAAACGGATACAAACGAACTCTCTGACGAAATATCAAAAGGAACTATCTGATGTTATCACTAAGATTTTATATATTTTTACTTCTGTTTGGGATACAAACCTTGTGGTGTGTGCAAGCACAGCAGTATCCCGAATTGAAAAATGCAAAGGAAGCTGTACAGGATTATATCCAACTGTTATCAGAAACCGAACGTATGGCTTTGAATAACAAACTTCGAGCGTATGCCGATTCGACTTCAACGGGGATTGTGATAGCTATTACCAAACAAGTGGCTGATGATATCAATTTTGAAGCAGCACAATTAGTTTCTAAATGGGGAATCGGGCAGAAAGGCAAGAATAACGGAGTGCTAATACTAATGGCGTACGAACAACGCAAGGTAGCCATTTCGACCGGTTACGGAATAGAATCGTATCTTACTGATGCGCTAAGCAAGCAAATTATCACAACAGATATGCTTCCTAACTTCAAACAAGGGAACTATTATCAAGGCTTCGACTTAGCAACCACTTCAATTATGCAAGTCTTATCGGGAACGTATAAGCAGGAAATACCCAAAGAAGAGTTTCCTATATTGGGTTTGTTGGTATTTATTGCGCTTATTGTCGGTATCATTTACATAATTTATAAGATGTCTTCGCCGAATTCTAACGGAGGAAACTACAAAGGAAGCGATGGTTTAGACCTATGGGATATGATTATTTTGTCTAACATGGGTAGAAGTTCGGGTAAAAGCTCAGGAGGTTTTGGTGGATTTGGCGGTTTCGGTGGTGGCTCTGGTGGGTTCGGAGGCTTCGGAGGCGGAATGGGAGGCGGCGGAGGCGCCAGCGGTAGTTGGTAGTTTCCTTAGCTCTTTTTTTGTCAATATATAAGTGATTGAAAATCAATCATCAGCAGTAATTGAAAAAAGCTCCGTATCTTTTCTGGAAAAGCTCCGCATGTTTTTACAAAAAGCTCCGTATGTTTTTGCAAAAAGCTCCGTATGTTTTTTATAATTGGTCAGTATTGGTAAGGAAATTGGTCGGTATCAACAAAAAGAATTATTTAAAAAAAATCTTTAAAATATAAAGATATTATATAAAAAAGAAAATGACAATTGTAATAATAGGAGGGGGGAATTTGGCGTATCATCTAGCACGAGTTATTGAAAATAACCCGAACTTGCATCTGGTGCAACTTTGTAATCGGAGTGAATTTACCGCACATTTCGATGTTATAAGCACGGATAAAATTACAAATATACGTCAGGTATGTGATGCAGATATCTATATATTGTGTGTAAAAGACCAGGTGATTGGTGAGGTTTCTGCGCAACTTCCTTTTCAGGGGCGATTGGTAGTGCATACATCGGGCAATACATCAATGGGAGAACTTGCACAAGGTAATCGAAAAGGGGTTGTATATCCGGTGCAATCGTTCTCGAAAGAAAAAGAAATTGATTTTGAACAAATACCAATTTGTATCGAAGCAGAAAATGTAACAGATAGGGAGTTGTTGCGAAAGTTAGCAGAGCAATTATCTTCAAAGGTCTTTGAAATGGATAGCGAGCAACGGAAGTATTTGCATATTTCTGCTGTGTTTTTGAATAATTTTACCAATCATTTGTGGTATTTGAGCCAACAGATTTGTCAAAAACAACAAATTCCTTTTGAGGTACTCCGCCCACTGCTTGCCCAAACGTTGCAGAAGGCATTTGTAGAAGATTTTTATCAATTACAAACAGGACCTGCTCGTCGGGCAGATTGGACAACAATAAATTCGCATCTGAACCTGATTGAAGAACCTGTTGTCAAAGAGATTTATAAACAAATAACCAATTCAATTATAAAAACATATGGAGGAAAAGAGTTATAAAGAGTATTTAAACAACATCACGACTTTTATCTTTGATATAGATGGTGTGATGACCCCGAGCCATATCTTGGTAACAACCCAAGGAGAGCTCCTGCGCCCAATGAATGTTAAAGATGGGTTTGCACTCAAACAAGCCGTTAGAAAGGGATATAACGTATGTATTATTACTGGAGGAACAAATGAGGGAACTCGCATTCGTTTTCGAGATTTGGGTATAAACGACGTGTATATGGGGAATAATTATAAGATGGAACCCTATCAGGCGTATTTAACAAAATATAATATTTCCCCAGCCCATGTACTGTACATGGGTGATGATATTCCCGATGTATTACCAATGAAAGCCGTAGGCTTGCCTACCTGTCCGCAAGATGCTGTTGCCGAAGTCAAGAAAATATCTAAATATATTTCGCACTTAAACGGAGGCTATGGTTGCGTTCGCGATGTGATAGAGCAAGTAATGAAAGTACAAGGTACGTGGGAAGAGCAAATGAGTAAGTAATTAGTATAAAAGATTTGATACAAAACATCAAAAAGTTTTATTTGTTTGAACAAAAAGAAAAAAATTAAAAAAAAAAGAATATGAGAAAATGTATTTTTGGTCTGATGTTCGTTGCTATAACAACATCATTGACAGCACAAGAGATTATTCTTGATGCCAACTTGAAAACTCGAGGAGAGTTTCGCCACGGGCAAGGAGTTCTCTTTGAAAAAAGTCATAAACCAGGCGCATTTGTCAATCAACGAGTACGCTTGGGTGCAACTTTTAATAAGGATTGGTTTACGCTTCGTTTTGCAGGTCAGCACATTTTCACGTGGGGTGATGTGCCACAACCTCAGGGAGAATTGTCTAATCATTTTGGAACGTTCGAAGCATGGGCAGGTTTTCGCCTTGATGAACATTGGGGTATCAAAGTAGGTCGTCAAGTACTTTCGTATGATGACGAACGTATTCTGGGGGCTTTGGACTGGTTGCAATATGGGTGTTTTCACGATGCTGCACTTGTTCGATACGCAAATAATGGTTGGAATGCCGATGTTGGCCTAGCATTTAATCAGGTAGGACAACCAAAAACCAGCAATGTTTATCCGATAGTAGCTGGTGGCGCCAGCTATAAAACAATGCAGTATCTGCATTTGAACAAGAAATGGAATGGAAACACAGCAAGTTTCTTGTTTATGAATAATGGGTTTCAAAATTTGACACTCTCAGGAGATACAGATGGAGTTTCTAATATGCAAACTACCGGATTCTACGGAAAAATTCCTATCGCTGACCTGATTTTGGAAGCAAGTGCTTATTATCAATCAGGAGAAAGACAAAAACAAAGTGTTTCGGCTTACCAGTTCCGATTAGAAGCTGCATATCAATTCAGAGGAATTACCACCGCACTTGGAGCAGAAATACTCAGCGGGAAAAATTTTGACGATACGTCTTCCAAACGAAAAGACTTCGTACCTCTATTTGGAGCAAACCATAAGTTTAATGGCTTTATGGATTTGTATTATGTAGCAAGCCTACAAGGAACAACCGGCTTGAACGATTTTTATGCCAAAGTTAATGTGCCTTTCTCAGGGAAATCAAACTTTTTGTTTATGCCTCACATTTTCACCAGCAACGCAAAACGTAGTGATAATAAAAGTTATTTGGGTACAGAATTGGATTTGGTTTATACCAACAAATTGCATCAAGATATTACCCTCAACGTAGGATATTCACATCATTTTCCTTCGAAAGCCATCAAAAGCAACGATACTCATTCGTTACAAAACTGGGTATATGCCGAATTGTACATAAAACCCACTTTGTTCTCTTGGAAAAAAGCTTCTGATGAAGAGTATTAACCCATAAGAAATCTGTCGTAAAACCTACGACAGATTTTTTTATGTTTTAAAATAACTCAATTACAAAGCGATAATTGATTTATGAGTAAAAACAAAGCCAATTGAAAATAGCTTTTGGGGCGTATATCGTATTTTTTTAGAAAAATTATTTGCTTATCCAATATAATAACTTAACTTTGTGGTCTAAATTTTTAGAAAATTTCATATCAAAATAAAGTTTTAATTATAAATTTTGTAACAAACCATGCTACAAGTAAGTTATATCAAAGAGAATAAACAACGGGTTATAAACGGATTGAAAAAACGTAACTTCAAAGACCTTGACTTGATAGAACAAGTCTTACAAACCGATGAAAAACGACGTTCTATCCAAACCGAATTGGATACTATTTTGGCAGAAAGTAACAAACTTTCCAAAGAAATAGGAGCACTTATGAAAGCGGGCAAAAAGCAAGAAGCTGAACAAGCGAAAGAGCAAACAGCAGTGTGTAAAGAAAAATCGCGTATCCTATCGGAGCAATTATCTCATAGCACACAACAATTGACCGAATTGTTGTATCGTATTCCCAATATTCCTGCTGATATTGTCCCCGAGGGAACTTCTGCCGAAGACAATTTAGAAGTTTTCCGCAAGGGAGAAATTCCTGAGCTTTTCCAAGGAGCATTACCACATTGGGAATTGGCTAAAAAGTATGATATTATTGATTTTGAGTTGGGAGTAAAAATAACAGGCGCAGGTTTTCCCGTATATAAAGGGAAAGGAGCGAAACTACAACGGGCTCTAATCAATTATTTTTTAGATAAAAATACGGCAGCCGGTTATACAGAATTTGAAGTTCCCCATATGGTCAATGGAGCTTCGGGCTATGGAACAGGACAACTCCCCGATAAAGAAGGGCAAATGTATCACGTACAAGTAGATGATTTGTATCTTATTCCTACTGCTGAGGTACCTGTAACGAATTTCTTTCGTGATGTAATTTTAAGTGAAAATGATTTTCCAATCTGTTGTACGGCTTACACCCCTTGTTTCCGTAGAGAAGCAGGAAGTTATGGAGCTCACGTACGCGGTCTTAACAGACTACATCAGTTTGATAAAGTAGAGATAGTTCGTATCGAAAATCCGGCAAGTTCGTACAAAGCTCTTGACCAAATGGTAGAACACGTAAAATCAATTCTGAATGAACTAAACCTTCCGTACAGAATTTTACGTCTTTGTGGTGGAGATATGGGCTTTACTTCGGCACTTACATACGACTTTGAAGTGTATTCTACTGCTCAAGAGCGATGGCTTGAAATTAGCTCAGTTTCTAATTTTGAAACTTTCCAAGCCAATCGACTAAAACTCAGATACAAAGATGCCACTGGAAAAATGCAATTGGCACATACTCTGAATGGAAGTTCGCTTGCTTTACCCCGAGTTTTGGCAGGAATATTGGAAAATTATCAAACCCCACAAGGTATTATAATTCCAGAAGTACTTAGAAAATACACCGGTTTTGATATTATTGATTGAAAATAAAGAGAAGAAAAATAGAAATTTCATATTTGATTGACAGAAGCGCAACCATTATAATTCTTATAATAGAGTAGAGGTGGTTGCGCTTTTCTACAAAAGTTTTTCAGAAAGCTCTAAATAAATTTGAAATTAAATATTGATTTGCTCAAAGAAAAATCGACACTCTTGTTCAAATATTTCAATAGGATATGAGTGAGCCATCAGGTTAATAATATGAAAAGTAACGTTTTGTTTCTTAGAAATATCAGCTTGGATAATTTTCAAACTTTCGATAGAAGAAATTACTTCGTCTTGTATTCCTAAGACAATTTGCATATATTCAAGATAATTTGTATCAAAAGAAGTAGAAAAAGGAATAGTAGCTCGGTAAGACATCGCCGGATTGAAGAGTAAACAAGGTTTATTCAATTTTTGAGCTAAATAATAAGCTACTAATCCACCTGCACTTGACCCAATAATAGCTTTTATATTAGAATAAGTCTTTTGCAAGGAATCAAACAAATTGGGCGTATGGAGGTAGTCTAATGTAGGAGCTTCTACATAAGCGAATGTTTGTAAAATTTGTCTTCTATCATCTTGTAAAAAACTATCCAATCCGTGCAGATAAAGTATTTTTTCCATAGAAAAATAAAATAAAAATGAAGCAACAAAAGTACGAAAATAAATGAAAAAAGATGAAATTTGATAAATAAAAACTTTTTTAATACAAAAAAAAGCTAAAAAAATTTGTTTGATTGATAGAAATAACTACCTTTGTAGGCTCAATTTTGCTAAGAATATAGTTTTTGTATAACCAAAATACGTCATATTATGCCAAAAACAAAGTATTATTATGACTCAGAAACACTTTCTTTTAGGAAGATTAAAAATCAGCGAAGCAAAAAAATAAGAAATGTATTTTTGTTTTTGCTGGCATCTTTATTGTTTAGCTTTTTGATAGTTATCGTAGTATATAATATGGATTTTATGTATACGCCTCGTGAACTGCAACAAAAGCGTGAAATCAAAGAATACCAAACGCAATACGCCATTTTGAATAAAAAAATGGAACAAATGGAAGAGGTACTTCATCACATAGCAGATAGAGATAATAATTTGTATCGAGCTTATTTTGAAGCCGCTCCCATACCCGCTGAACAACGTGAAAGTGGTTTTGGAGGAGTTAATCGATACGAATATTTGGAACGTTTTAGTAATTCTAAATTGCTCATAACAACTACCAAGCGTATAGAATCATTGCTCAAACAGCTTGCCGTTCAGTCCAAATCGTTAGATGAAATAGCAGTTTTGGCGAAAGAACGTGAGAAGTTATTAGCCGCAATTCCAGCTATTCAACCTGTTCAAAATAAAGATCTTAAAAGAATGGCATCAGGGTATGGTTGGCGCAATGACCCTTTTACAAAAGTACGTAAATTTCACTATGGCATGGACTTTACAGCACCTTCTGGTACACCTATTTATGCATCGGGAGATGGAGTAGTTACACGTGCAGATAATAATTCTGCTGGTTATGGAGAACATATACGTATAGACCACGGATTTGGTTATGAAAGTCTTTATGCACACCTGAGTCAATATAGTGTTCGTCCTGGTCAAAAGGTAAAACGTGGTGATTTGATAGGTTTTGTAGGCAGTTCAGGACGTTCTGAAGCACCTCACTTGCATTATGAAATTCGCAAAGATGGACAGCATCTAAACCCAATCAATTTCTATTATGGAAGTTTGAGTGCTGCCGAATATGCGGAACTTTTACGTCAATCAACTCAAGAAAATCAATCTCTTGACTAATGGAAATCAATTTACCTCCCAAACGTTATTACACCATAGGTGAAATAGCACAGGCGTTCAATGTCAATGCATCAAAAATTCGCTTTTGGGAAAAAGAATTTGAAATATTATCACCCAAAAAAAATGCCAAAGGTACGCGCAGATATACATCGGAAGATGTACAAAATTTTCATTTGATTTTCAATTTAGTCGAAGAAAGAGGTTACACGCTCGAAGGAGCACGTATAAAATTACGTGAAGATTTGAAAAAAACACTTTCTAACTTTGAAATTGTACAAAAATTAGAGCATATAAAATCTGTATTGCAGCAGATAAAAAACGAATTATAGTTAAAAATCATTAAAAAATTTGATTTTTCAAGAAAAAAATGTACATTTGTCTTTCAAACCAAGAAAATTATGGAACTATTCACAACATTTCAGATACCTCCTATTGACAAAGAGCATCAGATTGATTATCAATCTAAAACTATGACCATAGGTTCGTGTTTTGCAAAAAGTCTTTCTCAGAAAATGGAATTTTACAAATTTCGTTCTCAGGCAAATCCTTTTGGGGTAATGTTTCATCCGATGGCTATTGAAAATTTGTTAAGACGCGCTTTTAAATTTGAACTTTTTGAAGAAAAAGATATTTTCTTTCACGAAGATTTATGGCATTCGTATGAGGTTCACTCTGAGTGTAGTATGAATGATAAAGAATTGATGCTCAGTACTTTAAATCAGAAATTACGAGAGTTTCGAGATGCAATAGCTAGTGCTACTCATATTGTGATTACTTTGGGTACAGCTTGGGCATATCGTCATTTGCAAAGTGATGTTTTGGTGGCTAATTGCCATAAAATTCCTCAACAAGAATTTCAAAAAGAAATCCTCTCGGTAGTTGATGTTTTTGATAGTTTGCATCGTATGCGTAATTTTATTAGAAGTATCAATGCTTACGTTCGAATTATTTTTACCATTTCGCCAGTAAGACATCTTAAAGACGGA
Organism: Capnocytophaga catalasegens; assembly: GCF_026005215.1. Lineage (GTDB taxonomy): Bacteria > Bacteroidota > Bacteroidia > Flavobacteriales > Flavobacteriaceae > Capnocytophaga > Capnocytophaga catalasegens. Next base: position 13,524 of record NZ_BPMA01000071.1, on the reverse strand, counting down.
TTTGTAGAAAATCAACGAAGTAAATCATTGTTATTCACTGCATTACACGAATATTTACAAGATGCGAAAGATGATTTACAATTTTATTTTCCTGCATATGAAGTATTGATGGATGAACTTCGAGATTATCGTTTTTATGCTGAAGATTTGGTACATCCGTCGTTACAAGCGATTGATTTTATCTGGGAAAAATTCAAAAATGCATACATACGAGAGTCTTCATACGAATTGATGAATGAAGTCTCTTCGATACAAACAGGTTTGGCACATCGACCATTTAATCCAGATACAGAAGGGCATAAAATATTTTTGGAAAACTTAAATGAACGAATGAAATCATTGCAAGATAAAGTTTCATTCATCAAATTCTAACTCAGTGAAAAAGATACTTGTAGGAATATTAGTTGGAATAGTTGGTGTATTTTTATTACAATATATTCAAAGATGCACTCGAAAAAATGACCAAATAATAGAAAATACAGCACTTATTCAAGAACATTTGAAGAATGTTAGCAAACTTGTAGTAACTGAAGGATATTTTTCTGAAATAATAACATATACAGATGCTAAGAAATATCTGGCAGATTTGATTTCATTTGACAAAAAAGCACTTATAGTAGTCAATGCTGAAGCTACGATTTCTTATGATATGAGCCAGATAGCATACGAAATAGATTCAGAAAATAAACGTTTGATTATCAATAATATACCAGAGCCAGAGCTCAAAATATATCCACAATTGTCATATTATGACCTTGTACAAAGTCAATTTAATACATTTACTTCACAAGACCATAACAAAATTCGTCAGAAAGCCAATGAAATAGTTCGTCAGAAAATAGACCAATCAACATTGAAGTCAAATGCAGAAAGTCGGCTTATTTCCGAATTGTCAAAACTATTAGTCCTAACTAATTCGATGAATTGGACGCTTCAATACGAAGGAAGACCAATTTTTTCTGAAAAAGAAATAATGTCTAAAAAAAATTAAAGGGTTGGAAATTTATCCAACCCTTGTTTTTATACGTTCTAACATTGGTACAAAAGCGAAATGACCATATTCTTCTTTGTGAAATTCTTTTTCGGAAAGGCGATCAAAAGTAGTCATCACTTGTGTTATCTCTCCTATGGGAATAACCAAACGTCCACCAATGGCAAGTTGTGAAAGTAACTGATGCGGAACGCTTGGAGCGCCTGCTGTTACGATAATTCTGTTAAAAGGAGCTTCTTCAATAAGTCCTTTATAACCATCTCCTAATATCATTTTTTTAGGTACGTAGCCTAATTTTTTAGTTAGAAAGATATTTGTTTTTTTGAACAATTCTGCTTGGCGTTCAATGGTATATAACTTAGCTCCCAAAAATACCAAAATGGCTGATTGATAACCACTTCCTGTTCCTATTTCCAATACTTTTTGTCCTGATTTCATTTGTAATAATTCAGTTTGAAAAGCAACTGTATGCGGACGAGAGATTGTTTGCCCTGAAGCTATTGGAAAAGCAATATCTTGATAGGCTTTATCTTCAAAGCTACTATTGAGAAATAAATGTCGAGGAATGGTACGTATAGCTTGTAAAACATTTTTGTCTTTAATGCCTTTCTGTGCAAGCTCATTTGCCAAAATATTTCGTAATCCTTGATGCCTTGTTGTATCAATCATTATTTTTTTGAAGTTGTATCTTTTTTTCGATTTAAAAATCCACCAAGTAAATTACCTACTGCTTTTTTTACTTGATTTTTCTGCTCAGTACGGGTACTATCAGTTTTGGTTGTACTATTGGTGTCTTCTGTTTTATTTCCACCTAATATTTTTCCTAAGGCATCTAATCCTTTATCTATTCCTTGGTCGATGAGTTTATTGGCTTGTCCTTGTGCAATTTGTTGAGTTAGATTTGTAACTACACTTTTCATATCAGCAGAAACTTTTGGTTTAGCAAAATCACCAGTAAGACTTACTGATACAGGAATATTTTGTAACTTTTGCTGCTCAGTAGCTGATAGTTTTGAAATAAGTTGTTCTGCATCTTTACCTAACATACTTGGAGGAATATCTAATACCAAATTATAATTGATACTTTGGTCAAATCCGTGAGAACCTCCTATTTTAATAGAAGCTCCTTTACCTATATTGATATTGAATGGTTGAATATTAACACGTCCGTTGTCAAAACTCAAATGAGTTTTCAAATCGTTTAATTTTAGACCTGCAATATTGAGTTTAGGAAATTGCGAATTGAGCGAACTGATAAGTGGAGAACCACTTTCATTCACTTGTGCATTTTGTAATGAAGCAGTAAGCCCACCTTTAATACTATTCAAATCGGGAGACATATCAGGATTTAGACTTCCTGAAACCGAGATATCTGAATTAAAAAGCCCTTGTATAACTTTGGCTACAGGAGCAATTTTTTCTAACATTTTTATTTGTGAAAAAGATTCTACAATATTTAATTTGCTAATATCTAACTTCATATTGAAGGTTGGTTTCGTTTCTTTGGTAGAAACATCTCCTAAAACAGCTATTTGTCCCCCAAAAAGGTCAGTTTTAAGATTTTGGAGAGTTATTTTTTCGTCTTTGATAATTAGTTTTCCAGAAACATTTTTAAGATTTAGATTATCATATACTACTGTTTTTGCAGAAGCTTCAAACGAACAATCTAAGAAAGCAGGAACTTTTATGGCTTCAGAGGTTGTAGTTTGTGTCTTTTTTTCAGAAGGTTTTTCATTCAATTCTTTTTCACTTGTTGTCGCTTCTTCTTTTTGCATAAAATCATTAACAGCAATTAGGTTTGAATTTAAACTAAAATTGCCTTTAAGAACTTCTTTTCGAAACATAAATCCGTAGAAATTGTCCAAGCCTCCTTTTAAATTCAAATCTGTTTTACCTGTTCGAGCCGAGAGTTCAGTCAATTGAATTTTTGCAGTATTGAAACTTAGCGCAGCTTTGTCAATATGAAAAGGCTGAACAAAACCAGCACCCGAATAAACAAATTTTTCCAAAGAAGCTTCACCAGAATTTTTTATATTTTCATATTTTTCTTTCTCAACTGAAGCCATATCAAATTGCGTAGAAATATTGGCTTTAAGAATACCTTTTAAGTCCAAATCCATTTTGACAGGATAGGCTTTTTTGATATTTTCTAAATTGATAATTCCTTTTATATCGGCAACAATATTTGGATTTTTTATTAAGTTTGTAATTTTAGCTTTTCCTGCAAAACTATCTTCATCAATAGAAAAAGATAAAGCATTGATATTCACATATGTATCATCTAAAACTTCAGTATCATTTCCAATTTTTACATCAATATCAATATTTTTAACTGATTTTGGAAGGTCAGGATATTTGAATGAAGCTTTTTGTGAATACATACGAATATCCAATTTCGGAAAGGTTGTTTCAGAATAAGTTCCGTTTATTTTTCCATTTACTTCAAAATTTCCAGATGTTTTCACACCTGAAATACTTTTTGTATAGGCTTCTGGAATAAGAGCTAAGAAATTTTCAAAAGATGAAGTAGGGGTTTTGAAGGTCAAATCATATTTTTGTCCATTTTCCAAAAGTTGTAAAAATCCGTCAAATTCCAAAGCTAACCGATTGATAAGTGCTTTATTATCTTTGAAAGTGTATTTTTGATTATCCAAGTCAATTCCTAAGACAGCATCAAGCGAAATTGGAATATTTTTCATAAAATAAGTGTTGTCCGAGAGAAAAGAAACCTTAGTCTTGGTCGTTGTAGTCAAATCTAACTGCTGATTGGCAAAATCACCGTTTCCTTTGTGAAAAATACTATCGAGAGTAATTACCATTTTTGAGGAATCATCACGAAAGCTAAACCGAAGATTATCAACAGAATATTCTTTTATATTCAAGGCAAAATTACTACTTTCTTCCTCAGGAGAATCAGAAGGTTTTGCTATGTCGAAATTACCTTTTCCATCATTATTCATACGAATATTTACCAAAGCATCTTCAAGAGCAAATCCTAAGAGCTTATAAGGTTCATTTTCAGCTTTGAAAACAATATCTTTCAGATTAACTTTTAGTGAAAGATACTTGGCATATACAAGTGTATCTCCCTGGAAAGGAGCGTTGTTAATTACACTTAGCTTCTCTAATGCAATAGTTGCATTTGGGAAGTTTTTTAAAAAATTCAACGACACATTATCAAAAGCAACTTGTGCATTGATACTTTCATTTACAGCTTTTAGTATCTTTGTTTTGATGGTATTTCTAAACAAAAAAGGTGCTGATACTAAGATAATTATCAATATTAAAAAGATAATACCACTGATTTTTAAAAATTTTTTCATTAGTTTGGATATTTATTTTTTCAAAAGTTTAAATTCATCATAACATTCTGTTAACGCATCAAGAAATTGCAAATCATTAGCATTTTTTATAAAATCTTCAGAATATTTACAATGTCTTAGCATTTCTTCAAGGTCTACTTTGTTGATACCTAACATTTCTGAAACCATTTCACGATCATATTTTGTAAGTAACAAACTGCGTACATCTTCTTCTTTTTTTATTTTGTTGAGTTTTCGCAACTCTTTGGGTTTAGAACCAAATAATCGATATAGAGCCCCAGCAGGGTCAGCTATCGTACCAAGTACTCGTCCTACGCTTCCACCATTTTTTACTTCGTATCCTTTGTTTAATCCTGAAATACTATATTGCTTGTTGGTATTGATTGGAATATATTTGGCATCAATTTTCAAAATACCTGTTAGTTTATACGGAGTAACGACAACTTCTTCAAGAGCATAAGCAAGTTCGCTCAAACCTATTTTAGTTCCTGAAAATTTTATCATATCACTTGTAACACGAACTTTAATTGATTTGTATCCTAAGAATGAAAAATGTAGTGTGTCATTAACCGCAGCACGAATAACAAACTCTCCTTTAAGATTACTGATAGTTCCTTTCACTTGATTTAGATTAACAATATTTACATTTTCCAAAGGAAGATTATTTTGTATACTGAAAACACTCCCTTTAACTACCGAGTCTTCTTGTGAAAAGATAAAAAAAGGCATAAAAAGTAGTAATATTATTAGAATTTTTTTCATTATAATTTTTTAAGTGTTTGATTTGTAGTTTTTTAGGATTAAAAAAGGTTTATGTTATATGGTGTGTAAATATACAAAAAAACCATAACAAACAAAAGTTTGTTATGGTTTCTTCCAAAATTTGTTTTATTTCTACAAAAAATATTATTTCTTTTCTTCAATAGTAGCAATACTTACTCGGTTCCATTCTGGTTCAGAGAACATATCACCAATACCATTTCCTTGTGCAGAAATACGATTTGAATCAATTTTGTAACGTGCTATAAGTACTTTTTTCACAGCTTCTGCACGTGCATTAGCCAATGCGATATTTTTCTCTTGATTACCTTCTGGTGAAGCATATCCTTTGATAACTACACGGCTGTTAGGATATTTTTTAAGGTATGTAGCGATACGCTCTACGTTAGGCAATTGAGAAGCATCAACAGTTGATTTTCCTACACCGAAAGTTACAACAGACTCTAAAGTGTTATTAGTTTTAGTAACTGTTCTAACTTCTGGTTTTTGGCTACGAGCAGCTTCCAATTCTTTTTCAAGTTGAGCAGCACGTTGTTGAGCAGCACGTAGTTGCTCGTCTTTGCTGTTTAATTGGTTACGAAGGTTGCTTAGGTTACTGTTTAAACCATCAACTTCTCCTTGATTTCTTCCTGCTACAGAAGTAAAGTGGTGAGCTCCATTGCTACCTTTGAAACGATAGATAATACCTACATTTACTTGAGATATTGAATGATTGATATTCAAGCTATTTGTAGCATCAGAACTTGGGTAGTCTATACCATACAATATAGAAGGAGTAAGCTTAACTGCCCAAGCTTTACTAGCTCCTAAGTTGAACAAAAAGTTAGCTCCAACTTTAGTAGTCATTGTATTCATACCAGGATGAACAAAATCTCCTTGTTCAAATTGATATCCCCAACCAGGTCCAGCAAATGCTTCTACTTCAAAAGTACGAGGCTCTCCTTTGTAACCTGCAAAAAGATTTCCTAAATTGAAAGCTCCAATTAAAGCAACGTTTGTTGTTTCAATTACAAGAGGATTTCTTTCTCCATGCCAATTTTGATTTAAATAAGCATTTGCATCAAAACCTAAACGAAATACAGGAGAAATTTGTTTACTTAGTTCTGCTCCAAAGTTAAAACGAACGTCTTTTATCAAGTCGTATCCTTTGGTAGGAAGATATCCTCCGGCATTTACACCTACTTGCCAATTGTCAAAAAACTTACTATAACTAAGTCCTTGTTCTTGTGCGTTGGCAGTAAAAGCAATTCCTGCAATTAGTGCCGATAAAATCATTTTTCTCATTACAAATAAAAATTTATTAAAAATTAACGGGGCAAAAATAGAAAAAAAAATATAATAACCTACGACAAAACAAGAAAAAAAATCAAGAAACTGAAAATATAGTATTTTTTTAAGATATTTACGAAATATATTAACGAGTTTTAGGTATTTATGTGTTTATTTCTATTTTTTACGCTTGCGTTTACGCGATGATTTTTCAGTTCCAAAAGAACTTTTTTTATTTCGTTTGGAGCTTTTTTGTTCTTTAAAACTTTTTGATTTGTTTTTTTCTCTTTTCGATGAATTTTTTTCGCTTTTTTGTGATATTTCTACATTGATAAAACGCCCATTCATTTTGAAATCATTGAAAATCGCTAGAACATCATCGGTTTTATCAGCATCAGTATTGAAGAATGAAAATGTATTTTTGACATCAACTTTGAAAATATCTTCTTTGTCCAAATTCAGTGTAGCTCTCAGGAAATCTTTAAGTGTACGCCAATCGTAACCATCTTTTTCACCAATATTTATAAAATAACGAGTTTCTCCTTCGTCATTTTTGTATGATTTATTGTATGAATTTTTCTCATTGAGGTCTTTTGAATTTTTGTAATAATTGTAAAAACGATTAAATTCAACGGCAACCATTCGTTTTATGAGTTCTTCTCGGTCAAGTTCTTGCAGTACATCTTTTATTGCTGGAAGATAATCATCAATAGCTGTATTAACTTGTGCATTTTTGATAGTGTTGGCTAAATGATATAATTGAATTTCACAGATTTCAATTCCAGAAGGAATTTGTTTCGATTCAAATTCTTTTCGAATGATTTTTTCTATTGTTTTGATTTTTTTTACTTCTGATTTAGCTAAGATAACCATCGAAATTCCAGATTTCCCTGCTCGCCCAGTACGTCCGCTACGGTGTGTGTATGTCTCTATTTCGTCAGGAAGTTGGTAGTGAATAACGTGAGTTACATCATCAACATCAATACCTCGTGCAGCGACATCGGTAGCAACAAGCATTTGTATTTGTCTGGAACGAAACCCTTTCATAACCAAATCGCGCTGATTTTGACTTAAATCGCCGTGTAAAGCTGCAGCATTATATCCGTCTTCAATTAGTTTTTCAGCAACCGATTGCGTATCTCGCTTAGTTCGACAAAAAACCACAGAAAAAATATCAGGATTAGCATCAGCTAAGCGTTTTAAAGCCTCGTACCGATGTCGTCCATTAACAACATAATACTCATGTTGTACATTATTAGACCCCTGATTACGAGAACCGATGGTTATTTCTTTGGGTTTATTCATAAATTCTCGGGCTATTTTGGCAACTTCATTGGGCATAGTAGCTGAAAATAACCAAGTATATTTAGATGAAGGAGTATGTTGCAAAATGGCAGTAATATCTTCATAAAATCCCATATTAAGCATTTCGTCAGCTTCATCAAGAATACAGTAGTTTATATTTGAGATATTTACGAAATTACGTCGTATCATATCTTGCATACGACCTGGAGTAGCTACAATAATTTGAGCTCCTTTTTTTACATTTTTGGCTTGTTCTTCAATACTTGCACCTCCGTAAATAGCTACAATATTTATTTTTGGTAAATATTTGCCATACAATTTCATTTCGTTGGTAATTTGTAAACAAAGTTCACGAGTAGGTGCCAAAATAAGCCCTTGTGTTTGCTTATTGTCAGGATTGATGTTTTGTAAAAGTGGAAAACCGAAAGCTGCTGTTTTCCCTGTACCTGTTTGCGCTAAAGAAACAATATCTGTTGGAGTAGATAATAAAACAGGAATGGTCGCTTGTTGTACCTCTGACGGACGTTCAAAGCCTAAGTCTGTAATGGCTTTGAGGATAGGTTCTTCTAAACCTAATTCATTAAATAAATTCATATAATTTTTATAAATTGGGGGCAAAGATAGACAAATAAATTTAGTTATATATTATTATCGGATAATTATTTATTTATTTTCGTATAATTTCTCTGAAAAAAGAATTTTAAACCTCATAAAAACTTTATTTTGCTCTATTTTGCAAAAAAAATAGTATTTCTTTGGGTCTTCAAAGCGTTAAATTACCGAAAATATACTTTAAAAACTTTTTTTGATAAATCTATCTAAACTTTTAATGTCAAGTTGAGAAAGTTTTTTCAAGGATATGGAGAATTTTTTGACATTGGTTGAAAATATAAAAGTTAATAAATTAAAAACCAATAAAAATTTGAAAAAAATATGTTCTTTTTTGACCAATAACGGTTATCAAAAAATGATGAATAAAATAGCTATCATTTTTTAAATGAAATAATTCTAAATAAATTTGTATATTTTTATTTTTTTTTCATACATTTGCCTAGTTTAATTCAAATACATTATTCAAATGAAAAAAATAGTATTATTGGCAGTAGCCTCAGCTATGATTATCTCTTGTGCAGATAAAAAGAAAAAAGAAGAACAACAAGCACAAGAACCTGTTGTTGAAAAGCAAATGGAAGTTGTAACCCCTACCGATTCAAACGAAGTAATTATCGAATTGGGAAGTACAGATCAGATGACTTTTGACAAAACAGAACTTCGTGTAAAAGCTGGACAAAAAGTAAAATTGGTTTTGAAACACTTAGGAACAATGAAAAAAGAAGTTATGGGGCATAACTTTGTACTGCTAAAACCAGGTACTGATTTAGCTACATTTGCACAAGCGGCAATGGAAGCAAAAGATACTAATTATATTCCTAAAATGACCAAAGACGTTATTGCTTATACTCAAATGATTGGCGGTGGCGAAACAACATCGGTTACGTTCGATGCACCAGAGAAAGGAACTTACGACTACATATGTTCATTCCCTGGGCATTATGCAATGATGAAAGGAAAATTTATTGTGGAATAGTCAAAAAACAATTTTATAAAAATCTCTTAGGAAATTTCCTAAGAGATTTTTTATTTTCATTTTCGAAAATTTGTGTTTCATTGTAGAAAATCTCTATATTTGCCATTTCAAAATTTTATCAATGACATTATTACAATACATTCAAAAAGAGATAAATTTTTCAGCTTTATCTGTTGAAAATACATTACAATTACTTGCAGAAGGTTGTACAATTCCTTTTATTGCTCGTTATCGAAAAGATAGAACACACAATTTGGACGAAGTAGCTATCGAAAAAATAGCTAAATTACAATCTGATTATCAACAACTTATAGATAGAAAAACGACAATATTAAAATCCATAGAAGAACAAGGAAAATTAACTTCTGAGCTTCAACAGAAAATAGAAAATTCTTTTGAAATCAATGAATTAGAAGATATTTATTTACCTTATAAGAAAAAACGAAAAACCAAAGCCGATATTGCCAAAGAAAACGGACTTGAACCTTTGGCAAAAATAATAATGAGCCAACGTGCAACAGATTTGGAATATATTGCTTCAAAATATTTATCAGAAGCTATTTTGACTGAAGAAGATGCACTACAAGGTGCATCGGATATTATTGCTGAGTGGATTAACGAACACTTATATATTCGGCGTACGCTTCGCAAAATGTTTGCTCGTAAGGCAAAATTGGTTTCACAAGTGGTCAAAGCTAAAAAAGAAGAGCAAGAAGCTAAAAAGTACGAACAATATTTTGAATGGGAAGAACCCATATACAAAGCCCCTTCACATCGAATATTAGCTATATTACGTGCTGAAAATGAAGGATTTGTAAAAATGAAAATAACCATTGACACCCAAGAAGTTTTACAATTTATCGAAGAACAAATAATAAAAACATCTGACAAGGAAATTATAGAATTTCTTCGTAACTGTATAAAAGATAGCTACAAGCGCTTGTTAGAGCCTTCAATAGCCAATGAAACTTTGCAAGAGGCGAAGGATAGAGCCGATGAAAAAGCAATTTTGGTATTTGCAGAAAATCTAAATCAGTTGCTTTTGGCTTCTCCTTTGGGAGAAAAACGAATTTTAGCGATAGACCCAGGTTATAAGACTGGTTGTAAAGTGGTTTGTTTAGACGAAAAAGGTGATTTGTTGCATAATGAAACGATATATCCACACGCTCCACAAAACGAAATCTCAATGGCTATGAAGAAAGTTCGTTCAATGGTCAATTCGTACCAAATAGAAGCGATTGCCATTGGTAACGGAACAGCTTCACGAGAGACCGAAAGTTTTGTAAAGAAAATAGTTTTTGATAACTCCATACAAGTATTTGTGGTTAGCGAAGCAGGCGCATCGGTGTATTCGGCATCAAAAATAGCGCGTGAAGAATTTCCTACTTACGATGTTACAGTTCGCGGAGCGGTATCTATCGGAAGAAGGTTAGCAGACCCTTTGGCAGAGTTGGTAAAAATTGATCCGAAATCAATAGGAGTGGGGCAGTACCAACACGATGTTAATCAAACAAAACTTAAAGAAAGCCTTGATAATGTGGTTGTTAGATGTGTAAATAAAGTAGGAGTAAATCTCAATACGGCAAGCAAATCATTATTGAGTTATGTATCGGGTATTGGAGCGAAAATGGCTGAAAATATTGTTACCTATCGATTGGAAAATGGAGCTTTTAAGCAACGTGAAGATTTGAAAAAAGTTCCTCGATTGGGAGAAAAAGTATATCAGCAAGCAATTGCTTTTTTACGAATACATGCAGGAAAAAATCCATTAGATAATTCGGCTGTACACCCCGAAGCCTATAAAATTGTACAACAAATGGCAGAAGATTTAGGACTTTCCGTAGAAAAATTGATAGGAAATAAGCAAGCCATCGAAAAGATTGATATAACAAAATATTTTAGCGAATCGGTTGGGAAACTCTATCTTACAGATATTTTGAAAGAGCTTGAAAAACCAGGAATTGACCCGAGAAAAGTAGCTAAAATATTTGAATTTGCCCCTGATATAAAAACTATTAACGATTTGCACGAAGGTATGATTCTCCCAGGTATTGTTAATAATATTACCGCTTTTGGTTGTTTTGTTGATATTGGTATTAAAGAAAGTGGTTTGGTTCATATCTCGGAGCTTGCTGATGTATTTGTTACCGATGTTAATGATGTAGTGAAACTTCATCAGCATGTTCAAGTAAGGGTAATTGATGTAGATATGATGCGCAAACGAATCAATCTTTCTTTAAAAAAGAATTAGTTTTTCTTTATATACATATTATTCGTGAAATTGTGTAATAAAGTTACCAAGTATTTTTATTTTGAAAAATAAATCAATATGAAAAAAATAGCATTGCTAATAGCTTTCGTTCCTTTATTTGTTTTTTCTCAGAAATTATATTACAAAAAAGGAGTAAAGTCTGTAAAACAAGTAAATAGAATGTATTCTTCGAGCTATGCAAATGGAAAAAAATTAGTTAAGTATTACGAAGATTATAATAATCCTATCTATATGGAAACTTTTGACAGAAAGGGTAACAAATTAAAGAAAATTGAATTTGATGCCCAACTTTTTATAAAAGAAGAGGAAATTTCTATTTACAAAAGAAATAAAGAAGTGCAACAAATAAATCATTTTCCGAAAGATTCGTTGTATATTATTGAAAATATATCGTATGACAAGAAAAAAAGACAAAAAATTTATGCTCCTGATATTCAAAAAATAGCTAATTGGGATAAAAGAAAGGATTATCTGTTGAAAAAATACGATTATTACTTGACAAAAAAAGTATTTACATATCAAAAGAATAAAGAGAATTATACCATAGAACAATATAATTATAAAAATGAATTAGTGAAAATTGATTCAGTAAAATATGACCCTAAAAGGAGAGAAATATTGGATTTAGGATATACCCCTGATAGAAAAAATATAGATAAAAAACATCATTTTTATAATAAGAAAGGAAAAACTATAAAATCGTTGTGGTATAACGAAGATTTAAAAACCTATTCTCAAATAACTTATACTTACAACAAATACAATGTATTACAAGAAACTAAAGATATAGATTTGGAGATGAACAGAGTGGTTTTTAGAAAATTTAATGACAAGGGCGATGAAATAGAATATGTAAATAAAACAATTCAAGGAGATGGAGAAATAAAAAAAATGTACGAATATTTATATGATGCACACGGAAATTGGATACAAAGAAAGCAATTAAATCAGAAAAATGAAATAGAAATTGTATCAGAACGAGAAATTTTATACTATTAAACTATGAAAAGAATAACTTTACTTTTAATTTTAACTACTTTATGTGGATTTTCGCAAGAATTTTCATCTAAACAAAAAGTAAAATAGGTAGAACAAGTTAATTTTATAATCAAAACAGATAGTAATGGTATTGTAATTGATTCGATAGCTCACGAAAATGAAAATAATTTCATTTACGGAGAACTTTTCGATAAAAAAGGGCGAACCATAGAGAAAGGATTTCGAAATGAAAATGGAGAGGTAAAAAGATACCACTACTATTATTATAACGAAAAACTAATGACAGAAGAGAAAATATATTTTCCATTAGATTCATTTTTGATAAAAAAAACTTTTTTCTATGATAAGAAAAATCGACTTATAAAAGTTAAATCGGAGATAGAAAAAGACTTTAATAAAGAAAGTAAAAAGAATTATTTGTTATTGATATATAAAAATTATCTGTATAGTGAACAAATTGATTATTTAAAAGGTAAAAATAACTATATCAAAAAGCATTTTAATCATAAAAATGAGCTATTTCAGATAACAAAAGTAAATTATGACAAAAAAAATAGAGAAACTATCTATACATATTATAATTCAGATAATAAAATAGTTAAAAAAGTAAAAAACTATGAAAATAAAAAGAATAAAATACTTTTCTCTATGTTATACGATAATGAAAATGCACTTATTGAAGAAAAAAAATATATATACGATGTTAAACGTAGACTAAAAAAAATAGAAACGTACAATTTTATTTCAGGAATGCATTACCATTCTGTGTATAATGATAAAGAAGAAGAAATAGAATATACCCAAATTATGGATAATTCGCCGAATAAAAATACATTTTTCTATAAACATATCTATGATTCAAACGGCAATTGGATACGATATGAACAATATACCGAAGATAACCAATTGATTTATGTTTCGCATCGCTTATTTGTATATTATTGACAAAAGTTATAACCGATTTCTAATATAAGCGATAATCTTATGATAGGGGATT
>NZ_BPMA01000070.1 GCF_026005215.1 Capnocytophaga catalasegens | reverse complement strand
TTTGCCTAATTCGTTCCTTTGTAGTGTTGAATTGATGTACTCATATTATTTATAAATCTATGGATTATACAAGTATCAATAATGCCTTATATCGCCCTATATTTTCTGGGGTAAGCTATGATACTTATATGCCATATAGTGATTGTTCGTCTTTACGTCTTGGTTTTGGCGATACCAAATTCAGTATTGATAAAATGAAAGATACTGCGATAAAGTATCGTCATCATACCGAGCGTTTGACCGAAGTTTTTTTTAATCAAAAGAATATCAATGATTTATGTAAAGAAATTCACAGATTCTTATATCATCATTTGCAATATAAGTTAGACGGCGAAAAACAGAAATTGCGTTCGCCTGCGTGCAGTTGGGCAAGCCGAAAAGAGGGGATTGATTGTAAGAGTTATAGCATATTTGCCAGTACTATTTTACAGAATGCAGGAGTTTCTCACTATATGCGTCGCATCAAACAAGCCAGTAATCCTAACGGATTTACTCACGTGTATATTGTTGTTCCAATTGACCAAAAGCGTTTTAATCTCACCAAAGGATATTATACCATTGATGGCACAATTCCGCAATTTACTGAATTATCGTATATTGAAGCTGACAATGTGTTTATTTTTTCCGGAAAAACCACAAAAACCATAAAAGGTTTGGGGGTTGTAGATCAATATGATGCATTTTTAAGTGAAGAAAGCGAGAAAGCAAAGCAATATGCCGAATATGTAGCCTCGTTGAAGGCTCAAAATACAGCAGGAATAGTAGATTTGATAGGAGGCACAGCGGCTGCTATTGCTCATTGTATTCTTGGTGTTGGTTCAGTAGTAGGTACGGCTCTTACAGCTGTTACTGCATTGGTTACCACAGTGATACGTTTTGGTAGTAATCCGTGTTCAACGGCTTTTTATACAGCTGATTTTATCAAAGAAAATCTAAAAAAAGAATTTTTACCTACTTTTAAAAAGATAGTAGCAAGTATTCAAGCCGATATAAAAAACGATACGCAGGCACTTGGTATTGGTGATGTGAATAAAATTTTAAAAGAAATAGACTTAGGTTTTGCGCATTATATGCATCAGTACGAGACGCACAGTGGGAACGATTGTAGCGTTCAGTCGTTAAAGTCTTATATGGTGTTTGCTACTAAAATGCATGAAATTGCCAACGAGGTAATAGAGGGTATGAAGTTGGCTTTGGAAAAGTATTTTAATGTTGCGGTGATTGAGAAAAAAGCCCGTACTACCGAGCGAGGATGGTACTTTATTGTGCCTTCGGGAGTAAACCCTATTGAGGCAACTTATCGGGAATTGGTTGTTGAAGGCAAAGAGAAGAAGAAAGGAATTTATCCATACGGAGACGCTCTTAGTTTTGATAAATGGCTGGAAGATAATGTGATAGAAATTTCGGTAAAATATGGAAATGCACAAGGGGAAAGGTATCGCTCCGAAATGCTTCCTTTTAAAGCGAAGATTGAAGCGATTAGGCAAAACTTAGCCCTTCCGATGATTACCCGAATGAATTTAGAAGATGCTTTGCGTAAGCAAGAATACGATATTTATCTCAAATACGACAAAGATTATTTGTATATCCGTAATCAC
>NZ_BPMA01000069.1 GCF_026005215.1 Capnocytophaga catalasegens | reverse complement strand
GTGATTACGGATATACAATTAATTTTATAAGTACTAACACTTTTTCAAACGAAACAATATTTTTGTTTTTCTATGACAAAAGTATATTGGTTGTCAAGAACAGAATAGCACAAATTCAGCATCAATTAGCATAATTTAATATTAACTATTTTATAACAAATTATCAATTAGCATAAAATCACTACTGTTTTGAGTTAATATTCTGAAAATAAGATGATTATTTGTGCTACTATTGGCGTATTTGTTAGTATTTATTAATAAATTTTCGATATTTGTTTTTGTGAATGTTTAACTAAAAAATTAACATGTTTAAAAATAAAAATTCCAAAAAAAGAAAAAAATTGATTTTTTTGACAAAAATTAGCTTAAAAAAGGAAGTGTTTTTCTTATAAAACATCAAAAATTAAGGGATGAAAAGCAAAAAAACATCATAAAAGACAAAAAAGAGTAACACTAATTGAATAAATATTTTTAATACAGATTCAACATTTAGGTGAAATTTTTCTAATATCTGAGTTTAATCAAAATAATAGCCTTCAAAATTAGCAAAAATCTTGTTCTGTTGTGTAAAATCTGCAAAAAAGGTATGTGTATCGAATATTATTAAGGAAAATTTAAATTGGCTATTCACGAAATTAAAAACACGCAGTTAAATGTAGTAGCCAAACAAGTAAGAGTCAGTTATACAAAAGACAAAGGAGCGAAATTTCGCTCCTTTGTCTGTGTAGTTGAAGACTAAATACTATTTTACAGAAACCCAACTATCAATATTACGTGTGTTGTAACGTTGGTCATACATTGCCTCGGCATATGTTCCTGGCAGGTAATAACGTCCTGCAAAAGAAGCATTGAGCTGTATGCGGAAGGTTTTGGTTTCGTTAGCTCGTAGCGAGAAATATAAATTGGTTCTATCATCGCGAATATCAGCGAAGTCGATACCATTTTGTTCACCACCATATTCCGTAAAACGTGTGTTTATTATTTCCCAACCCGAAGGAATAAGCTGAGTTAGTGCCACATTATCAACCTTGCTTTGTGTTGTATTGGTTATACTTATCACATTGGTAAAGGTTGTTCCTTGTGCTATTTCTTCAACCGAAATGGTATTACCTTTGGCATCTACATATTTGGATATTATCGAAAGCCCATTTTGTTGTGCCAGTTCTTTTCCTGCGGGTCCTACGGGGAGTTTTCCACTACTAACAAGGCGGACGTAAAGCGTTCTGTCCGATTTGTTTTGCAATTTGACCGAATGCGTACCTATATTAGCTGAAACATCTTGTGAAGCATATCCTGTATCGCTTTGCAGAGTTCCACTATTATTACCAATAGAAAAAGAAAGAACCCAATCTTTTCCACTTTTATTCTTAGTTGCATATCCTGCCATTGCATAGAGCGAATAAGCAGCTGTTTGAGTGCTAAGCCAATCAGAAGAAGATAATTTTTCAGAAATTTTCAATGCTAAATCAGAAGCAATTTGATTTTTTCCTAACAGCAATGCGGTTTCCAATGACATGGCTTGGCTACGAGTAGCTGAACCATACGTATAGGTATAGTTTTCGTCCGAATTATCAAGGCTTACTTTGCCAAAAAGCTCTTCGGCTGTACGTTTCTGACCTGCCAAGGCATACGATGCCGCAAGTAGGCGTATAGCTTCGTTTGATAGTTGAGGTGTTTCTCGCAAGCGATTCATTGATGCCATTTCGGGGTGATTAGCCAGTGCCAATGTATAAAGGCGATAGGCTTGGGTCGTTGCATAGTAATCGTATTGCGAAGGTTGCCAGCTACGCGCTTGTTTTTTCTGATAATCAAGCCATTTTGTTTTTGCATTCATAGGAAGAGAAAAACCTCGTTTTTCAGCTTCTATATAGAATTGACCAATGTATGATGTTACCCATTGGTCGGCATATTTTCCTCCTTTCCAATATGAGAAACCTCCATCAGAAAGCTGATTTTCAGACAATTTGCGAATGGCTGAACTTACATTCTTCTGTACATCTTGTTTTTGCTTGTCTGAGAGTTTAGAAAAATCAGCTAAATATAACTGAGGAAATGCTCCCGAGGTAATCTGTTCGCCACATCCGTGAGGATATTCTATTAGGTATTTCAGTCGCTGATTTAGATTTATACCAGGAAAGCTCGAAGCCTCTATGCTGGTTGCATTGGTGCCTTTTTCTCCAAAGACTTCAAACGAAACATTTTCTGATGATTTTCCAGAAAGAACCACTTGTTTTATTTGATACATTCGCGGATTTGGATTATATACGTCCATTTCCACTTCGTAGGTGGCTCGTTCGCCTCCTGATGTGGCTTCAATGGTAATTTTTCCGATGCCTAAATCATTTACTTGCAGATTGAAATAAGCCATTTTTTCAGAAGGAACTTGCGAAAAACTTACGTGTTGTTCAGCATTGCTTGTGAGTTTGAATTTGCTATCGGTTTTTACTCGTACTGATACGTTTTTAATCTGTTTTTCCATTGCAAAAACGGTAACAGGTAGTGTAATACTTTCGCCCGGAGTAGCTTTTCTTGGCAAAGACCCCAAAATCATCAAAGGGCTACGAACTGGAACGGTTTTCTCTGCGCTTCCAAAGGCGTTTTTTTCAACGTCTGAGGCAATAACCATTACCCGTGCAGAACCAATGTAATTGGGTAGTGTAATTTCGTGAGATTTGCTACCTCCGCTTGTATAGAAAGGACCTTGTACAATAACTAAGGGTTTGAATCGATTGGCTTTCTGAGCTTGGCTTGCTCCTAAATCTTCATCGCCTCCGATACTAAATACTTGATTGATAGTTCCGCCAAAAGCACCAATAACATCATTGTAAATATCCCAAGTTTTCACGCCAAGAGCCGTTTTAGCAAAAAATCGCTCCCAAGGTTTTGGCGTTTTGAATCGAGTAAGGTCTAACAATCCATCTTCGACAATAGCTATGGTGTAAGTCATTGGTCTTTCGGATTTTTCTTTTACTTTGATTGTTGTTTTCTTTTCAGGTCGAAGCACTTCGTCCATAGTAATAACAGGTTCTAACTTCGTTTTTGCATTATAAACCGAAATAGGGGCTATGCCGTATAGACGAATAGGTGAGTCGTTTTCGGTTTGTGCGTGAGGTTGCAACAATGTTACATAGATATACGCATTGGGAGCCATATCTTCGGTAATAGGAAGACTGTATTTGGTCTCTCCTCGCGCAGTTTCAACCCAATAAGTTTGTAATACTTTAGATCCATTTTCTATCGAAATGAGCGCACGTCCCCCCTCATCAGAAGGAAAATTAATTTCAACTTTTTCTGAAACAGCGTATTCGGTTTTATTAGTACCTAAAGCAAGCATAACTGCTTCTTGGCTATTGTTGTCTTTGCGTGTTCCATAGCTCCAATCAAAGCGAACAGGAAAACCAGCTTGGTGTCCGCTATTTTCGTTTTCAACCAGAAGGTAATAAGCCCCCCAGTTATCATTGTCAATATTGATGTCAAAAAAGGCTTTACCATTTTTGTTGGTGGTAGCACTTAGTTCAAATTGTGCTGTATGGCTATCTGAAGCGTTGTAGCTTGAAATATTAGAATACGAAGCGTCCCACCACCAGCTATATTCCATTTTGTATCCATACAATTTCACGGGCTGATTAGCAAGAGGTTTTCCTTCTTCAGAAACTACAACTACTTGGAATGGATGTTTTTGTTTTGTTTCGTAATATCCGTATCGATTTGGTTCAGGCGCTTTCATACCAACATAACTTTTGAATGGAGAATACATAGCCGAACTGACATCAATACTGAAATCACCTCCTGTTTCGTTAGCTTTGGTAAGAAAATTAACACGAAGCATTCCACTAGCATTTTCTATTTCATCAGGTTGAAAGAAGAAGCTAGCTTGTCCATTTTCATTTGTTTTTCCATTATAAACCGATATTTCTTCCGAAGCAAAAGGTGTAGAAACATTCTCGAAGGTATATCCTTCAAAACCTTTGAACGCTGATGAGGTTCGATACAACTTAGCCGTAACTTCTAATCCAGTATTACCTGCGGGCGTTCCTTGTAGCCAATCTACTTGAACAGATACATTACCTCCACTACTTTTTATAAGTTTATCAGCAAGGCTATTTTGAATTTTCAATCGGTGTGGCTTGATAGTTTCTATTTTAATGGTTTTGTTAAAGACCGAAGCACCCACCTTTATTTGGCAATTCCAATTTCCTGTAACAGACTCAGGATTTGTTTTGAGAGTAAATAGATAATGATTTTCTTTGGTCGAATTCTTAACCATCTGTTGCATAACTTTGCCAAAAGGATCTGTAAAAGTAAGTTTTATAGGGTGATTTTCAGGTAATTTATTTGCAAAATCATTCAAAATAAATCCTACCAAAATACTATCTCCAGGTCGCCAAACGCCTCGTTCGGTATAGATATATCCGTTACGTCCCTTTTCGAGTGAAACTCCATCGACATCATAACGGCTTACTGATTGTGAATTTCCATCGTCTATTTTGACATAGGTCGAATAATTATCTTTTTGAACCACAGCAAAATATGCTTTTTTATTGGTTGTAAGTTGCAAAATACCTTCCCCATTGGTTGCCCCGCTTTGTATTTTTTGCTGTTGGAAGTCGTACATTTCAACTAAAGCACCATTAACAGGTTTAGTTGTTAGCAGATTATTAACAACTATGGTATAATCATTGTTTTGTCCTCTTTTTACAATTACACCCAAGTCACTTGCCAACACATTGGTTGTTATTTTTTTTCCATAGTAATAACTATCTTTGCAAGGGTCGTCTCTTTCTTCCCAAACGTAGTTATAATCATCTTCATAATACTCACTATCATCGTCATTATCATAATTAGAGTAGTTATTATCATCATCAGAAATCGAAATTGTTTCTTCTAAAATGGGCTCTGTATTTGTACCACAATAGAGTGAAAACTTACGATTAAACGCAATTTCTACGCGGTAAATAGCACCAGGTTCAGGCAAAATAAGTGTTGAAAGGTCAAGAGCGTGTGTATTCCATTTTTTGAGAGAGGTAAGACCAGTAGCACGAATAGGAATAATTTTTCGGACTAACGGTGTGCCAACTTTATAAATATTATATCCTGATTTGAGCGAATTTTCTTGCAAAAACTGCAAAATATTATTTTGATAAATACGCGAAACGGTTACCTCAACAGCTTTGAGATTGATGGTTTGAAAATTTATTTTCAGATTTTGAGAACTTGGCAAAATCGTTCCGTTACGAACAAAACGTACTTCGGGTTTTTGTTGTTCGAAAGTTAATTCGCCTGTGAAGTTCGTACTCATACGCTCTCCATAAGAACTTCTAAGACCTTGGTTTACAGAAACTTTTATTGTGTTTTCAAAATCTTCTTCGCTATAAACTTTCAGGGTATTACCCGAAACGCTGTATTTGAAATCTGATTTATCATCAACCCAAACAAAACCTCTGAAATCTTGATTTTTAGCTAATGGAGCAGAAAAACCAATGCTGAACGAGTTTGCATTGTCATCATCTTTAATTAACTGAATCACATCAAAAACATCTTGTGAAGGAATCGTTAGTGAAGTTTCCCCTTTGCTGTCAATATTATGTTTTTTACCATTCCAAGAAATCACAAGTGTTTGTTCTTCTCGCAAGGCAGGAATACTATCTATAATAATAGGAATACGATTATTACTCCCTGAAAATGAGGTTTTTACTGAAAGTTTTTTTCCAGATATTTCAGCTGAAACAAGGTCTTTGATAAGATTTGACGAAATATTATCACTGGCAACCAACGAAGCATTTAAGAAATAATATTCTTTGCTATATGATTGTAAGTCATGTGTTTCAACAGTAAATTTCGATTCGAAAGTACGTACTCTAAATCGAAAACGTTCCAATTTCTTATCTTTTACATCAAATAGTCGAAACAGATTTAACGTTACTTGATATTCCGTATCGGGATTTAGTGAATTTTCAGGAACAAACTGAACTTCATTCCCTGTCAAAACTAATTTTCCTTTTACATTTGGAGAAATATCAAAGAGTTTACTTGCTGAAATCTCTTTGGTTTTTTCTTCTGAAATAGCTGAGGTAAAAATTACTCGAATAGGATCGTAAGCAGAAATATATCCTGATGAAAATCCTGAAATATATTCTTTAAACAACAATGGATTACTATCTTGTTCTTTGTCTGTTGAACAAGCAAATAATACAAAAATAGCCAAAAAGCTAAGGCGGAGTATATTTTTCATATCTCAAAAAAATTTATAGTTGAAATGAGGTGTAAAGATAATCATAAATTTAATTAAAATGGTAAATTTTTAGAAAAAAATTCATATAAAAGTTTAGGGACTATTTTTTCAAATAAATCACATTCTTGCTATACAAAATTAGATTTAATGGAAATGGAATTATTCTCGCTCGTAAATAAACAGATTTGTTATCCAGTAGAAACATTTTATCATCATAAAATTTTGGAGGATGTAAATTTGATGTTATTTCTTCTAAAAATTGATATTCTTCAATTTTGGCGGTTTGAGGATTTAATTTTGCTAAATAATATTTACCTTTATGTTTATCACTGAAATACAAATAGTTATTGTAAAAAGTCATATCACTACCCACCATAGCCAAATTCGCTTTTTCATATTTTTCATCGTGGTCAAAAGGGCGAAAAAGCATTGTTTCCAATACTTTTTCGCCTTTTTCTAAGTCAATTACCGAATAAAAAGCTCCTTTGGAAAGATAAGCAAAATTATTATTTATATGTAGGGTAAAAGGCTGAAAATCATCATATTTAACTTGCCAAATAATATTTCCTTTTTCAATATCCATAGCCAATACTGAATTTCCTGCAACCACAATCAGTTTATTTTCATATAGATACACATTTTTTACATTACCTTCGTGGTATCCATTCCAATCGGTATAATTCGCAATTTTGCTAAGGTCTTTTTGCCAGAGAAGAATAATTTCCTTTTTTTATCTATATATAGATATACCTTTCTTTTTTAATATTAAAAAATTATTAAAAAGGTAACTAAACAAAAGATATAATTTATTTTTCTTGCTATTTAAAGATGCTTCTTCTATTTTTTTAATTTGTTTATACATACTATTCTACTATTTCAAAAATTTGATTAAATATTTTTTCATCTTCTAATGCTTGCATCAAATCTTTTGCGTTATCTATATCTACTTCAAAGAGTTTCGATGCTTTTTTAGAAAATATATCTTCTTCACCAAACAATTTATTCAGCTCCTCAATCGGTGTGCCATCTGCTTTTTTAAGCGCTTTTATCACATTCTCTTTTAAGGTTGTTGCGTTAATATTTTTATTTGCCCTAAAAATATACTTTTTCTGTCCTAATTCTGTGAAATCTACATCGGTAAGGTCAGGTATAAATTGTTTTCTAAATGAGTTATTACTCCAATTTGCCCAAGCACTCCAGTCTTTAAACTCTAATTTAGAGCCACTTACCATTTCAATATTATATTTACGCAATTTTGTAATGCCATCGCCTAAATCTAATTCAGTTGTTGCCTCAAATTCTTTTATGCCTTTTATAAAGGCATCTCCTTTTTTATTGCAATATTCTAAAACAAACTTCCCGCCTCTAAATTTCTTCCAGTGCTGTGCCATATCGGTTATTACCTTGTCAAATCCAGGCACATCAACTAATTTATCCAAAAGTTTAGGGTCTATTTTTGCAAATAAATCCTCTATGGATTTTAGTATTTCAGGGTTATATCGATTGGTATCGCTTATTTTCTTTAAATAAGTAGTAACGTTTTGAGGTAAATTTTTGGTTACATCGGTTGCTTTGTCCAATGCACCCATCATTTTTTTACTTTTGTTCACTTGTGTTCCTGGCACCAACATTGCTGCCACTTGCACTACCGTTTTTGAGCCAAAATGTGTTAAGCGTTCGTTATCACTTACAATCTCTTGGCTTTCGGCTTTTAATTCTTCCCAAAGTTGGTTCATTCCCTCTTTGGTGAAAACATTTGCAATGGCTTTGCGTTGCTCTTCATCGGTCATTATGCCATAAATACCTTTGATAGCCATTGGTATGCCTACAATCTCGTCTATGACACCATCGGTAGCTCCTCCAACAACAGGTGCAAATCGAGCATATTTAGGCCACTGCTCGTGTTCTTGGTTTTTAGTGTGCCACGTACTTTGATTTATTTGTCCTTCCTCCCAAACATTTTTGGCTATTTTCTGAGAGGCTAATGCGGCTTCGGCAAAAGTACCTATTTGGTCATGATACAACGCTTTTGCTTTTTGAGCCAACTTAGCAAACCAACTTGCCGTTTCTTTGCCTTCCAAGTCTTTGATAACTTCGGTTCGCAAATCTTCAACATTGACCTCAATACCTCGTCTGTTTGCTTCTTGTTGTAGCCTAAAACACATACGCTTGCAGATAATTTGGCGAAACAGCAATGCGTTCCACTCCTAAATTTTCTGGTTTGTTAGTGTCAATATGCAGGGTTATCTCTGCATTATCCTGATTTTCATTTACTTGAAAACCAGCTGAAAGCAATGTATGGGTTGTGTTTTCGTGTTTTACAACAACAGCTAATTTTACGTCTTTATAAAACAGATTGGAAAGAACTTTTTGTAGTTCAGAAATAACACTATCTTCAAAACAATTTTCTAATTCACCAGCGATATAGGTTTTATCCTCCTTGTTGATTTGGCTGTTTTTGGTGTAACCGCAAAAACTACCCGAGAATTGCAATGCTACATCACATTTGGTAACGTTCTGGGCATCACCCACAAGCAAAAAGCCTTCTTGCGTATTTGCTTTTATTACTGAAGAAAATTTTTCGTAATATTCGGTTAATGTCGTTTTGTCGTATTGTGTACTTAAATTCTCATTAAGTCCTTTTATCCCAAACGAAATTGCTCCATTTTTGTGTTCTCCTAAAATACATTTGTAGTATTTTTTTGAATTTATAACGATGTTTATAATATCGCTTTCAAGATTTTGTTCGATTTTTATGGATTCACTTTCACACTCTTTACATTTTAGAAATGCTTTTCCTTCCAAGTTCTGCATTGCTTGCAAAATTTGATAGAAAACTTCTTTTCCGGGAATTGTTAAACAAATATAGTTAATTGACTATTCAACTTCAAAAATAATAATTTTAATGAGTATACTATCATTTTTTGAGATTTAGA
>NZ_BPMA01000068.1 GCF_026005215.1 Capnocytophaga catalasegens | reverse complement strand
AGCATTGGTTTTGCCATCTTTGATAGATTGACTAGATTTACACTTAGGACAAGTCATTCTTTTTTGGATGCAAATTTAATTAACAATGCCAGAAATTGGAGCAAAAATCTTTTTTGCTCCAATTTTTTAGATTAAACTCTGATTTATAAAGCAACTGAAAAGATATTTCTATTTTGGAAAATTAACATTATAAAAAATCTTTTCTGTTTGTCCATTTTTGGTAAATTCAAAAATATAAATAGCTTCTTTTTTGTAGAAAACTCCATTTATATTATTGAAATCTATGGCATTATATATATTTTCCAGTGAAGTTTTTTGTAATTTTAGAATAATTTTTGGAGTTTTGTCAATGAGTTGATACCCATTTTCAATAGGTTGCGCATACAATATCGGATAGGTGTTGGATACATCAGCAGGGGGAATATCATCATTGGTAGTTATTACTTGTTCTTTGGATTGAATTTCTTGTATTTGAGAGAAAACAGAAGTATTTGTATCTTTTTTTGTATATTTATAATTGAGTGCTTTTATATCTTCAAAAGCATCACGAAGTGCCTCATTATAAGCTTTATCATAGTTTTTCTCTCGACTTTTCCCTTCTCGAGAAGTAAAAACAATTTTTCCATTGCAATCGATCAAAGTAACAATCACTTTGGTAACAAACATGCCTGATTTATTCTGTACGTCTGCTTTTAGCATATCACACGGATTTTGATGGACTTCACGAGGAATTTCATCACTCCAAAAAGTAGAAAAATTATATTTTTCAAACAAAAACTTGGTTAATCCATTGATTTGATATTGATTTTCAGTTCGTTGGAATTCAAACTTTTTAGGAACAACCACATATTGATATTCAGAAATATTTTGTGCTATTATTCCTTTGAAAACACATATAGCGACGAGTGTTATTATTTTTTTCATTTTGTTATTATTTATAAATTCATTATTTTTTTATAAAATTCAAATTCTGCTTGTGTTCGACTTTTGCCCAGAAAACTATTTGTAAAAATAGTAACAAATTCTCCATTAAGTTCCTGTACTTTTGTCTTTAAAATACGTAGCTTACTCAACACTTTTTTAGCAGATTGTTTTTGTAACACATTCGAATGAAAGCAAAAAGAATTGACCAAAATAGGCATTTGTACTTCAAGTCCAATATCATAAAAATAAAAAGGAGTACAAGTGCTTGCTCGAAAACCAATATGCGACATATATCCCATCGTATAGTCTTCATTGTATTCAGCTTCGGCAATTCGTCTATATACATCAGGAATAGAGATGCGATTGTGACCAGCCTTAAAACGCCGAACAGGGCGATTGATAATATTGACCATTCGCTGGCGTTCTTCTTTGAGTTTTTGAGTACTTAAAACAGACTCGTACGAGGCAAGTACCGACACAATAGAATAATCAGCCATATATTTTATCAAATCCTTATACTTTGGATTATTATAAGACAATCCTTGGTCATAGGCTGTATAATTGGTAAGTAAAAAAAAGAATATATTGGTAATGGCTTTCTGTTTGTGAAAATGAATAAGTTCGTTATAAAAATCGTATGGGTCTTTTTGTAAATTGGTCAAAACTCTCATTTGTTCAACCACTTTCTTCCATTGGAAAGTAAAACTATTTATGAAAATACGAAATGCTGAACGTAGAAATCCTTTATGTTTGTACTTAAATGCTTTCCCTACCTCAATTACCGATGCTTGGTAATATTTTTTATGATCAAAAATAATATTTGGGAATTTTTCTATAAGCAATTGTTTAAAATTTTCCACCCATATATCAACAAGTGGAATTTCTAAAAAACGATATCTGTATGCTAAACTTTCACTTGCTGAAAAATTACCATCTGTGTCTCGAACATGGGGTAAGTATTCTTCGTAACGACTCAACAAATAAAACGTAGCAGAAAAAATATCAAAAGGTATATCTCCTTTTTTTGCACAAAAAAAACAGGGTATTTCTTTCCAATAATTAACGTAAACCTCTATATTATCAATACCTTTTTCAAAAAGAAGTCCAAAGTTTTTTATAAAAAATTCATTTCCTATCGGATTTTTTCCATAAGAAATTTTACATCCATCTGATTTTATAAACTCCTCTAAATCAGTAATGATACGAATAGTTATTCCCATCATATTTTCAAAAATATGATGCACAATGTAACTAAAACGTGGGCTAAGTTTTTCAGTATAGATAAGTAGCATTTTTTTCGTATCAAATCTTAGCAAAAGTACGTCTTTTTTGGGAAAAACAAAGAAAACTTGTTGTGTATTTTAAATTATACTAACATTCAACAAAATTTTAATTTTATCTTGAATATAAATTTGATTAACTATCCTTTCTTATTAAAAATGAAGATAGTTAAAAAATAATATATTTAATATTTTGTTCAAATACTAATACGTATCTACTTTTTTTGCTAATTTATCTTGGTCACCACTAACGCGAGAAGCCCCCACAGGCATTAGTACTCTGTTAGAAGTGTCACCTTCTTTGTAAGTAAGCACGTAAGATGATTTAAAATTTTGAATTCCCTCTGGAGTAATTTCACCTGAAAGTACAGTGATATTCATTTTTTGAATTCCCTTTTCTACACCTGAAACTCGTGCATAAAGAGTGAATTTGTTTCCACTACCTGTTACATAAACTGCTTGTCCAGAAGCATTTGCATCAGAAGCCTTGTAATCTAAAACAGCATAGCCATTCTGTTGAATCGAAATACGATATTTGTAATCAGGCCAGCGATGTCCTACTTGATAATAATCTCCTACATGAGCTTTCATCAAAATATGAGGTGATGATAAGTAAATTCCCTCGACATTGGGTGGAGTATTTCCCTCGTGTATTTCCATTCCTGTAGCTTTAAGCTGAGCAAGAGTTTCAGATTTTATTTCTGAAAGAATACTTTGCACTTCAACACTAACATTGGGGGCGTTTTCTTTACCAATTTTCTGCAAAGGCAAGAAAAAAGCGCCTTCGGTAATAGTTATTTGTTTTGAATCTTGTGTGGCAACAAACCCAAATGTTCCTTTGACTGTCGTATCAGTAATGCTTTCGATGATTAGCTTCCCTGTTGAATTTCCATACTGAGCTATATTATTTTTGTAAGAAGCCTTAACTATATTTTCTGCTGAATTGATAACATACTCACCTGTTGCTTTTGGAAATTGAAAGTGTTGAATATCAATACCATTAGCACGATTATCCCCCCATCGCCCATATAGGAATAATGTTGCATTATTCCCTGCTTCGCCAATGGTTGCATAATGGGTTATTGCTTCGGATTTTAAGCCATCAATCGTAGCTCGCAAGTAATAACCTTCTGTATTATTTTCACTATCTTTGGAACAAGCTCCAAGAGCAAGTGTTACTAAGAACATAGTAACAATTTTAAGTGTAACAACTATTTTCCTCATTATTGTTTTTTTTTTGCAAATATAAATAAAATAATGAAAAATTGTTTATATTTAGATATGTTTAACATTTATTCTTTGATACTAAAATGGATATTTTGGTAACTTTGCCGAAAAATAATAAAATCAATATGAAGAAAATAACAATGTATTCTATGGTAGGCTTAATTGCTGCATTTTCTGCAAATTGTGGAAGTAACAAAACAAATGAAAAATCAGAAAACAATATGGTGGTTCAAGATAAAGCCTTAGACTTTACTGCAATGGACACTTCGGTGCGTCCGCAAGATGATTTTTACAATTATGTAAATGGCAATTGGATGAAAACAGCTAAAATTCCCGCCGATAAACCCACGTGGGGGTCTTTTCATATGCTTCGGGAGAAAACTGACGAAAACTCCTTGGCTATATTAAATAATCTTTTGAAAGAAAACTTTGAACAAGGAAGCGAAGGTCAGAAAATCAAAAATCTGTACGAATGTTTTATTGATTGGAAACAACGCAATGCCAACGGTCTTAAACCCATCGAAGCCGATTTGGGAAAAATTGACGCAATAGTTTCTCTGGCTGATTTTCAGAAATATATAGAAGAAAGTACGCTTCTGGGTAAAAATCCGTTGTTCGGTTGGGCAGTATATGCCGATTTGAAAAATTCGAACCAAAATGCCGTTTATTTAGCAAGTGCAAGTCTTGGCTTGGGGCGCGATTACTATCAGAAAGAAAACGAAGCAAACACCAAAACTTTATCAGAATATTCCAAATATGTTGCTTCTATATTAAAAATGATAGGATATAATAATCCTGAACAAACGGCTAAAAACATTGTAGATTTTGAGAAAAAAATAGCAAAAACTTTTTTGACCAACGAACAAATACGCAATGCCAATTTGCGTTACAATCCGCAAACTATGGCAGAACTTTCGCAATTAGTTAAAAATGTGAATTTGCCTCAATATCTTGAAAATGTGAAAGTTAAAACAAACATTGTCATCATCGGCGAATTGGAATATTACAAGCAATTAGACCAATTCATCTCGCAAAACAATTTACCATTATTAAAAGATTATTTGAAATACAACTTGGTTACGAGCAATGCGCAAAACTTAAATCAAGAATTGGACAATCTGCATTTTGATTTCTACGGAAAATACTTACAAGGACAGCAAGAACAGCGTGCAATGGACAAGCGAGGCTTAGCGTTGATAAATAATATCCTTGGCGAAGCCTTCGGTAAGTTGTATGTTCAGAAATATTTCCCTACCAAGAATAAAGAAGAAATGATTATTTTGGTTGATTACTTGAAGAAAAGTTTCGCTCATCATATCGAAAACTTAGAATGGATGTCGGAGACAACTAAAGAAAAAGCCTTACAAAAACTGAATAAATTTGTTGTGAAAATAGGCTATCCTGACAAATGGGAAGATTATTCAAAACTAACAATTCTTTCCGAAGAACAAGGAGGAACACTTTATAATAATTTGAGAAATATTTTGCAATGGGATTATAATAAAGATTTGGAAAAAATAGGCAAAGCTGTTGATAAAACCAAGTGGTCAATGGCTCCACAGACGGTCAATGCGTATTACAACCCACTTTATAACGAAATTGTGTTTCCAGCAGCGATATTGCAACCTCCCTTCTTTAATGTAGATGCAGACCCTGCAGTTAATTTTGGAGGAATTGGTGCTGTGATAGGACACGAAATGACACACGGCTTTGATGATAGTGGCTCTCTATTCGACAGCGAAGGAAATCTGGTAAATTGGTGGACTGACCAAGATAAAGCTAATTTTGAAAGAGTTACCGAAGCTCTTGCAAAGCAATACGACCAGTACGAACCTGTAAAAGGAAGTTTTGTCAATGGAAAATTTACCAACGGAGAAAATATTGCAGACCTTGGTGGTGTAGCAATCGCTTACGATGCCTTACAATTGTATCTGAAAGACAAAGGGGCTATTGGCAAAATAAGCAACTTTACACAAGACCAACGATTTTTCTTATCGTGGGCAACTATTTGGAGAACACTCTCCACAGAACAATATTTGGTCAATCAAGTGAAAACAGACCCTCATTCACCAGGTTATTTCCGCTCATTTGGACCACTTATAAACGTTGATGCTTTCTATGACGCTTTTGATGTAAAACCTGGTGACAAACACTATAAAAAACCCGAAGAGCGTATCAAGATTTGGTAAAAATTATAATAAATACAAAAAACGGATAGAACTTCTATCCGTTTTTATTTTCCATATTCTTCAAAGGTAGGAAATACTTGCCTTCCGTTTTCGTAAGTAAAAATTTGTTCTTCTTTGCCACGTGTATGATTTTTTAACCACAGAACTGAATTTTTGGGAACTTGATAGTATAAAATTGCTTTATCTGTTCCTGTTTGTCGTCCAAGAGAAACCCACCCTTTTTCTCCGTTATTATAAAATAATTCATATTCATCTCCTTCGCGAATAAAATTATCATCATTACGTGGGATAAGTTTTATTTTCTTTACACTTTTGGGGGATTTTGTTTCAAAAAATATGCTTGTACCCATTTCCCAAGTATGAAAAAATGAAACCGGGTCATTATCATTACAATTTTTCAGCTGGTACAAAGCAACATCTTTCCAAGGTTTTCCATTAGAATAAATAGTATCAAAAATAATTTCTTTGTTATTTTTATCAAAAAAGTGAATTTCTGCTATGGATAAAACCGAATCTTTTGGTACTTGATTAAATAGCAAAACCAAA
>NZ_BPMA01000067.1 GCF_026005215.1 Capnocytophaga catalasegens | reverse complement strand
TGTTACGAAGGAGACAGGGAATGTTCTTATTGATAGTAAATTAGTTTCTGAAATGAAAAAAGCAGAAACTAAATTTACCGAAGGAAATTTAATATGGGTATTTAAAAATAAAAATGGGAAAATAATTTTCCTTGAAAAAGGAAACCAAAAAGGAGGTTTTGAACATATTTTGAAACATAAAAAAGAATTTTTAGATAAAGGAATTAAAGAAGACGAAATATCAGATTTTATTATGAAAGTATTAAAAGAAGGGAAAATTATAGGTTATCAAGGGAAAAAAATCCTAGACCTGTATATCAAATAATATATAAAGGTAAAAAGCAAAAAGTTGCTATTACAGTAGGAGATAATGGTTATGTAGTAGGAGCAAATCCATCAAATATGAATTAAGAAATGAAAACATTAGAATTATATTTTGAATATTGTTGTTCTCCTATTTGGACAAGAGAAAATACTAACGATATTCTTCAACCTATTGATTTAGATGAAAATCAAATTAGTAATTTATTAAATCCATATTTAATAAAAGAAATTGATGAATTGGATAATATGTATCAAGAAACATACAATGATGATTATCCTCCTGACCCTTTACATAATGATAATTTACGAGAATACATTTTTGTAAATAGAGTTTTAACTTCTGCAAAGCTTTTAGAAAAAGAATTGCGAGGAAAGTATGAATTTATATTTGATTGGGAGTATTGGAAATCTGAGTTAAATAAATTAGAAGAAAAACTTTATCTTTAAATGGTAATTTATCAGATGTGTTGTTTTAGAAAAACAGGAATATAACTTGCTAAAAATCAGTATTATTTATAAAAATATATTTTATTATTGGGTTATATATTGTTATCTTTGCTTTGAAAAAAGCGTATAAAAATGGGTGTAAATAAACAAAACAACACCTCGTGTTTCAGATGTGTTGGTAAAAACGTTCTTTGACATAATATTTCCCTGTAACGGTACTTCGTGCCACAGGCTCGAATGGCGTATTTTCAGGGGAAGGTTATATACAAATACCTTATTTGCTTGATACGAAAATCAAAGTAGTTTTTAGCGGAATAACGCTTAATACCGAGCGCCAACTCGTTGAAGGTAAGCTCGTTACGACTTATGATAGGGCGGAAAGTAACGTGGTGGGAGCAAGCGAAGAGTTAAAGAGGATTGAAAATACAGCTCTGTTAATTAAAGAGGAGATAAAAAATCTTTTTGACCAACGTAAAAAAGCGATTGAAGAACTTGAAGAACTTAACAAACAACTTGCAAACAAAGAAATTTCTAAAAAAGAATACGAAAAAAAGGTTCAAGCACCCTACAAAACCTTAGAAAGTAGCGTCCCAAAAATCAATACGAATATAAATGAACTTTTAAAAAATGAATTTATAACAGAGGCAGACAAAGTATCGCTACTTAGTGCTAAATTGGCAGAGCCACGAAAACCCTCAGGAAGTCTTCAATCGATAGAAATACCTGACAAAAACACGGAAATCGAGAGTCAAAAAACCATAGAAGCGGTGGCAAAACGCATAGATGATGCCGAAGAAGTGGAAGCCGACCGAGCCTTAGCATTGCTTTTGAAAGACCCATTATTTAAAAAAGAATTAGAAAAACTAAAAAAAGTACGAGAATTTTTAAATAAATTTTATGAAAATTGTCAGCAAAAAGGATTAACACCGGGCAAAGAACCGGGTATTGTTCCAATGTGTTTTTGGGAATTGACCCCTGAGAATGTACCTTATTATACGATGTTGGATTTGCCATTTTATAGCGGAGTTATAGATGGAACATATTCGGAATTAGTAGGTTTGTATCAGCTTGGTAAATACTTATCAATGCCCGATGGTTTGTCAAAAGATGTTGTTACTTTTGCACAAAAATATTCAG
Organism: Capnocytophaga catalasegens; assembly: GCF_026005215.1. Classification (GTDB taxonomy): domain Bacteria; phylum Bacteroidota; class Bacteroidia; order Flavobacteriales; family Flavobacteriaceae; genus Capnocytophaga; species Capnocytophaga catalasegens. The sequence continues at coordinate 1,397 of NZ_BPMA01000067.1, read as the reverse complement.
ATTTTGTTTATGCGTACACAATTGCCTATTTGTTGTGTAGCACAGAGCAAATTAAGAAAAGTGAAGGATTTTATCAAAAACTAACCGCTAAACTTGAAAAAGAAAATAAAGGTTTTGGTGAATTAGTTACTTATCCTTATGAGCAAGCCCAGAGAAAGTTGGTAAAAATGCAACTTGACCGATGCGAAGAGTCGAAGAAATTACGCGAAGAAGTATCAGAATTTGTAGATTTTATAAGCAATGTAGAAGAATTACAAAAGATAGTTGATAGTGTTTCTGCGGAAATAAAAGACTGTTTTGAGACAATCTCAGGCTTGGACAATAGAGCGCGTTACGAACAGGGGCGCTTGGTTATACCACTTTTGACCATCATAGTACCTATAACAAAAGCAACGAAACTAAAAGATTTTGTAGCAGGATTGAGGAAAATTTCTCCTAAAAACTTGGCTAATCATATTAAAAATTTGGCTAAAAAAGGGGGCGATGATGTTGCAAGAATTGGTGGGAAATATTGGAAACAAATTCAAAAAATAACAAATAAATATCCTACAGAAAAAATTCCTGTAGATGGACAACTTTGGGGAATAGCAGAAGTTGAAAATGGAATTATAAAAAAATATCTAATAAAGGAAATACTTTTAATGATGTTGATTTTGTTGTAACTACAAAAGGAGAATTAAAAATAGGAAAAAAACATCATTTTTTAGAAAATGCCGAAGATGTTGAAGCGGCAGGCACTATAAAAGTTGTTAATGGAAAATTAAAGAAAATTTCAAACTCATCAGGACATTACTTCCCTACAATTGAAGAAACTAATAAGTTTCCTGAAATTTTCAGGCAACTTGGTATTGACACAAAAGGAGCTTCTTTGGAGATAAATTACTTAGATGAAGCTGGAAATTTAAAAATTCAAACAAAATTTATTAAAGAATAATGATGAATGGAGTTGTATTAGCAAAACGTATTAATTCTTTTGAACCGTTGAATAGATTTAGAAAATCAAAAGAGATAGTAGAAAACATTTTCACACTCAACGTTCAAGAAAGAATTAATTTATTAGTTTTTTCATTTAAAAACTATGATAAAAGTTATAACAAAAGTTTATGTTTAACATATCCAAATCTATGGAATGAATTTAATGAAGATAACTGGAAAAGTTTGATAATTGAAATGTTTCCAAGGGAAATTAATATAATAAAAAATGATTTGAGAATTATAAATACAGGAAAATATTTTGATGTTTTTTTACTAAATACAATCATCGGAATTTCTCCTTTTCGTTTAATTTTCAATGAATTATCAGACAATGATGAAAATAAAGTTTTATTTAATTTTTTAAATTTTTATGGTGAGGTTTATTTCTTTTATAATGAAAATTAAATAGCAAAACCAAATGT
>NZ_BPMA01000066.1 GCF_026005215.1 Capnocytophaga catalasegens | reverse complement strand
GGGTTTGCGGTTGGTTTGCCTCAATGTAAAAGGCTTTGGCATTGAGCTCACTCACGGTCAGTTTCGACATAAAATAGTCCAATGCTTCATTGTCCAACTTCGGACATTGCAACTGCACCGCCTCTCGATAGGTCTGTAAAACTTTGTGTTCCATTGTAAAAGCCTAAGAACCGCAAAAGTAGGAAAAAAATAGATTTGTAAAAAACAAAAAGGGGATTCTTTATATTCGCTCTTTTGTTTCTATTCTTTTGAAAAAGGTTAGCGATAGATATTTTCATTTATTGAGAAAAATACTTAAAAAATTAAAATATTCGTAATACGATTTTATTGGGGCAACCTCACGGAAATCCTACGGAAACTCCAATTGTGATTTTTGTAATAAAACCGCAAAAATAATGATAAAATAATAATCAGAATATACCTTCTTTTTGGAAGTAAATTTCCGATAAAATTACTTGTCTAAACATTTTCCTTTTCAATATTTTGTCTGTTCAAAAAAACATATTACTTTTGCAACAAAATATAACGATTATTATATAATATATGTTATAAAATAATTTTATGCCAAAACAGACGACAATTACTAAAGAAATAATCATTGAAACAGCCTTTGAAATGGTGCGAAAAGAAGGCTTTGCGGTGCTTTCTGCCCGAAACATTGCTAAACAAATCGGTTGTTCCACGCAGCCCATTTATTGGACATACAAAAATATGGACGAACTTAAAGCTGAAATCTGCCAAAAAGCCCTTCAACTATTGAAAAACACCATATACGAATACAAAAAAACAGGCAATCCGTTTTTAGACTTGGGGCTGGGGTATGTGCGTATGGCTCACGCTGAACCCGCTCTGTTCAAGGCTTTCTATATGGATAATATTATGCAGGTGGAAATGACCGATATTTTTGTTGAACATCAAGAAGTTGTGGAGATAATGAAAAACAGCGAAGAGTACCAAAAAATGTCTTACAAAGGGATAAACAACTTCGTTGCCAAAGCGTGGATGCTGGCACACGGAATCGCCTCGTTGGTAGCTACGGGAATGTTTGTTTATGATGAAGAAAAGATTTTAGAAATTTTGGAATAATTCAATTTAAAAAAACATATTTATGAACTTGAAAGAAATATTAGAATTTAGAAGAGCAGTTCGCGATTTTGATACTGCAAAATCTATTGACCCCGAAGTAGTTAAAAACTGCCTAAAAGAGGCTCAACTCACTCCGACCAGCTCCAATATGCAGCTCTGGGAAGCCTACCACATCACCGACCCCAAAATGCTCAAACGCCTCGCCAAAGCCTGCGTCTCGCAAAGTGCAGCAATCACTGCTCAGCAAATGGTAATATTTGTTACACGACAAGATTTGTATAAAAAAAGAGCGAAGACTATTTTGGAGGTTGCAAAACAAGGTATACAATATATTCCTGATACCAAGCAACGAGAACAAATTCTGAAAATAAACCAGTGGTATTATGGGCAATATCTACCATTCGTTTATCGTAGATGTTTTGGGTTATTCGGATTGTTTCGCAAAATAATATTTTCTATTGTTAGTTTCTTTCGTCCAATGGCAAAACAAGTTTCAGAATCCGATATGAGAGTAGTTGTCCATAAAAGTTGTGGACTTGTGGCACAAACTTTTATGATAGCAATGGCTGAAAAAGGTTATGATACTTGCCCAATGGAAGGTTTTGATAATGGTCAAATAAAAAAAATATTGAATCTTCCATCAGGTAGCGATATAAATATGGTAGTTGCTTGCGGTATTCGTTCGGAAAAAGGCGTTTGGGGCAACCGCTTCCGTGTGCCTTTCGAGGAGCAATATCATCGTATTTAAAATGTATTTACAACAATGAATAATTTACAAATGCTTGATTTTAAAAAAGTAAAAGAGTTTGAAGCTCAGTTAGATGATGTAATGGAGTTCATAGATACCGAACTTCTTAAACAAAAACTCGCAGAAGTGGAATCGGATTTTAACAAAAAACCAACCGAATTCAATAAGATTCGATTGGGAATTATTTACCACGAAGTTGCTCTCAACTTGGGATTTTTTTCCAAAGAATTTAAAGGATTTGCACAAAAGAGCTATGACATTTTGACTGAATTTGTTGAGAAAACTGAACCTGAATTACAGCCTTTTATCCTGTCGTATCGGGCTTCCGCATTGTCGCTTGTAGCTTCCGAGAAAAAGAAATTGGGACTTATTGGAAAATCTTTTCAGCTCTTTGACCAAGCTATACATAAATACGGAAAAATTCACTATCTTCCTGAATTTATGCGTGGTAGCGTAGCAGAAAATCTTCCTTTTTTCTATTTTACAAAAAGAAAATTAGCAAAGAAAGATTTCCAATCTATCATTGATAAAAATACTGAAAATCCAAAGTTTGCGAATTGGAAAGTGATGAGTTTTGTCTATTGGGCTTGGGCAAAACAACATCAAGGTGAAAGATATAGGACACAGGCAATCAATTATTTAGATAAGGCTATTGCATTAGATCCTAACCATGAGGCAGGGCGAAAACGCAGTGAAGAACTGAAAAACAAGCTTTTAAAGAAATAAAAATATAAAAAATACCTTTATCGGTTGATTTACTTTTAGAATAATTCAATTTTAACAATATGAACACCAAATCAAAAACTTTCAGAAATGTTGCCCTATTCAGCTTGGTGGCTATCACTTGCGGTTGGGTAGGTGTCGGGGTGGATAAGTTACTTGGTCAGCCTTCCAATTTGGAATCGCTCGGAGCGTTGATTTTTATCGCTACGCCACTTTTGTGTATGCTTTTGCTTCGTTCTTTCGGTGGAGATGGCTGGAAAGACCTTCCGCTCAGACCTAATTTCAAACAAAATGCCCGTTGGTATCTGTTTTCCGTTGCGGTTTATCCTGTGGTTATTGGCATAACGCTATTTGTTGGGAAATTGTTGGGTTGGGCAGATGTGGGCAAGTTTAGTTTTATAGCCTATTTACCGATATTGGCAACCGCTTTTCTACCCGAATTTATCAAAAACATCTTTGAAGAATCGGTTTGGCGAGGCTATCTCACCCTAAAAATGGAGCAACTTACCAAAAACGAATGGTTGATATATTTGGTTGTGGCTTTGGTGTGGCAAATCTGGCATCTGCCGTACTATTTGATACTCTTGGACGATGTTTATGTTGCAAAATTTTTCCCTTATGGCGATGTGTTGTTCGTCATAATCGGCTTTTTTGTGATTGGCATTTGGACGATTATGTACACCGAAATCTTTTTCCTTTCGCGTTCGCTTTGGTTGGTCATTTTGATGCACACGATGGAAGACGCCTTAAATCCCCTCATTTCGGAAGGATTTGTAAAAATTCCAACAGAATACAATTGGCTGATTTCCCCAAGTTTCGGACTCATTCCGCTAATGATTTATCTGGCAATAGGATTGTATTTAAGAAGAATACGAAAGAATATTCATAATAAATTGTAAAACTAAAATCATAAAAGAATCGCACAATCAAAGAACAACATCGTAACCCACGAATTGAGTGGGAAATTTTTAGTTCTGAAAATCAAATAATTATCGTCAATTTCTTCTGCTTTTAATAGTTTTGACCATAAATCTAATTTTAAATCTAAGATAATAATATCAATTTTATTGACTCCTTAAATAAAAATATTATTATAAGTATGCTTATTATATACATATTTATTATTATCTTTGTCCCGAATTTTTAAATAGAATAAAATATGTGGACAAAGTCGTATTCGGTAGTTACCCACGAAATTACAAAAGAGCAAATCTGGCAATTGTTTACAGATATTGATAATTGGAATCGCTGGAAGACTTCCATAGAATACTCAAAATTGTTGGGCGAATTGAAAGTGGGAAGTTTCTTCATCCTAAAACCTAAAAAAGCTCCCAAAGTGAAAATGGAAATTATAGAATTAGAACCTTTTAGGAAATTCACTGACTTAACCCGATTTCCTCTGGCAAAAATGTACGGAGAACATTTGTACGAAGAAACTCCCAATGGACTAAAAATCACCATAACAATGAGCGTAAAAGGATTGTTATCAAAACTTTGGATAAAACTTGTAGCCAATGATATTGTAAAAAATCTGCCGAAAGATATTGAAAATCAAATCAAACACGCTAAAAACTTATGACCCGATATTGGATTATTGTAGCCAGTAAAGACCATACCCAAAAGGGCGTGGAGGGAGGTTTTGCCCAGGCTTGTCACGGAAAAGCAAGTCCATTAAAACGAATGAAAAAGGGTGATTTTGTGATTTATTATTCGTCAAAATTAACTTTTGGCAAATCCGAGCCTTATCAGAAATTCACGGCTATTGGAAAAGTTGCTGATAATGAAGTGTATCCGTTTCAGATGACAGAAACTTTTTGTCCGTACCGGAGAAATATTGAGTTCTTTAAAAATAAAGATATTTCTATTTTAGAGCTCATTGATTTATTAGATTTTATAACAAATAAAAAGAGTTGGGGTTATCCTTTCCGATACGGAATTTTAGAAATTAAAGAAAATGATTTTAATTTAATTGCTTCAAAAATGTTAGAATAATGAATAATATATTCCAATCAACACCCGAAGACAGCTCTGGTCTTTTGCTTTTACAAGTAACGAATTTGTGGCAAAGAGAAATTAAGAAAATACTACAACCTTTAAGTTTAACACATCCGCAATTTATGATTTTGGCAAGTATTTACTGGTTCTCTTTGAAAAAAGAAGAAGCTACACAGATTTCATTGTCAAACTTCACACAGATTGACCCAATGACTACATCTCAAATCGTTAGAAATTTAGAAAAGAAAACTTTCATAATACGAAAAGAACACAAAACCGACACACGAGCTAAGGTAGTAGAAATTACAAATAAAGGTGTGGACTGCATCAAAAAAGCAATTTTTGAAGTGGAAGAGTTTGACAAGCGTTTTTTTGGAAAACTCAGTGAAAAGCAATTTTTATTCAATGAACTCTTAAACATATTATTAAAACTAAAATCACAAAAGAATCGCACAATCAAAGAACAACATCGTAACCCACGGATGAATTTAAAAAACATACAATGAAAAACGCCCAACCAAGAGGCGTTTTTGGTTTAATATAAAGATTAAAGAATTAGGGTTTGCTCCTATTCACTTTCACCAAAAAATCTGTAAAGTAAACAATAACAGAACTTTATAGCATTGCAAACTTCAAAAAGAGATTGATTTTTTTATTCCTGTTTTTCAAGTTCTTCTGCTAACTGTTGGTTTTTCTTCATTCGTTGTTCGAGGAGCAATTCCAGAATGTACGCCATTAGTGCCGCACCGAATATTTCAGAAGTGATGGAAAATGCCACATTGCCCAAAAGGTCGTCCCAAATTGGGTGATTTTGCAATATTTGAGTGTGTTCTATGATTTTGGAAATCACCATAAAAAACAAACTCAACGCGATAAGGAAAAAGATATAGCGTTTTTTGATAAAACTCGTGCTATTGATTTTCTTGAGCAATTGTGGATTTTCTCGCAAGAATTTTTTCTCACTTTCACTCAAATTCACCGATACACCGCTCAAATCACTGCCTACCAACTTATCAATAATCGCATCAAAATTGATTTTAGCTTTTTTATTTTCAGACATATTTTTCAATATAAAACATTGATTTTAAGTGGTTTTAAAATCATACTAAAGTAAAAAACTAAGCTTAATGTCCTGTGGATTTTGAAAAAACATTCATCACCACAACCCCCACCAAGATAAGTCCGATACCTATAAACGCAGGTAAATCCAATTTCTGTTTAAAAATAAAATACGAAATCAGAGCTGTGAGTACCAATCCTACCCCCGACCATATCGCATAAACTATCCCCAGTGGAATTTCTTTCAACGCCTGAGAAAGAAAGAAAAAACATACCCCAAACGCCACTATGGTGATAAGTGTAGGTACGAGTTTGGTAAACCCTTCGGATTTGTTCAAAAAGCTAGTACCAATGACTTCAAAAATAATAGCTAAGGCTAAAAAAAGATACTTCATAGTTTATCGTTTTTGTGATGAATAAAGGTTCCTAAAAACATATATCACTATTTCAAAAGGAATAGCAAAAAACTGCAACAAAAGTAAAGATTTTCAGTAAGTTTTACAACTTTTATATTTTTTATACCTTTGCAAAAATTTTAATTATTTTCTTATGAAAAGCAATTTGGACAATAGAACGCTTTTGGAACAAAGTCCTATCCGAACGCTATTTTTTAAATATGCTCTTCCGAGTGTGATAACCGTCTTGTTTTTTGGTTTTCAAAATCTTGTAGATGGTATTGTGGTAGGCAAAGCCTTAGGGTCTGATGCTTTGGCTGGGGTAAATATCGTCTTGCCGCTTTATAGTTTTATAATGGTGATTTCGCTCATTGTGGGTATGGGAAGTCAGACACTTGTAAGCCTTGGTATGGGCGAAAACAATGTAGAAAAATCTCAAAATGCAATGACTACGGGTTTTTATGCACTTACCGTTATTGCCCTAATTTTGTCAGTGGTTTTGTATGCTTTTATGGAAGATTTCGTACGCCTTTTAGGGGCAAATGACACCTTAGTACCTCACGCTTTGGCTTACCTTAAAGGTTTGGCAATATTTATGTTGCCTATCACTTTATGCTTTTATTCAGATGCAATGCTCAAAGGTTTGGGACATCCTAAAACATCAATGGTGATAATGAGTTCTATTGTCATTCTCAATATTTTACTGAGTATTTATTTCGTAAAAGTACTTCATTGGGGCGTAATGGGGGCAAGTGTAGCTACAGGAATTGCCTTTTGTATTGGTTTGGGCGTTTCGGCACTCATTACATTTAATCCGAAGCAAAAATTATCAATGCTCAAAGGGCGTTTCCAATGGAAGACTTTTGGAAATGCGTTTTACAATGGTTCTTCGGAGGGTGTTTCCGAAATGTCATCAGCAGTTACTATTTTTGTAGTCAATTTGGCGGTTGTAAAGCTATTAGGAGCCGATGGGGTGGCTGCTTTTACAGCCATTAACTACATCAATTTTACAGGAGTGCTTATCTTTTTGGGGATTTCGGACGGACTTATCCCCGTGTTGAGTTACAATTACGGAGCAAAAAATTACCCTCGTGTGCTGAACATTTTTCGTTTTACAGCCTTGGTCAATGCTACGATTGGCGTTGTCGTTTTTGTGCTATTACAATGTTTTGGAAAATCGGTTATCAGATTGTTTTTCAGTGGCAATGAGAATAGCAAAGTCATAGAAATAGCCAATGAAGGTTTGCATATTTACGCTTTTGTGTTCTTGATGAGTGGTTTTAACGTGCTGATAACAAGTTTTTTCACTTCTTTGGGCGATGCTAAAAATTCGGTGATTATTGCGGCACTTCGCGGTATTGTATTTGTGATGGTAGGCGTTTCCATTCTGCCTAAATTTATGGGAATCAATGGCGTTTGGACGAGCATTCCACTTGCCGAAGGATTGACCCTATTGGTTTCTTTTGCATTGTTTTGGAAAGTCAGACAAAGATTGAAAAACAATACAACCCATTGATTTTTTTATTCACTTTAATTTTCCTAAACATTGGGGGAATATACTCGTACGGACAAGGTGTGCCTTGTCCCTACATATTAAAAATTTACACTAAAATCATTGTTTAATTTTTAAAACTATAACTATATGAGCAATTCAAAACCAAAAAAAGCTATGCGGAAACCATTTCCCGAGCGCAAGTAATGGCAACAGGACTTACTAATCAAGCCACAGAAGTTGCCAAAAGAGGAATTGATTCTGATTTTATTCAAAAATTGGAACGCACACGCACCGAAGCCATCGCCCTAAACGATGAGCAAGAACGCCTAAAAGCCGATCTAAAAACCAAAACCGAAGCACTTGATGAAAAAATGAAAGAGCTAACAATGATGCTCAGCGAGGCGAAGAAAATCGTAAAAATCGCTGTACCACAAGCAGGTTGGCGAGAATTTGGAATCGAAGATAAAAAGTAAAACCTAAAAGGAGCATTTTTTGTTTTAGTAGATAATCTAGATTGATAAGCAAATTTATACTCACCGTATTAGTTTATTTGTTATTGTGTCTAAAAACTTGTAAATTTGCCCCAAAATATTCATTTAAATTGATATGAAAAAAAAAGTAATCTATCTTGCACTTATTTCGGGAATGGTGACGAGTTGTAAGCAAAATAATTTAAAAAACAACGAAATTTCTTCTGAAAATACATTGGAAAATGTTATTTCTTATGAAATTCTAGAACTCCCTGAAACAAATACGCTTAAAAATATTGACGATGAGATTCAGGTATATACCATAAACATAGGCAATGACCCTAATAAAAGTCATTTAATAGCCTCATTTCCTATCACTCCTTATGATTTTGTAAATCAAACTGAAAGAAAATTTACAGAAGAATTAGTAAACGAATTTAAATCAGAATTGAAAAAATATCAAACAGAAGACAACAATTCAAATCTTGATTTTAATCAGCATTTTGATGTAAAATTTCATAATGAAGACTTTTTAGTTTTTCTATATACTCAAAATGTTTCTTATGGAAATAATTACGACAACAGAAATATTGCTTCCATCTTTGATTTAAAAAAACAAAAAAAGCTCACAACTAAAGATTTATTGAAAGAGCCTGAAAATTTTGAAGGTCTTATTTCCAAAATCAGAGATCTTGCTCGTGAGGCAATAAGAAATTTTGTTAAAAATGATACAAGCTATGCCAATGACCAAGAGCGTAAACAAGTCTTGGAATCAGTAGAAGAAACCTTAGTAGAAGGGACATTGCCCACCGATAAAAATTATGATGCTTTATTCTTTGACGAAGAAGGAAATTGGCACATTATCTTTGATAAATATCAAATTGCCAGTGGTTATATGGGTGAATTTCTTGTAAAAATTCCAAAAGATATTATTCAAAAATACATTAACGAACGTTTTTTACATCTATTTGAAAAGAAAGACACCGTAGAACAACCAATTACAAACAATATAAGCACCTCAAACTCTGAGGTTGATTGTTCAAAAGTTCCGTGTGTAGCTCTTACTTTTGATGATGGACCATCGGTATATACATCTCAACTTTTAGATATATTAAAAGAAGAAAATGTAAAAGCTACCTTTTTTGTATTGGGAAAATCGGCTTCTGTTCAGAAAAATACTATCAAAAGAATGATAGAGGAAGGACACAATATCGGAAATCATTCGTATGATCATAAAGATTTTCGTAAAATTTCTGATCAAGAAGCAATAAAACAAATCCAACTCACCGACCAAATTATTGAAAAAATAGCAGGTGAAAAACCTAAATATTTCCGTTTTCCTTATGGAGCTCGTAACAAAGCCAATTTAGCAATGGTTGAAAGACCTGTAATTATGTGGAATATTGACCCCTTAGATTGGAAATACCGCGATGCTGATAAAGTGGCTTCTGAAATGTCAAAGGCTTCACCACAAGGAATCATCTTGGCACACGATATACATAAGTCCACCGTGGAAGCAATTCCTAAGGCTATCAAGCAATTAAAAGCAAAAGGCTACCATATAGTTTCATTAGACGATTTGTTTCGTCATAAAAAAATGAAAAATGGTGAGGAATACTCTAATGGAAAATAATTTCAAATAGAGATAACCAAAAACGCTCCTTAATTGGGGCGTTTTTTTTAGAATTTTATTCTTTTAGGAATATTATTGTAATTTTGCTCCAAACTTTACTTCTTGAAGTCGCTTTTGAACATACGAAATCATTACAAACCCATTCAGCCAACGGCGATGCAATCCGCTCATAATGTGGTTTATACGGAAATGCTTCCTGCGGAAAAACTCTTACCTTTTATTTATTGTTATTGGAGGCTTAAAACTACTTCACAACTCGCTGAAAATTACCAATATAAAATGATTTCTGATGGCTGCATCGACATCTTTTTTCCGCTTGAAAATCCTGATGAAAGTTATGTGATGGGCTTTTGTAAAAGTTACACAGAATTCGATTTGGGAAAGCAATTCAACTACATTGGCATTCGATTTTTGCCGACTATTTTCCCACTGATTTTTAGGCAAAACGCCAAAGAATTGAGCAATACAGATGTGCGCTTAAGTTTGGTTTTGTCCAATTTAGCTCGGATTATTTCGCAAGAAATCAATGAGTTACAAAGTTTGCAAGAAATTAAAAATCAGCTGGATACTATTTTTATAAAACATCTTCAAAAAACAGATTTTCGGATAGATATCCGATTTTACAACGCCCTTGAAATTATCTTAAAATCGCAAGGAAGTGCAAAAATCACAAGTGATTTAAACACGGGAATTAGTCCTCGTCATCTCCGCCGATTGTTTGAATTTACATCGGTGATACGGCTAAAACTTTCAGTCAAGTGGTTCGTTTTCAATCGATTTTGACAACTCAACCTTCATTTCAATCACTCCAAAAAAACAAATTATTCTACGACAAAGGCTATTACGACCAATCGCATTTTATCAAAGAATTTAAAACTTTTTACGGAGGAACGCCGAGGGAGGTTTTTGCGAAATAATCCGTCCCTTTTTTCCTATTTTATTGCTCAAAACATTCTTACTTTTGCCGAAAAATCACGAAAATGGGAACGAATTACAGCATTACCGAACAATTTGGAGCAAATCTCGCCCAATTGTTAGCCGAAAAAATCAGTGAAGTTTATCCTGATTTTGATAGCCAAAATTTCATAAAAGACACTGAAAATAAAGTTGTTGGGCAAACTTACACAAAGTGAGTTATTACCATTGCTGATTTGTTAAAAAACTATCTTCCAGCAGATTACAATGAGGCTCTCCGTATTTTATGCTCTATTTTGGGTGAAGAAAATCCTAACCAAACGGGAATGTTCACACATTATTATTGGATTTTACCCATCGGGAAATTCGTGGAACTTTATGGTATTGAGTATTTTAGCCTTTCGATGAACGCCATAAAGGAGATAACTAAAAGAAATACAGGCGAATACGCCGTGCGTCCGTTCATTAGAAAATACCCTGAAAAGTCGCTCGAAATCATTGAAAAATGGGCAAAATCTCCTAATTTTCATTTGCGAAGATTAGCAAGTGAAGGCTTGCGTCCGAAACTCCCTTGGGCGAGTAAATTAGACACTTTTGTAGAAAATCCTGCCCCCGTTTTCCAGATTTTGGAACTCCTAAAAGAGGACGAAATACTATTCGTGAAAAAATCCGTTACCAACCACCTCACCGACTGGCTCAAAGTGAATAAAGAAGCTGTTTTGCCCCTTATCCACCGCTGGAAAATTTCCGAAAATCCACACACCCAATGGATTATAAAACGAGCTACCCGAAAATTTGAACTATAAGTAATTTTGTTCGTTTTTTACTATTTTATCCTTCCCTTTCAAGATAATTTTGCCCAAAATTAAAATTCAGAAAAAATGAAATTAAATGCAGGAATTATCACCGAAAAATTAGCGGAAACAAAAGCCTTTTACACCGAAGTTTTGGGGTTTGGAGTAACCTTTGAAAACGATTTTTATCTTTTGCTCCACACCCCCAATCACGAGGCAGAAATCAGCTTTTTGCTTCCGAATCACCCAAGCCAACAACCTATTTTTCAGCCTTCTTTTCAAAATCAAGGCGTATACATTACCATCAAAGTAGAAAATGTAGATGCAGTATACAACGAATTGAAAAACAGAAATATACCTATTGAATTTGACCTTCGCAACGAACCTTGGGGCGATAGACATTTCGCTATCAAAGACCCTAATAACATCGGAGTTGATATTGTAACTTACTCAGAACCAAATTAAAGCGGAAACCCTCCAAAGCCGATTTCACAAAAAATCGGCTTTTTTTATCGAAAAAATACATACAGACTTGTCTGTTTTGTGGAAATGTTATATCTTTGCCCCTATGAAAAAGATAACACCTAAAGAACGAGTAATGCAAACAGCTAAGCAACTGTTTCAAAAACAAGGATTTAATTCTACAGGGATAAACCAAATTATTAAAGAATCAGCGGTTGCCAAAGCCAGTTTCTACGACCATTTTCCCTCAAAAAATCAATTGGCAATAGCATACCTCAACCAAAGGCACGTAACTTGGTTTGAAGGTTTGGAAAATTTTGTGAAAAAAGCTAAAAATTCAACCGAAAAAATCATTCAAGCCTTTGAATATCTTAAGTTTATGAATGAAAAAGAAGATTTTAGCGGGTGCGTTTTCCTCAATATGATGGCAGAGCTTAAATCGGAAAATGCCGAAGCTCACCAAATTATTAAAAACCATAAAACCGATTTGCAAAACTTCTTTAAGCAACTCGCTGAAAATGAGCAGAAAGCATTTCTTATTTATATGCTTTTTGAGTCTTGCCTTATGGAAAGCCAAGTGTATCGAAATCAAGAAATTATAAATAAAACTATCGAAGTATTAAAAGCTAACATTTTATGAAATTATGAAACAGTACATTGCAAAGTTTAAAACTCAGGAAAGAAGCCCTAAACATTCGGGTTTGCATTTTTCGTTGTATTCAGGAATTGGCGGAGCGATTGCCATTGCGGCTGTGGCTCTTCTGACGCACTTCACCCAATCTCCGTTTTGATGGCTCCATTTGGGGCAACTTGTGTCCTTGCTTTTGGGGTTCCGAATAGTCCTTTGGCACAACCTCGAAATATCATCGGAGGGCATTTAATATCCACTTTGATTGAGCTTTTATGCTTGTATTTACCTGGTAATCAATGGTATTCGTTAGCTTTGGGCGTAGGGCTTTCAATCGGAATAATGCAACTTACCAAAACAACCCACCCTCCTGCCGGTGCTGACCCCATCGTGGTAATTTTAGGAGCAGAACGCTTGGTTTTGTGATAAATCCTGTGCTTTCAGGTGCGGTAGTAATTACCATTATAGCACTTATTTTCAATAATTTACATAAAAATAGAAAATACCCAACCTACTGGCGATGAGATGATTTGCAAATTAAAATTTTAACTTAATAGACGTATGATTTCAAAATATATTGTATTTTTGCTAACATAATTTTGAAGAAACTAATAAAACACTAATAATGAAATCAAAAGTTGATTTAAGTGCATTGAATGATAAGCAGAGAGAAGCTGTAATTAGTGATGAAAAACGCCTATTAGTATTAGCTGGAGCAGGTTCAGGAAAAACAAAAACCCTCTTGCAGAAGCTTATTTATCTTATTGAAGAAAAAGGCATAAACCCTTCGAATATTCTCGCCATTACTTTTACCAAAAATGCTACTAACGAAATGATAGACAGACTTATTATCTGTGCTGATGAAAGTGGCGAGTACGAAAAACAACTTTTTGACAAACGAAAAACTCTTGCTGAAAAAGATAAAGAACGATTTCTACAACAAAAAAAATATCCTTGGATTGATAGACTCACTATAAAAACTTTTCATAGTTTCTGCTATACTGTAATGAGAAACTGGGGAGTTAAGGAATTTGATAATAAATTTAAAATCATCGGTGATGAAAAACAAAACAACGATGAAGGATTCTCACATACAACAGCACCAGAATCCGCTTTTGAAATAGCACATAAATTAGTAATAGAACAATGTGAAAATGCGGAATATTTATTAAAACTAAAACGATATATACTTGATTATCTTGTTGATAAAATCCATTTAAAAGAGATTGACTCTAATCACATTCCAAAATATGAAAAATTTTTTACATCGCTCAATGGCACCAAAGTAAGCTCGAAATCAGAGCAATTCATAGCAGATTGGCTCTATCGGCATAATATCAAATTTGAATATGAACCTACTATAAATGTAAAGGATTTTTCTTTCAACCCTGATTTTTACATTCCTGCAGCTAATTTATACATAGAGCATATTTCCAACAAAAGCTATCCGATGAAAGACAAAGAAGAGCAATTTAAAAAAGGTAAGCTCCTCTATGTTAAAACTTTTGAGCCAATGACTCAAGATTCTGCCTTATTTAATCACACTCTTGATAAAATTGTAAAAAATCGACTTCCTATTGATTATAATAAAACCATTTCGGTTAATTTTAAGGAAGAATTTTATGGATATATGGAGGATGTAAAAGACTTTGTACAACAGGTTTTGCGTATAACCGATATGATAAAGGTTGAAAATATGGATATTGACTCCGTTTTAGAGAATGCAAAAGGCGACCAGCACGAGCGAGTTCGGGAGTTTTACGAATTGGCAATTCCTATCGTAAAAAGATATAATGAATATTGTACCGATAAATCTTTTCTTGATTTTAATGACCTGATATTAAGAACAATTTCTTTGCTGAAAAAGAATGAAGATATCATAGCCAAATTTCAGAATCAATATCAATATATTTTGGTAGATGAATTTCAAGATGTAAATAATCTACAAGTAGAACTCATCAAATTATTACTTACTGAAAATACTCAACTATTTTGTGTAGGAGATGACTGGCAGAGCATCTACGGTTTTAGAGGTTCTAATATAAGCTATATCATTGAATTTGAAAAACATTTTGAGAATGCAAAAACCATAAAACTTAATCTAAATTACAGAAGTACACAAAACATTGTAGGGGCAAGTAATGAAGTCATCAAACATAATAAATTTAAAGTAGATAAAGATGTCCAAGCCTCTAAAAAATCTGAACACAAAATAGTAGTTTTTGCAGGAAATACAGAAGAAGAAAATATTAGTTTTTGTTTTGAAAAAGTAAAAGAATTCTTAAAAGAAGGTATGGCTAATGATGATATTTTATTCTTATACCGAAGAAACAAAATGTTCTCTCCCTATTTCTATCATTTTAAAGATAATAAAATATATGTTCAGGGCAAAACCATACACGCCTCCAAGGGATTGGAAGCCAAAGTAGTTTTTATTATTGGACTTACCGAAGGTAGTGGTGGTTTTCCAGATATATGGCTTGAAGACAGAATTTTTCAGGTTATCAAAAAAGCCAATCACGACCTCTTGATGGAAGAAGAAAGACGGTTATTTTATGTTGCTTTAACAAGAGCAAAAGATAAATTATTTCTAATTACTCAAAAAGGTAATGAGTCCAGTTTTTTGAAAGAAATTCCAGATTCTTATACCGTACAGACTACCAATTCTCTCAAACAAGTAGTTGATAAAATCCTCTTGTGTGATAAATGCTTTAGTCAACTGGAAAAAATGTATGCTTATTGTCCTTATTGTGGGAATAAAGTATAAGTATATCATACAAAAATGATTCAGTAGATAATCTAATGATGTTGGGGATTCGAGTTCAAATAGAAATTATAAAGATTTTACTAATATGTCATTCCAATACATCACGATAGTTATAAGCACGATGTAGAAATTAGTTTCAAAAGATACGTCGTTTATAAGAATAATCATAGAGGTCAATATTTGTATTTATCTAAAATATTAGGATGTTGAGAAGCAAAAAAATTGTCTTTGATAGACGAAAGTTCAGCCTTTGATAAACTTGACGTATCAAAATCAGATTACATCACTGGAGAGTTAATGGTAGCAAAATGAAATAGATTTTTGGAAATGAATTTTATTTTTTTGTTAAAAACTTATTATTTGTAAATTGATGAAAATCAATGATTAAATATTAAAAAAAGTCCAGACGTACCCGTTTGGACATTTTTTTTTGTCCGTTTGGGACGGGTTGGACGATTGGCTTTCCTATATGTTGCAACTTTGCACCGAATTTAAAAACATAGTAAAATGAAATCTTTTTTTAACATCAGTTTTTGGGTATTTCTTTTCGGAATGTCATTCGTGAATGCCCAGTCTATCGAGCAAACTTTAAAAGGTAACGTGTTTGATGCCGACACTCGTGAACCGCTGTTAGGAGCTTCGGTTGTTGTACAAAATTCTGACTCTATCATCGGGACAATTACCAACGAAAACGGAAATTTTTCGCTCACACTTCCCGTTGGGCGACATACATTGGAGATTTCTTACATCGGGTATGAATCGTTTATTATCCCCTCGATGATGATTACCTCTGGGAAAGAAGCTGTTGTAGAAGTGGCTTTAAAAAAAGATGCTGTACAAATTGGCGAGGTAATCGTGCGAGCGTCTATCAACAAAGAACGACCGCTTAACACGATGGCGACCGTGAGTGCTCGTTCGTTTTCGGTGGAAGAAACCCAACGCTACGCAGGTGGAATGAGCGACCCTGCACGATTAGTTTCCGCTTTCTCGGGCGTAACTACGGGGAATTTGCAAGACAATTCGATTATCGTGCGAGGAAATGCACCACAAGGCGTAGCGTGGCGATTGGAAGGCGTTGAAATCCCAACTCCGCATCACTTCGCTGGCGGAAACGTAGCTGGTGGTGGATTAGTTACGCTTTTTAGCAGTCAAATGCTAGCCAATTCTGATTTTTTCACAGGAGCTTTTCCTGCCGAATACGGAAGTGCTACGGCTGCCATTTTCGATATGAAACTACGCAACGGAAATGCTGACAAATATGAACATACAGCACAAGTGGGCGTTTTAGGGCTTGATTTTTCGTCCGAAGGGCCTATTTCACGAGCCAGTGGGTCATCATATTTGTTCAATTATCGCTATTCTACTTTTGGGCTTTTGGGTGATTTGAATTTAATTCCAGCTGATCAACGTATTAAATATCAAGACCTTTCATTCAAATTTAATTTTCCAACTCAGCGTGCAGGTACGTTTTCATTTTGGGGAATTGGCGGAATTGATGCAACTCACAAAAATGCTTCAACAGATATTTCAAAATGGGAAATTGACACAGACCGCATTCAAAATCAATGGGATACACATACGGGAGCAATGGGCGTTGCACATCGTATTAACACAAGTAGCAAATCTTTTTTACAGACAAATTTGGCAATTTCGGAGGTAAATAAAACGATTATTACCAAACGATTGAGCGATGATTTACAGACTTTTACTCCTGATTCCGATTTAAAAGACATCACTGGAACATTTACTTTTTCGTCTAATTATAATTACAAATTTTCACCCAAAGCGGTGCTAAAAACAGGATTTGAATACAAAAAACTGTTCTACCAATTTGATTTGAGTGGCACACAAGATTATAATTTGCCACAGACCTACACACGAATTATTGACGACAAAGGAAATACCGATGCGTCTGAAATTTTCGCCCAAATGAAATACAATATATCGTCTTCTTTACTTATTAACGCAGGATTTCATCTGGCTTATTTTGGGCTTAGCAAAGAAATTATTCCTGAACCCCGCTTAGGATTGCAATGGGAATTTGTTCCAAATCACAGTCTAAGTTTGGGATATGGAAAACACAGTCGCCCGGAAGCCTTGAACATTTATATGTTTGAAATCAATGGAAATCAACCAAATAAAAATTTAAAACTCTCCAAAGCACATCACTTTGTTTTGGGATACGATTGGCGTATTAACGAAAAATTACGACTAAAAACCGAAGTTTATTATCAGCACAATTACGACATTCCAGGTGAGGCAAACACTTCGTATTCGTTAATCAATTTCAATAGAGATTTTACACTTCATAAAGAGCTAACAAACAATACGATAGCGCGTAATTACGGAATAGATTTTACTTTCGAAAGATTTTTAAATGACAATTATTATTACTTGCTTACGGCATCTCTTTTCGATGCGAAATACAAAGCAGGCGACAACGTTTGGCACAACACCCGATATAACAAAAACTACGTGTTTAACGCACTTTTCGGAAAAGAATTTTTCTTTAAAAACAATAGCCGCATACTTGATGTGAATGCTCGTATTACATTTACGGGTGGTGAACGCTATACGCCTATTTTGGAGAGTCAATCAATTGCTAATGAGCGAATTATATATGATGACACACGTGCTTTTGAAAGTTCTTTTCCCAATTTGCTATATGCTGATGTTACACTGAATTATCGTGTGAATCACCGCAAAAGTTCAAGTGTTTTTTCTTTCCAAATGAAAAATGTATTCGGCTCGCCTATCTATTTAGGGCATAATTACAATTTTATTTCCAAACAAATAGAACTTAGCAAAAGTACTTTGCTCATTCCTAACATCAGTTATAAAATTGAATTTTAGTCAGTAGCACTGACAGGCGATTCTTAATCTCACGCAGATTTCGCTGATTTTGATTTTTTTACCTTGTCAAAAAATATTTACGAAATCTGCGTGAAATATATAATAAATTGCCTAACCTCTAAAAACTAAACAAAAATGAAAAAATATAACAAACCCTTTCTGTTTTTTGGTCTGTCGCTATTCATTCCTTGGGTGTTGTGGTTTATTGTGGCATATTTAAGTCATCAATCTGATAGTAATTTAGTTATACTGCAAGGAGTTTTGCAAATCGCAGGGCTCATTGCTCCCGCTTTGGTGGCAGGATATTTATTTTGGTCGGATAAAAAATTGTTTTCTGATTTGAAAAATCGGTTTTTTGGTAAAAATCTTTTCTTATCAAAATATTTTTGGATAGCATTATTGCTCCCGCCGTTGTCAATCGTTATAGCTCAGCTTATTTCGGTAGATTTTGGACATAGTTTTGACCAATTTTATATTTCGGGAAAGCCTTCTTTCACATCTGAACCTTTTTCGCCTTGGTTTTTGCTTTGTTTTGCAGCTATTGTGGAAGAATTGGCGTGGCACACTTACGGAATGGACGCCTTACGTCAGCGATTTTCGTTTTTCAAAACGAGTGTTTTATTTGCCATTTATTGGGGATTCTGGCATCTGCCTTTGTTCTTTGTCAAAGACTATTATCAAAGTAACGTACAAGCGGAAGGGCTTATTTACACACTGAATTTCATTGTGAGTTTGCTGGTTTTTGTGTTTATAATGAATTGGCTTTATTTCAAATCGGGGCGAAATATTTTCATTGCAATATTATTTCATTTGGTAGCCAATGTTTCCAACGAAATCTTCGCCACACACCCCGATAGTAAAATCATTCAAACAGTAATTTTTCTTGGAATAATAGGCTATCTTGTGGTAAAAGATAGGATGTTTTTCTTTGGGAAAAGTAAAGATTGTTTTGATAATATTCCTGAAAAAATTGATACCTAGGCATTTGCAGAATAATACGAACTTGGGAGTAAGATTTATTAGAAAATTTTACTCCTTTTTTAGTTCTGTTTCGTGTTTGAGTCCATTGTAATCAATCAATTCGCCCACCATTGATCCAACACGAAGACTTGCTTTAACTTTTACAGGAATTTTATTGGCATCATCACTGACCCATAGGGTAAGACTTTCTTGTTCTTTGAATACACGTCCGTTCTGAACCAATGGTCTGAATATCAGTGTATTGATTTCTCCAAAACGTGTTTTTATTCTTTCTTTTCCTAAGAATTTTAGTCGAAATTTGAAGATTTCATCATCATCAAAAATCATATCTAGTGCAAATTCTTGTCCTACTTGTAGATCATTCATTTTAGCATTATTTCTAAAATGATACAATGCCGTTATCACATCTTGTACTGAAGGACTAATATTTATATTTTTTTCCTCGTTATTTTCCCGATTTTTGACTAAAACTTGATTTTTATTATGGTCAAAGAAAAAATGCAACTTTTTGGTATAACCTCCTTCATGAATATCTCGATTAAAAAAATAAGGAATACCCGTTTGCTTATCAAAATAACTCTCGTAGGTGTCATCTACTTTGAAAAAAAGCTTTGCCAAGCCAGTAGTTTCTCCCTTACCTATAGCATGATAGACTTCTTTATTCTGATAAGTATGATTTTTCAGTCGTAAAGTAGCATAACTTGCATTGAAAACACCATATCGTACTCGAAATTTTAAATATTCGCCTGCTTTAAAGGCTGTATCTTTTTCTTGAGAAAAAGAAAAATTTGCCAAAAAGTATAAAAGTGTAAGTAGAATTGCTTTTATTTTCATATCATCTAAATTATAACAATAAGCGTATCAAAACGAAAAAAGTTCAGATTTTCACCTGAACTTTTCCATTAACCAACCAAAACTTTAAATTATGAAAACTATCATTTAAGTTTCGTCAAGAGGGAACCACCCACTCTTGATGGCGCAAAGGTATAACAAAAAATTATTCCGACCAAAAGAAAAATGACATTTAACAAAAATTTATAACTTTTCTGTCTAGATAATTTTAGAAACGATATCCTATACGAACACCTGCATTGGGTTCAATACCCCAGAATTTGTCATTGACTCTGGTGCTAAAATTACGCCCAATATTTGCATATGGAGCAATAATAAACGTATCGTTGTAGTTCCAAATATATCCAAAGCCAATTCCCAAGATAAACGAATCTAAGTTATACTTTGTTGTTTCTTCTACACCATTAGTTGTTATTGTTTCTTTATAATTACCAAAACGTTGTTTGATAAAAGGATTTACATAAGGTCCTGTAAGTCCGTCCAAATCAAAATAATAGTTGTATCCTACTTTGATACTGGTAACATTAAAGTCTTTGTTTTTGTTCTGAGGAAAATACGAAAATCGGTCGTTGAGAAACAATTCGGCATCAATAGATTGATTGGCATCAATAAAACGTTCGTAACCTAGCTCAACAGAAGTAATAGCTATTGCATTGAGAATATTAAGTTTTACCTCATTTTTAGGTAAATCTTGTGCAAATGTACTTACAGAAAATAACGCACAAATGCTTACTAAAAATTTTTTCATATCAAATATCAATTTTATAAACGAGGCAAAAATACACTTTATTTACTAACAAGACAATTTTTTAAGTAATTTTTCTGATTTTAAAAAACATTATTTTTCGATAAAATCCTGTATTTCATATTTTTACTACTAAAAAATAAAAATCTTACTTCTTTTGTGATTGCAGAAAATTTTGCAATGCTTCTTGATGGTCAAAAGCCAATCCTATTTCAAAAGCTTTTTCCATAGAGAAGAATTATACAGAAAGTACATCATCTTTAGGCACAATTTTAATTTATTAAAAGGCATTATTGATTTTAAATTCAAGGAATATACTATCATTTTATAGCTTTTTGAAAGCTCTTTGTTTTTGAAGTTAAATAATGAATTGAATATAATAATTTAACAATGCATTGATTAAAAAATAAAAAAACACCGCTAAAAAGGCAGTGTTTTTGATAGTTAATTTTCTCTATTTTCCTTTAATTTTTAGCTGAAATTGCTGCCAATACTTATCACCACTATAACTACCAATATAAGTTTGCACGGCAGATTTTGGAACGTAAATAGTTTCTAATTTAAGCGTATTTAGGAAAGCATCTTCACCCAAAGTAGGAGGATTTGTAGCCTCTATAGTTACGGTTTTAAGCTCTGTATTTCCTTCAAAGGCTTTTTTACCAATTTCTGTAATAGTTTCAGGTAATGTTATTTCCTTTAAGTTGGTGCAATTACTAAAAGCATTCTCTCTGAGAGCGGTTATCCCTTTTGGAATGGTAACAGAAATTAATTTAGTTCCTAAAAAAGTATGACTACTTATGGAGGTCAGTCCTTCATGAAGTGTAACTTTAGTTAAAGAACTCTCTGCAAAAGCATATTCTGAAATAGTAGTTACACTTCTGGGTATTTCAATAGATAATAGGCCTGTTTTTGCAAAGGCAGCACGTCCAATAGTAGTTAAACTATTAGGTAAGATAATGGATATTAAGTTTGCTTGACGATCAAAAGCATCTTCACTAATGGCAGTTATCTTACTTAAAACAGGATCTGACTGCATATCAAGAGAAGTGATGTTTGAGTTTTTCCAACGTTTAAGCGTTGTACCTTCAACTTCATAATCTGTTGGTTTTGCTACATAAGGAGTTATAGTAAGTTTAAGTACTTGTGTTGTATTACTTTGTTTATCAGTAACACTGATGTCAGAGTTTCCTACTTTTAACGTTTTTATTACCAAATTTTTTTTGTCATCCGAAATACTTATTTGTGCAATAGTTTCATCGGTCTGTTTAAGAGTATAGTCGCCACTACCCGAAGTAATTTTTACGACAGAACTCTGCCCATTCTCCAAGCTCAATTGAATCTTTTCAAGAGCTAATGTTGTTGTAGTGCTATCTTTACTACAATTACTAACAATAATTGTTACAAGTGGTAACAATAGATGCAAAAAATGTTTTTTCATACTGTTAATTTTTTTATTATTTTGAGCTAACCTTTTTTTAAAAAACGAAAAGATCAACAATTCAGGCGCAAAGATATATATTTTTTTTGAATAAAAAAATTAAAAAAGAAAATTTTAAATTAGGCATTGTTTTATTTAACAATCCTATCAAAGAATAATATCAGGAAAATAACTGCAAAAGCAGCTGAAATAACTCTACCTCTTGAGTCTCGATGTATGTGGTCTAAAAAAATTATAAATTATACATCTTTCGAGTGAAGAAGAATGTTTGTTTCTTCATAAACTTCACGAATACAACACTCTTTAAGTGTTTCATTAGAGTCTAAAAAACCACCTGGAAAAGCTAATTTGCCTTTAAAAGGGTCATTTTTGCGCGTAATTAGTACGATTTTTGAAAGACTTTCGTTTGTAATAATCGCATCGGCAGTAAAAGCAGGATAATGGTACGTCATATTGATTTTTGGGATAAAAAAATATGGACAAAAGCCCATATTTTTGAAATTTTAAATTTATTTGCGGAGATTTTGAATCATATCTTGGGTCATTTTGTTCAAATCGTATTGATAATTGCACCCCCAATCTTGTCGAGCAATTGAATCATCAATACTATTTGGCCACGAATTAGCTATTTGCTGGCGAAAATCAGGTTTATAAACTATCTGAAAATCAGGATAAATGTGTTTGATACTTTCATAAATTTCTTTTGGAGAAAAGGAAATACCGCCCAAGTTATATGATGTCCGAACTTTTATTTTTTCTTTTGGTGCTTCCATAAGGTCAAGAGTTACTTTGACAGCATCGGGCATATACATCATTGGTAAATAGGTATTTTCAGACAAAAAACACTCAAAAACCTCACCTTTAACTGCCTTATGGTATATATCGACAGCATAGTCGGTTGTACCTCCTCCAGGCAATGATTTATAACCAATAAGACCCGGGTATCGAAGGCTCCGAACATCAACACCAAATTTTTCAAAATAATATTGACACCACAACTCCCCTGCTACTTTAGTTATTCCGTACACGGTATTGGGATCAGTAATGGTGTGTTGCGGCGTATTATCCATTGGGGTATGCTGACCAAAAGCAGCAATAGAAGATGGCCAATATACGCGGTTAAGTTTTTTGTTACGAGCTGTTTCAAGAACATTGAGCAATCCGTTCATATTAAGCTCCCAAGTAAAAAGAGTTTTTTTTTCGCCAACAGCTGAAAGAAGTGCTGCCAAGTGATAAATTTGTGTAATTTGATATTTATCGACCAAGTACTCTAATCGAGAAATATTGGTAATGTCCAAGACTTCAAAAGTACAATACGAAAAAAGTTCGCGAGCTTTTTCGTTGATATCAGTTGCGATGATGTTTTCATTGCCAAACTTATCTGCAAGAGCCAAAACAAGCTCTGAACCCAATTGTCCTGCTGCACCAGTAATCAATATTTTATGTTTCATTTTGGTTAAATTTATTGAGAAACAAAGGTACAAAATTCTTTCTATTTTGAAAAGAAAACAATCAAAATTTATTTGGCAAAAATACAAACTAAAACTCTGGGCGAATTTTCACACGAATACCAAACTTTGGATTACGAACTGCATTTACATCGTTGAAATCATTTCTCCAAACAAAATCAACACGAATAAATCGGAAATTACCAAACCCAATGTTTTCAACTCCAAATCCGTATTCCCAATAAAGTCGTTCGGGAGCGTTGTATATTACGTTAGATAAACTTAAATTTTTATTTGTCTCGGAAATAGTTCCATAGGCGGCTTTTGCAAAAATCAAACTACGCCATTTGGTCTTTTTTAGTAAAGGTATTCGATTGAAAATAAGACCATTGAAATGATGTTCCAAATACAAATTAGCATACGTATCAGTTACAAAATCATAATAATCTAACAACGAAAATGTATTATCTACGATAGAATAGGTTTGATTGGCAGGTGTTGGTGTAAGAAAAGGTAGAGGAACATCACCAAATGTTTTCCCAACCTCAATAGTCGGTTTTAGGAGTCCCAAAGACCAAACAGGTGTTGGATAAGTTATTGTTCCTTCAATTCTTGAATAATCAAAAGCACTATTACGAATACCCGAAATACCTTGTGTAAATTTTAGCTTATACAAAGAGTGTGTTGTATTTCGCCCGAAGCGCTGTTCTGCACCATAACCATACACGTTACGTCTAGGTGTGTATATAATGGCTAAACTTACGTTGGCATCGGAGTAGATGTTATAAACATGATTATTTTTGTCTTTGTATGCAATAGAAAAATGCTCGGGGTCAGCAGCTTTGCGTTGTTGATAAACACCCGAAAAAGTAAAATGCAAATTACTTTTGAGAATACCTATATCGGCAACACCTTGCAGTTTTTTATTTTGAGTCAAATAATAATTATCTCCCCGAGCAAACCAGAATTGAGCAGGATTTTTCAAGTTCAAAGTTGCTTCATCGGTTTGTAACAAACTTCCTAATTGTAAATAATCATCTTGAAAAGAAGCTCCAATGAGAATTCTTGGTTCGTGAAATAATAAATATTTGGCACTAATACCGTATTTCCATTTTTTATCTTCACTACCATACGCTCCGTAAAAATAAGTTCTGAATCGGTCTTCTGCCGTTTTGTAACTTCTAAAACCGATACGCATACGTTTTCCTTCAACATTGTTAAAAGTGAGAGCTTCCCAGAGAGACCCAAGTTGCATTTTATTTCTAAGAGGAATATATCCTGTACTGATAATATCAATTGCGTCTGAAATTCCTTTAATTTTCTTATTATTACCTACATCTTGTATAAGTTTTTTTGTTTTGACCATTTGATCGTCGTTGATAAAATTAGCCCAATAAAGTGTATCTTTGACAAATTGATTTGCCTTGTATTTTGTGATGTCTCTTTTGTAAAAATCTGTTGGTTTAGGTTCATTTAATAAATAGTTATTGTACGAGATAATTTTCTTGACATACATTCCTTTTTCGTTGTCATTTTTCGTAAAAACAGTAAAATCACCTTCGTAAATCTCTTTTTCAGGAAGAAAAATGCTGTCATTTATAATTTTAAAATGTTTCTCAAATGCTAAATTTCTAACCAAATTGATATTAGTTTCTTTGACGGTATACATTTCAATTGATTCGATTGCATAGTTTTTACTTCCCACGACAAATTTTCCTTGAAAAACCAAATCTTGCTCTTGACGAGGGAAAAAATAAATCGTGTAAAACTTCTGATCATCGCGCTCAATAGAATCATTCAACACGTACGAATACACACCATATCCGAACTGTGAAACAGGACTTACAAAAGGTTTATCTAAAATAATAAAAGAATTGTCATAAATATCGAACTCTTGAAAAGCTCGACTGATGCGTTCTAATCCAAAGCCTGTTTGTGCAACACCCTGTGTGCGTTCAGCTTCTATATCAGTACGTTGTATATTTGCTTTGTTATCTCCATATACTTGTTCTACTTCTTCTTTCAGATACATGGGCATTGAGAAGTATTGTTTGTATTTTTTTTCAGACAAAATTTTTCTAATATCTTCATAATCAGATTGTAATGCTTTCTTTAGAAATGTAGAGTCTAATTTGCTAAGTCCTAATTCTGTCGAAGTGTATTTCTCGTATTGATAATATTCAGATTGTTTGAGTCCGTTTTTGCGCTTATTTTTCCAAATATTTTGCAAAATACGATATGCCGGATTTTCTTTTTTAGAAAGCTGTTTTTGAGGTTTGCCCACTACGGTAACCTCACCCAATTCTTCACCTTCAACTAATACTACTTGTAGTTGAATCGTATGATTGTCTTTCAGGCGAACTTCCTTAGTTGCAAAACCAATGGAAGAAACTTCTATCACATTATAATTTTTGTCCGATTTCAGGGTAAAATTTCCATCATTATCCGAATACGTACCTACATTTGATTTCTTGAAAATAATATTAGCATACGAGACAGGTATCCCGTTTTCGTCAATAACTCTTCCAGAAACTGAAGTTTGCGAATAGACAAATAGACAAATATTGAACAATATAAACAACAAATAGTTTTTCATTAGAAATACATTCTTTTTTAGAATGCAAAGATACTATTTTTTATGAAAAAATAACACTATAACTATGTTTTGTTAATAAAAACGCTTTTTTTGAAAACTATTTGTTTTTTGTTTAATCAGAAGTTCCTTTCCAGAGGATGGCTATTTGGGTTATCGCTTCAAAAACTTGATGAAAACTATTTTTTTCCTTAGGAAGATAAATAAAAGCAAACGCATATTGCTTTTGGTTTTTTACAAATAATTCTTTTTGTAATCGATAACTCTCGCGAATAATTCGTTTTATATAATTGCGATGTACAGCCTTGCGAATACCTCTTTTGGGTACGCTTACAAGCACTTTGACAGGCGTACCACAATCTGTTTTTATAGGAGTATAAAGCATCTTCAAAGGAGAAACCTTAATTGATTTTCCTTCTGAGAATAATTGTTGAATGTGTGAATAACTACAAAGTTTTTCTTTTTTGGGAAATGTATTGTTTGCCAATGTTTTTAATTCGTATAATTATTATTTTCTAAATTTGTATCTGTCGAAAGTTCTTGTGGATCAAGACTTATCGTTTTTATTTGAGATAAAGGCAAATCAATAACAAATGTATAAGTAGGATACGCCCAACCCCAAGGTGAAAGCTCTTCTCGTCTCATATTTTTGAAAGGATTAGGTTTTTGTCCGAAAGTAAGTTCCGTCGGAACATAAAGAGAAAAAGGTCTTTCTCCGTTGGGAATAACCAAAATATCCAACGAAATAGGCATTCGCCCGATGCGTTTGAGTGTTATCTTGGTTTTTGAACCTTCACTCTGAACGTTGTCTATGGCGTAATCTATCGTGTGGTCGGTTTGCATAAACTCATTCAAGTACCACATCAGTTGCATATCCGAAACTTTTTCTGCTGTGCGAACAAAATCTTGTGGCGTACAATGTTTCATCGCAAAATCTTTGTAGAAACGCTTAAATGTTCTCTGTAATGCTTCTTGACCAATGATATATCCTAATTGTGATAAAAATACAGCTCCTTTGCAATATGCCGTTGCCGAATATACGCTGTTAAGTTCATAGCGGTCTGCATGCGTAGTGGCTACCTCCTGAATATTTTTTTCAATAAGAGAAAAATAACATTGATAAGCATCTTGCCAAGCACTTGCATCTTTTTCACCACGAATAACATCTGCATATGCCCAATCTTGAATATAACTTGTAAAACCTTCGTCCATCCAAGGATATGTAAGTTCATCTGAGGCAAAAATATGTTGAAACCAAGTGTGTCCTAACTCGTGTATAGAGGTTTTAAGCAATGAATTATAATTATTCCCTCCTGCTACAAGCGTACACATAGCATATTCCATACCACCGTCTCCTGCTTGTATAAACGAATAGGTACTCCACGGATACTCCCCTATTTTTTCTTGGAAAAAATCAAAAACCTTAACCATTTCAGGTTGTAATTTTTGCCAATTTTCTTGATATTTTTTGTAGAAGAAATGAAGTTTTTTTCCATTTGTAGTGATTTTAATATCATGTTTATAATCGGGGTCAGCAGCCCAAGTGAAATCGTGAACATTTTTTGCCTTGAAGTGCCACACACGAGTGTTTCCTTCGGGTTCAATAACTTTTTGTCCTTCGGGAAGATATCCAAAGCCTATTTCTTTCGGATTTTGTAATTCGCCTGTTGCAGCTACGATATAATTCTTATCAATCTGTATTTTAACATCAAAATTTCCCCAAACTCCATGAAATTCACGCATTATATACTGATTGGTATGCCAACCGTTTGTGTCATATTCTGCCATTTTAGGATACCATTGCGCCATCGAAAGAGCAACATTATCAGCACTATTGCGTCCTGAACGGCGTACCATTTCTGGAATTTGCGCTTTGTATTTCATACTGAAAACCGATTTTTTGTTAGGCAAAATAGGCTTGTTCAGCGTTACTTTGAGTACTGTTCCAACTACTTCATACGAAACAGGTTTTCCATCCTGATGCAATGAGAGAATTGTAAAAAAACCTTGTTCTTCTTTTTTGAGTAACGAAATTTTACTTTTTATAATGGGTTGGTCTTCGGTTCCTGTATTTACGACCATTCGGCGGTCTGGGTCAGCGATTGTTTGCAGGCGAATATCCATTTCGCTATTGGGTTGAAAAGCATTCAGATACAGATGATAAAATACATTTTTGAGTGTATCGGGTGAATTATTTTTATAAGAAATAACTTGCTCTGCATCATACTGATATGTCTTTACATCGACCTTAATATTCATTTTGTAATCAACGTGTTGTTGCCAATATCCTTTTTGAGCATTGGCTGTACATATAGATAAAATGATTAGTAGGTGGCAAAAATTTTTCATCTGTATATCAAATTTTGTTTTAAAAAATAAAAACCCACTTTGTTAAGTGGGTTTCAAAGGTACAATATTTTTTTATTATACAAAAATTTATTTACTTAGCTTGCTTGCCATAAGTATGGCATTGTAGGCATTTATTATCTTTCCTGATTTGGACAATTCAGCAAAAGGCCGTTTGTTGTTTTCTTCTCCTCCAATAATTACTTGTTTTACATCGGGGGTAATTCCAGATTTCATAATGATTTCTTTTACCTGAGCAGCTTTTAATTTAGGAAAATATGAACGAATAAGAGCAGCTAAACCAGCTGCTTCGGGAGCTGCCATTGAAGTCCCTTGCAAAAATCTGTATTTATTACCAGGAATTGTAGCATAGATTTGAACTCCTGGTGAAAAAATATCTACATTTTTCTTTCCGTAATTGGTAAAATTAGCTAAAAGATTTTCTCCATATTTGTAATTAAGAGCACCAATAGTTAGTACATTATCTGTATATTCTATACCATCAACATTATCATCTGGATAGGTCAATTCGGTATCAATATCTTTGGCATCATTGCCCGCTGCATTTACAATCAGAACATCTTTCGATGCTGCATATTTGATAGCATCATATACCCATTGTTTGTGAGGAGAAAACCCTTTACCAAAACTAGTATTTATTACTTTAGCACCATTGTCAGCAGCATATCGAATGGCCAAAGCGATATCTTTATCATATTCATCCCCATCAGGAACGGCTCTTACTACCATAATTTCAATATTGTCAGCAACGCCATTCATACCAATTCCATTGTTGCGAACCGCTCCAATAATACCCGCAACGTGTGTTCCGTGTAATGCACCATCAAGTACAGGACCAATAACGTTATTATCTCCATATATGCGATCATTTATATCGTCAGGATTGTCTTTTAAAATTGTTGAACGAACATCAAAATCTTTATTCAAATGATATTTGAGTTTATTGTCAAAATGTTTTTCTGCATCTGTAAGTTCTTTTATAGCTTGCTCAACTGAAGATATACGACTTAGTATATTATTCATCACTGTTACTGCCTGATTGATTTTTGGGTCGGAAGTATCAAGTTTCGCTAAGTCTTCTTGAGTATAAATCTCTTTGGAGGTTTCTTTTTTCAGAAAAGAGTCAATATTGATAATATTTTCTACAAAATTTTTATAGAAAACAGCGCTTTCTTGAGCTTCTCCAAATTCTTTTTCATACATTTCGAGCGCACGCTGATAGTCAGGATTGTCAGTCTCTCCTTTTTTAAGAATACGAACAAATTCCAAATTTTCTTCGTTGATATTTCCTAAGAAATTCCATCCGTGTATATCATCAATATACCCATTGTTATCATCATCTATCCCGTTGTTGGGAATCTCTTTCGGATTCGTCCAAATAACATCTTTCAGATCTTCGTGATTGATATCAACTCCCGAGTCAATAACTCCTACAATTACTTTGTTTGATTTCTTTTTTTCCAAAAGTTTGTATGCTTGATCAAGACTAAGACCAGGAACACCTTGCTCCAACAAACTTTGGTGAGGCCACATTTTCAGAGCTTCTTCTGATAAATCTTCTTGTGGAACAGGAATTGTAGTTCCCTCCACGTGTTGATAAGCCACCGAAGAATTTATTTTCGATGCGGTTCCACAACTTACTAAAACCAACGAAGTTGCAATATAAAATACAGGTTTTACTATTTTCATATCTGTTTTTTTTAAACTTGGCAAAGGTATAATAAAAATTTTGATTTATATATACAAAAGGAAAAGATTTTTTGCAAAAATACTTTTATATTCATTGATTTTTATATTGTAAAATTTAGAAATATAAAAAATGATAGTTTTAATATTTACAATTCCTTTATCATAATTTTTGTATTCCATTTCTCAAAAACAAAATCTGTTGTAGTATGAAACAATAGCTATGTTCTGTTTTGTCATACAAACTTTTATTTTTTTTGTTTTTTTATTCAGAAAAATAGTTTAAAAATAGTTAATTATTGTATTTAAAGTTGTGAGTATAAAAAAAACTCTAATTTTGCCCTGTGGAAGAACAAATTGTAAATAGAGTAGCCAATAGTTCTTTAGAAGTTTTTGATTTGGAAGATTATTTCCCAAAACAAGAAATTGTTCTTTTTGATTTAAAACAATGGCTTTGGGAAGAATTAGTTTTGAAAGAAAAAGACTTTCGCTCACAAGTAGAAGTACACTCTTGGCAACAATATACTAACAAATATATTGCCATAGATTGTTCTTCTCAGGCGATAATCCCTTTGTGGGCATATATGCTTATTGCAAGCAAACTAGAGCCTTTTGCTAAAAAGATAGTAAAAGGCAGCATAGAAAACTTGCTAAGCGATATATACAAAGAAAAACTCTCTAAAATAGACTATTCATATTTGAAAAACAAATCGGTCATTATAAAAGGTTGCACTCACAAACCTGTACCAGATAGTGCATATCTTACGGTTATGGAGTATATTCAACCTCTAGCTCGAAGTATTATGTACGGAGAAGCATGTTCAGCTGTACCGATTTTTAAGAAAAAGTAACCTAAATATTTATTTTATAACCAATGAAAAAAATTATTTTTTCGATGACATTATTGGTTTCTTTCTGTGCTTTTGCTCAAGAAACCGAAGAAGAAAAGCCTACTAACGCAAATGGCTGGACAAGAGGTGGTAACGTATCGTTACTTTTTAACCAAGCTGCTTTCAACAAAGAGTGGACAGGTGGAGGTACGAATAACTACGGAGGAAACCTTACTATCAATTACGATGCTAACTATAAGTATGATACTTGGACTTGGGACAACAAGTTCTTGTTTGACTACGGACTTAGCAAAATAGACGGAGAAGATGTAAGAAAAACCAATGACCGATTGGCTTTCAATTCATTATTAGGAAAACAAGCAACTAACAATTGGTATTATTCGTTCTTTCTTAATTTTCAAACCCAAATATCAAAAGGATATGATTATGCAACAAATCCTAAAACATTAAAAACTAAGTTTATGGCTCCAGGATATTTATCTTTTGGTCCAGGTATGTTGTGGAAAAAAAGTGATAATTTGAAAGTGAATATTTCTCCTGCAACAGCTCGTTTTATCTTTACTTCAAAAGATTTTACAGCTGCGGGAGAACATTTTGGAGTAAAGCAAGGAGAAACCTCTCGTTTTGAGTTTGGTGCTGCTTTGAACGGGTTTGCTCGTTTTGATATTGCACCAAATGTTACTATGGAAAACACATTGGCTTTGTATAGTAATTATTTAGACAAACCTCTAAACGTTGATATTGACTATACATTAGGATTGATAATGAAAGTTAATGATTTCTTATCTGCTAACTTTGTTTTCCAAGCTATTTATGATGACAATGCCGTAAAAGCAGTACAAGTTCGTGAAACTTTCGGCGCAGGATTCACTTATAAATTTTAATTAAAAAATTTTCCTATTTTGTTAATTAAAAAATCTCGGTACGAAAGTATCGAGATTTTCTTTTTTCTTTTTTCGAAAAAAAATAGTATTTTTGCCTTATGATTGAAGATAAACAAACTCCCACAACACCTTTGTCCGAATTAGGAGAATTTGGACTAATTGATTTGCTTACCAAATCGTTTACCTCGCAACAATCTTCTACCTTAAAATCAATAGGAGATGATGGTGCTGTTATTGATTTTGGACAAAAAAAATGTGTTGTCTCTACCGATTTACTCATAGAAGGAATTCATTTTGATTTGAGTTATGTGCCTTTGAAACACTTAGGATATAAATCTGTAATGGTCAATCTGTCAGATATTTACGCTATGAATGCCATAGCTACGCAAGTAACTGTTTCTATAGCAGTATCAAACCGATTTCCGTTGGAAGCCTTGCAAGAACTCTATGAAGGAATTCAGTTAGCGTGTTCTATTTACAAAGTTGATTTGGTGGGAGGCGACACAACTTCTTCTACGCGAGGACTTATCATTTCAATAACCGCATTGGGTGAAGCTCCTCTGGAAGATATCGTCTATCGCAATGGCGCCAAAGAGAATGATTTGCTTGTAGTTTCGGGCGATTTAGGTAGTGCTTATATGGGTTTGCAAGTGCTTGAACGCGAAAAAGCCGTTTTTCAAATCAATCCGAATGCTCAACCCGATATTCAGATGTATCAATATTTGATAGAAAAACAACTCAAACCCGAAGCCCGCAAAGATATTGTAAAATTACTCAAAGACTTGAATGTAAAACCAACTGCAATGATTGACATTAGTGATGGACTTTCTTCTGAAATATTACATCTGTGCAAACAATCGAACGTAGGTTGCCGACTTATTGAAGATAAAATACCACTTGACCCACAGCTGATAAGCACTTGTGAAGAGTTTAATATTGATAGCACAACCGTTGCTCTAAGTGGTGGAGAAGATTATGAACTGCTTTTCACCATAGCGCAATCAGATTATGACAAAATAAAAGGAAATCCGAACTTGACTGTTATTGGTTACATGACCGAAGCCTCGCAAGGAGTTCAACTAATTACCCGTGCCAATGAAGCTATTCCTATTATAGCTCGTGGTTGGAATGCATTGCATAACTCTTAAAATCAATATATTATGAAACAAATCTATTTTTTTCTAACGATTCTATCAGTCGTTATAAGTTGTAATCAAAAACAAAAAAACACTCCTGAGATGGAAGAAAATCCGCTATTAAAAGAAAGTGAATTAGATTATTTCGCTCCCGATTTTACTAAAATTACTGATGCTCATTATCGTCCTGCTTTTATGAAAAGTATGGCTTTACAACAGGAGCGAGTTCAATCTATCTGTGAGAATTCTCAAACACCTACGTTTGAAAATACAATAATTGCTTTGGAGAAAAGTGGTGTAGAGTTTGAACAAGTACGAAGTATCTTCGGAGCTTTGGCAAACGCACACATCAACGATACAATTAAAATTATTCAAAAAGAATTATCTCCAAAATTTGCTGAACATTATGACGCTATTTATCTAAATAGCAAATTGTTTGAACGAGTAAAAACGCTTTATAATCAACGAGAAACATTGGGATTAGATGCCGAATCGTATCGTTTGCTCGTTTATTTTTACGAAAAATTTGTCTTAGAAGGAGCCAATCTGTCCGAAAAAGACAAAGAAATATTGAAAAATTACAATTCTGAATTGGCTTCTTTACAAACACAATTCAATCAAGATTTGCTTGAAGCGAATAATGCTTCATCTCAGTTTTTTACAGACGAAAAAGCACTTGATGGACTCAGTGAAGAAACCTTAAAAGGTTTTGCAACCTCTGATGGTAAATGGAAAATTCCTCTTTTGAACACAACCCAACAGCCTTTGCTTGTCAGCCTAAAAAATCGTGAAACTCGCAAACAACTCTTTGAGGCTTCTGTACATAGAGCTGACAAGGGGGCATACAATACACAAGATATTATAAAAAAAATTGTAACACTACGTGCCAAAAAAGCGCATTTGCTTGGTTTTACAAATTATGCCGCGTGGAGTTTGCAACAATCAATGGCAAAAACACCAGAGAATGTATATCGATTTTTCAAGAATTTAGTCCCTGCTGCAGTTGCCAAAGCCCGAGAAGAAGCGAAAGAAATTCAGGAGAAAATAAACAAATCAGGAGAAAAATTTGCCTTAGAACCATACGATTGGAACTTCTATGCAGAGCAAGTACGCAAAGCGAAATTCGATTTGGACGAAGACCAGATAAAACCATATTTTGAGTTGAAAAACGTTTTGGAAAAAGGTGTTTTCTTTGCTGCAACCAAACTTTATGGGATAACTTTCAAACAGCGTACTGACATTCCTGTATATCACCCTGATGTATTAGTTTATGAAGTATTTGAAGAAGATGGCTCAAAATTGGGTTTATTTTATGGCGATTTCTTTGCGCGCGAAACCAAAAAGGGAGGTGCTTGGATGGGCAACTTCGTAAGCCAGTCCAAGTTATTAAACAAAAAACCTGTAATATACAACGTTTGTAATTACACAAAACCTGCCGAAGGACTACCCGCTTTACTCTCTTATGACCAAGTTGAAACGCTTTTTCACGAATTTGGTCATGCTTTACACGGATTTTTTGCATCCCAACAATACAAATCACTTTCAGGAACGGCTGTTGCTCGTGATTTTGTAGAACTTCCTTCACAATTCAATGAAAACTGGGCATTACATCCCGAAGTATTGAAAAATTATGCATTACACTATAAAACACAAGAGGTAATTCCACAAGTACTTATTGATAAAATCAAAAAAGCAGGAACATTCAACCAAGGATACAGCTTTACCGAAGTATTGGCTGCAGCTAATTTAGATCTGAAATGGCATACGATTTCATCCGATACACAAATTGACAATGTCCATACATTTGAAAAACGAGCTCTTGAAAATACTCAATTGTTAGTAAAAGAAGTGCCTGCTCGCTATCTTTCTACTTATTTTGCCCATATTTTTGGGGGAGGATATGCTGCTGGATATTATTCATATCAATGGACAGAAATGCTCCATCACGATGTATATAATTGGTTTGTAGAAAACGGAGGAATGACACGGGCTAATGGACAACGTTTTCGAGATATGATTCTCTCACGAGGAAATACGCTCGATTACGAAAAAATGTATATTGATTTCAGAGGTAAAGAACCTTCTATTGAGCCTTTGTTAAAAGCACGAGGTTTAAAATAAATTTGACATTGTT
This sequence comes from Capnocytophaga catalasegens, assembly GCF_026005215.1. GTDB lineage: Bacteria > Bacteroidota > Bacteroidia > Flavobacteriales > Flavobacteriaceae > Capnocytophaga > Capnocytophaga catalasegens. The sequence goes on along the minus strand of NZ_BPMA01000066.1, from coordinate 226 downwards.
AATTAAAAATATGTATCTCCGTTATCACTAATAAAAGAGTTAGTAGCTAAATTTTATAAGTCAAAAATAAAAATATACAATTGATAACCAAGTGTTTATATTTTATATTTTCAATAAATTATCTCAGAAAAAATCATTTCTTACACTAAACGGACATACAATTAAAAATATAGATATGCCCTTTTTCAAGCGAATATCACTGAGCATCTTTTTATTCTTGAACATT
>NZ_BPMA01000065.1 GCF_026005215.1 Capnocytophaga catalasegens | reverse complement strand
CTGAAAATATTCATAACTATTGATTTTGAGGCAAATATACAAAATTATTTTTAATTACGGATATACAATATTTTTTATGTTTCAAAAAAAAATTTATTTTTCTAAAAACCATTCCTTATCAAATTAGTAAACCTGATATTATTATGAATATACAATAAACTAAATTTACATTGACCATAATTGTGCAATTGCTTCACTACAAAATCCATTGAAAGCAAACCAAAAATATAACAACTTCTTACATTCTAATTTAAAAAACATAAAATATACTGTATGTCCGTTTAGTGTAATAAATGATTTTTTTTGTAATAATTTATCAAAAATATGAAAATATAACTATTTGGTTTTCAGTTATATATTTTTAAATTTGACTTATAAAATTTAGCAATTCTACTCTTTTATTAGTAATAACGGAGATACATTTAAAATATTTATCTTTTAAGAAAAAATTATCTCAAAAGTAGTTTTTAGTTATACAATTTCTATTCCCATTCAATAGTTGCAGGTGGTTTAGAGCTAATGTCATACACTACTCGATTAACTCCTTTTACTTTATTGATAATTTCATTAGAAATTTTTTGCAAAAAATCATATGGTAAATGCACCCAATCGGCTGTCATTCCGTCAGTTGATTCTACTGCACGTAGAGCTACACATTTTTCGTATGTGCGCTCATCTCCCATCACTCCTACACTATTAACAGGAAGTAAAATAGCACCTGCTTGCCATACTTTGTCATATAATCCATATTCTTTTAATCCGTCTATAAAAATTGCATCAACTTCTTGTAGAATTTGCACTTTTTCAGCAGTAATATCTCCCAAAATACGAATTGCTAGCCCTGGTCCTGGAAACGGGTGTCTGCCTAACAATTCGGGATTTATCCCTAAGGAAGCTCCCACACGGCGAACTTCGTCTTTGAAAAGCATTCGCAAAGGTTCTACCACTTTGAGTTTCATAAAATCGGGCAATCCTCCTACGTTATGATGGCTTTTTATTGTTGCCGAAGGTCCTTTAACTGATACTGATTCGATAACATCTGGATAAATTGTCCCTTGCCCGAGCCAACGTGCATTCTCCACTTTATGTGATTCATTATCAAATACTTCAATAAAAACTCTTCCAATAATTTTACGTTTTTGTTCAGGGTCAGAAACATCTTTCAAAGCCTCTAAAAATTGTTGTGAAGCATCTACTCCCTTCACATTTAACCCCATACCTTCATATTGCTTAAGAACATTCTGAAATTCGTTTTTACGTAACAATCCATTATTAACAAAAATACAATGCAATTGCTGCCCAATGGCTTTGTTCAGAAGTACAGCTGCTACAGTAGAATCAACTCCACCCGAAAGGCCTAATACGACCTGCTCATCTCCTATTTGTTCTTTGAGTGTTGTCACGGTCATTTCGACAAAGTTATCAGGTGTCCAAGTTTGTTTAAAACCTGCTATCTGGACTAAAAAATTCTCCAAAATTTTCTTTCCATCGGTCGAATGATACACTTCGGGGTGAAACTGAATTGCATACGTTGGCTCTCCTTCTATACGGTACGCCGCATTGATAACATCCTTGGTACTTGCCAAGCATATACCTCCCTGGGGTAGTTGTTTTATCGTGTCGCTATGGCTCATCCAAACTTGGCTATTAAGAGGAATTTTATCCAAGAAAACTTCATTTTCTTTTATAAAAGACAAATTGGCTCGTCCATATTCTCGAATACTAGAAGGAGCTACTTCTCCTCCACCAAAATGTGCTAAATATTGCGCTCCATAACAAACTCCCAACAAAGGCTTACGTCCACGTATTTGGCTTAAATCGGGGTGTGGAGCATCATCATTTCTGACAGAAAAAGGCGACCCTGAAAGAATTACTGCTGCAAATTCGTCCAGATTTTCTGGCAAATGATTATATGGGTGTATTTCGCAATAAATATTCAGTTCGCGCACTCTGCGAGCAATTAGTTGCGTATATTGAGACCCAAAATCTAAAATAAGTAATTTTTCCATTTTTAATTTTTTTTTAGAGAAATTTTCCTACATTTAAAATAAAAAGCCTCAAACATATAACCGCTTGAGACTATTATGACAACAAACTATTCTTTAAATAAACAAACCGCACCCCACGAATATCCGACCCCAAAGCCAGCTATTTGTAATATATCAGCCTTTTTATGAGGATATTTGTCTGAATGACTCTTCATTGCTATTGGCACAGACGAAGATACTGTATTCCCACAATTAAGCATTTCTAAAACATATTTTTCAACAGGAATTTTCATTTCTTGACGAAGTTTTTCAAGAATAAAAGTATTTGCTTGATGAAATACAAATAAATCTATTGTATTGATATTCTGATCATTAACCTTCATGTTATCGAATAACATTGATGGTACATACTTGATAACAAATTTGAAAATTTCTCCACCTTTCATTTGTAAGAAATTATTCATATCATTCGTATCTTTTGTTTTAGAATAACGCATAGCACTATTTCTAACTATCAGATTTTCAGCCCCTGTACCATCTGTTCCCATTGTAAAATTCCCTATTCGATATTGTCCTGAAGTAGAAATAAGTGTAGCAGTAGCTGCATCTCCAAAGATACTAATATTCCCTTTATCTTTCGGATGAATTAGCTTAGAATAAACATCTGCTGTAACTAATAATACATTCTTAAAATTTCCCGATGCTACAAGCCCTTTAGCAAGCGAAAGCCCATAAATATATCCAGAACAACCTTGGTTGATATCCAATGCTCCACACGAAGTAGGGAACCCTACCATTTGTTGCACTAAGCAAGCCGTTGTTGGCAATTGATAATCAGGTGTTTGAGTGCATACAATCAAATAATCTATATCCTTTTTATCAATCTGGTATTCTTCAAAAAATTTACGTATGGCCTGTGCAGCCATATCCGAAGTAAATTCATTTTTCTGTGCTATATATCTCTGTTGTACTCCTATTTTGTCCAATATTTTTTGCCCACTCCATTCGGGAAATTCAGCTGTAATTTGTTCATTAGTAACTATATCATTTGGCAAATAAACAGAAATACCTTTTATATATTCCATATATTTTATTGTTCAAAAATGAGAAAAAACCATTCACTTTTTAAGTAAAAGAGAATGGCTTATTGTGGGAAGAGCAGGATTCGAACCTGCGAAGGTAGAAACCAACAGATTTACAGTCTGTCCTCGTTGACCGCTTGAGTATCTTCCCTTTAATTTTTCGCGTGCAAAGATACAATTTTTTTTATTTGCTACAAATTTTCTTTTATTTTTTTCAGAAAAAACATATCTTATTGAAAATAAATTTGTTATTTAACTATTTCTTCAATGTTTATATTTTTACTTTGAAATAATTTTCTCGTATTAGCAATAAAAAGTTTTATTTTTTTAGTGTCTTCTTCATTAAGACATTCATAATTACCTTGTTCTGCTTGTGTACAAGAGACTATTTCGTATCGATATTTTTTCCCCACCAAATACTTGTGTACCCACGTCAAATAGTAGCCTTTTTGAGCTATTTGTGTTGTTTCATTTTCCTTTTCAAATACAAGTTTAACCATAGCACCACCATCTGTATTAGGTTTTCGCTGATTCGAAACAAAATTTCCCAGTGAATAAACAATCATTTGCTCTTTTTTATGTTCTTGGGCTGGATAATACACCATTGGTTGTAATACATGTGGATGTGAACCTATGATTATATCAATTCCTTTGTCAAACAAAAAATTTGCCATTTCTTCTTGTTTTTTAGACGGACTTTGCTGATATTCATTTCCCCAATGTACTGTTGCTATAAGTTTATCCAATCCTTTGTTTCGAGCTTTTGCTATATCCGAAACTATGGTTATCGTATCAAGCAAATTGACAATAGTTGGTTCTGGTATGGGCATTCCATTAGTTCCATACGTATAATTTAAAATACCAACTTTTATATTATTTTTTTCTAAAATAAGCAAATTCTTTTCCTCTCTTTCTTGTTGATTACGAAAAGTTCCTGTGTGCAGTATTTGCAATGAGTCTAATACATCGAGCGTGCGAACAACTCCTTTTTTACCTCTATCACATGAATGATTATTAGCTGTAACCATCACATTTATTCCGCTTTTTTTACAAGCTTGAACCAACGCATCTGGCGAAGAAAACATAGGATAACCAGAATAGGGTTCTCCTGCCAAAGTTACCTCCAAATTAGCAATTCCAAAATCGTTTTGTTTTATAATGGGTAATATTTGTGCAAAAACACTATCGTAATTGTACGTTTTGGTGTCTGCATCATAAGCTGATGTTATCTGAGGTTCGTGCCCCATTATATCGCCCATAAAAAGTAATGACATCGCATTTTTTTCTTGTGAAAAAGAAAAATAATTTAGTAATATCACTAAAATAAATAGTATTTTTCTCATAAAATATTTCTATAAAAAAATCATTTCAATCTGTTTATTAAAAATTTTCAGCCATTGTAAGCATCAATAGCTTCAAGTATTATCTCACAACCTTTTTTTATCTCATCTTTCGTAATTGTCAATGGTGGCGAAATACGAACTGCCCGAAGTTCAAAAAGTAGCCAAAAGAAAATATAGCCTCTCTGATGAGCATACAATATAATATGATTTGCTAAATCGGCATCTTCTACAATAGCAGCAAGCATAAGTCCTTTTCCGCGTACTTCTTTGATTTTGCGATGTTTTAATAACCTTCTGAAAAGAGATTCTTTTTCAAGGGTTTGTTCCATCATATCGGTTGAAATAAGCTCATTGAGCGTTGCAAGTGATGCCGCAGCTATAACAGGATTCCCTCCAAAAGTCGTAATATGAGACATTTTAGGATTATCTGCCAATAACATCATCAACTGGCGAGAAGCAACAAACGCCCCGCAAGGAAGCCCGCTTGCCATTCCTTTACCAATAGCAAGAATATCAGGTACTACATCATAATTTTGAAAACCAAAAAGCTTTCCTGTACGACCAAATCCAGGTTGTATTTCATCCAAAATAAGCAAAGCTCCTACTTGCTCACAGCGCTTTTTTACTTTTGACAAATAATTATTTTCAGGAGTGATAAATCCTGCTCCTCCTTGTATTGTTTCAAGAACAACCCCTGCTGTACGATGTGTAATACGAGCTAAATCTGCTTCATTATTAAATTCAATCCAATCAACATCCGGCAAAAGTGGTCGAAATGGTTGCTTGCGAAGTTCATAATCCATAATACTAAGCGAACCCTGCGTATTACCATGATACGCATAGCGAGCTGCAATAATTTGTGAACGCCCTGTAGCTCGCTTAGCAAGTTTCATGCTTCCTTCAATAGCTTCTGTTCCCGAATTGACCAAATAAGTCATTTCCAATGGTTTAGGTAAGAGTTCTGCTAAGCGTTTGCAGTATTCTACTGCGGGTTGTTGAGCATATTCTCCATAAACCATTACGTGCATATATTGAGCTACTTGTTCTTGTATGGCTTTGACTACTTTCGGATGGCAATGTCCCAATGTACAAGCTGAAACTCCTGCTACAAAATCCAAATACGCTTTTCCTTGGGTATCATAAATATAATTCCCTTGAGCGCGAGCTACTTCTAATCCTAACGGATACAACGAGGTAGGAGCTTGGTATTTTAAAAAATCATCTTTCATCGAAATTTCTATATAAGTCTCGCAAGGTACGATTTTTTTTTTATACACAAAAACTTAAAGAAATTTTTCTGAAAAATATATTTAAAACAAAATATCTAAATCTGGATAACAATCTCCGATTTGTATTTTCCACCTTCGGTGGTGATAGTATAAGCGTTTCGGTTGGGATAAATCAGGTTTAATTGCTTACGCAGATTGTCGATGCCGATACTTGAACTGTACAAATCGCTATTTTGTTTGGCAAGTAAGGTATTTTCAGCGGTAAAGCAAATCATTTTTTCATCACTTTTGATAGAAAAATGAATCTGGGTAGTCGTTGTTGCCGAAACACCGTGCTTAAATGCGTTTTCCACCAAAGTAATAAGCAATAGCGGGGCTATTTCTACCTGCAGAACCTCCGTTGGGAAGTCCGTGGTAACGATAGTTTTCTCCGTGAGGCGAAGCCGCATCAGTTTGCTCAAACTATGTACGCTCTTTTGTGCCTTATCGGGGTCGAAAACGATAAGCGAATAGATATTATTCAACGCATTGAAGAAAAAATGCGGCTGCAATTGGTATTTGAGGTGCTGTAACTCAACGTGGAGCTTGGTAGCTGCCATTTCTTTCTGTTCCAACTCCAAAATAAAGAACCGCTGAGCGTATTTTATAGCTATCGAAGTAATCACGGGCAACAAATTCACCACAAAATCGAAATAAACAAAGCCTTTGGGCGGTGTTTTTGGATGTTTGTCGGGTGGCAGAGGAGCATTTTCGAAAGAAACATTGAAAAGAACCTCAAATTTTAGATTCGAAACCAATAAAATCAAAAACAAGTTGATAAGAACAAACAGCAAAGCCTTCCTTTTGAACAAAAAGTTCTCTATTAACCAACAATAGTTGATATAAAAAAGAATCATAAAAAAAGGTAATTGCATCGTCGAGCGTTCCAGTGTCTCAAGAATGGGTTTTCCTTCCGAAGCGAAAATAAGTATGGGGACAACAAAGACTACTACCCACAACAAAATGTGCATAACGGGAAGTAATATCTTCTTTTCTGTTTGATTCATTATTATTTTTGACTTTATTAGGTTACAAATATATACTTTTTCCTACAAAATTTCCTTTTATTTATATCAAAAAATATAAAAATAGAATTTTTAAGTTATTTGAAATGAATTTTCAGTATCTCTAATTCTATTTTTTTTTAGTTATTGTTTGTATTTATTTGATATTTGTATATATTTTTTATATAAAATAGTTTATTTCTTATTTTAGTCTGTATGTTTTATGTCAAAATTATCTATTATGTATTTAATTTTATTTATTTTTGAATTGATATTAGTTGTTTTTTGGCAAATAATGATTTGCCTCTACATAATATTATATGTTATTAAACCAATATTGCGTGTTACGAAACTAATATTGGATATTTTTAATCAATTTTTGGTTATTTGAGATAAAATGAAATGTGTTTATAACAAAATAGTAATGATTTTAAACAAATTATTTCTACTATTACAAGTAAGGGCATACAAAATACGCCCCTACATTGAACAAAACAGACTTAAGTTTGCTATATTTAGTATTACCAACCTCGTACGCCTCTTCGGGTATTTCCTCCAAAGCTTGTTACTTGTCCGCTAACTGTAAATTATGTTGAAGAAGTGCCTCCTGAGTATGTTCCAGAAGTATAAACTCCGTAAAAATCTTCTCCACTTGTTACAGAACCTCCTGTGTATATCTTGTACGTTCCGTTTGTTACTTCGGAATTAGAGAACATTATGTGTGAAAACGCCACGGGAGCTTTGAACGTTACTATTTCTGTTCCGAAATCGGACGTTATGTTTATTATTTGTGCCGATGCTGATAGTCCGCCAAGCATTACTGTCTTTTGCATTGATGATGTTAGTGGTACATCGGGCGTGTTTCGTGATCCGATAGCCACTAAGTATCCTCCGGTGATTGAGAATCCTGATTCGTACGAGCTATCTTCTGCTGTAGCGTCCACGCTTGTTTCGGGAGCAGCTGCTGTTCCTACTACAACGACAATTCCGCCAGTAATTCCAAGTTTTCCGTTCGTATCAAGAGCATCATTGCCTGTTGAGTAAGCAAAAGTCTTCCCTCCGTTGAAGTAAAGGGCTTCCCCAGCGTTGATGGCGTCATCCGCAGCCTTGATGTAGATACTTCCGCCGTTAATGGTCAATATTCTTTTAGCTTCCAAGCCTTCCGCAACGGCATTGATGGTAATTGTTCCTCCGTTGATGGTCAAATTGGCATTGATAGAGCTATCATCATCGTACGAAGAGGTGATTCCGTCGTCGCCGGCGTTAATATCTATAGTTCCGTCGTTAATATATATTTGCCCGGCCTCACATTGTATACCATCTTTGGTAGCGGTAAGGTTAAGTGTCCCACTATCGATGTACACAGCATCATTTGTTTGTATTGCGTGCGATGTAGCTTTGCTTACGTTGATGGTAACATCGGCAATTCTTATATAATTATCACTCACGATGCCGTGTTTGTAGTTCCCCGACACAGAAAGGCTTCCACTTCCGGAGAAAATTAGGTCTCCTTCGCTAAAAAATGTTCCTTTGGCGTCCTCCTCCGAGGTTACAGAGGTATAGGAAGAAGTATCGGTCAAAGTATTTGAACCTGAAACCACTACAAATGCCTTTTGACTCGACTGAATATTGATAGCAGGGCGATCCGTGCTGGTAATGTTGGCACTATTTAGGCTCAAACGGAACAAATCATCACTATATATTTTAAGCGAACCGCTGGTTGTTGTCCCCGAAACGGCATAATTCACACCCGAAGCAGTCGAATTGATTACAATATTGGCTCCGTCCTGTGTATATGTTACCCCAGAGATATTATTTGTAACCACTGCCGATTTTCCATTATAAATGATAGTAACCGTATTGGCAAAATTGTGATTACTAAACACATCGTCGGTATTTGTACCCTTATCGGTGGTTCCCAAACTACTCGATGAGCTAAGATTAGGCGATGTTATGGTAATTCCACTGGCTGTGGTGGTAGTTCCGGAATTAGTTATCGTTGTAGAACTTGAATTTGTGGTACTATCAGTGATGATAGCGTCATCTTTTCCACACGCTGTAAACGACAATACAGCTACCGATGCCAAACCGTAGAACAAAGTACGGATATTACTGGCTGAAACGAATGTTTTTTTCATTGTTGTTTGATTTTTTTAGTTATACTTCTTTATAAAATTTCTCTCGGGCGTTATTCCTCTAACTTTCTGATACAAAGATATAATCACTTAGCTTCTAAAAACAAATAAGATATATATTTACAGGCTTTTTATCGACCAACAAGCGGATTTTATCGACCAACGGATATTCAATTTCTAAATATTTCTGCTTATGGTGATAGTTTTTGAGGCAATATCAATGGTTTTTTGCTGCTTTTAGCTTAGCCAGCTCCTCAGTGGCAAAGAATCGGTTCTCAACTTCCTTATCACTGATTATATTTCCGTCCTTAAGCACCACAGTGCGTTTGCTAAACTGTGCAATGTCGTCCTCGTGAGTAACAAACCCGATGGTACTGTCTTTATCGTTCAACTCTTGGAAGAGTTCCATTACCTCGTATGAGGTTTTGGTATCAAGATTGCCCGTAGCTTCATCGGCGAGCAAAATCACGGGGTCGTTTACCAAAGAACGAGCAATGGCCACACGCTGTTGTTGTCCGCCCGAAAGCTCACTCGGGATATGATTCAGCCGACTTTCCAATCCCACTTTAATGAGGGCTTCGACAGCTCGTTCACGACGTTCCTTTGTTGATATTTTAGGGTTGTATAATAGCGGAAGTTCTACGTTTTCAATAGCAGTGGTACGAGCCAAAAGGTTATACGACTGAAAAATAAACCCGATTTTGGTATTTCGCACGTTTGCTAAGTCATTTTTGATGCCTCGCGGATGGAAATTCCGTCCAACCAATAATCGCCTTGCGTGGGGCGGTCTAAACATCCTAATATATTCAGCAAGGTGGATTTACCCGAACCGCTGGGTCCCATTATGGTAACAAATTCGCCTTCGGTAATGGTCAAATTCACTCCTTTGAGAGCTTGGACGACTTCGCTTCCCATTTTAAATTCCCTTTTTAGGTTTTCGATATGGATGATAGGTTTGCTCATTGGTTTCTTTTTTTACTAATGTTCGTAATTGTGTTTGAAAAATCGTTCAGAGAGATGTTTTTATGTGTATCTATCTACTCGGCGGTTGATTTTGTGTTGATTTGGAGTTATTTCGCTTCGGTGGTGTTGGCATAAATGGGCTGCTACTTCCATTTGCCGAAGCTCCCGCTTGTTGCGAAGCACTCTGTAAACCTACCATAACCTCGCCTTGCGAAAGTCCGTTTACAACTTCCACATTGATGCCATCACTATTCCCGATGGTAATTTCTTTCTGAACGAGGCTTCCGTCAGGATTTTTTACCCAGATGTATTGAGTTTTTCCTTTGCTAAATTTGGCTTCAGGTATTTGGGCTTGGATTTGTTGTGTATAATATTGAGCCAGAAGCTGTGCATCCATATTCACATTGATTGCTTTGGTTGAAAGTAAAAAGAATGCCTTTCAGTTCGTTTGTAAAAATTGTAATGGTAACCGTAAGCCCAGGTTTTAGTTTTTCCTGCGAATTTTCTGCTTCGATAATTACCGTGTAAGTAACTACGTTATCTGCAAGTAAGTCTGCTCGGCATTGAGGTACGAATTGCGTATTACGGCGAGTTCGGTACTTGTCAAACTATCAAATTCAAACTTTTTGGAAGCCAACTCGTACACCAATTTGGCATTATTGCAAGCCGTTTTTGAGGCTTCTTGCTGAGCTTGTCGTATAGTGACATTTTGCCAAGCGGTTTGGTTTCCTCGTTGATTGGTAATCTGGTTAATTACCAAACCGTTATTCATATTGGCTGAAACACTTCCGTTAACACTTGGCAGACGATTGTTTTTCGCTTGATTCAGATTGATTTGAGCCGACTGCTGGCTGAGTTGCGTTTTCTTTACTTGAATATTATTCTTCAACGCGTAATCCAAACACTGTTCGAGCATCCATTTTTATTGGGCTTGCAGCGAAATATTATCAGTAACAACCAAAAACCATATTTTTTTTTTATTGCCTTCATACGATTGAATTTTTAAGAAACTTAATCTCCGAACGAAATTTCTCCTTTATTTTGAAGGAACTTCGCCAAAGAGATTTCGTAAATAAACCAAAACTTTATCAAAATGATGAGACAAAAGTACAATACCGATGATGCTTTTCTCAAATAAAATATACGTACACGTTTATTTTATCGACCAAATCCTTATTTTTATCGATTAAAAAATCAGAATTTTCTTTTTTAGAAAGAACAAATTTTATATATTTTTGCAAATAAATTTCTAATCGAATGAAATTATTCTGCATAATTATTGATGATGAACCAATGGCGCTAAATTTAATAGAAAGTTATGTATTGAAAACGCTTTCTTTGGAATTGAAAGGAAAATTTTCTAATGCTATTGATATATTACAATTTTTCTATGATACGACCGTAATTATAGACATTATTTTTATGGATATTCAAATGCCTGAACTTGCAGGTCTCGAACTTTGCAAAAAAATCCCAATTATGTCACAAAATTATTTTCACTACAGCTTTTGACCAATATGCCATAGAGAGCTACAAGGTTAATGCCATTGGTTATTTGCTAAAACCTTTTAATTATTCAGAATTTTTGGAAGCTGTTGAAAAAGTTCAAAAAATAATAATTTCTCCCATTGCTGAAAATCAACAACAAATAAATTATATGTTTATCAAATCAGATTATAAGCAATTCAAAATCAATTATGATGACATTATCTATATTGAAGGTCTAAAAGATTATGTAAAAATTTATCTTACCTCACAAGCTACACCTATTCTTACATTATTGAGTTTAAAAAAAAACTGACAGAACAACTCCCTTCTGATAAGTTTATGAGAGTACATAGGTCTTTTATAGTTGCTTTAAACAAAGTACAAGAAATAGAACGTAACCAAATTATCCTCGGCAAATAACGTTTCACTATTGCAGAACAACATAGAGAGGCTTTCAACGAATTTCTAAACCACAAAGTATTATAACAAATAAAAAAAGCTACCTAATTAGGTAGCTTTTATAATAGAGAAAAATTTAATTATTTCTTTTTTAAGAATTCATCAACTAACTCAGGCGCCATTACACTTTCCACAAAAGTATATGCTCCTGTTTTAGGAGAACGAACCATTTTGATCGCCTTGGTCAATCGTTTCGATTTACCTTGTAGTGTTGCAACTGTTTTCTTTGCCATAACTCTATAATATTATTTAATTTCTTTATGTACTGTTACTCGTTTCAAGATAGGATTAAATTTTTTAAGTTCTAATCTATCGGGTGTATTTTTCTTATTTTTCGTTGTTATATAACGCGATGTACCAGGCATTCCTGATTCTTTATGCTCTGTACATTCCATGATCACTTGTATTCTATTACCTTTCTTTGCCATTGCTTATGTTGTTTTAAAGTCTATTTCAAATATCCTTTTTGTTTTGCTTCTTTTAATACTGCCGAAATTCCTTTTTTATTAATGGTTTTAATCGCAGAAGTTGAAACTTTCAACGTTACCCAACGATTTTCCTCAGGAATATAAAAACGTTTTGTTGTCAAATTCGCATTGAATTTACGTTTTGTTTTGTTCATCGCGTGAGAAACATTATTCCCCACCATTGCTTTTTTCCCTGTTATTTCACAAACTCTTGCCATTTTCTCTATACTTTTAAAATCAGGGTGCAAATTAACGAACTTTTATTTTAACCACCAAATTATTTTACAATATTTTTTCAAAAAAATTATTTTACAGACATACTCATTATATAAAACTCTGAAAAATAAGTCATAATACTCCATACGACCTTTTTAAAATGACAAATTAAAAGATTGCAATATTTTTCAATTCTTAAAAACAAGTCCTTCTGATAAAGAAAAAGGAAAGAAAATAGCAAACCTGCCTAAAAAGTCTGCAAATATAAACATAGTATATTATGTATCATTATTTTTTGCGAAAAAATATAATATTTCCTCAGAAAATATATAAATTAACTAATAAAATTTTCATCAGAAAATGAATAAATGTTTTTTTAATACTTCAATGCGATATATAACAATACAATAAAGCAAAATACTTATTAACTGGTTTGGAATACTTATATATAGTTGATTTTATAGTATTTTACACTACGCATTTCTATTTTTTGGAATAATTTTCAGCATATACGTAATGAAAAAGCCTTTTGTTGTTCTAAAAATCCCTCTAAGATATCACCTGAAACTACCCTACCAACCCCAGCTGGCGTTCCAGTAAAAAGTAAATCCCCCGTACGAAGCGTAAAAAACTTAGATACATAAGCGATTAACTGGTCAATTTGCCAAATCATTTGAGTTGAATTGCCTGTTTGAACTATTTCTTTGTTCTTCAAAAGGGAAAAGGAAAGGTTACTAATAGGAAAATCTTCTTTTGGGAAGAACTTTCCTATAATGGCAGACCCATCAAAAGACTTTGATAATTCCCATGGGAGGGATTGAGATTGTAGATTTTTTTGCAAATCGCGGGCTGTGAAATCAATTCCAAGTCCTATTTCTTGGTAATATGAACTGGCAAACTTCTCAGCAATATACTTTCCTTGCTTACATATTTTAATTACCAACTCTACTTCATAGTGTAATTCGTTAGAGAAATCGGGTAAGTAGTAAGGCAAATCTAAGTTATGAATAGCAGTATCGGGTTTTAGGAAGATAATAGGCTCTTTGGGAGTTATGTTACCTAATTCGCTGGCATGCAATGGATAATTTCTCCCTATACAAATAATTTTCATTTTACTTTGTACTTAGTTTTCGTAATTTTATGGCTGTTAGTACCTTTTTGGTATATAAAGGAAATTCTGCATTGAGCATCCAACCGAAATAACCAGGTTCTTCATCGAAGATTTCTTCTACTTTTCTTCCTTTGTATTTACCAAAAGTAAAAATTTCTTCTTTTTTGTCGTTGTATGCAATAAATCCTGCAAAATCAGCAACTTGTTTGCGTGTTGTAAATTCGCTCAATTTTCGCATATCGTTAGATAATTCGTCGTATCTATCTATTTGCGCTTTAAGAATTTCGTAGGTTGCCAGTGTATCAGCCTCTGCCGAATGTGCATTATCTAAGTTTTTGTTACAATAAAACTTATAAGCAGCACTTAGAGTACGCTGTTCCATCTTGTGGAATATCGTTTGTACATCAATGGTTAGCTTATTTGAAAGGTCAAAATCTATTTCGGCTCGTAGCATTTCTTCTGCCAGTAGAGGAATATCAAATCGGTCGGAATTGTAACCTGCCAAATCGGCATCTTTAATCATATTGTGAATAGTTTTGGCAAGTTCCTTGAAGGTGGGTTCGCCAGCCACACGCTCGTTGGTTATTCCGTGTATATCACTTGCCTGCTTAGGGATTGGAATTGTAGGATTGACTAACCATGTTTTACTCTCTCGATTTCCGTTAGGATATATTTTCAATATTGAAATCTCTACAATTCTATCATTGGTAAAGTCCGTTCCGGTGGTTTCTAAGTCAAAGAAACAAATAGGTCTTGTCAGATTTAACTCCATATGCTAATTTTTATAATTTAAAACATTTTTTATTATCTACAAATTATCCCATTTTATATAAAAATAATTTTATATAATTACATTCCACTTGCTTTTGGAAGGGTAAATGAAAACTCTGAGCCTACATCAATCGTACTTTCTACATAGATGTGTTCATGATGTGCTTCTATAATATATTTGACAATAGAGAGTCCTAATCCGGAGCCTCCTTGCTTTCGGTTTCCTGTTTTGTCAACTCTGAAAAAGCGCTCAAAGAGTCTATGTATATTTTCTTGCGATACGCCTTCTCCATTATCCGTAATTTTGATAATGATTTTATCGTTTGAAAATGATTCAATCGCCACTTCGGTCGTGCCGTTATCTCTTCCGTATTTAATAGAATTCATCAGAATATTGCCTATAACCTGTTGAATGCGTTCTCTATCGGCATTTACATAGATGGGAGTATAATTTTTGTCAAACAAAAGTGTAATATTTTTCTTTTTAGCCTTTATTTCTAAGAGTTCAAAGCTAAATTGAATAATTTCGACAATATCAAAAGTTGTTCTATCTAACAACAGTTCGCCAGATTCTAATTTAGAAATCATTTCTAAATCTTTTACGATATAAACAAGACGTTCTACTGATTTGGCAGCACGTTGCAAATATTTTTTTCGAATGGTTTTATCTTCCATTGCACCATCTAAGAGTGTCAATATATATCCTTGCACAGTGAAGAGTGGTGTATTTAGCTCGTGGGAAACATTCCCGATGAACTCTTTTCGATAATCTTCGCGTATTTTGAGTATATTTATTTCATCTTCTTTATCTTGTGCAAAACGTGTAATTTCTTTTTTCAGTGTTGAAATATCAGTAACTATCGGTTCGACTTTTTTGCTCGATAGCGAAACCTCATTATATATTGTATCAATACCTTTGTATATAACGCTTTGTATCCTATATTGTACAACAACGAAGTTTAACACAAAGAAAAATATAGCCAACGGAAGCACATACCATATTTTTACTTCTACAAAGTAGAAAAATAACATCAGTACAAGGGTTGTAACTATGGTAATATATACCGATGCCTTCAAAGCGAACACATACGATTTACGGAGTTTCTGCTTCATCAGGGTACGAATTTATATCCAACACCTTTCAAAGTTTTGAAATACATATCGCCGAGTTTCTCTCGAAGTCTTCGAATATGCACATCAATTGTGCGGTCGCCTACTACAACTTCATTACCCCATACATTTTCTAATATTTCTTCTCGCTTGAATACTTTACCTGGTTTTGAGGCTAATAAAGCTAATAAATCAAATTCCTTACGAGGAAATAACACCTCTTTGCCTTGTATCTCTACCTTATATTCATCAAAATGAATACGAAAATCACCGATTTGCTGTACATCTAACTGGTTCTTATCTACTGATAATACCCTTCTAAGTAGTGCTTTAACTTTACTAACAAGTACTTTGGGCTTTATCGGCTTAGTAATATAATCATCGGCGCCCGCTTCAAAGCCTGCCAGTTGCGAATAATCTTCGGAGCGAGCCGTTAGAAAGGCTATAATGGTATCAGAAAGTGCTGGAATACTACGCAATTGGGTACATGCTTCTATTCCATCGAGTTCTGGCATCATAATATCCATAAGTATCAGGTGCGGAAGTTCTTTTTGAGCCACTTTGATAGCTTGTTTTCCATTAGAAGCTGTAAGTATCTGAAATCCTTCTCGTTGCAAATTGTATTCAATAAGCTCTACGATATCTTTTTCATCATCAACCAAGAGTATTTTTATATCTTTATTTTTCAAAATGTATCTTATTTGCCCTCCAAGTTGTTTTTCTATTTTATTTTACTATTTTTTGTTTGCTATATATTAGTATTTTTTACCATTTTATCCTTTGACAAACTAATATACCTTTACCACACAAAATAAAACTAGTTACATCAATATAGTTAGCTATATTTTACAAAAAAAAGAGCAGAGAGTTTAATACTAAAATATGTGTAACTTAAAACAATATAAAGAGATCAAATCAAACATCTCTGCTCTCAAACTATACTTATGAAAAAATCAAAATTCTTTATCTTTCGCAACATTTTCAACACTTGGCGTCTTACGGCTACGAAGTTTAAATGCTGTATTGGTATCTTCAATCAAGCGATTAACTACTTTCACAAATGTATTTACCTCATTAGACGGATTTGAAACACTTTCCGCATAAGCTCTTTGAGTTATTTCATCATACAAAATATCGGTTTCTTTGCGAATAGAATATACCGAAGTCGTACTATTAAGTGCCTTACTCGCCGTACGCTCTCCAACAATAGTTTCATACTTCTTATTAACCGATTCGAGTGATGAAATGGTATCTGAAAGCCCCAAAGTTTTCACAAATGATGTGTTTTCCGATTTAGAAAAATCATTAACCAATGCCTTGATAGCCAATGTTTTTTGCTGATTAGGCAATTTGCTTGCACCACTAAGCGGTTTCACTACTTCATAAAGTGCATCACCTGCTGTTTTGGCTTGTTTGGAAAGGGCTTTTTTAGCAGTGCGAATCACAGAAAACAGATACACCAACAACTGATTACGTTCTTTATCTATCTCAGATAGGTTTTTCGTTTCCTTACCTGTTCTTGCTTGATAATTCCACTCTACCAAACGTTCTACATTGGCTTTAAATTTATCAAATAATTCTTCACTAACCTTAATATTCTCCAAAGTAGCCTCTTGAACTAATTTCTCTACACCAGTCATAAACTGACCATACTCCGCATTATTGAGCTTTGACAAACTCAATGCTTTTATTTTAACAATAGCTCCCATAAATACATTATTTATATGTTATACATTGTATTGTAAGAGTTTCCTACATACAGAAACTCCTTTTGTTTTCAAGGGCAAATATACAATACTTTTTTTTAAATAAAAATTTATTTGACTATTTTTTTTATTTTTCATCAAAAATATTTTTCTATATCCATTTATATTACTCTTGGAGCATTCATAAATAAAACATTCTAAATATACACCATCAAAAAACTAACATACAAACTAAACAATTTTATTTTTATATTTTATCTACAAAAAAATACAATCTACAACTTTGTTTTTAGTTTTTACCTACATAGAAATATAAAATCTAACTTTATTTTTGAGTTTTACTTACGGAGAAATACAATATACAACTTTGTTTTTATATTTTACTTACGGAGAAATACAATATACAACCTTGTTTTTGGTTTTTACTTACAGAGAAATACAATCTACAATCTTGTTTTTGAGTTTTACTTACAGAGAAATACATTCCGAAAGTAGATAAACCTATTTTCTATTAAAGAAAACTATTTTTTACATTATTTTTCCGATTTCATCACAAAGCCATTCTAACAAATCTTTGTCTTTTTGTGTAAATGCATTAGGTGTATGACTATCTATATCTATCTGTCCTATATTTTTACCTTTATTATATATAGGTACTACGATTTCAGATTTGGTTTCGATAGAACAAGCAAGGTAATTATCTTGCTTATATACATCTTCCACTACGAAAGTTTCTCCTGAAACAGCCACTTGACCACATATTCCTTTACCGAAAGGGATTCTAATATGATCCGTTGCAGCACCCACGTATTGGCTAAGTACCAATTCGTCTTTGTTTGGGTCTTTAAAATAAAAACCTGTCCAGTTATAATACTCAAAAGAAGTGTCTAACACGTAGCAAATCTGTTTTAATTTTTCATCAAATGTCATTTGCGTACTTTCTAAACTATTTTTTAATTTATTTTTTATTGCTTCCATCATATTTTATTTATATATTTTATAGAGTATATATATAGTTTGTATCTACTATCTATTTATAAAGTCAATTGATATATTTGCCCGTATATACACCTTGTTTTTTATTTATTTTTTATTGTTTTTTGATTGATTTATCTTTTTAAAAGAGCGAGCAGACAAGATTGCCTACTCGCTCAGCTAATTATGAAAAACTAAAGACTCCTATTGAATATCTCGCAACTTTTTCTCCCACTCCCAAGCCGATTTCATAGCATCGTCAAGGGTAGAAATTGCCTTCCAGCCCAGTTCGTTATTTGCTTTATCGGTATTAGCATACGCCGCTACGATATCTCCTGCACGTCTATCTACTATTTTGTAGTTTAGTTTTACGCCCGATACACGTTCAAAGCTCTGTATTACTTCAAGCACACTGCTTCCTTTGCCTGTACCTACGTTGAAAACTTCGTAATTGCTCTTGTTCTTACCTTCTAATATACGTTGGAGGGCAATTACGTGTGCTTTTGCCAAATCGACAACGTGTATATAATCTCTGATGCACGTTCCGTCGGGTGTCGGATAATCATTTCCGAAGACAGAAAGCTCTTTGCGAATACCGGCAGCTGTCTGTGTGATGAACGGAACTAAGTTTTGCGGTACGCCAATGGGCAATTCGCCTATTTCAGCCGACGGATGCGCACCTATCGGATTGAAATATCTGAGCGCAATAGCCTTTATCTGTGGTGTTACACGGCACGTATCGGCAATGATTTCCTCATCTATCTGCTTCGTATTCCCGTACGGAGACTCTGCTTTCTTAACGGGTGCATTCTCAGTAATAGGAAGCTGGTCGGCTTGCCCATATACCGTACAAGAAGAACTGAAAATAAAGCCTACGTTTTGCATTTCGCTTAGGTTTTGAAGGATATAAACGAGTGAAGAAATATTATTTTCGTAGTATAAAAGAGGTTTTTCTACACTCTCACCCACTGCCTTGGAGGCAGCAAAGTGTATCACACCATCAATATCCTGATATCTTTTGAAGAAATCATCTACTACTGATTTTTTGCGTAGATCAATCTTTTCGAAAATAGGTTTTATACCTGTTATTCGTGTTATTCCGTCAAGTACATCTATCGAAGAATTCGATAAATCGTCTATGATAATTACTTGATGTCCTGCCTGTTGCAGTTCGACAACTGTGTGCGACCCGATAAATCCCAGACCGCCTGTTACTAATACTTTTGACATAGGTATGTGGTTTAATTATATTATTTTATGAATTTTCTGTTTTACGAATATATACATCGCGCTGTGGGAAAGGGATTTCTATTTGCGCTTTGTCAAATTCGAGTTTTATATTTTCTATCATATAAAAGTATGTATCCCAATAATTGGGTGTTTTTGTCCATAATCGTACAGACAAATTGACCGAACTATCTGCCAGTTCTTCAACAAAAACCATCGGAACATTGTCACTAAGTCTGGTAGGGCAATCTGTTGCAAGTTGTAAGAGAATTTCTTTTGCCAGTTTAATGTTGGCACTATACGCAATCCCCACCATTATTTTTACACGCCGTGTTTCTTCTGCCGAGTAATTGATTATATTGTCCGCAAAAAGCGGTCCGTTGGGTATGATAGCCTGTTCGTTGCCAAATTTGTTCAATTTCGTATAAAACATACCTATACGCTGTACCGTACCAGTTTCTCCTTTGACCTGAATAACATCGCCCACTCGGAAAGGTTTGAGTATAAGCAACATAATACCTCCTGCAAAGTTTGACAAAGACCCTTGCAACGCCAAACCAATAGCTACCGCCGATGCTGTAAGCGCTCCCAAGAATGAGGTAACTGGCACGCCCAATATTTGAACTATTGCCAAGAACAGAACAATATACAAAATCCATTTGGCTAACTGATTGACAAACATCTGCACCGTTACATCGACCCCTCGTCGCTCCATTGCTTTACGAATAATCCGCCGCGTTAATCGTATAAGCCATACGCCAATTATTGTCCATATAATCGCTCCTATCAAATTGGGTATGATGCTACCTATTTTATTCAATATAGCGTCAATTAAGTGTTGGAAGTCTATCGTTACGTTATCTATTTGTTCCATTTTTATTTTTACTTGATTTTATACGATATTCTTGATTATTTTTTATCGTTTTTCTGTTCAATAAATTGATTTTTTATTTATTTTTATCGGTTTGAATTGATAAAAAACCTATTTTTTAAATTCAAAAATTGGTTTATACCTTAATATATTATATCAATACGTTATATCATACCTCTTGCTTTGAGTTCGAGATACGTATTGATGCTCTTCAGAGTCAAATCTTTCGGTGCGGTCAATATACTAAGTATGCCGTGTCGGGATAGCTCTTGTACAATCAGTCGTTTTTCAAAAGCAAATTGTTCGGCTATCACTTTATCATACACCTCTTGCGTATTGTGGGCTTTGTTGTAAATAAGTGCATCAAGCTCCGTATTTTTGAAGAATATCACCACCAGCAAATGGCGCTTGGCAATCGCTTTAAGATATTTTAATTGCCGATAAAGCGCATCTTTGGTCTCAAAATTGGTATATAACATCAGCAAACTACGTTGTTTTATGCTCGCATTGACATCAACATACAAGCGATTAAAATCACTTTCGAGAAAATTAGTTTTTATCGCATAGAGTGCCTCCATTATTTTGTACATTTGTCCGGTCTTCCGCTCGGCAATTACTTTATCTTCGGTTTTTTTGGAGAATGTAAATACGCCCGCCTTGTCTTGTTTTTTGATAATAATATTACTCAGAGCCAAAGACGTATTTATCGCATAATCTAGCAAGGTCAATCCCTCGAAAGGCATCTGCATACTTCGCCCTTTGTCGATAAGCATATAAACGGGTTGCGATTTCTCGTCTTGGTACTGATTTACCATCAGGCGAGAGAGCTTGGAAGAGGCTTTCCAATTGATTGTCCGAATGTCATTCCCCTGTACGTACTCACGGATATGCTCAAACTCCATCGTATGCCCTATTCGCCGAATTTTTTTCATACCAAACTCAAACAAATGCTTAGAAAACGCCATCATATCATATTTTTTCATCTGAATAAATGACGGATATGCTGGCAATTGGGCTTGGTCGCAGAACGAATATCGGCGCATTACCATTCGAAGCGGTGTGCAGGCATATACATTGAGCTTTCCGAACTCATAAACTCCTCGCTCGGTAGGTCGAAGTGTATATTCGTACTGCGTTTGCTGTTTGCCACCCAATCGAAGGCGTTTCTGAAAATTTCTCAGCTGAAACTGAAAGGGTATTTCATCAATAATCAGTAGCCAAAGGGGTATCACCAACCTGTTTTCAATGCGAATGTTTATAGGATTCTCATCACTATTAGAGAGCTTCTCGGGCAAGATGCGCTCGGCGTGTATCCCAGAGCGAATTGCATACAAAAGAGACAAATCGACCAGAAAAACCAGCACCAAAACCCACAAACTAACTTGCGCAACAACATACACCCACTTGGCAAAGAAAGAAATTAAAAAAATTCCCACTACCACAAGTAGCCAAACAAAAAAATGCTGATGAATATAAAGACTTTTTAAGAATTTTCTCATCGCGGTATCTCTACACTTTCTATGATTTGTTGTACTATTTGCTCCGCTTTAAGTCCTTCCATTTCCTTTTCCGGAGAAAGTATAATACGATGTTGCAAAACCGGATATGCCATCGCTTTGATGTCTTCCGGCGTAATAAAATCACGCCCTTGCAGAGCAGCAAACCCCTTGGCTGCATTGAGCATCGCGATAGAAGCCCGTGGCGACGCACCCAAATACAACAGATTGTTCTCTCGCGTATTGTGAGTTATCTTGGCTATGTATTCTATCAGGTGTGGCTCGGCAGTAATATGACGAACCAACCCCTGATAACGAATTAGCTCCTGAGCCGAAAGCACTTTTTCTACGGCAGAAGTCTTATCACTTGCTTTCAACTCGTGTTCCCGATTGATAATATCTATTTCTTCTGCCAATGAAGGATATTCCAAGTTGATTTTGAATAGAAATCGGTCCAATTGAGCCTCCGGAAGTCGATACGTACCCTCTTGTTCGATAGGGTTTTGTGTGGCAACGACCAAAAAAGGAGCGTTCATCGCAAAGTGATACCCATCAATGGTAATCTGGCGCTCCTCCATCACCTCGAAAAGCGCTGCTTGTGTCTTGGCTGGCGCTCTATTTATCTCGTCAATAAGTACCAAATTGGCAAAGATAGGTCCTTTCTTGAACTCGAATTCTGATTTTTTGAGGTCAAAGACCGAAGTTCCCAGTACGTCAGAGGGCATTAAGTCGGGCGTAAATTGGATTCGACTGAACTGCATATCAAGCGCTTTGGACAATAATTTGGCTGTTATTGTTTTGGCAATACCCGGAACACCTTCCAAAAGCACATGACCGTTGCTCAGAAGTGCCACCAGCAAGTAATCAATCATTTTCTCTTGACCAACAATTACTTTTTTGAGTTCTGCGCGTACTTTCTCAGTCTGTTGTTGTAATTCGCTAAGGTCAATACGCGATGTAAATTGTATCGTATCCATATTTTTCTGTGTATTTTTATATTTTATGATAAACTAAATGTATTATTTTATTTCGTTTTGTTCCAAAATTGTTCGATTAAATGGTCTAAATTGGTCAGCGTATATTCCGATGCCGATTGCATACGCTGTATATTGATTATCAAATTGATAAGCGGACGAACAACCGCCTCTCCCCTACCCGATTTGTGTATGAGTCGGTTTATAAAATCTTCATCAAGATGTTGGGTGTCCAAATAATACTTTCTGCGAACAGCATCTAAAAAGTACAAAATCTTTTTCTGTGCTAGCATATATGGGTCGCCCTCCTGAAAATATAGATTGCCTATGGTTTGGGCAAACTCTATCGTTGTATTGCGCGGTTTCTCTATCACAGGAATTACCCGCTGACGGCGTTTGCTTTGGAAAATGAGGTACAGAACAAAGCCCAATAGTAGCAAACGCCACGCCATAGCCAGCTCAGGATAGTCGTATATCACCGAAAGGATATTGCGCTGCTCTCGATAAACCCGCCCAGAAGTACCATTCCCTTCACCTCCATTTATAACCATTTGCTTGTACCAACCATCGAAATGATCGTCAAACCAAATCGTCTTATTTTCTTTGGGAAGGTATCCAAGAACTGTTTGAGCATAGTGGCGTGTCTGCGGATTTTTTAAATAGTAATTGGTAAATGGTTTCGCTTCCAAAAGAGAATATATTTTACCCTTACCCAGCGGAATTTCAACAAAATTGATACGTTTCTCCTCACCCCAATGTACATACCCCAACGATTTGTGGTGTATCGTATCCAGAGAAGTAAAATAATAAAAATTAGAACTTCTTTCAAGTGTAAGCAGTTCGCCTTTTTCTGTTTCACAAGTTAATGACAGTGCTATCGAATCTATCCATTTATCATAGAGATAGGTTGTTTCTATCCCCAAAGTATCTTTATCGGTTGAACAAGCTATAAAAAGAGCAGTATCACCCTTTTCTACTTGAGCAAGCACCTTTTGAAACGATGTCCAATCAATATATTGGTTTATAAAGAATAAATTACGCGTGTGCAAACTATCTTTTTCTTGCTCAAAATATTCATATGGAGTATCTCCATATCTTTCCACAGGTTTGTCAAAGATTGCATCTATTTCGTTATCAAGTATATATGTCCCATAAGGTATTTTATCTAAAGGTTCATAGGTTTCAGTCCAATCAATAACTTTTGGGCTAGGCAACAAATTAACCAAAGCCACTCCAATAACCAATGTAGCAAGCAGTATAAAATAATTACGAAGCGAGTGATTCATTATCTTATTTTTTGAACGTTAATATGTGTTTCAAAATCGGCTTTTGCCTGTTTGTATTGGTCGTGTTCTATTGAAAATTCACCATACCATATATAATTATATAAGCGAGAGAGTCGCGAAAAATTGTTTCTCAGTTGTTCATCTTTAATTTCACGAATATAATCAGCGTTTGTCTTTTCAGATTGCCATATTATGAGTTGTTTATCAGAGAGAGTTTTAAGTAGCCATAGGTAATACAACCGAATACTCTGTCTGGTATTGTTCTGACTCTCCGATTCTTTAATAAGTTTAGCAAAATCCGTTTTGTGAATATTCTTTTCAACTTCTTGTAAAGATGTTTCTAAATCCTTATCAGCCTTTTCCCAAAACCAGCGCCCTTTGTGCTGCATAATCAAACGAATTGCTACAAATAAAGCAATAGAAAATACAATAAAATACAACAGATAGAGTAATTTTCTTTCATTTCCCTTCGTTGTAAGTCCAAAAAAACGTTCTACGAACTTGGTTATTATTGTAAATAACTGCGAAAGAAAACTTTTTCTTTCTTCCTCATTATAGTCAAACTCTTCAGAATTATATTTTTCTGAAATATTATCAAAAGAAATCGGTCGTACTTTTTCGTTATTCTGAATAACTTTATCAACTAACTCTTTGGCTTTTTGGTTTCTTTGTTCTACACTAATGGTATCTACCAAAGATGGCATTTGTGCTTGAATATCTTCACAAAAAAACAAACTACCAAGAATCAGTAGGGGTAAATATATGTATTTTTTGTACATTCTTGTTTTATTCATAGGTATTTTTACCAATTTGTTCTAAGTCAAGATATGTTTGTTTGTCTTGATGTGAGCTGTAATAAATCATTAGTTGTAAGAATGTATTCATATTGGAAAGGATAAAAACAAGAATAATAGCTATTCCCCATACAATACCCAAAAGCCCCATTCCAATAATTGTTCCTTCTGACAAACTGCTTTCAATCCCTGCCAATAATCCAAAAAAAGAAATCAATATTGGGATAATAAATACAATGACCATAATAAATGAAGAAATCATATTCATAACAATAGTTGAACCTATTTTTGCCCAAAAATCTTCTTTCAAAATATCAAAAGCCTTAGAAATGGCCTCAAAATATCCCATTTTATCTTTGACATAAAAAATCATTAGTTGTCCTACAAAAACGCTTATAGCTCCCTGAGCCAATAAAGGCCCAACAATAGGTATAAAATACGATATCAGAATTATAATAAACATAGGTATCGTTAGAATAAAAATGGAAATAAAGCCAAAGAGGAACATCCGCCCGAGCATTGGTTTTATTTTGTTGAAAATTTCAGTTGCTGAAAATACATTCCGTTCAGAATTTTCTTCGGCAACTCCTGCATAAGCTAATGGAAAACACGAAACAAATAACACAATGAACATTAGCAATATAAATACAATAAACAATGTCCAAAACGCTGATGCCAATCCCATATCGAGACTTTGGATAAATTGGGAAAAATTTGTACCAAATAATAAAAAAACAATTACTATAAACGAAAAAATAATTGCTCCGTTGATAATTAAGTAATTTTTAAAAAAATCTCGAAAATAAATCTTGAAAAAATTGAATGTATCGGAAATAAGCGTCCCGAATTCACGTTTTTGATAAAATTGAAATATTGTCATTTTTTAGCAAATTTTAATGGATAAAATAAAAAATAATATGTAATAATACTTAATGTTCCGAAAATAATAGCCAGATTCAGCCAAAGAGGCATCGTTGCCGAAAGACGTGTAACATATCCTTCTATAATTCCTGCAATAACAAAAAAAGGTACAGTAGCTAAAAGAATTTTGAGTCCTTCTTTAAAACCTATTTTAAAAGAAAGTATCCTTGAATATGTTTTTGGAAAAAGAATGGCTTTTGTAAGTACAAAACCTGCTGCGGTGGCTATAACTATACTGAAAATTTCCATTGCTCCATGTAACCATATAGCTCTTAAACTTTCAACAAAAACACCTTTTTCCCAGAAGAAATACTGAAAAGCTCCCAACATTACAGCATTACTGAATGCGATATAAAAAGTTAGCACTCCTGCTGTAACACCGCACAAAAATGCCCAAAAAGCAACTTTAATATTATTAATTGTAATTCCGATAGAACTTCCCCAAGTACTTCCTGACTTATATACAGCCATTGGGTCTCCTTTTTCAATATTGTCTAAGGTCATATTCACATAATAATCTCCCAAGACAACTCGTACAAACTCATCATCATATCGTGCTGAAATAACACCAAGAAAAACAAAGAAAAAAAACAATATAAATGAGAAATAAATTATTTTCCGATGCTTATAAACTAACCTTGGGGCTTCCTCTTTGAAAAAAAATATAAATCTATTTTTATCTACACGCTTTGTTTTATAAATTTTTTGGTATATTTGCGACACCAAAAAGTTCAGGTAAATAGTGGTATTGCTTTTGGGATAATATGTTTGTGAAAAAGACAAATCACCCAACAAATGTATGTACAAATCTGCCATTTGGTCTGGAGAAATCTTTTGTTTTTTGTTTAAGACTTCTTCAACAGCAAGCCATTTTTCCTTATTTTGTTTAATAAATGCAACCTCTCTCATAGCGAGGGCTAAATTATAAAAAAATGTTCAAATTATCAATAAAAACAACACAAAATATTCCTCTTTTTTTTACACCAGCTTCTATTGGTGAGCGAATGCTTGCTTTTTTGATTGATGTAGCCATTCAATCTGGATACATTATCTTACTAATTTACATCATTAATTTATTTGATTTAAACGTATTATTTATGGAAATGGATATGTGGAGCATTGGAGCTATCATCATTATTATTACAGCTCCTGCCAATTTGTATCCACTAGTATGTGAATCACTAATGTCAGGACAAACATTAGGCAAAAAAGTAATGAAAATACGAGTCATAAAAATAGATGGATACCAAGCTTCATTCTATGATTATGCTATTCGTTGGGTTTTTGGTATCTTTGAAATATATGCTTTTGCTATCGTAGGGCTTTTTTCTATGATGGTTTCTAAACACACTCAACGTTTAGGAGACCTTGTTGCAGGTGTTGCTGTTATATCACTGAAAAATAAAACAAACATCTCGCACACTATTTTGACTGAAATAGAAACTAATTATCAACCTTATTTTCTTAGAAGTCAAATATTTGCATTTTCTGATAACGATGTGCAAATAATAAAAAAATATTTTGACCAGGCTCGCTTCAAACAAAAATGGGATACTATCGGGAAACTTTGTGAAAAAATAGAACAAGTAAGTCATCGGAAAAACACGGAACTTACTCCTGTCATTTTTGTTGAAAAATTCTTAAAAGATTACAATTATTATACACAAGAATAATAAAATATTTTGGCATCATATTTGATACATGATTCGAATAGTATTTCATTTTTATAAAAATTTGTATCTTTGCCTGCTAATAATAAATAATAATAATGTTATCTAATTCAAGTAAATATGCCATCAATGCAGTGTTGTACTTAGCTGTTCATGCATCAACTAATAATAAAATTGGTGTTAAAGAAATAGCTGATTCACTGGGTATTCCAACAGCTTTTTTAGCTAAATTATTACAAATTTTAGCTCGAAAAAATGCTATAAGTTCTTCCAAAGGTCCCAATGGAGGTTTCTTTTTAACTCAAAATGAACTCAATACACCTTTAATCAAAATTGTACATCATATTGATGGAGTGAGTAAGTTTACAACTTGTTCGTTGGGATTAAAAGATTGTTCTCCTGACAAACCTTGTCCATTACACTATACTGTTCAGCCTTTCAAAATGGAATTTTTGAAAGAATTGGAAGAAAATACAATTTATGATTTTGCCCTTAAAGTAAAAACAGGCGAAGCCTATTTATTTATATAAAATTTCTTAAATATTTGTGTATATTTTTAATTTTAAAAAAATGAAAAAATTGATTTTTATACTTTTTTTATTATTTTCTTTGGGAGCTTTTGCTCAATTTTCTTTTGGTGGAGGCAATGACCAAGACCCTGTTACATGGAAATATGAAGTAAAGAAAATTTCAGATACTGAATATGATTTAATATTCAATGGTATTATTGAACCAAAATGGCACATTTATTCGTTAAAAAATCCTGATGGAGGAGCTCTACCTACCAAAATCACTTTTGAAAATGAAGATAAAAACTTTGAACTAATAGGTGATGCCATTGAAACAGGTACTCAAAAAGCCTTTAATGAGATTTTCGGAGTTGACGAAATTTTCTTTGAAAATAAAGCACTCATTACACAACGTATCAAATTATTGAATCCTGAAACGAAACATATTCAAGGAAATTTATTTTATCAAGCATGTATTGATGTTTGTATCAATCACGAAAATGATTTTATTTTCTCTTTGGACGGAAGCAAAGCCCAAATTGTATACAAAGAAGTTGATGAACGAAGTAAAGACATGGCGCAAAATCTTATACTTCCGCTAAAAAATGCAGAATTATTACATCAAGGAGAAAATTCATCAAAATCAGCAAGTAACAACTGGGGGATTTTCATACTTGGGTTCTTAGGAGGTTTCATAGCCTTGCTAACACCTTGTGTTTTCCCAATGATTCCGCTTACAGTTTCTTTTTTCACCAAACAAAGTAAAGACAGAAAGAAAGGAATTTTCAATGCTATTTTGTATGGATTTTTTATCTTTTTAATCTATATTTTGCTCAGTCTTCCTTTTCATTTTTTAGATTCGCTTGACCCTGAAATTCTAAATACAATTTCAACAAATATTTGGCTCAATGTAATATTTTTTGTAATATTCGTATTTTTTGCTTTTTCTTTTTTTGGATATTACGAAATTACGCTTCCTGCCTCATGGAGTACCAAAATGGATAATGCTTCAAACATTGGAGGAATTATCGGAATATTCTTTATGGCGCTTACTCTTGCTATTGTTTCTTTCTCTTGTACAGGTCCCATTTTAGGCTCGCTCTTAGCTGGGTCGCTTTCAGCAGAAGGTGGAGCCATGCAACTAACTGCCGGTATGGCTGGATTTGGTCTATCGCTAGCATTGCCTTTTGCTATATTTGCATTATTTCCTAATTTACTTAATTCGTTACCTCGTTCAGGCGGGTGGATGACAACCACCAAAGTATTTTTAGGATTTTTAGAATTGGCCTTTGCATTTAAATTCTTATCAAATGCAGACTTAGTTGGACATTGGGGAATATTAAAACGTGAAATTTTTATCGGAATATGGTTTATTTTATTCTTATTTTTAGCACTTTATCTCTTCGGATTTATTCGCTTTCCGCACGATGGACCTAAGCAACCCATATACAAATTATCCAAAACTCGATTGGGGCTTGGAACACTTTCGGGTGTTTTCTCTATCTATCTGTTGCTAGGACTTTTCGGGCAAAATAGTTTACGTTTTCTTAGTGGATTTCCGCCACCAACTTTTTATTCAATTGTAAATACCAATGAAGATTCTCATCAAACAATTTTTAAAGATTTTGATGAAGGAATTGCTTATGCCAAAAAACACAACAAACCTGTAATGCTTGATTTCACAGGTTGGGCGTGTGTTAATTGTCGCAAAATGGAAGAACACGTTTGGACAGATTCTGAAGTAAAAAAACTAATGGAAAAATATGTACTCATTTCTTTATACATTGATGATAGAGAAGAATTACCCAAAGAAAAACAATTCGATTTTAAACTTCCGTCAGGAAGGGTAAAACCTATCAAAACCGTCGGGGACAAATGGGCTACTTTTCAAAGTGTCAATTTTGAAACAGCCTCGCAACCTTATTATGTACTAATAACTCCCGACTTGGAGGTGCTTTCTGTACCACAACAATACGTAAGTACCGAAGTGTATAAAAACTGGCTCAGTGAGTCTTTGCAGAAATTTAAAAATAATTTTTAAACTAAATACAGAACGATGTTAAAAGTAGGCGTGTTAGGTGCTGGGCATCTTGGGAAAATACATTTGCGATTGCTACAACAATCTGAAAAATATGATTTGGTAGGTTTTTTCGACCCAAACAAGGTCAATGCTCAGCAAGTAAGTCAAGAGTTTGGTTATCAATATTTTAACTCTTTACAAGAGCTTATTGATGCCGTTGAAGTAGTTGATATTGTAACTCCCACGCTTTCTCACTTTGAATGTGCCGTTACGGCCATCAAGCAGAAAAAACATATTTTCATAGAAAAACCTATTGCCAATACGATAGAAGAAGCCGAAACCATCCGTACGCTTTTAAGAGAGAACAATGTAAAAGGGCAGGTTGGGCACGTAGAGCGATTCAATCCAGCGTTTTTGGCGGTGAAAGATTTGATTGATAACCCAATGTTTATTGAAGCGCACCGACTTGCCGAATTCAACCCACGTGGTACAGACGTTCCTGTTGTTCTAGATTTGATGATTCATGATATTGATGCCATACTAAGTATTGTCAAATCACCTGTGAAAAAAGTTACTGCCAGCGGAGTTGCTGTAATTAGTCATTCGCCCGATATTGCCAATGCACGCATTGAATTTGAAAATAAATGTGTTGCCAACCTTACTGCAAGTCGTATTTCGATGAAAAATATGAGAAAATCTCGGTTTTTTCAGAAAGATGCCTATATTTCAGTAGATTTTTTAGAGAAAAAAGTAGAAGTTGTACGAATGAAAAATGCTCCAAAAGAGCCTTCTGATTTCGATATGATTTTGCAAAATGCCGAAGGGGAGAAAAAACAAATCTATTTTGAATATCCTGAAGTAGTTCCTAACAATGCTATTTTAGACGAACTTAATTCATTTGCAGATGCTATCAATCAGAATACAACGCCTGTTGTTACTTTGCAACAAGGTACAGAAGCATTGTGTATTGCCAAGATGATTGTTGCCGAAATAGAGAAAAATTCTTAATTTTTGCTATATCAAATTGAAAATAAGGAAATTTATATATAAATTGTATAAAAAACAAACTATTTTTCATCTTGTAACTTAACAATTATGAGCATTCGAGAAAATTTACTTCGGATCAAAGCCGATTTGGGCGAAAATGTATCGCTTGTTGCTGTTTCTAAATATCATTCTAAGGAAGAAATAATGCAAGCCTACCAAGCGGGGCAACGTATCTTTGGTGAAAGTAAAATTCAGGCAATGACAGAAAAATATACACATCTTCCCAAAGACATTCAATGGCATATGATTGGACATACGCAGACTAACAAAGTAAAATATATGGCTCCGTATGTATCGCTCATTCATAGTGTAGATAGCCTAAAATTACTTTCTGAAATCAATTGGCAAGCTCAAAAAAACAACCGAATCATTGATTTTTTGTTTCAAATACGTATAGCGCAAGAGCAAACCAAATTTGGTTTAAGCGAGAATGAATTATTTAGCATAGTTTCTTCAACTGATTTTCAGCAAATGCAACATATTCGACTACGAGGAATTATGGGAATGGGAACAAACACAGATAATCAAGCACAAATAAAACAAGAATTCCTATATGCAAAATCGATCTTTGATATGATAAAAAATAATCTGCACACAAATTGTAATATTGATATCCTTTCGATGGGAATGAGCGGAGATTACCAAATTGCTATTGCCTGCGGAAGTACAATGGTTCGAATAGGAAGTGCCGTATTCGACAAAAACTAATTCTTCAAAAAGAATTTCAATTTTTTACCAGAAATAATTTTATTGACCCATAAAGTTTTTTATAATCGGTGTATGCAATTTTAGACATAGAGACTACAGGAGGACAATATAACCAAGAGGGTATTACCGAGATAGCCATTTATCGTTTTGATGGGCAAAATGTCCTTGACCAGTTCATATCATTGGTTAATCCTGAGCGTGAAATTCAGAATTTTGTCGTAAAGCTAACAGGTATCAATCAGAAAATGCTCCACACCGCTCCTAAGTTTTATGAAATAGCCAAGCGAATTGTCGAGATTACAGAAGATTGCATTCTGGTGGCTCACAACGCCGATTTTGACTATCGGATACTTCGAACGGAGTTTCGCCGACTGGGTTTTAACTATCAACGCAGTAGCATTTGCACTGTCGAATTGGCTAAACAATTCTTTCCCGATTCTAAGTCGTATAGCTTGGGAAAACTCGTGCGTTCGCTAGGCATCCCGGTCAGTGATAGACATCGTGCTAACGGAGATGCACTTGCTACACTAGAACTTTTCAAATTATTTCTTGCCAAAGACACTTCAAAGCAAATCATAACACAATGGGTCAAGCAAGATATAAATCCGAGTATTTCTACTCGGTTTCTACATATTTTGGACGATTTACCTACACAAATGGGAGTGTATTATATGTACAATCAAGAAGGAAAACTCTTGTATATTGGTCGTAATAAAAATATAAAAAAACGTGTAAATCAGCACTTTACTTCTGTTCAGAAAAAAGATTTATATCTACAAAAACATACATATAAAGTAGTTTTTGAACTTACTGGCAATGAGCTAATTGCCCAACTCAAAGAACTCCAAGAGATACAGCTAAACAAACCTACGCTTAATGGAAAACGACTATTTCGCCCTCTTTCGTATGGACTTTTTGTCAAAAAAAATAAAAAAGGGTATCTCACACTTAATATCCTTCCATTACAACACAATGCAAGCCATTGGCTAAGTTTCGAGACCTTAGCCGAAGGAAAAAATACGCTCTACGAACTTACAGAGCAGCATACACTTTGTACAAAACTAACAGGCTTTTCTTCTGCTCCTCATAATTGTTACAATTATACAATGAACAAATGCAAAGGGGCTTGTATTGATATTGAAAATTTGCAAGAATATAATGCACGAGTCGAAGAAGCATTGCAGCAGTATTCATTCAAAGGAAAAACTATTGCGATACTTGACAAAGGGCGTACTCTGGGAGAGAAAAGTGTTATTTTGATTGAAAATGGTATATTTTTAGGTTACGGCTTTACAAATCTAAATTTTCAGGTAAGTCGCTTAAATATTTTGAAGAATATCATTACCCAGATGAATGATAATGACAAAATTCAGCACCTAATACAACAATATTTGCGAAAACACAAAAAACCTACTATCATTTCATTTTAAAAATATGCTATGAAGACGATTCTTAAATCAAAATACGACATCTTCAAACAGCAAGCCTACATTATTATCTACGGAACAAATACTTTCTTAGGGCGGCTATTTGACTTACTTTTATTATTTTTTATTATTGTAAGTTGTCTTTTAGTAATGCTTGAAAGTGTCGAAAATATTGATATTCGCTTTCATACATTGCTATTAGTGTTGGAGTGGCTCATCACCGGATTTTTTACAATAGAGTATATTTTACGTATTGTGAGCAATGATAAACCGTGGCGTTATATTTTCAGTTTTTATGGTATTGTTGATTTATTATCGCTACTACCTATGTATTTATCTTTCTTCGTACCAGGTTCAAAAGTCCTTGCTACGATACGAATTCTTCGGCTGTTGCGTATTTTTCGTATTTTGTCATTGGTACATTTTACCGAGCAAGCCAATTCACTACAAACTGCCATTAAAGCAAGCCGTGCCAAAATTTTAGTCTTTATATATTTCGTATTAGTTATCTGTGTGCTACTTGGCACGCTAATGTATATGATTGAACCTCGTACAAGCGGATTTACAAGCATTCCGCGTAGTATTTATTGGTGCATTGTAACTTTGACTACGGTCGGATATGGCGATATCGCTCCTGCTACAACATTAGGACAAGTAATCGCTGCAATTATTATGATTCTCGGATATGGAATTATTGCAGTTCCTACGGGAATTGTCAGTTCTGAATATAGCCGCTTGCAAAATAAAACTCATAAGAGGTTAGAAAAAAAAGCAGAGCAGCCAAAACAAAAGTGCTCTTCGTGTGGTGAAACCAAAATCCCCAATAATGCCATATATTGCCACAAATGTGGTTCTATTCTTTAAAAAAATATACTATTTCTATGAAATTTCTAATTGTCATATCAGGAGCTACTGCCATTGGAAAGACTCACTTAGCTATTTCGCTTGCGCAACACTTTCAAACAGAGATAATATCTTCTGATTCACGTCAATTTTTCAAAGAAATGGAAATTGGAACAGCCGTACCTAATAAGAATGAATTAGCTATGGCACCTCACCATTTTATTCAACACAAAAGCATTTTTGAAAAATATTCTGTTGGAGATTTTGAGCGTGATGCTATCAAATTATTAAACGAATTATTTTTGAAACACAATCTAGTTATTATGGTCGGAGGCAGTGGATTATATACTGCTTCTGTATTGAATGGATTAGACGAATTTCCCGATGTACCTGAGTCTATTCGTTTGCAATTAAAGGAAGAGTATAACAAAAAAGGTATCTTATTTTTACAAGAAAAGCTAAAATCACTTGACCCATTGCAATATACAAGAATGGATATAGACAATCCGCAACGAGTTATACGCGCTTTAGAAGTTTGTATTGCTTGTTCAAAACCCTATTCTTCATTTTTGAATAAAAAAAATACTTTGCGAAACTTCATTCCGATAGAAATAGGTCTTACTGCTGAGCGTTCTATTATTTACAACCGAATTAACCAACGTGTTGAAGCCATGTTAGAATCGGGATTGATAAAAGAAGTACAATCTCTACATCCTTATAAAAACCTGAATGCTTTGCAAACAGTAGGTTACCGAGAACTATTTGATTTCTTTGATAAAAAAACAAATTTACATACATCCATAGAAAATATAAAGAAAAATACCCGTAATTTTGCAAAAAGACAAAATACATGGTTTCAGAAACAAACACAAATAACGTGGTTTGACTATCAGTCTCCTTTACAATTCATTATTCAACACATAGAAAAAGAAATAACCAAAAGAAACAGATAATTTAATAGTACCCAAATAAAATACAATAAAGATACTCAGTAGATTTTAAAAATACATAATATTTTATAAAATCTACTGAGTATTTTCATATAAACAAAAAAAGAAATATATAAGAAATCAAGTTTCTTACAAGATAAAAACATGTATTATTCTAAAAATAGAATTTATTATATATTTTATTTTTTCAAGACAAAATCTACTCAATATATTTTATAATTCTATTTTAATTATCAATAAATACAATTATATCTATTAAAAAACAAATTTGAGTATTAAAAAAAACTGCGTATATTTCTACCTTCAATATTACATACTATCATATACTCTATTTCTTATAAATTTATAATTAAAATACCTCAAAAAATGTTATTTCTTGCAAATATACATTTATAAATATACAAGAATTTTATTTTTTTATCTATTCATATATTTATAGTTATCAGAAACTAAATCTCTTATAAGATATACTTTTACGTAGTATAAGAACAAAAAAACAGGGAAGGCAAATCATTTTACCTTCCCTGTTTTTACTAATTTCTTTTCTAATTAGAACTGATAAGTTACCCCTGCTTTCACTCCATAGAAGCTACCAGCATGAAGCTCTGCATTTGCAGCCCAATTTTGGGCAAAAAACCATCGCGCGCCCGCTTGTGCTAAGAACACAATCCCCGAGGCATATCCAGAATAAGTAATACTAGAACCCGAGCCTTCCCAACTGTGCGACCAGTTATAATACCCTAACGAAAGTCCTCCGTATAAACCAAGTTCAGAAGGCAATCCTTTAATATGCTCTCCGAAATGATAATTTCCGTTGGTAATGAACCCAATTCCAGTATGTCCCCAGTTACTTTGACTTCTATGGCGCAATGATAGCTCACCACCAACCGTAATTTTGTCTGCTACTCCGAAATCAGCTCCAAAATATCCCATTACTCCCAAATCTGAAACGCCACCACCAGCATTTAATCTGATAGTTCCAGATTCTACATTTGCTTGTGCAGTGGCTGTAAGCCCAACTAAAAATAATCCTGCAATTGTCAAAAGTTTTCTCATTTTTTATTTAATTTTGTTATTTCAAATGCAAAGATATATCTTTTTTAATTATTACCAAATGAAAACACCCTTTTTTTTAAAAGAAAATGATTCTGTCGGGATTATATCTACCGCAAGAAGTATCAGTTATCAAGAAATTCTACCCGCCATAGAATGGCTACAAAGTATTGGATTGCAACCAGTTATCGGAAAGACTATCGGTTTGTCTCATCATCAATTTGCAGGAACAGACACAGAACGACTTGCAGACTTACAAGAAATGCTTGATAATCCGCAAATAAACGCAATATGGTGCGCGCGTGGTGGTTACGGAACAGCTCGTTTACTTGATTTTATTGATTTCTCTCACTTTTTGAAAAATCCCAAATGGATACTTGGCTACTCAGATGTTACTGCCCTACACGCTCATTTAAGTAGGCTTGGAATAGCATCAACACATTGTACAATGCCTATAAACGTAGCTAAAAACACAAAAGAATCTTTGCTTTCGTTGAAAAATTTTCTTTTTGGAAGCTCTAATCAATACCAATGGGAAAATTCGCAAACTTTTTACGAAAATTGCCATATTGAAGGAGAAATCATTGGGGGAAATCTGTCCATTATTTATAGCCTTTTAGGCTCAAAATCAAGCATTTGTAGTGAAGGTAAAATTCTTTTTATAGAAGACTTAGACGAATATTTGTACCATATTGATAGAATGATTTTAAATCTTAAACGCAATGGTGTTCTTTCTCGACTAAAAGCACTCTTGGTTGGGAACTTTTCACAAATGCACGATAATAATATTCCCTTTGGAAAATCTGTGGAAGAAATCATTTTAGAACATTGTCAAGAGTACAATTATCCTATCATTTTCAACGTCCCCACAGGACATATTGATGATAACCGACCCCTTGTTTTTGGGAAAAAAGTAGAGTTATTCATTAAAAATAATGTAAGCACTTTATGCCAAAACTATAAATAGCTAACTTTTGATATTTTTTTAAAAAGAAATGAACTGACTAAAACAGCTATAAAAAAGGCAGATATAGTAGTTACAATACATATTCCGATAGAAAACGAAATTATTAAAAATCGAATAAATACAATAAAAAAAGTGATACAAAGAACCAGTATCCAATATTTTTTACTAACTCGATGATATAAAAATTCATTGGTAGGGAGTCTTTTGATAAAATAAACAAGCACAATAGCCCCAATACAGGTGCTTAAATGTTGGAGAATTTTATAAATGTATATTTTTGTTGAAAAAAGATAGAATGATGATTGTAAAAAGGAATATCTTTCTACAAAAAAACCTGTTTTATGTGTAAAACTATCCCAAAATATATGAGAAAAAGCTCCTATGCAAATTGATATAATGACAATCTTCCAATTTTTTCTAAAATAATTGTTCCAAGAAAAATTTTTAACAACAATAAAACGCTTTTGAAGGAAATAGGGCAAATTGTTTATCAGAGTATCCTTCACAATATTATGAAATAC
The DNA here is from genome assembly GCF_026005215.1 of Capnocytophaga catalasegens. Lineage (GTDB taxonomy): Bacteria > Bacteroidota > Bacteroidia > Flavobacteriales > Flavobacteriaceae > Capnocytophaga > Capnocytophaga catalasegens. The sequence goes on along the minus strand of NZ_BPMA01000065.1, from coordinate 57,868 downwards.
AAAGCAAATACATAAACTTATAGGTAAGCAAAAATACAATAATCCTATAAGTGAATGCCCATACTGACCTTTCATATTCATTCGTATAAAATATTCAAAATCAGGAGACATACTTCCTATAATAAGACCTGTAAATGATAGATATTTTCTCAATGGAATAATGATAGCTGGGTGCGAAAAAGTAAAAGGCATTGTATAAATATATAATTTTGTTATCAATAAAGTAGCTGGACTTCTTTCAATCGGAATGTTCTGAGAACTTGATCTTCTAGTTCTATACAAAGCTCTCCTTGCGCTGTTACTCCACGAATAAATCCCATAAAACGCATTCCGTATATATCTTGAAACGTAGAGGGTTTATCCTTACGGTATAGATATTTATGGTAATGGTTATAAATTTCAGTTGGAGTAGTTTCATATAGTTTTTGAAAAGCCACTTGAAGTTCTTTTAGTACCAAATGAATGATTTCTTCCAGATTATAATGAATTCCTGTTATTTTCTGCAAAGAAGTTGCTTTTGTCAATTCATTGAAATTCAACTGATTCACATTAAGCCCTACTCCTATTACGCTTGTTGTTATGTATTGATTATTTATAGAATTTTCAATCAGAATGCCACATATTTTTTTATTTCCTGACAATATGTCATTTGCCCATTTCAATGACAAATCAGGAATATGTAATTTTTTTAAACATCGAAAAATGCTCAAAGCAACTACCATGTTTAGCACAAAATGATGTTCTGATAAGAAATCATCAAATCTTTTTAAGATACTGAAAGTAAGGTTTTTATAAGGCTCAGAAACCCATTTTGCATCTTGTTGTCCCCTGCCTTCTGTTTGATTTTGTGTCCAAACCACAGTATTGTCCTGTACATTTTCTTTTTTCAAAATTTCTTTCAAATAAGTGTTTGTCGAATTTATGGCATTAAGTTTGATAATTTTCATAAAGTTAATTCAATAAATCGTTTTTATTCAAGAAAAAGTTATAAATTTGTCGCCTTGTGCAAAATAACTAATTTTTAATGACAAATCAAAAAAACAATACAGATTTACTAATTGCCGATATATTGGAAGGCATTCAAAAAGTTAAAGGACAGGATATTACAATTTTGGATTTACGCACTATTGAAAATGCTGTTTGTAGCCATTTTATTATCTGTACAGGTAGCTCCAATACACAAGTTACAGCGATTTCTGGAGCTGTACAAAAAATGGTAAGTCAAGGTAATTCGCACCAGAAACCTTGGCATATAGAAGGCGAACAAAATGCCGAATGGATTTTGTTGGACTATATAGATGTTGTAGTTCATATCTTCCAAAAAAGCACTCGTGAATATTATGATATAGAAGGACTCTGGGGCGATGCTAAAATAACACAAATAGAAACAAATTACTGATTATGAGCAATAATAACAATAAATCATCTAAATTCTCTGCTTTTTGGTTCTACGGAGGATTGGCACTCTTTTTATTTTTTATACTGAATCCATTGTCAGAAGCAGGTTTATGGAAACAACCCAAAGAAATTTCGCAAATCGAGTTTGAAAAATTCCTTTTCGATGGTGATATTTCAAAAGTAATTGTAGTTAATAAACACGAAGCACGTATTTTCTTAACTCCTGAGGCTATAAAAAAAGAAGAACACAAAGATGTACGAGTTGATAGTACCTTATTCAAACGTGGAGTAAGCGCCGAAGTACCCCAATACAAATTAGAAGTTGGTGTTTTAGAAAATTTTGAAAATCGTTTCAATAAAATTGCTACTGAAAATAATCTGTCAAAATCGGAGCTTTTGTATAAAACAGAACAGAATTTCTTTGGTGATATTTTCATCTCTGTGCTTTTGCCTATTCTTTTATTGGTTGGATTTTGGATATTCATAATGCGTCGTGCTGGTGGTGGTGCTGGCGGTGGTACACAACTTTTTAACATCGGAAGGTCAAGAGCTCGACTTTTTGACGAAAATAAAGAATCAAAGGTTACTTTTAAAGATGTAGCTGGATTGGAAGGAGCAAAAGAAGAAGTACAAGAAATCGTTGAATTTTTAAAAAATCCAGAAAAATACACTTCTCTGGGAGGGAAAATTCCGAAAGGAGCTTTGCTTGTCGGTCCTCCAGGTACAGGAAAAACGCTCTTAGCAAAAGCGGTTGCTGGTGAGGCAAATGTTCCTTTTTTCTCGCTTTCGGGCTCTGATTTCGTAGAAATGTTTGTTGGTGTAGGTGCTTCACGTGTGAGGGATTTATTCCGTCAAGCGAAAGAAAAATCACCCTCTATTATTTTTATTGATGAAATTGATGCTATTGGACGAGCAAGAGGAAAGAATAGTATGACTGGAGCTAATGATGAAAGAGAAAATACACTAAATCAGCTACTTACAGAAATGGACGGCTTTGGAACAAAAACCAATGTTATCGTATTGGCAGCTACTAATCGTGCCGATGTTCTGGACAAAGCTCTTATGCGAGCTGGGCGGTTTGATAGACAAATTTATGTTGATTTGCCAGATTTGAACGAACGAAAAGAAATATTCGGCGTACATCTTCGTCCTATAAAAACCAAAGAAACGCTAGATATTGATTTCTTGGCAAAACAAACACCTGGATTTTCAGGAGCTGATATTGCCAACGTATGTAACGAAGCTGCACTTATAGCAGCTCGAAAAGGCAAAGATGCTGTTGACAAACAAGACTTTTTAGATGCTGTTGATAGAATTGTTGGCGGTCTTGAAAAGAAAAATAAAATAATTACAGCAGAAGAGAAAAAAGCGATTGCTTTCCACGAATCAGGACACGCAACTGTTAGTTGGTTGTTAGAACACGCTGCTCCACTTGTTAAAGTTACCATCGTTCCGCGAGGGCGTTCTCTTGGTGCTGCTTGGTATCTGCCTGAAGAACGTCAAATTGTCCGAACTGAACAAATCTTGGACGAAATGTGTGCTGCGTTGGGTGGACGTGCTGCCGAACAAATTATTTTTGGGAAAATATCAACTGGTGCTCTAAGTGACCTTGAAAAAGTAACTAAGCAAGCGCGTGCAATGGTTTCTATCTATGGACTTAATGAGAAAATTGGAAACCTAACTTACTATGACTCCTCGGGTGAAGAATACGGATTTACCAAACCATATAGTGAGAAAACCGCTCAAATAATTGATGAAGAAATCAACAAAATTATTGAAGAACAATACCAAAGAGCTTTATCTATTCTAAGTGAAAACAAAGATAAATTAACTACATTGGCAAATCTATTGCTTGAACGCGAGGTCATTTTTAAAGAAGATTTGGTAGCTATTTTCGGAAAACGTCCTTTTGCAAACGAAGACGAACATCATCACTCTGAAATAAATATCAATTCAGAGAAAGAGAATTCATAAAAATATTTTTTACATACAAAATCCCTCTTAAAATGGAACTTTAAGAGGGATTTTTATTTGCCTTTTCGTATTATTATTTTTCGAGAAAAAAGGAAAATATTTTTAACTCAATCAACTTAAAATAGCAATAAATATAGTATCTTTGCTCGAAAATAAATTATACTTTTAATTAAAACGATAATATTTCTTTTATATAAATTACTCAACTTGTATCAATATGTTTTTAGAAAAAGTTGTAATTGATGTTTTGACAAAATATCCTGATTTTTCACCAGAAAAAATGATTTTTGTTGTTCCGAACAAACGAGCTACTTTGTTTTTGAAAAAATATTTTTCAAAACACATTGGCAAAATCTGTCAATCTCCTCGTTTTTTAAGTATGGAATCGTGGGTTGAACAGATTGCGCAATATCAAATAATGCCCAATATGTCGCTTCTTTTTGAATTGTATAATACTTATTTAGCTAATAACGACACACCCGATGATTTTGAAACTTTTGTGGGTTGGGGACAAACTTTACTACAAGATTTTAACGAAATAGACCAATATCTTATTAACCCAAATGATATTTTTCCATACATAAAAGCAATTAAAGAAGTGGAACACTGGTCGTTAAGCCAAGAACTTACACCAATGCAAGAGAAACATTTGGCTTTTTGGAATACATTGGGGCTTTATTATCGTGCTTTTTCGGAAAAATTAACTCTAAAAAAGCAAGGGTATCGGGGTTTTGTATATCGAAAAGCCACTCAAAAAATAAATTCATATATAGAAAAATCAAAAGACAAATTACATATTTTCGCAGGGTTCAATGCTTTAACGCAATCGGAAGAAATACTTATTGAGTCTGTTTTACTTTCTACCACTTCTGAAATTTATTGGGATATTGACAAGACATTTCTATCTGATAATCAGCATGATGCAGGATATTTCATTCGACAATATTTCTCTCGATGGAAATATTATAACAATAGAGAACGAAAATGGGAAGGAGATGATTTTTCATCTGAAAAAAATATAAATATTGTAGGGGTTCCCAAGAGTGTCAATCAAGCGCATTACGTAGGAAAATTAGTCAATCAAATACCTGATTTTCAATGGGAAAATACAGCTATTATTCTTGCTGACGAAAACCTATTACTACCTGTTATTCAGTCTATTAACAAGAATAAACTCCCTATGAATATTACTATGGGATATCCTTTGAAACAAACCTCTACAAGTAGTCTTTTTAGTGCTTTTTTTAAATTATATACATCAAATAATTGGTACTACAAAGATGTTGAAAATCTGTTGCAACAACCTCTTATTCAGCGTATTTTGTCAAAGGATTCTATTGAGCAAATCACACAACATATTCGTCATAAAAACTGGGTTTATATTTCTAAAAATCAACTTGTTGAGCAATTATCTTTAGAAGACGAAGAAATTATAAATATTCTTTTTTCAGATTCGAAATCAATAACTGCTAAATTATTGATTGAACAATGTTTTAATTTAATTTTTATTCTCAAAAATAAATTGGAAGAAGAAAAAGAAACCAATGCTCTTTTATTAGAATATTTGTATCGTTTTTATGAATTATTCAATCAGCTATACGATTTAGAAAATCAATATTCTTTTTTGATAACTCCCAAAACACTTTACTATTTATATAATGAATTATTGGTTAAGCAAACACTTGATTTTCAAGGAGAACCACTACAAGGATTACAACTGATGGGAATGCTTGAATGTCAAAATTTAGATTTTGAAAACGTTATCATAGTATCGGTCAATGAAGGTATTTTACCTGCTGGCAAAAGTGTCAATTCTTTTATTCCTTTCGATGTAAAAAATAACTTGGGGCTACCTACTTACAAGCATCGAGATGCGATTTTTACCTACCATTTCTATCGATTATTACAACGTGCCAAAAATATTCATTTGGTCTATAATACTGAAACTGATAGTTTTAAAGGTGGTGAAAAAAGTCGTTTCATTTTGCAACTTCTTACGCAACAAGCAGATAATTTACATATTACTGAAACTATATTAACTCCACAGGTTATCGCTTCACAATTTGATTTGATGATTATTGAAAAAGACGAAAATGTAATGACTCGCTTAAAAGAAATTGCATCTGGACGAGGTTTTTCTCCTTCGGCTCTAACGACATATATTCGTAACCCAATTGATTTTTACAAACAAAATATTCTGCAAGCTAGAGAAGAGCGCGATGTAGAAGAAATTATGGAGGCTCGTACTTTTGGCGACATTGTTCATGCTACACTTGAAGCACTTTTTTCTCCCTATTTAGGCAAAATTTTAACTATTGAATCCATCCATTCAATGAAAGAAAATGTGCCTTTTTTAATAGATAAATATTTTAAAGAATTGTATAAAGAAGAAGAGAATTTGGGTAAAAACACATTGATTTTCAGTGTAATACAAGAATATATAGAACAATTCTTAGAAATGGAAAAAAGAACAATTTCTCATACAACAATTGAGATTTTAGCTTTGGAAAAGGATTTAATTACTTCGGTACGTTTTCCTGAATTTGATTTCGACATATGTCTAAGAGGAACTGCCGATCGTATTGAAAGGCGCAATGGGCAACTATATATCGTTGATTATAAAACGGGGAAAGTAGAACAACGTAATATAACTCTTAACGAAAATGGTTGGCAGAAACTAATAACTGATTTCAATTATAATAAAGCTTTTCAACTACTAATGTATGCCTATATTTTAAAAAAAGAAAATCAACATACTGATAATGAAATATTTGCAGGAAATTATTCATTTAAAAATCTCGAAAGTAACTTTTTGGGATTTCGCAATGAAAACGATAAAACACCTTCGGCTATTACCGATTTAATAAATAATCGATTTGAAGAAAAACTCAAAGAATTGTTACTCGAAATCTTTGACCCAAATATACCATTCCTAGAAAAAAAGATTTAGTTTTAATTTTTTTTCTTAAATTTTTTTCTTCATTTTTATCTCTGGCATAGTTTTTGTTAGTATATTTTTAACTTAAAAAAATTATTTGAATGAAAAGATTATTTATCACTATGCTATTTCTTTGGGTGGGAGTAGCTTCTGCACAAGAAATCAAATGGATGTCGCTAAATCAAGCGCTTGTTGCTCAAAAGAAAAATCCAAAAAAAATATTTATTGATGTATATACCGAATGGTGTGGTCCTTGTAAAATGTTAGAAAAAAATACATTTCAAAACAAAGATGTTGCCAAATATATCAATGATAAGTTCTATGCCGTAAAATTTAATGGAGAAGGAAATGAAGAAGTTACTTACCAAAATAGAACTTACAAAAATCCACAATATGACCCTGCCAAAGCTAATACACGTAATTCTCCACACGAATTTGCTGGAGCATTGGGAATTAGAGCATATCCTACTATGATTATTCTCAATGAAAAAGGAGAAGTCTTATTTCCGATAACTGGTTACTATACAGCTACTCAACTCGAACCAATGATAAAACTCCTGGGAGACGATACTTATTTAAAAGTCAAAACCCAAGCTGAATACGACTCATATTTGAAGAATTTTAAAGGTACATTTAAAGATTAGTTACTTTTTACTTGAAAATATCCCTTCTCGCCTGTAAAGTGAAAAGGGATATTTTTCTTTTCACAAGTTTTCTTCCATATTTCTGTAAGCCATGGGGTATTGCTCCCGTCAGCTATAATAACCTGAGGTCGAATTAGTTGTAACAATTTATCTAAATGAATTTTTGGAGAATTTCGCAAAATCAGGTAATCTATTTTCGCAAAAGAATTATCAATATACCAAATGCCATCTAAAACTACAAAAATTTTTCCTTTAAAAGAAAATACATTTGTAATTTTCTGATAATCAATATTTTTTATATTTTTTTGAGTTGTAAAATTTGTTATATATTTCTGAGGGAGCTTATCCTTTTCACCATAGAAAAAAGACATTTTTTCCCCTTGCCTTACTCCTAACAAAGTAGTGTTATATTGTTGAAAAACAATAAGTTCAGCTGTTTTTTCTATTTCATATTTATTATAAAAAAGAATTGCTTGAAAAATAAAAATACTTCCTAACATTCCGTACAAAAACTGAATTTTCTTAAAATGTAACCAGAATGCCAATAAAATAATTCCTGTAAAAGCTATAGCTAACATCTTTTCATCAAAATATATCTGTCTGAAAATAAAGTCATTAAAAGATGATACAAAGCCTATAACACCATTCATCTGTCGAATTAAAAAATCATATCCAATAACCAAAAATGATGGAAGTATATTCAATGAAGCTAATGTAATAACCAAAATTCCTACGCCTAAAATAATTCCTAAAAAAGGTAATACAAACAAGTTAGTAATAAAAAATAAACTTGGAAACTGATGAAAATAATACAAACTTATAGGCAAAACTCCTATTTGTGCAGAAAAACTTACTACTAAAATACCATAAAAAAATCTAATTATTTTATTTTCAGGAAACCACCACCGATTAAAAATAGGTAGAAATGTCATTATTGAAAAAACTGCTAAATAACTGAGTTGAAAACCTACATCATATAAATATAAAGGATTGATAATCAATAAAATAAAAATAGAAGCTATCAGATTATCATATACTCCTTGGTATTTCTTCAATTCCAAAGCAACACTTAGAAAACTAAACATCGTAACGGCTCTCACTACCGAAGCCGATAACCCTGTAAGTAGTGCATACGCCCATAAAAATATAATTAAAACACTAAGAATAAGTACATTATATTTTTTATTTCGGAAAATAAAATGAAGTATATATGATAAAATCATCGCAATAATTCCGATATGAAGCCCCGAAATGGCCAAAATATGTACGGCACCTGCATCAATGTATTGCTGATAGATTTCCTCTGACACATCTTGGCGAATACCTAATAACAAAGCCTTTATAATTCCCTGACTTTCAACTGAAAAGGGATAATTATTTAACGAAGAGGCTACTTTATTTTGCAAACGAGTAGCAAAAATTCTTAAAGAAAAATCTGTTGCAGGAAATATCTGAAAATCTGTAACATAGCCTGCCCAAAAAATATTTTGCCGAGACATATATTTCTGATAATCAAACTGATACGGATTTTTAACTTTTGATATAGGATTTAATTTCGTACGAAATAAAAGAGATTTGCCTAAATTTTCTATTGAAAGTGTATCTGAAAAAGAAAGTTGTACTTTTCCTGTAACTTTCTGATTATCGAAGTTTTGTAAATCAATTATTGCTTTTTTATCTTTGATTTCAATTATTTTACCCTTAAGTGTATAAAACTGATTCGATTGTAATTTTTGAATGTAATGATTTTTATTATTAGGCTGATAATGAATGGCATATATAAGCATTCCTAAACAAAAAGACATTAAGAATACGCCCAAAAAAGCTATTTTTTCAAATCGAAAAAAGAGTAAAACTCCTGCCAGAATACTCACTCCCATAAGAGATACAATTATGGAGAATGTAAGATGTAAATTATCTTGAAAAACTATTCCAACAATAATCGCTAATGTAATGATTGCTAAGGTTGTATTAAATGGTTTTAAGCGCATAATATCAATTTTCTTTTGCAAAAATACATTTTTTGAAGAAAAAATCTTCCTGCTTCAAAAATATTTTGTACAATTATAAAAATATTCTATTTTTGTCCTTTAAAATTACAAAAATGAACTATCAAGAACAAGAAGAATATGATGTAGAAACCTTGCCTGCACAAGAGTACGAACACAAAATTATTTTATTCAATGATGATGTCAACACGTTCGATTATGTAATTGATATGCTGATTTCTATTTGCGATCACTCTCCCGAACAGGCAGAACAATGTGCTATGATTGTCCATTACAAAGGAAAATGTTGTGTCAAATCAGGTTCATATGAAGATTTAGAACCTCGTTGTGCAGCTCTTCTAAATGGAGGATTAAGTGCTGAAATTCAGTAAATTATATTTTTTATTCATCAAATACCTTCATTCGATCGGAAGGATTATATGCCCAAGGAGCTACATTATTTTCCAAGCATATCATCATTGTATTAAGAGGTGCTGGCGCTGCCGATTTCTCCATAACCAAATAACGCCTCATATCCATTATTATTGAAAGTGGATTTAATTCTATCGGGCAGGCTTCAACACAGGCATTGCACGTAGTACATGCCCATAATTCTTCGGGTGTAATATAGTCATTGAGTAATTGTTTTCCATCAGGAACAAAACTTCCATTTTTGTCAATGTTTTTTGCAATTTCCTCAATACGATCACGAGTATCCATCATTATTTTTCTCGGAGAAAGTAATTTACCTGTCATATTAGCAGGACATTCGTCGGTACAGCGTCCACATTCAGTACAAGTATAAGCTCCCAAAATTTGAACCCACGAAAGGTCTATGGCGTCAGATGCACCAAATTTAGCAGGAAGTTGCTCATTATCAACAGATTGTTCAAAAGGATTTACCGTAGGGTCAAGCATCAATTTTACTTCTTTTGTTACTGATTCTAAATTATCCAACTGACCTTTTGGCTTTATTGAAGTAAAAAAAGTATAAGGAAATGCTAACAAAATATGCAAATGCTTTGAATAATATAAATAATTTAGAAAGACACAAACTCCAATAATATGTAACCACCAACAAGCTCTTTCTATCAGAAAAATAACTTTTGGCGACATATTCGTAAATAGAAAACTTACATATTGGCTTATAGGAAATTTTCCTATCGTAGGATAGATTCCTAATTGTTGTAATTGTAAATCTGAGGCATTCATCAATAGAAAAAGTCCCATCAGAATAGCTTCAAAATAAAGAATTATATTGGCGTCTTTTTGGGCAAAACCACGTAATTCTTTTTTTTGAAAACGACTTATTTTCAATAAGTTACGACGAATCCAAAGGATAGTTACTGAAATAATTACCAACAAGGCTAAAATCTCAAAACTCGTGATAAGAAATGTATAAAATCCACCAAAAAATTTGAAAATTCGGTGAGTACCTATTATTCCATCTAAAATAATTTCGATCATTTCCAGATTAACAACCAAAAAACCAAAATACACCACAATATGAAGTATACCTGCAATAGGTCGAATGGTCATTTTACCTTGTCCAAATGCCAACCAAAGCATACGTCGAAAACGCTCTGAACGAGTACCTAATATCTGTACAGATTGTCCCAATCGAATATTACGTAACAATTTTTTACTATTTTGTACAAATAATCCAACGCTTATGGTCAGTAGTAAAATAAATAAAATCGTAGAAATCATTTATATTATATGGTTTATACCGATTTTGAAGTGAAAATCGAAAGGCAAAAATAACAATTTTTTTTATTTTAGAAAAACTTCTTTAAAATCTTTAGTATAAGAGAATATATTCTATCTCCAATTATTTTTAATTTCAAAAACAACTTCAAAAATTTTATCCCAATTCTTCCCTGTAATGAAAAATGTTTTTCGTTTTTGATGATATGCAATTCCATTAAGTACATCTATTTCAGCATGTTGAGTTAGTTTTTCTTTTATTCCCTTCATATCAACAATTCCTACAACAGCCCCCGATTGGGCATCAATCATCATTATTTCATCTTTGGCATACATATTCATATAGATAATTCCCTCTACATATTCCAATTCATTGGCTTGAGAAAAAGTTGATTGGTCAGAACAAATAGTTAGCTTTTCTTCTTCAACAAGTGTTTCAGGATTTAAAATCCAAATATATTTACTCCCATCACTTTTATAAATTCGTTTTGTATCGTTACAAAGTCCCCAACCTTCTTTACTTTTTCGGTAAACAAATTCTTTTATTTTATTCAAATCTTTTGTATTATAGACAAAACCTATTCCTTCCTGCCAAGTGAGTTGATATAATTTATCATTCAAAACAGTAATTCCTTCGCCAAAATAACGCGATTCAAGACTTTTTTTCTGATAAATTTTTCGTGAAAAAGGATTCATTTTAACAATCAAAGATTTTCCCTTCAACCCTGTACTTTCATAAAGTGTATCTCCCTGAAATTCAAAACCTTGTGTATAATATGATATATCATGCGGATATTGATTTATAATACGATACGTATATAACTTAGGTGGAAAAGAAGCATAAATAATTACTTTTTCACGAGCAACAACCTGATTATCAACTAATAATTCAATAAAATGTTCTCCTAATTTTTCAGTAGAAATAATATACCCTTTTTCTGTTTCAATAAGTTTATTTCCATTTATTTTTAAAAAAGGATTTTCCAGTAACATTTTTTGATTTTTTACAGAAATAAGAATAGTATCTCCGCAGTGTATTTTTTTATTTTTCACACAAATATCAATCGAATATGCTGATTTTGTAGTATTACAAGCCATCAAAAAAAAAGTAAAAACAAGTGCTAATAACAATTTCATATCATTAAAATATTTTTTACAAAAATACACAATAAACTATTAATTCATGGCCTCTATAAATACATTTCCAATAAATATAATATTTTATTATATATAATAAAAAATAAAGAAAAAATTTTTATAATATAAAAAACATAGTATTTTTATCTATTTTTTACTATTATAACCTAAATAAACAATAATACCAATTATTGCAAATACAAAAATATTTTATAAAAATATTATAATATAGATATTTAATAATTAAATACTAATTTTTTAAAAAATATAATTTTATTCAATTCAGACCTTAATAAAACAAAGCTTTCATACATAGATATTTCCGATTTTTCGACTCTTTCGGGGAAATATTATAAAAAATACGCTTGCAGTATCAGATTTTTGGGCAAAAACTTGGTACTGCACTGCTTGTTGTGATCAATCACGCACTTACAGGCAATTCGCAAATAATGGGCAATAAGGGTTGGAGGAATAAAGCTGTTGATTATGGAAAACCTATTGATGCTCAGCGATATTATGTAGTTTTAGGGGCTAAACAATCCTCAAAAAACGGCTTCATAATGCTTTCATAGTATTCAAGCCAAGTTTTTATATCGCTCTTTATGCATTCGTTTTGAAAAAAGCACCATAAATTAAAATACAACCTATAACAATAAATATTATACCACCCACTCCTCCTATTATGCGGGCGTTACCACGCCCCAAATAACGGCTTACTTGTCCCATTCCCCAGTTATTCTGATAATGCTTATCGGCAGCATACAGCCAATCCTAATCTTTGACAGCACCTACAATCAGGCATATTCCAAAAACGGGACAAACAACCGATATTATTTTCCCAAAAATACCAGAATCATTTTTTATCTATTCTTCAATCTTATCCATTATTCTTATATATTTGTTAGTTTTTCCATTTCTATAATCGAATCCTTATCAGGAGGTTTATTTCAATTTTTGACTACATTTTGCCAATCTCCTTTTAGAATACCTAATGCTTTTTCTATTACAAAAATACCTCCGTTTGCTTTTGTTATCAAATCGTTTATTTGGCTAGCGGGAGCTACAAATTGTCCATCTGCTCTGCTTATTATTTTCTTACCTTTAATGAATCTTTCATAATTATCGCCTGTAATCAAAAATGAAGCTCCATTTTTAAAATCAGAATCTACATGATTTTTACAATCCAACCGACATACATCTATAATTGAATTAGAATCAGACACATAAGAATAGAGATTATACACTCTACTGTTTAACCCTATCGGGTCTTGCGATATATAAGCACCTGTCTCTTGACTGTAATAACGCTTGTAATTATACACCAGTTCAGTCTCAATATCAAGGTATTGACCTTGATAAAGCATATTACAAAAACCCTTTTCACCTTTTTCTTTACGGACTCTACCGTAAATATCAAGCTCTCGTTCCCAAATTAGTTTTCCTTCGCTGTCTATTGCCTGTAAAGGTGTTCCCAAGTAATCACTTATAATACTGTACGATTTACCGTTTACAAGCTTTGTCGTCGGGGTAAAGCCTTCGAACACCCACGTTGTTATTTCATCTTCCTGTTTGCCCTCCTTTTTTATTTCGTGTAACGGTACATTGCCGTCCCAAATATACAAAAATTCGCGGTTGCCGTAGCTTTTGCTTATACGTCTGCCAAAAGCATCGTACGTAAAACTTACAACCGGTTATCTGATTGTTACAATCAGAACTCTCAAGCCGGAGCATTACCTTTCATATAGAACACGTTATCCTATAAAACCCTTAAATCATTAATTTCGACTTTTGCCATTTCATTGGTAATATAACAGGATACTGATAATGTCAAATCACTTCTACCTTCTTCTTTTGTCCATAAAGGGATATAAACATCAAGTCTATTTTCATCTTTTACATCATAAATTTCGGCCTTTGTAAACGCTTCGTCTGGTAATGGAACTATAATAGAACCATATTTTTTAATTACTCTTCTCAAATCATCTATATCAACTCTGCCGTTTTGCCTATTAAGCTTAATGGCTTCGTAATTATTAACAGAAATATTGTATACTATTTCCTTTATTATTGATTCAAAATGCTTAAGTTGTAATTTCATATTAACAAATTTAATCACATCCATTCTTTCTTCTATTTCCCGGTTTTCGTGTTACAGTTTCTTTTGTAACGCCGATAGATTCAAAATATTTATCCGCTTCAAAAATCGCTGCCCGTGTTTGCTCACGTGTAAAACCTGCTTCTCTTAATGCTCTATATCCAATTCTTCTTTTAGCACCATATGTTCCTCCTCCTGATACTCTTTGAGCTTGTGTTGCATTATAGTGAGGACTACCAACTTTTGTAGAGGGACCTTCTAATTGAACTCCTGGAGCTTTATTTGTATCATATCCTGGCAAATCTCTTACTGCTGCATCTTGGATTACATGGTGTGCATCTTTTAACCCTGCTGAACGTAATTCACTAATAGGGGTTGTTACATTTTCTTCTAACCCAAATACATCAATCCAACTGTTCGGGTCGTGGACATACCCGTACAATGTTGGGTTATTCCCTGCCAGTCCTATCGGGTCTTGGCTTATGTATGCTCCAGTACTTGGGTTGTAGTATCTGTAGCGGCTGTTACAGCTCGTGGGGTTTTCAGAGACATTTTAAGACTGGCAGAGCGGAATAATTTTTTAACAAAAATGAATTTATAATACTTAATAATCGAATTGTAATATCAAATAGTCCTTAACATTTCAGAAGTAATTTCGTCCATTGATTTTACAATTACATCAGCTTTGGAGAGGTCTTGTTTACCAGAATTAGGATTTGCAAAACCAATACAGGTCATTCCTGCACTTTTGGCAGCAAGAACACCATTGGTACTGTCTTCCAATACAATACAAGATTCTGGTGCAGTATTGAAATTTTCCGCTACTTTTAGAAAAATATCGGGAAATGGTTTGCTTCGTTGCAAATTTTCTCCACTTACAATCGTATCAAAATAAGATTTTATCTGTAATTGTTCTGTAAAAATATCTATCAATTTCATTGTTGAAGAAGAAGCCAAAGCTAATTTGTAATCATTTTCTTTAAGGCAAAATAATAGATCTTTTACTCCTTTCACTTCAGGAATATTTTTATTAGGTAACTCTTCGAAGAAAATATCTCTATGAAAATCCAGATATTCAGATGGAGATTTTGGTAAATGACAATCTTTAACAATCTTAGACCACATAGGTATTCCAGCCATTCCTGTAAGTGTATGTCTATATTTTTCAGATAAACTGAGTTGTAACCTATCAAAAACTATGCTCATTACTTGATAATGAATAGGTTCGCTATCTACTAAAACCCCATCCATATCAAAAATAAAATATTTTTTCATATGTAATGAAATGGTAAAACTATTTTTTTGTTATTTCATAATTTATTTTTGTAGTATAATTCAGTAAAAATGCCTTTACCCAATAATCATTCCAGCGATAGTTGCCGATAATAATGAAGCTAATGTTCCTCCCAAAACAGCTTTAATTCCAAATTCGGAAAGAGTTTTTCGTTGTGAAGGAGCAAGCGAGCCTATTCCTCCTATTTGTATTCCAATAGAAGCAAAATTAGCAAATCCACAAAGCATATATGTTGCCATAATAACTGATTTTTGGTACGTAAAATGAATCGGATTTGCTGCATCTTTCAGTACAGCTAATTGTGTATAACCTACAAACTCTGATGAAGCTAATTTTACTCCCAATAATTGTCCCATAAGCATCATATCTTCTTGAGCCACTCCAATAATCCACATTAACGGGGAAAAAATAGTGCCTAAAAACATCTCTAAAGAAAACTTATCATAAGGTGTATGTGATGCTATAACTCCATTCAGATAAGTAAGATCGCCTACCCAACCGAAAATATAATTAACCATAGCTATCATCGCTACAAAAACGAGCAACATTGCTCCAACATTAGCTGCAAGTTTAAGCCCTTCGGTTGTTCCACTTGCTATAACATCTAATACATTAGCCCCTATTTGTTCCTGCGATACTTCTATTTTTGATTCAATCTTTTCTGTCTGCGGATATAACATTTTGGAAACAACGATTGCTCCTGGTGCAGCCATTACAGAAGCCGCTAATAAGTGTTTGGCAAATTCTAATCGCATTGCAGGGTCATCTCCACCTAAAAAACCAATGTATGAAGCCAATACACCTCCGGCTACAGTTGCCATACCTCCTACCATAACCAATAGAATTTCACTTTTATTCATTTTGGCTAAATAGGCTTTAATCATCAAAGGGGCTTCGGTTTGTCCTAAGAATATATTACCTGCTACCGAAAGGCTTTCAGCTCCTGAAATACCCAGAAAACGAGTCAGTACCCAAGCTAATCCTTTTACAATAACTTGTATCACTCCAAAATAAAATAATAAAGAAGTTAATGCCGAAAAGAAAATAATTGTTGGAAGTATTTGAAATACAAAAATAAATCCGAAGGTAGATGTATCGAGCAATCCTCCAAGTAAGAATTCGCTTCCCGCTCGGGTAAAGTCCAAAATAAGAACAAAAACACTTCCTACTTTTTCAAAAATCCATTGTACCCAAGATATTCGTAGTACTCCGATGGCTAAAAGCAGTTGTAAAGAAAGTCCTATACCGACTGTTTTCCAATTTATTCGTTTTCGATTGCTACTGAAAAGATATGCAATAAGTAGTAGTGCTATCATACCTACAATACCTCGAATAACACCCGATAAAGTCAGACCTACACTGGGCTTTAATGTATTTTCTGCATTTTGTGGAATTTTTTTAAGTTCTTTTTGTGCTATTGCTAAGATTTCTTTTCCATTTAATGAAAAATGTAGTGTACTATCGGTCAAAGATTGGATATTGAGCGGGATTGATGTTGTTTTTTGTTGAGGAAATAACACTAAAAACTTATTTTGTTCTATATAATTCCCGGTGTCGTTTATAGAATCTTGTGGGATAATGAGTTTATAATTACCTTGATTAAATTCAAGATAATTTTCTTGATTCCACGTCCATTTTTTTTCAATACTTTGTGCCGAAGTTGTCAATACAGCTCCTATGATAAAGAGCCATGTTACTAATTTAGTTTTCATACGATTATATTGTTTTACGTCGAGTTATTTCGTCTCTTATTTGAGCTGCTATTTCGTAATTTTCTTTTTGTAATGCTTCGTTTAGAAGTGATTTTAGTTCATCTGTAAGATAGCTTTTCCATTCTTTTTTGTCAAAAGAATCAGATTTAGTATCTTTTTGTTGTATTTCATCTTGATTATCAAATGCTAATACAACTCCTGCTTGGCTCAATATATCTTTGTATGTAAATATTGGCGCTTGAAAACGAATAGCCAAAGCAATCGCATCACTTGGTCGTGCTTCAATGTAATGTTCTTCACCTTGACGTTCGCATATCATAGTTGTATAGAAAATTCCTTCAGAAAATTTGTGTATAATAACTTGTTTGATATGTATTTGAAACGTATCAACAATGTTTTTGAGCAAATCGTGTGTTAGTTGTGGTTGTTTTTTTTCTTCTTTATTTAATGCAACGGCTATTGCATGTGCTTCCAAAGCTGCAACAATAATAGGCAGGTGTAGTTTTGAGTTCATTTCACTCAAAATAAGAGCATACGTACTACCTTGCGTTTGGCTATATGATATTCCTTTTATATATAATCGAACTAAACTCATACTAAGAAACAAATTTATTACAAAAAAATGAATTAGCCAAGTGATTTATTTTATTTGAGTTCAAAAATATTGAATTATATCACATTTTCTTCTTATTTAACAATCTTTTTTTTGTTATAGAAGAAAAAAATAGCTATTTCTTTTGTAGAATTAAAAATTATTGCCCTATATCATTATTGATTTTTAACATTGGGGTCTTGTCGATATGGTTGGTCTTCTCCACTAAGTATTTGCAAATAACTTCGATAGCGACTCCACCATAGTTCATCATTTTCAAGAGCTTGTTTTACGGCACAATGTGGTTCATCAATATGTAAGCAATTGTTAAATTTACATTGATTTTTTAGTGCAAAGAATTCGGGGAAGAAATCACTTACTTCTTCTTTTTGTATATCAACGATACCAAATCCTTTTAT
The DNA here is from genome assembly GCF_026005215.1 of Capnocytophaga catalasegens. Taxonomy (GTDB): domain Bacteria; phylum Bacteroidota; class Bacteroidia; order Flavobacteriales; family Flavobacteriaceae; genus Capnocytophaga; species Capnocytophaga catalasegens. The sequence goes on along the minus strand of NZ_BPMA01000065.1, from coordinate 39,970 downwards.
ACCTGGTGTGTCAATTATACGTCCTTGAAAGTCTAAATCGAACATTTCGGCAAAGGTTGTTGTATGTTGTCCTTGCATATGTTGTTCTGAAATGGCTGCTGTACGCAAATTAAGTGCTGGTGAAATAGCATTGATAAGCGTTGATTTGCCTACACCCGAATGTCCTGAAATAAGAGAGGTTTTTTCTCTCATTAGTTCTTTTACTTGATCAATATTTTTGCCTGTTGTAGCCGATATACCAATACATTTGTATCCTATTTGTCGATACATTGCTGCCAGATATTTAATTTCAACAAGTTCATCGGGATTGTACGTATCTATTTTGTTAAATAACAGCACCGTAGGTATCGAGTATGCTTCGGCGGTAGCCAAAAATCGGTCTATGAATAAGGTATGCGTAGGCGGATTGTTCAATGTAACTACCAAGAATGCGCAATCTATATTCGATGCGATGATATGCGTTTGTTTGGAGAGATTTACCGAACGACGAATGATATAGTTCGTTCTCGGCAAAATATCATAGATAACTCCCTGCTCTATTGCACTTTTTTTTTCTAATTCAAACAAAACAAAATCACCTACTGCAATGGGATTCGTATTCTTTATACCTTGTATTCTGAATTTTCCTTTTATTCGACATTCGTAAAATAGTCCATTTTCGCCTTTGACCACGTACCAACTACCTGTTGATTTGTAAACAATTCCTTTCATACACACTTACTAGCGAAGTTTATACTCTCTTACAATCTATCTATTTTATTTTATTTCTATATCATATGGTAAACGGGCTTGTAATCCTTCTATTTGTCCCATTTGTTGAATTTTTTTGAGTGTTTTGTAAGCTTCTTTTCCTATTTCATTGCTTATAATTTCTTCTGTATTGATTGAAAAAGGAGATTTTTTCTTCAATAATTCTTTAAAATTAAGTTTAAAGACAGGATAAACATTGGTTGAATATTCTTTTATATTATGTTCTTTGGCTACATACGATAGAACATCTTGTAAAGAACCTATTTCATCAATTAGTCCATTTTTGAGTGCATCTGTACCAGTCCATACACGTCCTTGTGCTATTTCATTGACTGCTTCTGGGGACATTTTACGTCCTTCGGCTACTCGTTGTACAAATGTATTGTAAAATTCTTCTATTCCTTCGGTTATGAGTTTGGTTACTTCGGGTGAAGTAACTTCTTCTATATTATATCCTCGATAAATACCCGTTGAATATCGATTTGTACCTACTTGTTCGTTCGTTATACCAATTTTTTCGGATAGTGCAGCAACATTGGGTATGGTCATAAACACTCCGATAGAACCTGTAATGGTTTCGGCATCTGCAAAAATACGATTTGCATTACATGCAATGTAATACCCACCCGATGCAGCCAAATTACTCATTGATACATATACGGGTTTTTCTTTTTTGGTAAGTTCTATTTCTCTATGAATTAGTTCCGAAGCTAATGCACTTCCTCCGGGCGAATTGATACGTAATATAATGGCTTTTACCTTTTCTTCTTCTCGTGCTTCTCTTAGTGCTTCAATAATTGTTTCATCTCCAACGACATTTGAATCTGATTTTCCTGAAACAATTGTTCCTTCGGCATAAATTACAGCAATACGTTGGTCTTTTTTCTTTTCATTTTTGAGTTTTTGTGCTACAGCTTCGGTGTATTTTTCAATTGAGATGAAGTTCAAATCTTTTACTTTATCGGTTTTTGTTGATTTGCAAAGCAATTTCTCATATTGGTCTCTGTATCGCACCCCATCGATTAACTTGTTTTGAAGCGCTAACTTAGGTGTTCTCCCTCCAAGGCTATCTGCTATCTGATTAAGTTTCTCTTTTGATATATTTCTGCTCTTTTGAATGGTTTCGGTATAGTTGTTCCAGATAGATAAAAGGCGTTCTGTTATTTGTTCTCGATTGGCATCACTCATTTTGTTATCAAGATAAGGTTCTACAGCGCTTTTGTATTTCCCGTGTCTGAATACTTCCATTTTTATTCCGATTTTCTCTTGAAAATCTTTGTAATAATTGACATTAGCGCCCAATCCTTGTAACATTATTTGACTTGTTACACCTATAAATATCGAATCTGCAACACTTTGTAAGTAGTAGTCTCGTTGCGAAATCATATCTTGTTGATTGAATGAATATATAAACTTACCGGAGTTCTTAAAATCGGCAACGGCATCACGAAGTTCTTTCAGTTGTGCATATCCTTGAATACCTTCTGCTGATTTTATAGAAATTCCTTTTATCTTATCATCTGTTTTGGCGTATTGTATTGCTTTGATAATCAAATTTAATCCATTATAATCTTGGTCATCGAAGTCGAAATCTTCAATAATTACTTTTTGAGCAAAATCATTTACTTTTTCTTCAAAATTTAATACCAAAATGCTATTGTCTTTTACCGAAATTTTGCTTTCCATACCTGAACCTGCCAATGAAATAAATACGATTAGCAAGAAAAAGAAAATGCCTATGGCTATCATAACTCCGATAATTGATGCTAAAATATTTTTTAAAAAGTTCATATTTTTATTTTTTTATTTATTAACTAATTTTTTTGTTCTATATATTTTTCGTTCTTTTTCAGCGATTTAGTCTTTAAAAAATGAATCTACAAATTCGTATTTATTAAATACTTGCAGATGTTCTATCCCCTCGCCTATTCCTATATATTTTACGGGGATTTGAAACTCGTCTGAAATGCCTATTACAACGCCTCCTTTGGCTGTTCCGTCCAATTTGGTAACGGCTAAAGCTGTTACTTCAGTCGCTTTGGTAAATTGTTTGGCTTGTTCAAAAGCATTTTGCCCTGTTGAACCATCTAAAACTAATAGTACATCGTGTGGAGCGTCTATTATCACCTTTTGCATTACGCGTTTTACTTTCGTAAGTTCGTTCATCAGGTTAATTTTGTTGTGTAAACGTCCTGCGGTATCGATTATCACTACATCGGCGTTCTGTGCTACAGCAGATGATAGTGTATCATACGCCACCGATGCTGGATCGCTGCCTATCTGTTGTTTTATTATAGGTACTTGTACGCGTTCTGCCCATACTTGAAGCTGGTCTATAGCTGCTGCACGAAACGTATCGGCAGCTCCAAGCACTACTTTGTATCCTTTTTTCTTAAATTGATAAGCTAATTTGCCAATTGTTGTTGTTTTTCCAGCACCATTAACGCCTACAACCATTATTACATATGGTTTTTTATCGGTTGGAATAACAAAATCGGTATCTTCACCACTTTTTGTTTCGGATAAAAGTCCTGCAATTTCTTCTCGAAGGATTTTATTAAGTTCGCTTGTTCCCAAATATTTATCTTTGGAAACCCGTTCTTGTATTCGGTCAATTATTTTTAGCGTTGTACTAACTCCGACATCGCTACTTACCAATACCCCTTCAAGTTCGTCCAATACATCATCATCTACTTTAGATTTTCCTGCTATTGCACGTCCTAATTTATCAAAAAAACTTGTTTTTGATTTCTCTAATCCCTTATCTAAGGTTTCTTTCTTTTCCGAAGAAAATATTTTTTTAAAAAAATTCATCTTTCACTATTTTAATTTTTCTATTTCAAAAGTACTCTATTGCATTTGCTTATCCATAATCTATCTAAAAATATCTGAAGTATGTATTTTCAAATCAGGAAAAACAATTGAAGTAACATAACCATCAATTATAGGTCTTGATGTTTTGTATTTTCCATTTTCTAATACATTGATATACAAATTTTCTTCATTAGGATAAACAATCCAATACTCTTTCACACCCGATTCTTCGTATAAATCAAATTTGTTTTTTAATTCTTTTTTAGAATTGCTCGGTGAAAGTATTTCTATTATCAAGTCCGGAGCTCCGATACAGCCTTTCTCATCAAGTTTGTTCAAATCGCACACCACGCAAAGGTCTGGCTGAACTACGGTAAGAATTTTATCCTCTCCTACCGTCCTCTCCAAAGGAGAGGAAGCCAACATCGGTAAACGAACATCGAATGGAGCAGCATATAATTTACATTTATGTCCCTTGAATACATTATGTATTTCTCCAAATAAATTCCCCGAAACTTCTTGATGTCTTCTACTGGGTTCAGGCGACATTTTAAATATTTTTCCTTTAATAAGTTCTACTCGTTCTTCAAACTTCCAAAGTAGATAGTCAGCATACGAATAAATGCCGTCCATATCTAATTGATTGATATTCGTTATTGTTGTCATAATTTTTATTATTATTATTTAATTCGAAATTCTTTTAACTCAATCAACTATTTTTAGGTTTTTTCTAAAAAATCGCGATACAATCTTGTATTCCACTGATTTTCATTGATGAATTTCAGTAGCTTGTCGAAGCGTTCTATCATCTTTTCTCCCGTGTTTTTCATTACATAACTCGGGAAATTGAATTCTTTGTGATGTAAATCCGTAAATTCCCAAGGATGAAAATATAAAGTAGCGTATTTCCGATATTTTACAGTTCGTTTGAGCAAATAATGATAAAACCACTGCGGAAAATTATGAAATGACAACCAAAAAAGAGGTATTCGCATCAATGGACTTACTCCCGCAGGAATTTGTAAGAGTTCTCTCTCCCAAAAAATACATTTTGACACTCCTATTTTGTTATATCTCCCAGGTAAAACAGTCGGATTAACAGATGAATTATACATATACCCTGCTTTTTTTACATCTTCGGAAGCTATTTCCGCCATTCTCGGCATTCGGAGTCCTTTTACTTCGGTTTGGAATTGCTTTTCTAAGGCTTCTTTCGATTCTTTCAGATGTGAAATTTCAAATTCGGAATGATAATATGTATGTGAAGCCAATTCGTGTCCTTCTTCCAAAAGTCGTTCTATCAAATCAGGACAATTTTGAGCAAAAACAACCGTAGAAAAGAAAGTTGCCTTAACTTTATGCTTCTTTAACAAATCCAAAATAGCTATTGTACCCTCTCGAGATATAGCTATTTGCCTTTGAAAGTCAATTTCATAGCCGTATTCCTTAGGCATATCGAATTCTTCTATATCAAACGAAAGATATATCATTATAAATTCAATTTTTTTAACATAATAACAATTTTTCCAGATATTTTCTGAATTTTTTAGCTAATTTTACCTATATAGAAGTAATATATCTATAATAAAAAAACTATTACGCTTCTTTTTTAGGCATTTCTGCTTTCACTTCTTTCTTTTTATCCGTATAGCTCATACGCGAAAGGATTTTTGAAATCGTGTATTCATCTTTTTTGGTGCTTTGCTTATAAATCATCTTGCCCATATCGGCTATTTCGCTAATGTACACGTACAGCTTTTGATATACATCTTTACTTTCGCTGGTTATTTGTTTTCGTTGGTTCATTAGCGAGTTTTGAGAAATATTCAGCTTCTCAAAATTGTCAATTATAGGTTCTATTTTATCTAAAAAACCTTCAGGCATATCAGTCATCTTATCTTTATTTTCTATAAAATAAGGTAGCGCAGCCCTTGTATCGATTACGGACTTTTCTATATTCTTTGCACGAAGCGATGTAGCTATCCGACCGAGTATTGTTGTTTCCAAATTGGCTTTTTCGGCATATCGTTTCAAAAATGCAATCATATCTTTGAGCTGGTCAGCATATTCATATAGCTTTTTAGTAACATTTTTCTGTTCTGCCTGAATTGCCATTGCCGAACCGAGACTTTTAGCATCGGTTATTGCACTTTTGAACTTCGATAAATACTCTTCATCTATCGTTTTAAAACTTTTTGTAAATTCTGACAAATCTCGCTCAAAACTTACCAACATAAATTCAGCTACTGCTGTGTAATTTTCCTTTTTTAAATTATTTGAAACTTTCATAATAATACAATTAATTTGGTTATAGAAATATTCGAGGCTAAATTACATATTTTTATTTTAATAAACAAATTTTTTACGATTTATTTTTTAAAATTTTTATGAACCTATATTTTTTCACTTTGAAAATGTATTTTATTTTTATTTAATTGAAATATATTGATTATGAATTACACTTAATTTTTATTATATTTCACAATATTTTTATTATACTTCATATCATTTTTTATCTATTGCAAATATTTTTTATTCAATTACAACAAATTTATAGTATTTTTCAATATATTTTTATTTAATTACATTGATTATTTTTTCAATTACATACATTTTTTATCAAATTACTTATAATTTTCTTTCTTGTATGATATAATTTGGTCTATTTTTAGTCTGTTTGAATATTTTTCCGATATAAATTCCGATTATTCCAAGAATTATAAGTTGTAATCCTCCAAAAAAAACAATCGTCATAATAAGTGATGCCCAACCTGATATTTCTGTTCCGTTTATAAAAGAAAAAATTACATAAGGAACATACAAAATAGACAGAATTGAAAAGGCAAAACCTAAATATACAGCAAAATACAAAGGCTTTACACTAAATGCAGTAACTCCTGCAAGTGCTAAATGTAGCATTTTCTTCAATGTGTATTTCGTTTCGCCCGAATGTCTTTTTTGTGCAATATAAGGAATGTAAATTTGTTTAAATCCAGCCCAAGGTATCATTCCTCTAAGGAAAGGTTCGTTCTCATCCATTGACCGAATTACCGATATTACAGATTTATCAAGCAAACGAAAGTCCGCTGCACCATCTTTTATTTCAATATCAGAAATTAAATTCAGTATTTTATAAAAATATTTAGATGATTTTTTGATTTTATTGGCTGCATTGGGGGCATACTCTCGAATTGTAGCTACTACTTGGTTTCCTTCTTCCCATTTTTTGACAAGTTCAGGGATTAGTGCTGGTGGATGTTGCAAATCGGCATCCATTGAGATAACTGCATCGCCCATTGCAGCATCAAGACCTGCTTTTACAGCCAGTTGATGTCCAAAATTACGCGAGAAGGATATGTATTTCACATTTTCATACTGATTGCTCAGTCTTTGCAATATCTCTAATGAGTCATCGGAGCTTCCATCATTCACAAATATCAGATTATATGTGTAGTTTTCAAGAGATTTTTCAGAAAAAACCTTCTGTATCGCTTCATATAATACCGAAATATTTCCCGATTCGTTATAACACGGAACTACGATGTCGATTTGCTTAGTTTTCATAGGATTATTCATTTATTTTTTCGGGTAATTCCTTACTTTTATAGTCTAAAACACACATTTCCCAAATCATTACCAGCCAAAGTATGGCTACTGGCACAGCTCGAAGCGAATATTTGATAATATAACCTTCTTTTAGCGGTTTAAATAAGTCTGTTGGTGAAAGTGAACCCAGTATTGCAAGGATTAGGAGCGTTATTTTAAGCCATTTATTTTGATTGGGTGTGGCTACGAACCATATTCCGACACCTACATAAGCTATTATATAAGTACTATTCTCAGTTCCAGTACTAAACAAACATAAAAACATACTTACCGAAGCCAAAAACATCAATCGGAAGTCTTTATTTCTATATTGATTAAAACGTAAATACGGTAAGGCAAATAGTGCAAGTCCTGAGGCAATTACTGCAAGATTATTGTTAAAAATTCCTGTTCGTTGTAAGAATCCTAAAAGAGAAAGATTTTGAAGATTGTATTGTAAAGTGTTCATATTAGAATCATTTTTGGCTACTAATCGTTCTATCCATTCTTTATACTGAGATAGTACATATTCTGGTGAGGAATAAAGCATCGGTAAACAAAATAAAATGCCTAACCACAATATTCCAGACCATATAAAACGAATTTTATCTTTCGAAAAGAAGAAAAAAGCAAGTCCTACAATGCCATAAATCTTCGTTAGCGTTCCTATAACGATAAGTAACGTAGCCCAATGGCTTTTTCCTTTCTCTATAAAGGCAAATGCACCTACTAAAAGAGCTATTACACTAATATTGAACTGTTGCATAGCAGCTGCTGTGTATAAATCGTGAGCTGCAATAAGCATTATACCTATTATTTGCCATTGTTTAAGAGGTAGTTGGCGTATTGCCCAGTATAGAAAGAGCGTATTAGCCATTATCCAAAGCGTACAACCCAACCAATTGGGCAAAACAGCAAATGGAGCAATCACTGCACTGAATAGAATCCCATAATGATTCACATCAAAGTATTCTGCAGGATATGGAACATAAAGAGACAACTTTTGAATCGTATGTGCAAAAACTCCTTTGAATATTAAATAATTATTATTCTTCTCTCTTACAAATACATTCTGAATTACAGTAGCAAAAGCCAATGTAGACCAAAGTATGGTAACGAATCTGTAGTCTTTTAATAGCTTTATCATTGAATTTTATCTTATTTCCCTGCAAAGGTAATCAATTTATTAAACATTTTATAGCAAAAATCCAACTCTCTACGAAAGTTGGATTCTTTTTATAAGTTAAATTCTCTATTCTGCTAAAATAATCGCATGATTATCCTTATGTTCAACAATACCACTATTTATTGATAAAAGTAATTCATCTTTCCCTTCTTTTTCAAATCGTTCTTCAATAAAAATTTCAGGTTGTACACTTCCTTTTATCTTTATATTACCTTTTACCAAAACTGCTATAATAGCTGCGTGATTTTCTAATATCTGAAAAGCTCCTTTAACACTTGGTAATGTAACCGCTGTTACTTTTCCTTTGAACAAAATAGCCTCAGGAGTTACGACTTCTATGTACATAAGCTATTCTTTTTATTGATTTTGAGCTTCTGCAAGCATTTTTTCTCCTGCTTCAATGGCTTCTTCTATTGTTCCTTTGAGGTTGAAAGCAGCTTCAGGCAAATGGTCAAGTTTTCCATCAAGAATCATATTAAATCCTCGTATCGTATCTTTAATATCAACATATGCACCAGGAATACCTGTAAATTGCTCTGCTACGTGGAAAGGTTGTGACAAAAATCGTTGTACTCGACGCGCCCGAGCTACTGCTAATTTATCTTCCTCAGAAAGTTCTTCCATACCTAAAATAGCAATAATATCTTGTAACTCTTTATAACGTTGTAATAACTCTTTTACACGTTGCGCACATTCGTAATGTTCTTTTCCTAAAATCTCAGGAGTGAGAATTCTCGAAGTAGAATCTAACGGATCCACTGCTGGATAAATACCTAACTCTGCAATTTTACGCGAAAGAACAGTCGTTGCATCTAAGTGAGCAAAAGTAGTTGCAGGTGCAGGGTCTGTCAAGTCATCTGCTGGTACATAAACTGCTTGTACTGAAGTAATTGACCCTTTTTTAGTAGAAGTAATACGCTCTTGCATCGCTCCCATTTCAGTTGCTAGTGTAGGTTGATACCCTACTGCTGATGGCATACGTCCTAAAAGGGCAGAAACCTCTGAACCTGCCTGTGTAAATCGGAAAATATTATCTACGAAAAATAAAACATCTTTTCCTTCATCTTCTCCTGCCCCATCGCGAAAATATTCAGCAATAGTAAGCCCTGAAAGAGCTACACGAGCACGTGCTCCTGGTGGTTCATTCATTTGTCCAAAAACAAAAGTAGCTTTGGAGTCTTTAAGTGCTTTTTTATCAACCTTTTCTAAATCCCAACCACCTTGTTCCATTGAGTGCATAAACTCATCTCCGTATTTTATAATTCCTGATTCTAACATCTCACGAAGCAAATCATTTCCCTCACGAGTACGTTCACCAACTCCTGCAAATACAGAAAGTCCTCCGTGTCCTTTGGCTATATTGTTAATAAGCTCTTGAATAAGTACAGTTTTTCCTACGCCTGCTCCACCAAAAAGTCCGATTTTACCTCCCTTTGCATAAGGCTCTATAAGGTCAATAACTTTTATTCCTGTGAATAGTACTTTTGTTGTTGTTGATAAATCTTCAAATTTAGGTGCTTGTCTGTGAATTGGCAGTCCATTTTTTCCTTCTTTGGGCAAATTACCTAACCCATCTATTCCATCTCCTATTACATTGAACAATCGACCAAAAACATCTTGACCAATTGGCACTTGAATAGGAGCTCCCGTAGCAATAACTTCCATTTCGCGACTAAGACCTTCAGTAGCGTCCATAGAAATAGTACGTACAGTATCTTCCCCCACGTGCGATTGAACCTCTAAAACAAGTTTATGACCTTCTTTTGTTATAACTTCCAACGAATCATAAATTCTAGGTAATTCTCCTTCCGAAGCAAATACCACATCAACAACAGGACCAATTACCTGCGAAATTTTCCCTTTGTATTGAGCCATTATTTTCTATCTTTTTAATTAAATATAATTTTTTAAAGAGATTATTCTTCTATTAAAAACTTTAACGGCAAAGGTAAAAAAATATTTTCAAATATGTACAATACCCTTCAACAAAAATTTAATAAATTTTTCTCTTCAATAAAAATCTTATTTTTACTACAAAAAAAAGAGTAACTAAAGAGCTACTCTTTCAATTATTCTTTTATAGAAAGATTTTACAATGGATCTGGAAGAGAAAACGTATCTCCGTCTTTTATTGTTCCATATTCGTACCCTTTTTTGAGCCATGCGGCACGTTGTTCTGAGGTTCCATGATTAAACGCATCAGGAACAGTATATCCCTGTGTATTCATCTGTAAGCGGTCATCTCCTATAGCGTGAGCGGCGTTAAGACCTTCTTCCAAATCACCTATTTCCATTGATTTATACATTTTATTATCGTGATGTGCCCAAACACCCGCATAATAATCGGCTTGTAATTCTAAACGAACACTTACTTTATTGTATTCTTTCTGGCTCAATTGTTTGCGAGCCTGATGCACTTTGGAGAGTGTTCCGAGTAGATGCTGTACGTGATGACCTACTTCGTGTGCTATAACATAGGCACTTGCAAAATCGCCATCAGCCCCTAACTGGTCTCGCATTTCTTGAAAAAAAGACAAATCTAAATACAGAGATTCATCAGCAGAACAATAGAAAGGACCTGTTTGTGAGCTTGCTGAACCGCATCCGCTATTGGTTGCTCCTGAGAAAAGTACCATTCGAGGTACTCGATATGTCATTCCATTTTCGGCAAAAATTTTTGTCCAAACATCTTCGGTTCCTGCCAAAATCTGTGAAGCAAATGTTGCTAATTTTTGCTCTTCGGCTGTAAATTCTCGCTGCTGAGGGCTATTTGTTGTTACTTGCGACAACGTATTACCTCCATTGTTCATAATGGCTTCCAAAGGATTTCCTCCCATTACCCAAGTAAGTAGTCCTACCAAAATAAGTCCGCCTATTCCCATTGTCGCGGTTTTACCTACATCTCTTCGTTGGTCATCTACATTGGAACTTGTTCTTCTTCCGTCTAATTTCATCGATTTTCAAGTTAAATTTTTAGAAAAACCTAATTTTGCTTTATCTTTTCCACTCATTTATAGAGTCTTGATTGAGTTTTACATAATCAGTATTACCTGCCGCTTGTGCTTTTTTTAATGACTCTTCTGCTACTTTGATAGCCTCTCTTCGTTTTCCCAATTTGGCTAAAATAAGTGATTTTTGACGAAGCATATAATATGGTACATCTTGCTCCATTGAAATGGCTTTATCTACATATTCTAAGGCTCTATTTACGTCTTCTTTAGAAGTAAAATAATACGTTCCAGCATTGAAATACTCTCTTGAAGTTGATTTTTCATTCAGCTCTTGTTCAATACTTGCCAATGCCTGCTGACGAGTAAATGTTTTAAAAGGAATTTGCACTAATGTTTTATCCCAAATCAAGTTGATTACTCCATTATCATTATCTATTGGAGTTACTTCAATGGTAAAATATTCGGTTTGAATAGAATACTCGGAAGGAATTACACGTGTTTGCAGAGCTACTTGTGCTTCATTCCATACCTTAGGAAGTCCCCAGTTTTTATTCTCCTTGTAGAAGAAAATAGTCCATTGGTCTGCTTCTGGTTTAGTATAGAGAGCGTATTTCCCTTTTGGAAGTGTTTTTTCGGAAATTACAATATCTTCACTGAATTCTATGGTTGTATTTTCATTCGCTCCTGTACGCCATAAACGCCCATAAGGTACTAAACTTCCGAAAATTTCACGTTCTTTCTTGGCAGGTCGTACATACTCTACTTCAACATCAGTAAGCCCTACAACCTGCTCTACTTTGGCCGCCAAACTAGCTTGGGGGGTTTTTACCTGTGCATATGAATAACATCCAAATGCCAGCAAACTAATAATTAAAATACTTTTTTTCATCTATAAATGTTTTTTTTATTTGAGAAGTGCAAAGCTATAAAAAAAGAATTAGATTTTTTGTTGTTTAGTAATTATTTAACGTTTAAATATGTATCTTTGCCCAATATTTATGCATAAATGATTACCAAAGAAACCATAGATAAAGTATATGATATTGCTCGCGTAGAAGAAGTTATTGGCGATTTTGTCCAACTCAAACGTGCTGGCTCTAATTACAAAGGACTGAGCCCATTTTCTAACGAGCGTACACCAAGCTTTATGGTGTCACCTGTGAAGCAAATTTGGAAAGATTTCAGCAGTGGTAAGGGGGGTAATGTGATTGCTTTTTTGATGGAACATGAACATTTTACTTATGTAGAAGCTATTCGCTATTTGGCAAACAAGTATAATATAGAAATCATTGAAACACAAGCAACTAACGAAGATAAAGCCAAAGCAGATGAAAAAGAAAGCATGTACTTGGTAAGCGAATATGCTTGTAATTATTTTCAAAAAATTCTCTTCGAAAATGAACAAGGAAAAGCTATTGGATTAACATATTTCAAAGAACGTGGTTTTTCACAAGAAACTATTCGTAAATTTCAATTAGGATACGCACTTGACCAATGGACAACTTTTACAGATGAAGCACTAAAAAGTGGCTATCAACTCAGTTTTTTAGAAAAAACAGGGCTTTCTATCGTTAAAGAAGACAAATATTTTGACCGATTCAAAGGGCGAGTAATGTTCCCTATACATTCTATGAGTGGGCGTGTGTTAGGTTTTGGAGGACGAATTCTGACACAAGATAAAAAGGCTGCCAAATATGTTAATTCTCCTGAGAGCGAAATCTATCATAAAAGCCAAGTTTTATACGGAATTTTCTTTGCCAAACAAGCAATTGCCAAAGCTGATAATTGTTATTTGGTAGAAGGTTATACCGATGTTATACAATTACATCAACGTGGTATTCAAAATGTTGTGGCTTCCAGTGGAACGGCATTAACCCCTGAGCAAATACGACTTATTCATCGATTAACTCCGAATATTACAATGTTGTATGATGGAGATTCAGCAGGGCTTCGAGCCTCTCTTCGCGGTATTGATTTAATTCTCGAACAAGGAATGAATGTTAAAATCTGTACCTTTCCCGAAGGAGAAGACCCTGATAGTTTTACTCGAAAAATGGCTTATGAAGATTTGATTTTATATTTGGAAGAAAACACTCAAGATTTCATTCGTTTTAAAGCCTCTTTACTCATTAGCGAAAGTAAAAATGACCCTTTAAAACGAGCCGAAACTGTACGCGATATGATAGGAAGTATTTCCAAAATTCCTGACCCTATCAAGCAAGAAATATATATTCGCGAATGCGCTACCATAATGGAAGTTTCAGAAGAAACACTTTTTTCAACACTCTCGCAACTTACCAAACAAGACATTCGTAAAGCAGAAGTACAACGAAAAAAAAGTACACAAGAACAAGCCTTTATCCCTGTACAAAATCTCGTAGAAAAAACGATAAATCGATGGGAAATTTTGGAAAATGAGTTAATCAAAAATTTGGTTTTGCATGGGCAGAAAGTTTGTACATTTGAAGATATTCGCCTTTTTTACGATGAAAATGGGATAGAACATTCTGAGAAAATACAACGAGAATTATCCGTTTTTGAAAAAATTTTTTTAGAACTTCAACAAGATGAAATAGAGTTAAGTTCGCCCGATTTCCGTACTATTTTTGATTTGCTCATGCAGAAATTCCGAGAAGAGCCAACCTTTGATTTGTCAAAACATATTAACGAATTACCACCAGAAGTCAGTTTGCTTGTAGCTTCTATCGTTGCCGAAAATGAAAAATTGCAAATACATAATTGGAACGAAAAAAGAGAAATTATAGTTACAGCCCTAGATGACCAAAACGAAATAGCATACAGCGTATCAGAAATTATAGCCAATTTGCGAGAATTGTATGTTACAAAACTTATTAAAAATCTACAAAATTATTTTATAACCCCGAACGATAATGAGCAAGAACGAAAAGAAAAATTACTCGCCATTACGGATTATCTCCCCTTACAAAACTTGCTAACCAAGCGTGTTGTTCGGTAATTTCTAGTTTTTATAAACATCTTTCAATACGTCTTCAAAAAAAATTTTAAATTTCGGTTGAAAAAAAATAGTTATTATTTTTGTTTATTCTAAATAAATATAATACCTTTGTCTCCGAATTTTAAAATTATACAGTTATGCGTATTAAATTATTTTCAGCTTTTTTTATAGGAGCGTTCGTTTTAGGGGCTTGTAATAAGGAGAATGATAATCCTGAGCCAATAATTACAGATAACAAAGCAACCGAAGTTAAAAACTTAGATGCAAGTAGCAATCAAAAATGGGTGTATTTTTCTTTTTCGGAAGGAAAAATAGTTGATGTAACCGACCCGAAAAATGAACTCACTTGGGATATTGCATTCAATCGTTTAAACGTTCAAACCAATGGAGGTACATCGGGGCGTGGACAAGGAGGCGTATTTAACTCTTTCAAAACAGATTTTAGCCTTGTTACAGAAGCTCCTGCTAGTGGCTACACCTTTGATGAAGAAATCGAAATTCAAGGAATGCCAGGCACTCCCGTAATTAAATCATCTGTAAATAAAGCTATTACGGGTACAGCGGCGAGTTCAAACCCAACAGGCTGGATTAACTACATTCCTCCGACAGGACAAAGTATGCAACCTACCGTACAAATTACTAAAAATGTGTATGTTGTAAAAACTGCCTCAGGGAAATTTGCTAAAATACAACTTACTGGTTATCACAACGATAAAAACACAAGTGGATTCATAACCTTCCAATATCAACTTAGCCAAGACGGAAAATTTTAATTGAATAATAAAGGACTGCCTGAAATATCTCGGGCAGTTTCTTTACAATAGCTTTTGATGCCAACTAATTAAAAATGAATCGATTTTATTTTTTACTACTATTATTTTGTATGACTTTTAGCTCGTGGGGACAGTATGCGGTTTCGGGGCGTGTCGTTGATTGCAAAACCAATCAACCAATAGCAGATGTTTCTGTTGAAATACAAGGACTTGCCGTTCAAACCACTTCTGATAATGAAGGAAAATTTACGTTCAAGAATCTTCCAAAAGGAAAGTGTATTGTCCATTTGAATAAAGATGATTTCAAAGCAACTTTTGTTCAAATCAATGTAAAGGAAAACACAACCGACCTTATTTTTTCTATCTGTGAAGATGAAGGTATTCAGATAGACGAAGTTATCGTTACAGCTACTCGTTCATCAAAAAATCTTAAAAACGTGCCAATTACCGTGCAAGTAGTTACAGCATCAGATATTCGTAAATCACAAGCTACTAATTTTCAAAATTTTTTAGAAACCGAATTTTCAGGAATCAACTTTACTTATGACGGTGGAATGCCAAATATCAATATGATGGGCTTTGGCGGAAAATACGTTCTTTTTCTTATCAATGGAGAACGAATGGCTGGTGAAACCTTTGACAATATTGATTATGACCGCATCGACCTTGATAATATCGAACGTATAGAAATTATTAAAGGAGCTTCTTCTTCGCTCTATGGCTCAAATGCTTTGGGTGGCGTGATTAACATTATTACCAAAGATGTACAAAATCCGCTGGAACTCAACGCTGGCTATCTTTACGATACCAACAAAGACCACAAAATCAATTTTTCAGCAGGAACAAAGCAAAAATGGGGAAGCCTAAGCGTTTCGTCTTTTTACAAACATCGCGAGCCTTACATTTTGGAAGATAGCGAACCACTCCGACTTATTTTTAATGACGGAACCGTTAAAGAATCACAACTTTCACAGATTAATATTGCGGGATTTACCAATTATAATATCTCACCTAAATTGAATTTTAACATTGTACCCAAAAAAATAAACCTTGAACTTACGCCAAGTTATTATTTCAGCGAACGCAATAACGGAACAGAAGCATCTAAAAAAGTCCGTGACCGCTATTATAACTATACGATGGGTGCAAAAACAAACATCTGGTTAGCTGAAAATCAGTCGATAAACGTTTCAGGAGCCTTTGATAAATATAACAAATTCAATTATTATCGGCTATTGAATGAAGAAGAAAAAAATTACGAAAATACCATTTGGCGAATCGCTTCACAATATAATAGAGAATTTTTACAAAAACATACATTGGTTGCTGGAGCAGAAGTTTTTTCAGATGAATTGCTGAGTTTCCGATTTAATAGCTTGGAGACAGAAACCAAAGAAAACGCTCAAAACTACACGCTTTTTGCTCAGCAAGATTGGGTGATAAGTCCGCAATTTACGCTCGTTACAGGAGCTCGACTTGATTATCATTCATTTTTCAAAGAACATTTTACTTTCCGTTTTTCGGGAATGTATAAAGTAGATAATTTCACTTTTCGAGGAGGCTATTCCAGCGGATTTCGTTCGCCCACACTTAAAGAATTGCACACCAATTGGTTTCATCCGTGGGGAGGCGGTTTTCAAATTATGGGAAATAAGGACTTAAAACCCGAAACAAGTAATAATTTCAATTTTTCAATAGATTATAACTCCAACAAATGGAATATCACGGCAATGACCCAAATTTCAGGCGTAAAAGATAAAATTGCTAACGAGTGGACGCAAGGTAGTGACACTATTCAATATGTGAATTTCAATGGAAAAACACGTATCATAGGCTCCGAGTTTTCAGCTACTTACCGATTGAGCAAATCATTTCATTTGAAAGGTTCGTATGCGTATTACAACATCGAAAAGCGGAAATCAGGAAACAGACCGCACACCTTTACTTTCAAAGCAGAATATATTCCTAAAAAAGAACAAAAATACGTACCAAATGTAGTTCTGAGTGGAAAATATGTAAGCAAGTCCAATTTGTTCAGCACAGATGGTAATGACAATGAATATTATGTTTCTTATGAAGGGTATTCCATTTGGCGATTGCAGACCTCAATATGGTTGCCTTTCCGACTGAATCTCAGTGCAGGAATCAATAATTTATTTGATTATAAAACGAAAACTACGAGTTTTTATTCCAATATTTCCCCTGGTAGGACGTATTTCGTTGGGTTGAAATGGAATTTGCATTGAAATTAAATAAAAATACACAATATTTCAAATTTAGTAGAGCGTCTGTACATTTTTATCAAAGAAACCAAAAATACACAACATAATGAAAAGCAAAAAAATAGTTTTATCAATTATTAGTCTGCTACTTTTGGGAGCAATAGGCTATTGGGAGTGGAGTAAATGGGCTGCTCCTACACGAATTGCATTGGTCAACTTCCCGACGTTTCAATCATCAAACATTGCTTTATCCAATGAAGATAGTTTTGTCAAATATGAAGATGTTCCAATTGACCAAATAGACAAGCTCAATGGCTATGATTTTATACTCACGTGGGCTATGGGACTGAAAATAAGCGAAGAACAACGTAGCAAATTTGTGGAAATATCTAAAAAAGTACCTACACATTTCTTTGTTGTTACTTCTCCAAAGAATAAAATCAGCAGTTTAGATTCATTGCACACAGCAAAAGTAACCGAGTATCTCGAAAGCGGAAATAAGAAAAATTACCAAAGTTTAGGGAGATATATTCGCCAGGCAATTGATGGGAAAAAACTATTTGTTACAGCTCCTGAACCGGCTACTATCAGTAAACAAGATATACTTTTTCACTTAGGAGAAGATATAGATTTTGAAAAAGTTTCTGATTTGGAGCAATATCTAAAAAATAAAAATATTTATAGAGAAAAAGCCCCTAAAGTAGCTTTACTTTCAGGTATACACTCACCTTTTAGTGGTGATAGAACATATATAGACAACGTTATCCGTTCGTTGGAAAACGCTGAACTGAACGTATATCCGATAGCTTCTATGAATAAACGTTTGGAGTTCTTGCAAGAAATAAATCCTGATGCGGTAATTTATTTCCCTCACGGATGCGTAATGATGGGAGCTGGAGACCCCGTGGTAGCGTACTTAAAAAAACAAAATATACCTATTTTTGCCCCAATTTCGATTATCCAATTGGAAGAAGATTGGTTAAAAGACAAAATGGGAATGTTTGGCGGATTTATGGGACAGACCATCGTAATGCCAGAACTCGACGGAGCTATCTATCCGTATGTAATTATCGCACAAGAAAAGAATAAAGAAGGAATGTACGTCTTCAAAACCATTCCTGACCGCTTAAAGAAGTTTACTCAATTGGTAAATAACTTCATTCAACTGAAAAATATCCCTACTTCGGATAAAAAAGTAGCTATTTATTACTTCAAAGGTTTTGGTTCTCGCGCTTTGACCGCACAAGGTTTGGAAGCAGGAGCTTCGTTATTCAATTTTCTTAAACAAATGAAAGCCGAAGGATATAAAATAGACAATCTTCCTGCTACTTTGCGTGAGTTTGAGGAATTGCTTGACAAAAGAGGAAGTCTCATTCCTGATAATGCAACAGGAACTTTTGAAAAATTCATCGCCAACGGGAATGCCACGCTTATTGAAGTCAATCAATATAACCAATGGTTGAAAAATTCGCTTACGCAACCTTCGTATGAGAGTGTAATAAATACGTATGGCGATGCCTCTTCGGGGTATATGTCTGTGAAGAAAGATGGAAAAGATTATTTAGCGTTAACACAGATATCTTTCGGTAATGTAGTTATTCTGCCACAACCTGCGGTTGCTCTTGGCAAAGATGATTTCACGATGGTACACGGAGTAGATGAGCCACCTACACACGCTTACTTAGGGAGCTACTTCTGGGTGCAAAATACTTTCAAAGCAAACGCTTTATTGCATTTTGGTACACATGGAAGTCTTGAATTTACCAAAGGGAAGCAAGTAGCACTTTCCAGTGATGACTGGGCTGATGCTCTCGTTGGTACTATTCCTCATTTTTATTATTACACGATTGCAAACATCGGTGAAAGTATGATGGCTAAACGCCGTTCGTACGCTACTACTATTTCATATCTTACGCCTGCATTTACAGAAACCGATATGCGCAATAATTTTCGCAAGTTGCTGGACTATATTCGTAATTATATGACTGCAACTGATAATAAGAAAGATGAAACATCGTTACTTGTCAAAAAAATAGCCGTGTCTATGGGGTTACATCGTGATTTGCGATTGGATAGTATTCTCACAAAACCCTATACTGAGGAAGAGATAATGAAATTGGATAACTTTGCCGAAGAAATTACAACTGAAAAGATTAACGGAGCCTTATACACCACTGCAGAGCCCTATTCGCCCGAGCAAATTACCTCTACCGTACTTGCAATGGCTGCCGACCCTATTGCATATAGCCTTGCTGCACTGGAAAAACAACAAGGAAAAGTATCAGATGAGCGACTAAAACAATTAAGTTTCTTCTCTCAAAAGTATTTGAACCCTTCCAAAGACTTAGTTAGGCAAATTTTGCAAGGAAAAGAAGTTACTCCGCAACTAATTGCTAAAGTAGGAGGTTTTTCTATAGAAGATATTGAAAAATCAAAAGAAATACTTACTCCAAAACGTCCGTCGTTTGCTATGGGAAGCAAAAAACCAAATGAAAAATCAGAATTATTCAATAAAAAACAAAATATACAAGAAGAAAATCAAAAAATAACAGGGGAAAATAAAAATGAAATCAGTAAAAATACAAATTCAATAGTAAAACAAGAAGGTTTCCCTATAAAAAACACAAATCAACGTGTAAAAAATGAAAGTTTCTCACTAAAATACAAAGATTCAATAGTAAAAGATAAAAATTTTTCAATAAAAAATACAAATCAACATATAAAAAATAAAAATACACCTATAAAAAATGAAAATACAATAGTAAAAAATGAAAAAATACCTATTGAACAACAAAATTCTATAAAAAATAAAAAACCTTCCTTTACCAAAGAAGAAAAAGATAGAGCAAGAGCTATTTTAGAAATTGATAAAACAATAAATAATGTAGTAAAATACAAAGAAGCATTATTACAAAGCCCTAATTTAGAATTAAAATCAATCTTTAATGCCCTAAAAGGAGGATATGTAGCACCTTCATCAGGAGGAGACCCTATTGCTAATCCAAAATCCTTACCAACAGGACATAATTTGTACTCAATTAACGCAGAAATGACCCCTTCTGAGGTAGCTTGGGACAAAGGAGTCGCATTAGCTCAATCAACAATAGATACTTACTTAAAAAAACACGGAACTTACCCTCAAAAAGTAGCTTATACTTTCTGGAGTAGCGAATTTATCGAAACAGAAGGCGTTTCTATCGCACAAGCTATGTATATGTTAGGCGTAGAACCTTTGCGTGATAGCTTTGGAAGGATTACTGACATTCGTCTTATTCCAATTTCTGAACTAAAAAGACCTCGTATTGATATTGTTATCCAAACATCGGGGCAATTTAGAGACTTAGCAGCTTCAAGACTATTCTTACTAACCAAAGCTATAGAACTTGCAGCCTCCGATACAGATAAAACCTATAAAAATCAAGTAAACAAAGGCTCTGAAGATATAGAAAGAACCCTCGTAGAAAAAGGAATCTCTCCAAAAGAGGCTCGTGAGTTATCAAAACAACGTATTTTCGGGGGACTTGGAGGAGGATACAGCACCGGAACCAAAGATTTGATGCTCGAGAGTGATAAATGGGAGTCGCAAGACGATATTGCTCAGGTATATATCAATAATATGGGTGCAATTTACGGTGTTGAAAGCCAATGGGGAGAACATAAAGCCCTTTTATTCGAGGCTTCTTTACAAAATACTGATGTTTTGATACAACCTCGACAAAATAACACTTGGGGAGCCTTAAGTCTCGACCACGTTTTCGAATTTATGGGGGGGAATGAATACTGCTATCAAGAAAATTACAGGAAAAGACCCTGACTCTTATCTTGCTGACTATCGAAATCACAATAATATGCGTATGCAAGAACTTAAAGAAGCATTGGGAGTCGAATCACGAGCCACAATTTTCAATCCGAAGTATATAAAAGATGTACTAAAAGGCGGAAAAAGTAGTGCAGAAGGCATAACTGAGCTTGTTACGAATGCTTTTGGCTGGGAAGCGACCCGTTCTGAGGTTATTGACGATGAATTTTGGAATCAAGTACACGATTTATACATTATTGACAAAGAAAATTTAGGAGTTCAGGACTTTTTTGAGCGAGAAAACCCCGCAGCTATGCAAGAAATTACTGCAATAATGCTTGAAACGGCTCGAAAAGGATTCTGGAAGGCTTCATCAAATCAGTTAGATGTCATTACACAGAAATATATTGATTTAGTAGAGCGTTTTGGTCTTGAACCATCAGGATTTTCAGGTAATAATAGTAAATTGCAGGATTATATATCCAAACGTTTGCCCGAAAATCAAAAAAATAGTTATCAAAAACAAATTCAAGAATCCAAAACAAGTGATAAATCAACAGAAAGTAAAGTTTTACGAAAAGAAAATACAGAAAATAAGAAAGAAAAAATCAATTTAAATGGATTATGGATAGGTATTGGAGGTATAATAGCCTTTATCATTTTAATTATTTTCATCAAAAAGAGACGAAAAAACTAATTTAGAATGGAAATTTTGATTTACATACTTATTATTAGTATTTTTATCAATACAATATTGAAAATTAGCTTTTGGAAGATAAAGTTTCAGGTATTATTTGCATTATTTGTTGCTATATTTATACTGTATACGTATCCGATAGCTACTGAACAGTCTCAAATAGAGCTATCGCAATGGTTAGAAGACGGAAAAGTACTAAGCAAAATCGCTATTTTGACAACTATTGAGGCTTTTTTATACATTAATTTCTGTTTTCTTTCATTAAAAAATGCTTATTCCTCATTAAAAGGGAAAATGTTTTTGTTTTTGAAGATATATGCAGGGTTACTTGTCTTTCCAGCATCGTTTTATGTTGTTACTCAATCGATGTTTCTCTTTACAGGAGTTGATTTTTTGTATATTGCGTTGGGAATAGCGTTAGTAGTTTTGGTAATTTTGCCTATTTTAGGCTACGGAATGAGGTTATTACTTCCTGAAGAAGAAGTTCGTTTGGAAGTTTTATTATTAGTAAGCATAATATTAACATTTTTAGGACTTATCAGTACTGCCAACGGCAATATTGTTTATGTTCCGAAAGAAAAATCCATTGATTTTCAATCAATATTATATATTATAGGTGTTTTTGCATTGCTTTTCTGCATCGGATTTGCAGCCAATCGCCTAAAATGGAAAGTTTTATCAAGAAAATATCATTTTAAAAAGTAAAAAATCTAATTATTCGCATCAAATGGAAACCATATCACAAGCACTTTTCTGGATAGCCAATAGTTTGCTAATCCCCGATATTATTTTGCTGTTGTATTTGTTTTTAAAATCGCTCTTGTTGGCAGGAAGTTCTTATAATCAGTTCATTGTCAAGCAACGAAATGATAAATTACTCAACAATACGATTAAAAATCTATCCTTTGATACTATTCAAGAATTAAAAGAGCTAATTCCTTCGCAGGATAACTCTCTTTACATACGATATTTACGCGATTTGTTAAACAATCAGCCCAATGTTGCTTATTCAGAATTCCTTATTACGAATTATGAAATAGAAGCAGATAAAGACATCTCTTCTTCAAAAATGTTGTCCAAATTAGTCCCTATTTTGGGGCTTATCGGCACACTTATCGCTATGAGTCCAGCTTTGGTAGGGCTATCCTCTGGAGATATTTCAGGAATGGCGTACAATATGCAAATTGTTTTTGCTACGACGGTTGTAGGATTGGTTATCAGTATGATAGGATTGGTTGCACAACAACTCAGACAACGTTGGCACTTGCAAGCCTCCAACAATCTGTACTATATTTCACAAGTTTATAACCAAAATAATGTACAACAATGAAACAAACAAAAAGAATATCCTCTTTATTAAGAAATAACGAAGAAAGCGACCCGTTAGGAGTGGTGGTCAATCTGTTTGATGTTGCGATGGTTTTTGCGGTAGCTCTAATGGTTGCAATGGTTATGCATATGAATATGACCAAAGTTTTTACCAAAGAAGATTTTACTATTGTAAAAAATCCGGGTAAGGATAATATGGAAGTTATTACCAAAGAAGGGGGAAAAATCAATAAATATGTTCCTTCAGACACCAAAAATACATCTCAGAAAAGAGGAAAACGCGTAGGCACTGCCTACCAACTTGAAAATGGAGAAATTATTTACGTCCCTGAGTAGATTTCAAAAAGAATACTGAATGTTTAGCGTAATATTTCTGCCCATTTGAGGAAAATTATTCCAATTGGCATAGGTCGAATAGTAATTATCAAATAAATTGTCAATACCAAGTTTTATATCTATTTTAGGATTAAGAATTTGATATTTTTTTTCGTTCAATACATTAAATAAAATCATCTTTTCAACAAAAAAAGAGAAGTCGTAAAACCTCTCTTTTTCTATATTTCTGCTATGAATTTTCTTCTATGGGGGGCTCCATGTGGAATGTTTCCATAAACTTGGTTGTATAATTACCTTCTACGTATGCAGGATTGTCCATAAGTTGTTTATGGAAAGGAATGGTTGTTTTTACCCCTTCGATAACAAACTCGTCCAAAGCACGTTTCATTTTGGCAATAGCCTCTTCGCGTGTTTGCGCTGTGGTGATGAGTTTGGCTATCATTGAATCATAGTTTGGCGGAATTGTATAACCATCATAAACGTGTGTATCTAAACGTACTCCGTGTCCTCCTGGGGCGTGGAAAGTTGTTATTTTCCCTGGTGAAGGTCGAAAATCATTATATGGGTCTTCAGCATTTATTCTACATTCAATAGAGTGTAGCTTTGGATAATAATTTTTCCCTGAAATAGGTATTCCAGCTGCTACCAGTATTTGTTCTCTAATTAAGTCATAATCAATAACTTGCTCTGTTATAGGATGCTCAACTTGAATACGCGTATTCATCTCCATAAAATAGAAATTGCGATGTTTATCTACCAAAAATTCTACGGTTCCAGCTCCTTCATATTTGATAAATTCAGCTGCTTTTACAGCTGCTTCTCCCATACGTTGGCGCAAATCATCTGTCATAAAAGGTGAAGGGGTTTCTTCTGTCAATTTTTGATGACGACGTTGTACCGAACAATCTCTTTCTGAAAGATGGCAAGCCTTACCATATTGATCCCCAACAATTTGTATTTCAATATGTCGTGGTTCTTCAATGAGTTTTTCCATATACATACCATCATTTCCAAAAGCAGCAGCAGCTTCTTGAGTAGCACTCTCAAAAGCTTTTTCAAGGTCTTCTTCCTTCCAAACGGCACGCATTCCTTTTCCTCCTCCCCCAGCTGTTGCCTTAAGCATTACGGGATATCCTATTTTTTTAGCTAATTTTTTAGCTTCTTCAACTCCACTTAAAAGCCCTTCAGAACCTGGTACAGTAGGAACTCCTGCTTCCTTCATCGTTGCTTTGGCAGTAGCTTTGTCGCCCATTTTTTCAATCATTTCAGCAGAAGCTCCAATAAATTTTATTCCGTGTTCAGCACAAATTTTTGAAAATTTTGCATTTTCTGAAAGAAATCCATACCCAGGGTGAATCGCATCTGCATTGGTTATTTCAGCAGCTGCAATAATGTTAGGTATTTTCAAATACGAATCTTTGCTCGCTGGAGGTCCTATACATACAGCCTCATCTGCAAAACGTACATGTAAGCTATCAGCATCAGCTGTAGAATATACAGCTACTG
The DNA here is from genome assembly GCF_026005215.1 of Capnocytophaga catalasegens. Taxonomy (GTDB): domain Bacteria; phylum Bacteroidota; class Bacteroidia; order Flavobacteriales; family Flavobacteriaceae; genus Capnocytophaga; species Capnocytophaga catalasegens. The sequence goes on along the minus strand of NZ_BPMA01000065.1, from coordinate 15,045 downwards.
ATTTTATTCCCATTTCACGACAAGTACGAATAACACGAAGTGCAATCTCTCCTCTATTAGCTATCAATATTTTTTTAAACATTGCTTTATTATTTTTATCATTAGACAATGTATCTATCTTCACTATGATGGGTCTACCAAAAATAAAGGCTGATCATATTCCACAGGAGAAGCATCATCAACCAATACTTTCACAATTTTACCTGAAACTTCTGATTCGATTTCGTTAAATAATTTCATTGCTTCAATCACACATAAAACTTGTCCTTTGTTTATACTATCTCCAACTTCTACAAACAAAGGTTTGTTTGGGGCAGGACGGCGATAGAAAGTTCCAATGATAGGTGATTTGATAGTTATATATTTACTATCATCTTCTTTAGGTATAGCTTGTACATTCGGTTCTGTTGTTGTTACTTGTTGTACAACTGGCGAAGTTACAACAGGTGCTATTCCTTGGCTAACAATAGGTTGTTGTACAAAAAGCGTTTCTGATTTTACTCCTTCGGGAGATGTTTTAATGGTAATTTTAACATCTTCCATTTCCAACTTTACTTCACTTGCACCTGATTTTGCAACGAAACGAATCAAATTTTGAATATCTCTTAAATCCATATAATAACGATTTTTAAGTTGTTGTTTCTCTTTTCTATATTATATTTTTTCTATTTTTTGGACTAATATGCCCATTTTAAATACAAAGCTCCCCAAGTAAAGCCTCCTCCAAATGTAGCAAAAATAAGGTTTTGTCCTTTTTTAAGTTGATTTTGATAATCTAAAAGAGCTAAAGGTAGGGTTGCAGCGGTTGTATTTCCATATTTATGAATATTAATCATAACTTTTTCTTCAGGAAGTTGCATTCGATGTGCTGTGGCATCTATAATGCGCTTGTTTGCCTGATGAGGCACGAGCCAATCAACATCATCTCCCGTAAGGCCATTGCGTTCCATTATTTTAAAAGATGCTTCTGCCATACTAAACACAGCATATTTGAAGACAGTTTTTCCATCTTGGAAAACATAATGTTGCTTATTTTTGATGGTTTCGAATGAAGGAGGAAGTAACGAACCTCCTGCTTCTATTTTCAGATATTCACGCCCTACGCCGTCACTAAACAATAATTCATCTTGCACACCCAATCCTTCATAATTAGGTTCAAAAAGTACAGCACCTGCTCCATCTCCAAAAATAATACAAGTAGCCCTATCCGTATAGTCTATAATAGAAGACATTTTGTCTGTTCCAACTAACAGAACTTTTTTATAGCGTCCTGATTCTATGTATTTTGCTGCGACAGACATTCCATACAAAAAACCAGAACAAGCTCCTTGTAAATCAAATGAAAAAGCATTGATTGCCCCAATTTGTGTAGCAATATAAGGTCCTGTAAGAGCCACAGGCATATCAGGAGTTGTTGTAGCACAAATCAACAAATCAATTTCTTGCGGGTCTATTCCTTTTTTCCGAATTAAATCTTGTACAGCTTGTATTCCCAAAAAAGAAGCTCCTTTGTTGGGGTCTTTTAGAATTCTTCGCTCTTTAATACCTGTACGTGTCATTATCCATTCATCATTTGTATCAACCATCGTTTCTAAAATAGAGTTAGTCAACACATAATCAGGAACATAACCTCCAATAGCTGTTATAGCGGCTGTAAGTTTAGTCATATTTTTAAATGCTATATTTTACACTTTTTAACTAAATGCTAAAAATAATGGTGCAAATTACTACTTTTTCAGGACATAGAGAAATTTTTTTCAAAAAAAAACTCTCACTTTTTTGTGAGAGAGTTCAATCGCTATAATTTCTTATGCCGTAGCCTCTGTTGTATCAATCAACACTTGTCCTCGGTAATATAACTTACCTTCAAACCAATGAGCTCTATGATACAAATGTACTTCTCCTGTAGTAGGGTCTTTTGCAAGTTGAGGAACAACTGCTTTATCGTGTGTTCTTCTCTTATCTCTTCGTGTTGAGGATTGTCTTCTCTTAGGATGTGCCATTTTTTATTTCTTTTTATTATTCAACAATTTTTTTAATTCATTCCAACGAGGGTCTATTTGACCATCTTCCATTATTTCTTCGTGTTCTTTAGGTGCTAATTTGTCTAATTGTTCAAGAATTTCAGGATGAAATATCCCCTCTTCAACACCAGGATGTACTCGCTTAGCAGGTATAGAAAGAACAATCATCTCATAAATGTACTGTGCTACATTTATGGTATGCTCTCCATTCGGAATAACAAGCAATTCTTCGTCTTGGTCGTTGTATTCTTCGCCAAACTTGACAACCAAATGAAGTTTTCCTTCGACAGGAAGGTCAAAAGGTTCATTGGTAATATCACAATTTACATTGACTTCACCTCGATTTTTAAAAGAAAGTTCGAGCAAATTACTCATTTTGTTCAACGTAATAGTTACTTTCTGGTGAATATCATTAAATTCTTGATAATCAAACAATTCAAAGAACGATTTGTCAATTTCATATTCAAACAAATGCTTGCCTTGTTTTAATCCTACGAACGAAATATCGTATTCTTTAAGTTTGCGATGTATCATTTGTTTTTGTTTTATCGACCTTCTCTTTTTGAGGGTGCAAAGATATGAAGAATTTACAAACAAACAAATTAAATTTAAAAAAAATCTTCAAACAATCTTTTTTTACACGTCATTTTGTTTATTTTCAATGCTAAAAAATTTCTGTAAATTAATTGTATGCTTATACAAAACTTCTAAAAATAGTATGGCGCAAGCCAAATTCTAACAAAAGAAAAACCATTGCAAGAATAACCCAAAAACGAAATTTTTCATCATATTGATAATATTTAAGTTCTTCTATTTTAGTCTTTTCGAGTTTATCTATTTCTTGATAAATTTGTTCCAATTTCTTATTATCTGTTGCACGAAAATATTTTCCTCCTGTAATCTTAGAAATTTCTTTCAGCAATTTTTCATCAATCTCAACTTTTGCCATTGCATACTGAAAAGAACCATCAGGATTGTAAGCCACCGGAGTTAGTGCCATTCCGTTGGTTCCCAGCCCAATTGTATAAACACGTACACCATACTCTTTGGCAAGCTCGGCTGCAGTTTGCGGTTCGATAAACCCCGAATTATTAACACCATCAGTCATTAAGATAACTACTTTGCTTTTCGATTTACTTTCTTTAAGTCGATTTACTGCCGTTGCTAATCCCATTCCGATAGCAGTTCCGTCTTCTACTTGTCCATAAGTAACTTCTTTAAGTGATTGCAAAATAATATTTTGATCGCTTGTTGCAGGAACTTTTGTATAGCTTTCTCCCGAATAAACAACCAATCCAATACGATCAGAACTACGGTCTTTGATAAACTGAGCAGCTACATTCTTTAATGCTTCTAATCGATTAGGTTTCAAATCTTTGGCTAACATACTTGATGAAACATCAATAGAAAGAACAATATCAATTCCTTCGGTTGATTTAATTTTAGTAGTTTCTGATGATGATTGTGGGCGTGCCAAAGCTATAATCAATGCTGAAATAGCCAAAATTCTAAGTACCAAAAGTATTGGTTTTAGTTTTATTCTCCAAGAACTTGTGCCTTGAAACCCTTTGGTTGATGAAAATAATACAGACGGATTTTCTCTATGCTTTCTAACCCATAACCAAATCGTAATAAATGGTACGATTAGAAATAACCAAAAAAATTCTGGATTTACAAATGTCTCTTTTATCATTGATATTTGATTTATTTACTAAACATATACTATATTTTTATTTATTTTCTATTCCAAATCATATTGTTTGATTTTACGATAAAGTGTTCTTTCAGAAATGCCAAGTTCATTAGCTGCTTCTTTTCGTCTACCTTTATGTCTATCAAGTGCTTTTTTAATAAGTTCTAATTCTTTATCTTGCAAAGAAATAGGCTCTTCAATGGCTTCTTCGGCATAATCATAATTGGCTTTAGCAGGTCGAATTGTAGTTATTTTTTCAGAAGGAATAATGGTCATTTCGTTTGTTGAAGTTGATTCTTGGGGTGAGAAAGCAAAATCTTCCTTACCATATATTTTATGAATGAGTGTTTGGGTTTCTTTTCGTGTGTCAGAAGCTATTCCTTCTTGTAACAAACTCAAAGTAAGGCTTTTCAAATCATTTATATCGTTTTTCATATCGAAAAGAACCTTGTACAAAATTTCCCTTTCGGAAGCAAAATCACTTTCCGACTTACTCTGTTGTAACGAAATAGGAAGACTAGCATTTATTTCGGGTAAATATTCTTTAAGTGTTTCAGCTGAAATTTCTCGGTTTTGTTCCAAAACAGAAATTTGTTCAGCAACATTTCTTAGTTGGCGAATGTTACCTTTCCACCGATAATTTATTAGCAAATGAATGCCACTTTCGGTAAGATGAATAGCAGGCATTCGATATTTTTGAGCAAAATCAGAGGCAAATTTACGAAATAACAAATGAATATCATCTTTTCGTTCCCTCAGTGGAGGCAAATGAATCTCTACCGTACTTAATCGATAATACAAATCTTCTCTGAAACGTCCTTTTTTTATGGCTTCAAACATATTAACATTGGTTGCTGCTACAATTCGTACATTAGTTTTCTGTACCACAGAAGAACCTACTTTGATAAACTCACCATTTTCCAAAACTCGAAGCAAGCGAACCTGCGTAGTTAGTGGTAACTCTCCTACTTCGTCCAAGAAGATTGTTCCCCCGTTGGCTTCTTCAAAATAACCGCTTCGTGTAGCTGTTGCCCCTGTGAAAGCTCCCTTTTCGTGTCCAAAAAGCTCTGAATCAATTGTCCCTTCTGGAATAGCTCCACAATTGACTGCTATGTATTTTCCGTGTTTTCTATTTGATAAAGAATGAATAATTCGCGGTATTGCTTCCTTACCCACTCCGCTTTCTCCTGTAACCAATACTGAAATATCTGTAGGTGCTACGATAATTGCTTTTTCGATAGCAATATTAAGCTTAGGGTCATTCCCAATAATTCCAAAGCGTTGTTTTATTGTTTGTATCTCCATTATATTATTGTATCGTATTATTTTTTGAAAAAGGTATGGGTATATTGCCAAAGGGCAATGACGAAAACGACCGTCAGAAAGGCGACAGCTACCGCTGCATAGTACCAGAAACCGTTGGTAACGGTACTATGAGGGTCGAACACAGGACGGAGATATTCCGTCAGAAACATAAACACAAATACTGCCGGAAACATCATGGCAATATTCAACAGGGCAGAAAAAACAATTCTTTCTGCCAGCGAGTGCGCCCCTTTTTTCGAAAGGGCAAAACAGTTCTGAAAATAATTAAGCATTGTATGATATATTTTTATTAGTTGTTATTTAGGTGTTGAGTATCGAGGAAACAATTTCCCATGTAGGGAAAACGATTTTCCATTATTATCATATTTTTATTGTATTTTATTATGGCGAACCATTCCATATTATCGGGCGAAAAATTTTTCGTCCCAACAACCTAACATCCAACACCTGATTAACATTTCTTTCTTACGGCTGTTACTATTGCTACAACCGTCCAATGACCTTCGGAGTCTGCATATTCCTTTCGCCATCTGAAGGTATCGGCGGTTATATCTGAAAAGATGTAGCGCATCTTCCCTTCGCTGTTTTCAGTCAGTACGACTTCTTCGTCCGATTTTACTGCCGTCAGACGAAAGGCACTACCCGTACATCCGTAGAAAATATCCCACATCGTTGTCTTGGGATTGTATATACGCAACGTGGTACCGTATTCGGCATCAGTCTGCGGATTTTTCAACCGCTCCGCACGTGAGGGTACGATAAACAAATCCTGAACGGCTGTCCCCTCCAATATCCACGAAAATATCCATTCGCCTTTTATACGTCTGGGTACGTCATCTTCCAGATGATCGTTCCATTCAATATCCCATTCTCCTGTTAAACCTCCGAAGTAATCGTATGCTTCGGGTATCTTCTCACTTCTGTTGTTGCTCCAAAGAGCTTCTGCAAATGATTTCATCGTATTATTATAATTTCGATTAGTTCAGCGATATTCTTTTATTTTACACACCTCGTAGCCACATACGACGCGATATTGTGTTCGTGCAATATGACAAAATGATATTTTTTTGAAAAAGCAAAATTACAAAAACTTTTAGTTCGGTTGTTATTCTTTGATTTTTTTTCTGAAAAATATTGGCAAAACTATATTTTTTGAGAAACTTTCACCAAAGATTTTGTCATCAAATATAAAATTGTACCTTTGCCCTATGATACAAATTGATGAAACAATTATTTCGGAAGACATCTTAGATTACGACTTTGTCTGTAATCTAACTGCTTGTAAAGGAGCTTGTTGTATAGAAGGTGATGCAGGTGCTCCCATTGACCAAGAAGAACTTCCTATTTTGGAAACTATTTACCCCGTTGTAAAACCTTATTTGACAGAAAAAGGAGCTGAATCTATCGAAAAACAAGGAGTTTATATAAAAGGTGAAGACGGAGAGTGGGAAACGCCACTTATTGATGGAGGTGAATGTGCTTATGTAATCCGTAACGAAAATCAAACTGCCTTATGTGCCATCGAACAAGCTTATAATGATGGGAAAATTGATTGGAAAAAACCTATTTCTTGCCATTTGTATCCTATTCGGTTGCATACTTATTCTTCTTTTACGGCGGTTAATTACGACCGATGGAATATTTGTAATGATGCCTGTGTATTAGGGAAAAAGTTACAAATTCCTATTTACAAATTTGTCAAAGAGGCACTTGTTCGCAGGTTTGGCAAAGAATGGTATGCACAACTTGAAGAAGCCAAGCGTCTTTTAGACAATCCCGACCTGTGATATACCTAAAACTATCTTTTGAATAATTTATTCATATGGTGCTTTGTAAGGATATACAATTCTTGGCTGATTAAATAATTTATAATTGTTCTAAATTTTGATATTCGCTTTTTTATCAGACATTTTTCTCTTAAATAACTAAGGTAAATCAACAAAAAAGTGTAATTTTGCGCCAAAAATTTCATGACAAATCTTTTCTTTAGTAAAGATTTTCATAGTATATTTGTGCCGAATTTTAATAAAACTAACTAACAATTTTACAGATATGTCAAACGACATCCGCATTCGAAAAGGGTTGGACATACGTTTAGAAGGAGAGGCTGACAAGACTACAAAACAGCTCCCACTGGCCAAAACGTATGCCATAAAACCCGATGATTTTCATAGAATCATCCCTAAACTTATGGTAAGAGAGGGTAGTGAAGTGAAAGCAGGCGAGGCGCTTTTTCATTCCAAAAGTGATGAGCGTATTTTGTTCCCATCTCCCGTTAGTGGGAAGGTAGCAGAGATTGTACGAGGCGAGAGAAGACGGATTTTGGAAATCCGTATCGAGGCTAACGGACAAGAGTTCAAAGACTTCGGAAAGAAAAACGTGCAGGATTTATCCGCTGAACAAATCAAAGAACACTTACTGGTTGCCGGGTGTTGGCCGTTTATCAAACAGCGTCCTTATGACGTAATTGCCAACCCTGATGACAAGCCCAAGGCTATCTTTGTTTCAGCGTGTAAAACCAATCCTCTTGCTCCTGACTATGACTATACCCTCAAAGGTAAAGAACCTCAGTTACAAGCTGCCGTTTCGGCATTGGCTAAACTGACAACAGGAAAAGTACACGTTTCGGTGTTCAAAGACAGCTCTTTGTCGCCAATGCGTAACCTGAAAGACATCACACTTCATAACGTCTCAGGTCCGCACCCTGCTGGTAACGTAAGTACGCAAATCGCTCACATCAGTCCTATCAACAAGGGCGAAGTGGTATGGGTGGTTACTCCGCAAGACTTGCTCGTTATCGGGGAGCTTTTCCTATCGGGACACCTGAATATTACCCGCACATTGGCACTGACGGGCTCTCGCATCGACAAACCACACTACGTTTCGGTAGTCGCAGGGGCTCAAATCAGCAGTATTGTTAGTGGAAATATCAAAGTGAGCAATACACGCATCATCAGTGGTGATGTACTTACGGGCAAGAAAGTATCCGAAGCCGATTTCTTAGGGTATTACGATGACCAAATTACCGCAATTCCCGAAGGAAACGATTACGAACTATTCGGCTGGAACAAACCTATCTTCGACAAAATTTCTCCGACACGGGCATTGACGTTCTCGTGGCTCAATCCGAAGAAAAAATACGACCTGAACACCAATACCAATGGAGAGCATCGTGCTTTTGTGATGACAGGCATCTACGAAGAGGTATTCCCGTTGGATATTTATCCGATGCAGCTTTTGAAGGCGTGTTTGTACAAAGACTTGGACGAGCTTGAAAACTTGGGGGCTTACGAGATTGCTCCTGAGGACTTCGCTTTGACCGAGTTCGTTTGTATTTCCAAACAGCCACATCAGAAAATTATCCGTCAAGGATTGGATTTGATGATTCAAGAGTTGGGATAGAGGGCGTTGATATATTTTTCTGTGGAAAATAATGGCTCTTATGTGCTGACGGAAATCAGATGAATGGCTTTTCCGACAGAAATATAAAAGTTCATACACATATTTAGATTATAAAAGGTAGTAAGGCCATTTGTTATGTGAGATTATCCAATGCCGATGGTTAGTTTTGGTGAAGCAAACAGCGAATTTGTTACGCTGAGCGAAGTCGAAGCAAGGGTAAAATAGAATATAAATGGTGAAAAATCCCTAAAAAAGAGAAAAAACGAATCGAAATTTGTTCCGAAACGTGTTTTCAGCCTTGCAAATGCCTTTCGGGAACTTCCGAAGTGTATTTTCATCGTTGTAAATGGCTTTCGGGGCAGTCCGAAGGTGATTTTCTGACCAAAAAGGGCTTTTCGGGAGAATTTTTTAGAGATTACTACATTGGTTTTGTCAATAAATAAAAATTTTATACGATGAAAAAGATTGATTTATCAAGGTTGCAGAATTCCGAACATCTGGCACTAATGTCCGATATGCTTAATTTGCTTTCCGAAGCGAATTTAGAGCCGTTGAACAAGCTAAAAGAGGCTTTTGAATTGCAAATTACACAATCGAAAGAGGCTCAAAAGCTCATCAAAAAGAGCGAACGCACACAAGAGTTGCTGATTTTAGATGGCAAACGCGATGATTTGTACAGAGGTTTGGTGCTTCGGGTACAATCGGAAGTGTTTTCTTTTGACCAAGATTCGCAAAAAGCCGCTGAAAAGTTGCAAATAGTGATAGATACATATGGGAATTTTACCAGAGGTAACTATCAGAAGGAAACCACCGATATTCAGAATTTCATCGCCGAGTTGCGTTCGGAAAAATACCTTGCTTCGGTGCAAAAAATCGGCTTGGAGCAATGGCTCAATTGGCTTGAAACTGCCAACAATACGTTTCACACCGAGTACACCACACGGCGTGATGAGTATGCTGAGCAACCTGCCTATGATATGAAGAGTATCCGTAAGAATTTAGATGCTTCCTTTAAGCAAATCCAGCAAACGGCTACCGCATTGGAGGTATTACAACCCAGCGAGGCATTGAAAGTTTTTATGGCAAAACTAAACGCTTCGCTCGGCAAATGGAAAGATACCATTGCACAGCGAGACGGAAAAAAATCCGCAGAGAAATCGGCACCGACCGATAAGTCTGCAAGTTAGCGAATAGGAGTTAGCAAACAGTGGAAAGTAAATAGCCACGGAGATAATACTATTGTGTTAAATCCTAAGAGCTATACGCTATACGCTGCTTCCTACCCACTAATGACTAAAATTTATTAAAAATGAGTTTAAAAAGTAAGTTACATTTGTTAAAAGAAAAGTATAAAGGTACTAAGATGGAGACAACCTTTAACGCCCTCCATACGTTCCTTTATACGCCTAATGAGGTTACCCACGGGGGAACGCACATTAAGGCAGCTGATGACCTCAAACGTACGATGAATACCGTAATTATGGCACTAATTCCGTGCCTTATCTTCGGGATATTCAACACGGGATATCAGCACTACGTAGCCACTGGCGAAATAGCAGGTACACCAGGTTTGGGCTTCTTTAATCCTGAATTTTGGACGTGGGCAAACTTCTCACTCGGAGCGATAAAAATCCTTCCGCTGGTGGTGGTTTCTTATGTTGTAGGATTGGGAATTGAGTTTATCTTCGCTACTATCAAAGGACACGAAGTAGAAGAAGGGTACTTGGTAACGGGAATGCTCGTACCGCTTATCGTACCGGTAGATATTCCGCTGTGGATGCTTGCCATTGCGGTAGTTTTCGGGGTGATAATCGGTAAAGAGGTTTTCGGAGGAACGGGAATGAATATCCTGAACCCTGCACTAACTATCCGTGCATTCTTATTCTTTGCCTACCCGACGTCAATGAGTGGCGATAAGATTTGGGTAGAAGGTGCTGTGGCTCGTGCCAGAGAAATCGCTTCGGGAGCTCAGTTAGACGCCATTTCGGGCGAAACTGTATTAGGGCATTTGGCACAAGGACAAACCGAGACCTACCCTTGGACAGATTTGTTCTTCGGATTTATCCCAGGTTCTGTGGGCGAAACATCAACATTATTGATTTTCTTGGCAGGTTTGTTCCTTATTTTCACTAAAATCGGAAGCTGGCGAATTATGCTAAGTATGGTGCTTGGTGGTTTGGTAATGGGAAGTATTTTCAATGCCTTAGCACCTTCAATGGAAGGAACGCAGTTCTTTGCCTTGTGGAGCTTGCCAGCGTGGCAACATCTGCTCATCGGTGGTTTTGCCTTCGGTACGGTATTTATGGCGACAGACCCCGTAACGGCTTCGCAAACCAATACAGGGAAATACATCTACGGATTTTTGGCAGGTTTCATTTCGATAATGATTCGTTGTTTCAATCCTGCGTATCCCGAGGGTGTGATGTTGGCTATCTTATTGATGAACGTATTTGCTCCGACCATCGACCATTACGTGGTTCAGGCAAATGTAGCCAGAAGAAAAAAACGTTTAAAAGCTAAAACCGTATAGATATGTCAAACAGAACTGAAAGTAATTCATATACAGTGATTTTTACCATTGTTATGGTAGTAATCGTAGGGGCATTACTCGCGGGGATTGCCACTGCATTGAGCGATAGAATTAGTGAGAACCGTAAGTTTGAAAAACAACAGAACGTTCTCTATGCTATGGGCGTGAATCGTAATAAAAACACCAACTTGGGTGAGGGCGACGTAACTTTCGTGCCTACAACCGAGGTCAAAGCCGAGTTTAACAAGTATATCAAAAAGCAAGTTGTTATCGAAAACGGACAGGCTACTGAAAGAAACTTGATTGAAAATCCGCTTAGCAAAGACGAAACGGGCTTACCGCTATTTGTGGGTGAACGCAACGGCAAGACGTTCTACATCATTCCTGTTTCGGGCAAAGGACTTTGGGACGCTATCTGGGGCTATGTAGCTGTGGATAAAAACTTAATCGTACAGGGCGTTTTCTTCGACCATAAAGGGGAAACGGCTGGTTTGGGGTCAAACATCAAGGAGCGTTTCTATATGGACGACTTCATTGGGGAGCATCTGCTGGACGCTTCTGGGCATTTCCAAAGTGTGGAAGGTTCAAAGTCTAACGCCGACCCTGAGAACAAACGTAAAGAAGACGGAAAGATTGACGCCATCGCAGGAGCTACCCTTACCGTAAACGGCGTGAACGAAATGATTCAGCGAGGTGTAGGGGCGTATGTTAATTATATTAAAAACTTAAACGAATAATAATATGGGACTATCAAAAAAAGACGCTAAATTAGTTACTGACCCACTATGGGATAACAACCCGATTACGGTTCAGGTATTGGGAATTTGTTCTGCATTAGCGATTACGGCACAGCTCAATGCTGCTATTGTTATGGGATTGTCCGTAATATTTGTATTAAGTGTGGGGAACGTGGTGATTTCGTTAATCCGTAACATCATTCCTTCCAAAATCAGAATTATCGTGCAGCTGATCGTAGCGGCAGCGTTGGTAATCGTGGTAGATCAGGTGTTGAAAGCCTTTTCGTACGAACTTAGTAAGCAGCTATCGGTATTTGTAGGGCTTATCATCACCAACTGTATCATTATGGGACGTTTCGAGGCGTTTGCTTTGGGGAATACCCCTTGGAAATCGTTTTTAGACGGAGTTGGTAACGGAGGCGGCTATGCGTTGGCACTTATCATCGTGGCATTTTTCCGTGAGCTTTTAGGTTCGGGAACGCTTCTTGGTTTCCAAGTATTGGGCGACCCTATCAAGAAAACAGGATTGTATGCTTTGGGTTATGAGAACAACGGTTTTATGCTATTAGCACCGATGGCTCTTATCACTTACGGAATCGTGATTTGGGTACAGCGTTCACGTAACAAGTCGCTTATCGAAGAATAATCATTAACCTTTATAAAGATTAGAAATGGAATATATTGAATTAATATTTAAGTCGATCTTCGTAGATAATATGGTATTCGCTACCTTTTTGGGTATGTGTTCTTACCTTGCGGTATCTAAAAAAGTATCGACAGCAGTGGGTCTGGGAGCAGCGGTTATCTTCGTATTGGCAGTAACTGTACCGATGAACTGGGTGCTTAACGAGTATCTACTTAAAGAAGGAGCGTTGGGCTGGTTAGGCGAGGAGTACAAAAGCTATGATTTGAGCTTCTTGACTTATATTTTGTTCATTGCCACAGTAGCTACGATGGTTCAGTTGGTTGAAATTATTGTAGAGAAATTCGCTCCTGCGTTATATAACTCTTTGGGTATTTTCTTACCTCTGATAGCTGTAAACTGTGCTATTTTGGGAGGGTCTCTTTTTATGCAATCACGTGAAATTCCTACTATTGGTTTAGCGGCTACGTATGGTTTGGCATCAGGAATAGGTTGGTTCTTAGCCATCGTTGCTATTGCTGCCATTCGTGAGAAAATCCGTTACTCAAACGTACCAGCACCGCTTCGTGGATTGGGAATTACCTTTATCATCACGGGGCTTATGGCTATCGGATTTATGAGTTTCGGTGGTATGCTAACAGGAGGTTCTAAAAAAGCAGAAGAGGACAAAGCCAATGCCGTTATAGAACACAAAGTTGAAAAAACAGAAAAATTAGCCAATAACACAAAAGAAATTAAGTAATGATATTATCAAGTAGTATATTTGGAACAGTAACAGTAACGGTGATTGCTTTGCTTGTGATTACCATATTGTTAGTAGCTCTTTTGTTGGTTGTAAAGCAGAAATTAGCTCCGTCAGGGCCAGTTAAGATTACGATTAACAAAGAAAAAGTAATTGAAGTTCCTTCTGGGGCGTCATTGCTTTCTACCTTAGGGAATCAGAAGATATTTTTGCCATCGGCTTGTGGTGGTGGGGGTTCGTGTATTCAGTGCGAGTGCCACGTACTTTCGGGAGGTGGAGAGGCATTGCCTACCGAAACGCCACACTTCACCAAAAAAGAGCTGAAAGAGGGAGCTCGTTTGGCTTGTCAGGTGAAAGTAAAACAAGATATGGAAATCTCAATTCCAGAAGAGGTTTTCGGTATCAAAAAGTGGGAAGCCGTAGTGGTACGTAACTATAATGTGGCGTCGTTCATTAAAGAATTTGTAGTGGAAATCCCCGAAGATATGGATTACAAACCAGGGGGATACATCCAGATTGAAATTCCGCCGTGCGAGATTAAATATTCCGATATTGACATCACCGCACACCCAGCGGAACACCCAGGAGAGCCTGACAAATTCAAAATGGAATGGGATAAATTTAACCTTTGGCCTTTGGTAATGAAAAACGGAGAAACGGTAGAACGTGCTTACTCAATGGCTTCATATCCAGCCGAAGGACGCGAGATTATGCTGAACGTGCGTATTGCGACTCCGCCTTGGGACAGAGCTAAAAACGGCTGGATGAACGTAAATCCAGGGGTTGCTTCGTCATATATTTTCTCTCGTAAGAAAGGAGACAAAGTAGTGATTTCAGGGCCTTACGGAGAATTCTTCATCAACGAGTCCAATGCAGAAATGCTGTATGTAGGTGGGGGAGCAGGTATGGCTCCGATGCGTTCGCATTTGTATCATTTGTTCAAAACCTTACGTACCAACCGCAAGGTAACGTACTGGTACGGAGGGCGTTCAAAACGTGAGTTGTTCTACTTGGAGCATTTCCGTGAATTGGAGCGTGAGTTCCCGAACTTTAAGTTCTTCGTGGTACTTTCAGAGCCGCTTCCTGAGGACAATTGGAAAGAGAAGAAAGATATTCACGATACTGAGGGCGACGGATTCACAGGATTCGTTCACAACGCAGTGATTGAGCAATACCTGAAAAAACACGACGCTCCTGAGGATATCGAACTTTACTTCTGTGGGCCACCGATGATGAATAAAGCAGTTCAGAAAATGGGTCAAGACTTCGGTCTGCCAGATGAAAATATTCGCTTCGATGACTTCGGAGGATAGTAATAAAACTCAAAAAATCCTTTCTATAATAGAGAGGATTTTTTTAATAATAAAAAATTTAATTTATATAAAGATGAAATATATAATTTTACAAGTGGCTTTTCTTTTATTTACAGCAATAACTTTTGGTCAGAATGTTAGTTTTATGATATTGAAAGATAAAACAAAAGTTGATAGATATGGAGTTGTTATCCTAAAAGTAATGGTTAAAAATAAATCAAATGAAGCGATTACCATTTTTAAACCTGCCGAAGACAATGACTTTTTCTCTGGCTATGATAAAATAGATTTATCGTAGGAAGATTTAACTTGGAAAACGGCTTTACAAAATCAAAAAGGAGTTTATTTATTAACAGATACTTCCATCGGATACGCTCAAATTTTAAAAAATTTTTCTTCTTAGAATCGATAATTTGTTAAAAATTCCAGCAAAATCAAATGTTATAATAACAGTAGATGGAAATAATAATACTAATATATTATTGCAATTCGAAAAAATTTAAAGTAAAACTAATTTATAATGTTATTGATTTTATCAAAAATAAAAAAGACTCAACAACCGAATAACGCTCTGTTATAGAAAAACTTACTCCTATTCGAAATAGAAAGTAAGAAAGAATACACACCATTAAAAA
>NZ_BPMA01000064.1 GCF_026005215.1 Capnocytophaga catalasegens | reverse complement strand
ATAAGAATTTAGTGTCTATTTCCTCTCCATTTACTAAAAACTGACTTCTCTCAATCACCACATCATAAGTAGGTTTTTTCTCTGTTTTTACAAAAATGTTATAGGTAAGAGTAGTGTTGTATTCCTGTTCTCCTATTTTTAATATAAGTACATCTTCAACGGCATAAGTAGCGGTTGGGAATAAATGAGGGGTTATTGTGAGCATAAAATTTTATACTTTTCAAAGATGAAAAATTTGTATTTATATCCTGTTTTTTTCTTTCTTTAAATATCCGTTGATTTGGTATAGTGTATAAAGAAAATTCACAGAAAAAACTTACTAGATAAAGAATTAGCAATATTACAAGCCTTTTCCAACCCATTTTCATAAAAAATATAGAAAATAGAAGAATGAAAGGATATACTAATACTATCCAAAAAAAACAAGCAAATAATATTGTCATTATAGCTGAAAATAGATAATCAAAACAGAAACAAGAATTTTCAGCATATATTCTATCAAAAAAGCGATGTGCCTGTGGATAATTGTAATATACAATAGATAAAAATATAAATACCAAAAATAGCAACACCTGTGCTCTATATATATTATGAGTATATTTTCTTAAAAAACATAAATATTTGTTCATATAAAATCATTTTCCTGCAACATAACCAAAGTATCCATCTTCAAAGGCATCAAAAGAAACTGTCCAAGATTCTATTTTTGCCCAAGTAAATACATCAAGAGTTATTGTTTTTTTACTCTCATCTATACTAATTTTTTTTAACCCTACCCAATGTGAAGGTATTAAAGATTTTGTCTTTGTATTATACTTAAAATTATCACTCTTCATTAGAAGAGCAATTTTATAACCATTTGTAAGCTTACTACTTAGTTCCGTAAAAGAATCTTTTGCTCCATTCCATTTACTAGTAAATAAATTAGTGTCATTTATAATTTTTGAATATCCAAGTATTTTTTCCATCATCTTTGCTACATCTTTAGGCAAGGATAATCCTGCTAGCCCTTCTTCTATTCCTCCCACATTAAGTGCATCTGGGTCATAATCCCAAAAATCATTCAAATGATCTCTAATTGTTGTTAAAAATACAAAATCTACTTCCCAAATAGGCAAATTATAGAAAGATTGTTTTGGATATTCTTTGTCTGTAGTTTTATAATTGAGTAGGTGTTCATCACTATCAATTTTAATAGAATAATCTGTTTTTTTTATAGTAGCCTCTCCATACTGATGCATATCAGAAATATATTGTTCATACGTGTTATAATCATTTTTGCATAGTAAATAAGCTATAACGGCTATACCACACAAAGAAGAGTCTCCTTGATCTATATATGGATTGGTTTTTCTTGATGAAAGTTGGTTTTTCAAGTTATTTCTATCTATCCATTTAAACCT
>NZ_BPMA01000063.1:9269-11991 GCF_026005215.1 Capnocytophaga catalasegens | reverse complement strand
AATCACCAGAGCAAGGAATGCGATGCTGTCCCCAATTACACTCTTGACTTTTACCTGTCTTGTAACTCGTCCAAGTGCCTATAAACTGATAATTCCTACATCCATCATAACCATCAAAAATATCTTCGTATTCAATAACATTTTGTTTTTTCTTCCAAGAAACAATTATTTTTCCCTCAAAAATACCTGTTGCAGTTAACTCTTTATCTTCATACAATTGGTAAGTCAATATTGAAAATCCATAAAGGTCATCAACGGAACTTTCAAAAGGAAGTTCAGAAAATAAAAAACTATTTTCAACAAAAAATATTCCTTCAAAAAATCTTTTGTTTTTATTTATTACAGTACTAAATCCTTTGATTAAGTACTTCTGTGGATTTTTTTTATATTGATTTACAGAAAGGATAATAATTTTTAATCTTTTTTTATTTTCACCTATAAAGCCCAAAAAATCTGTCTTGTTGTATCTTAAAACATTTTCTAAATTTATATGTTTTGTACATCTTTGATATTGCAAATTCTCAATCATAAACGTTTTTTTCACTTGTTCAAAAGTACATTTTTCTTGTCCAATTGCAAAGAAATAAAACAATACAAGCACGATAAATATTATTTTTTTACTTAATTTCATCTTTAATAATTAATTTAACATTTTTAATCCCTTTTTCTTTTATTTTATCTAAAATTTCATATAATGTCTCAACAGAATTTCTAAGATTTGTATTTCTCTTATCAATATTCATATTTAAAGTTGTACTTGGTAAAATACATCCCTTTGTCCATCCTCCATCCTGTCCTGCGTGTATTAAAATACCTCTATCAGCAGAAACATTTTCATTATAAACACAAACTACACCATATTCTAAAACAGGAAAATTTAAATTCCACTTTCTTCCAAAAGCACTTTGAAGTGTATACTTATTTTTTGGATAATCAGTTGAAAAATGCCATTTTAGATTATAAGTTCCTACTGGGATTCTTTTATCTTGATTACTTATTGTTGTTTCGGGTCCATAAGGTTCGCAAATAAAACCTGTGATATCATCAAAAACAAAAGTTCCAAAAGTAGCACTACTTCCATTTTCTCCTGTCCACCTTTCCCATTTGCGGGTAATATATATGATATTTTTATCCAAAACACCAAACACCCTCTTCATTTGCTCTACCCAACCAAAAGGCTCAAAGTACCAAAATGTATCCGTTTTAAAAACACCTTTTGCTTTGAGTACCGCCCAAAAATCATACAAAGCATCGTATTTAGTTTTGGTTTCCTTTAAGCGTTCCTTTATTTTATCATCTGAGGCATCAGGATGATGATATTTCAAAAACTTTTTACCGTCTTCCTCTATTTTGCTCCACGAATACGACCATTCACTTTTATGTTTGCAAACCATTCGTGAAAAAGTATGATACAATTCTGGTTTGTTATAACAGGCTTGTAGCTCTTCGTTTTGTACACAAATTCAATGAAAAAGCTATCTAAAAACTTCTGGAAATGTTTTATAAAAAAAAGAATTATTGTAATATGGAGGTAATAAATTTAAATCTATTGTTTTTTTTAAATCCCATTTATTAAAATTATATAAATAAATATTTAATCTCGCATTTTTCTTATAAACGATACTCTCAAAAGTGCAATTATCTTCATGAAGATATTGTTTAACAATATGGCAAACAAAAATATTATATTTGTCATAATTATTGTTAATGATAGAGTCTATTTTTTTACTATCTTTCTCTAAATCATAATCTTCAAAATTATAATCCTCAAAAAATTTTTTTTCCCAAAAAAAACGTAATTCTTTTTCCTTGGGAATAAAATGAATAGTAAAGTAACCTTCATTTTTACAATTTAAATATGATTTCACAGGGTGGTCTGAAATATTTGACTCATCTAATACCATCTCAAATGGTATACTATCATATTTTTTATCAAAAAAATTAATAATATCGATATTCTCTTTTTCTTGAATTTCTTTCTCTTGAATCTCTTTTTTAATGGTGTCTTGCTTTGTTTCGATAGAAAAATTTGTAAGGTTATCATTTTTTATATTTCCTTTACAAGCAAAACAAACTTGAAACAATATTATCCAATAAATTTTATTTAATTGCATTTCCATTTTCGTCAAATTTAGTTTTCATATAATCCTCAGGTTGTAATCTATCTTTTCCATAAAAAGAAGTTACACCAGCTCCATTGGAACAGGCTTCTATATGGCAATGCCAATATTTACTCCTTATTCCTTTTATTAAATTTCCTTTGCTATCTAATATCTCTGCTCCATTACCCGTAGAACCAGAAAGGGCTATTTTTTGTCCGTGTTTTATCCTGTCTCCTTTTTTTACATAGACTTTGTCCAAGTGACAGTATAAAATATATACAGAGTTACCATTTTTATCTTTAGATTTTATATTTACAACATTTCCTAATTTTTTATATCCATATTCATTTGTTGCAAAAGAAGAAACAACTGCTTCTACAACTCCACACATTAAAGAATGAACCTCTTTATAATTAGGACCTGATACAATATCAACTCCTTTATGTCCTCTTGTTGACCCTTTTCCATATCGGTTATTATTTTTTCCTCCATTATCTGCACTTATTTCTGGATTTTCCCATACATCTTGATAATCAAAACATTGAGAACAATCGTCAGGACAAACGCTTTCTTGCCCTATTTCTTGTCTAAAAACATAATTATTCACTTTTTCAAGAAGA
>NZ_BPMA01000063.1:8994-9171 GCF_026005215.1 Capnocytophaga catalasegens | reverse complement strand
CTTAAAAACAGCAAAAATACGGATAAATTTCTTAATTTGTAAAAGTCTCTTAGTAGGAACTTCTACTAATATTTCTCCTTTATTATTTACTTTAGCTTTGGTAGTGTGAAAAGGTTGTTTTTTGGAAAAATACCCTGCTATCATTTCCCAATGAATCCAATTTAAACAATCCTTTGC
>NZ_BPMA01000063.1:0-8922 GCF_026005215.1 Capnocytophaga catalasegens | reverse complement strand
TGAAGGATAAAGCTAATGGATAGTATCAATAATGTTTTATTTTATTTTCAATTCCTTTTAATACCTAAATTCCTCCCAACCATATTGCCAATATTTGGGATTAGGACCAAAATCTCCATCTCCTAAATCAAAATCTCCAGAGCAGGGTATGCGATCTTCTCCCCAAGAGGCTACCGAAGTTTTTTTAGTTTTATAACTCGTCCAAGTGCCAAAAAATTGGTAATTCCTACTTCCATCACTCTGAATAAATAGTTCAGTATATACAGGTTTTTTATTTATTCCCTTATACCAAAGAACAAGCATTTCTCCCTTAAAAATACCAGTAGCTGTAAGATTCTCGTCTTCTTTTAGTGTATATAAAAAAGTGGAAAAACCTTCTGCTTCTCCCTTTTTTAGAGGCCCATCCCCATAAAAAGCGGGTTCTGTAAGTCTGTAATGAGACTGCAAAGTGAACGTTCCTTTGAAAGTCCGTTTGTTTTTATTCATCACAGTGCTAAAACCTTCTACCTCATATACATCTTTGTTTTCTTCACTCTTCTTTATGGAGGTGAAAGTAATGCGCAAGCGCTTGCGATTTACCCCTATGAATCCTAAAAAGTTATCTTTTTTACCATTTAAAACTTGCAACATATCAAGATGAATGTTGTATTTTTCATAGGGTACATTATGTGTTGTTCTCTCTATGACATCTTTGAATGTACAAGGTTGTGCAAATATAGTTGTACTATATAGTAATATTAGCACATAAAAAAGCTTCTTACCTAGGTCTCTTTTTAATAAATTCTCCATACTTTTCATCTTCTTTACTTTTAGGTTTATTTATTTCATCTACTATTACTATTTTTACTTTTTCAATACCTATTTTATCTATTTTATCATAGATTTCAAATAAAAGTTCTATAGACTCTTTTAGTTCTATATTTTTATCCCTTAGTTTTTCACTCAAGGTCTTAAAAGGATTTATGCAACCTTCTGTCCATCCGCCTTCATAACCAGCATGGAGTAAAATATGTCTTTTTTTACTTACATCTTTATTGTATATTTGGATGATTGCATTTTTTAGTTCTGGAAAATTAATATAAGTAGCACTAAAAGGTTTATATTTTCTAATTACATACCTACCTTCTTTTGTATACACATTTTTAGGAAACTTTCCACTTTTAGGATACCATTCCAAATTATAAGTACCTGTAGGAATTCTTTTATCTTTACCACTTCTAGTTGTCTGAGGACCGTGAGGTTCACATATAAAACCTGTAATATCTCCAAAAACAAATGTGCCATAAGTTGCGCTACCACCATTATTCCCCACCCATTTTTCCCACTTACGAGTAATGTATATAGTATTCTCGTCTCTGTTGTTTTTGTTTTCTTCTTTGGGCTGTTCTTTCTCAATAGCAATTCTATCTACTTTTGAACTTTTCACTTTTACGGGAGAAAAATTTTCTTTCATATGAGGTAGAGAAGGTTCTTTAATGAGTACTATCTTTGCGTTAATTCTGTAATAATCAGTATAATCCTTACCGCCTAGTTTGTATTCAGAACGTATCATCACAGCTGAAAGAATGACAGTTCCATTATTATATTGCTTAAATTTTGTTAAGTCAATAGGGAGGATAGCTTCTCCTTTATCATTTATAGTTACTTCCTTTTGGCAAAGAGATTTTCTATAGTATGAATCCCAATTCATAAACTGTCTTGTGGTGTCACTAACATTTTCTAAAACACAAACCCTAATTTTCCTGCTTACCATATTTATGGCATATATTTTAAGGAAAATAGAAGTGCTTAATTTCTGTATATCATATTTTACGGTATCTCCTTCATCACAAAAATAGGTGTCTACTATTTCTGAATCAGGAACGATAGTTAGATGTTTTGCCAATTCAGCTTCTGAATTTCCTATATGAAATTGGGGATCAACAGATTTTACTTTGAAAAACAGTTTACCTTCTTTGCTTAAACAATTCTCAATTCTTTCTTTGTGACTTCTATTATCTTTGCTATACTTTTTGTTGTTCTTTTCATTTGTTAATATAAAAGGAACGCATATATTTTCTTTATTTTCAACAAGTTGATAATTAGAAGCAATCCAATCGTCAGCAGAAGCCTTATCATCGTCGTATACATCTACTATAACTTTCTCTCCTAGTAGCCCTTGATGCTCTACAAAAGCATATATTTTTTGATAATAGCCAGCCTTTTTTAAAATATTTCCAGTAGCACCATCCTTGTCTATCCATTGAGCAGTTTCAGGAAATATCTTAGGTCGTTTGATATTATATTTCTCCTCTATCACTACATCTGAAATATAACATTTTACTTGAAAATCCCCTTCTTCATTAAACTTATGTTCGAATGTAAGTCCTGTCCCGCGTGCAACGAAAATACTTCCTTTTTTAACTTCCCAATAGATTTCTTCATTTATTTCTAATTTAGGAAATATCATATATTTTTTATCTTCTTTTACCTTGAAAGTAACTTTTTTCCCAAATTTAGGAGTTTCAGAAACATCAAACTTGATGATTTCATTTTTAACTACTGAAAAATTATAGGATGCAACACTCTTTGTACTAGCATTATTCTTGAAAACTTCTACTTTATTTTCTCCTTTATTATTAGCAATTATCTCTCGAGGTATCTCAATTTGAGTTCCTTTTGC
Organism: Capnocytophaga catalasegens; assembly: GCF_026005215.1. Lineage (GTDB taxonomy): Bacteria > Bacteroidota > Bacteroidia > Flavobacteriales > Flavobacteriaceae > Capnocytophaga > Capnocytophaga catalasegens. Next base: position 6,260 of record NZ_BPMA01000063.1, on the reverse strand, counting down.
CAACAGGGTATTCCCATTGAGTTTCCAAACAAGGTTTGATGGGTTTATTTCAGGTTCACCCCCTTTAGGGTTAAATTTTAGTTTTAAAGAGTCTTTAGAGCGAACATTTTCTATACCGCTTGGGATTGTAGTAATTTCTGTAGAAGAATTTTTAGCAATAGATTCTTCAAACTTTTTTACTTCTTCCTCAAAATTTTCAACCACTCTCATTGAAAATTCGAATGTTCTATTTCCAAATTTTGCAATAACAGTATAGGATGACCTATTTATGGCATTGTATGAATATTCATTCTCTTTTCCTTCTCTTATGATTTTTCCACTTGAAGTTCCTCCTATAGGTATCACTTTCACAAGATGCAACAATTTATCTGAAGTAGGAAGAACATCATCTTTAAACTTTAGTCTGAAGGTAACTTTTGTTCCTTTTTTTACTATATAAACGTTGTTTTTAAAATAGGTATTAGCCCTTTCAACACATTCAATTCCTTCTAAAACAGGTTTTTCTACTTGAAGTTTAATGGCTTTGTTATCATCAATCTCATCTCGTTTTCCATAGCTTACAATAGTATATTCTCCAGCCTCCTCAAAAATATGTGAGAATTCTGTTCCTACCTGTTTTTCCTCTTTAACGATATGATTGTCATCACATTGGTTACCTTCATAGACAATCCACGAAGTGAGTCTTCTGTCTCCTTTTTCTAATTGGGCAGAAAACGTTACTTTTTGCCCTTCTCGTATGTATTGTTTGTTATTGTTCATAATTGTGATTTAATCTTCTATTTGTTTGATAGTAATGTTTTTAACTACAGAAGTTACTGTTTTCTAATATAGCTAAACTCCTCCAACCATACAGACAAAAAGCTATAGAAGTTTTTTAATAATGAAGTGGCTTTACCTCTTTTTTATTCTACTCTTGTGAATATAGCCTATTTCATTGTCTCTTGTCATTACCTGCCACCAATTTCCTTTATTATTCAATACCTCTATTGTTTCTCCCGATTTTATTGTACCTAAAATTTTAGACGAAGTATCCTTTCCTTCTCTTACATTGGTATAACCATCAGGATCAGAGATATAGTAGTGAGGATAAGCTTTTAAGTATACTTCAATCCTTTCCTTATCAGATTTTGATATTTTAGGGTCTTTGAGAATTTTTAATATGATTTAAATCTCCTTTATCTACAAGATAAGAAAAACGCGGTCCATCAACATAATGATATTCTTGATATTCATCTTTAACATCTTCTAAAGCATATTCGTATAGAGAAATACGAGCTTCCTCTAATTATTTTAATTTTTGATTCAGATTCTTGTCATTTTTGAATAATATCTTCATTTTTTGTTTTAAAGTAACATTACTCAAATCCCATTCTGACAATTCATCAAAATAGTGACTAGGGGTCATTTTAGCTTTATTAGAATTTTTATATAAAAATTCTAATAATTCTTTTTCATTTTCACTTATAGTAAGCTCTTTATACTGTGCTCTGCATTGGAGCGTACAGCAAATAAATAGTATCAATAGTATTTTTTTCATTTTATTTTCAATTCCTTTTAATACCTAAACTCCTCCCAACCATATTGCCTATATTTTAATTTTAGGATTATAAGAAGTCCCCAAATGTGGTATATATTCTAAATATTTCCGTCAAAAAGAAGATAATCTTTACCTTCTTTTATATAAAGAGTTTCTACTTCATCTGTCTCAAATATTTTGTAATATAAAACTCCATTCTTATCAAAATATCCTAATTTATATGATACCGCATACGAATAATTCTTTTCATAATAAACATTAAGCTTATTATGATATTTATTATCTTTAAAAACAAGAATATCAATACTTGTAATGACAGAAGGAAAATCTTCATTGTTTTTAATAGATTTCACTGATTTTATATATTCATAAATTTCTCCATTTTTAAAAAATCTATGAATCAGTTCTAAAGAAACAATCTCTCCTCTCCCTAATCTCTTCTTATAGTTGTAGATGTCCTTAATTTTTATTCCTTTTATACTTTTATAATAGTTAGTTATCTTATAAAAATTTCTCTCATTAATAGAATCATTATGTGATGTAGCTTGATATACACTAATATTCCATTTTTTAGGAAATTTTTTCATAATAGACTTATCTCCTATTTCTTTGAAATAAGTTAAAGTATCTATTTCATTATAATACCATATTTTTTTGTAATTACGATTTGAATTATTAGGAATATTAAAGGTTCCCAAATTACTTGTATTTCCTTTGTGTGGATAAAAAGAAAAAATTAAGAGTACTAAAATAGATAATATTTTAATTATTATTTTTGAAGTGTCAAATTTACCACAGTGCAAATGTGTATCATGTAAATCTCCTCCATCAGACACATTTTTTAATAATTTGTAATAAGGATCATTCCCCGCTTTCCTATCAGTAAAATGAAAAAATTTCATAGCGTTAATAAAATCTTGATCTTTTTTTAGATCTTTTATATATAATGTATCTATACTTTCACCATTTACGTGAAGTTGGCTTGGGAAACAAGAACCTTCTGAAAAACACGAGCCAGTAGATGTAATAGTAAGTTTCGTTTGGGATAGGGCACCTATAAAACCAGCAAAATTATCTGGATTTGTATATTTTCTTTTTGTCCCTGAAGACTTATATTTTATAGAAACATCATCTTTTAAATAATTTATTGAGTCGGGCATTTCTAATAATTCTATATCTATGTTTGTTGCCCTATACAGAATCCAAGTAAATCCTTTTGTTGGATGCTTTCCATATTCTGCAATATCACCATTTTTATAAATAATTCTTTTTTGTGTACTTCCTTCTTTTAAATCATTTTGCTCAGAAATAATTTTAGAATGTGATGGTTTATTTGAATGTAGTACACCTATTTTTTTCTTTTCTGACTTGGTATTTTTTATGACCACATTTGCGACAGCAATATCCATCTTTCCATTTTTAAAGAAGCTAAATATTCTTCGCAATCTAAGTCTGTTTTAAAGCGTTCAGTAAACTCTAAGAGATTTTGTCCTTTAAATAATTTCATAATGCATTAATTTTCAGAATGCAAATATATGAAATTATTTTGACACCTCAAAAATTGAATTATTTACTCCGTCCAAAATATTTATCATATTCATTTGATATATCAATGGGATATATAATTTTAGGTTTTTTCCCTTTTGAATATAAAACCAAACTCCAAAGGGGTAATTTTTTAGAATTAATAGTATCTCTGTTATCAAATATAATGATTTTATTATTAATAATCGAGAGAGTATCAATTTTTTTGTTTTCTATAAAATTTTGTGCTTCTGACATATAATAATTTGCATCATCAGCCATTGTATAGAAATCATCCAAATTTTTAAATGTCTTTTTAAGACTATCTAAACCAAACATTGTATCAACAAATAAAACAATCTCTTTATTTATTCTTATTGTATCTTTAGAGATAGTTATTGATTCATTATGATTAAAAGAAATAGACTCTTTCTTTTCTTTATTTGTTAATTGGCATGAAGTTAAAGTGAAAATTATAAATACTGTGTATATTTTTTCCATAATAATTATTGTTTAATTTGAATATGATAACAATTATTTTCTATCATAAATTGATCTAATTCAGATCTTTTCTTCATTTCTTGTTTAAATTTTTCCTTATCTTTAAGGAGATTATAAGGTATATCAAAAGTATTTAAAATATTAAAATCTGCCAAATGTTTAGATACAGTTGTAACACCTAATTCTTTTATCTTTGCCTCCATTAGTTTTATTACCTCTTCTTTTTTCTTTTCTTTATTTGCTACATATACATCTATAATTTTTTGTCCAGGGCGAGCATAAACTTCCCTTTGTTTTTTTAAATTCCTTTTACAATTATCATACATAATTCTTGCTTGATCATAAGGTGTCCTTGCTGTACTTGTTATAGTAATAATATCATTCCCTGAGGCTTTCCCTACTTCCTTTAATATTTGTTTAGTCTTCTCTGAAAGAGCTCCTTCTTTTGCAGTTTGACCCTTAAATACTATCTGACAATCCTTATTAGTACTTTCTAATACTCTCCACATTTTTTCCTCCCAGTTAGAAGGTTCAAAAAGAGATACTATCCTCTGATAACCTACCTTCACAGGGGATTTGTTTTCCTCCATATGAGGTAGAGAATTCGTAGGAAACAATAGTAACCTGTCCTTAAAATGCTTATACAATACTTCCTCTTTATCACCATTCTTATAGGTAAACTTCGCCATCACTGCATAAATATAAGTGGCTTTGTTTATTTTCTTGAGCTTTGAAGTATCTACTCTTATCTTCAGTTCTCCCTTCTTATCTATTTCACCTAGTCCTTTAAAAAAACTTCTTTGCTCACAATCTTTCCATTGGGGCTTTTCTGATATATACTTATTCAAAAAACATACTTCTACCTTAGCACCTACCAAATTAGTAGCGTACAGCTTAAAGTAAAACGACATTCCTACTTCCCTTGTACTATATTTCTCTGTTTCATCACTATTACAAAAATATGTAGCCCACACTTGTCGTTCCTTACTGATAAGTAGGTGTTTCCCTAATTCTTTATCCGTGTCCTGTACCTTAATCCTTTTGTCAAAAGGCTCAATAGTAAAGTATAATTTCCCCTCATTATCCCATATTTTCCTCTTTTCATTTGCTCCCAATATAATGGGAATACAAATATTGCCCGCCTTCTTTACCTCAATGTTTTCTACCTTACATATCTCATCATCTTGCAATAAATCATCATCATATACTCTCAGTGTAACTCTTTCTCCTTGCAACCCCGCATGTTCTACATAAGCACAAATCTCTTGAGCATACCCTGCTTGGTGTAATTTATTATTGGTGTTTCTAGCATTGCTTACCCATTTAGCGCTTTGGGGATATATCTTAGGTTGAATGATGTTATATTCTTTTTCTACTTCTCCCTCCTTATCTGAAATATAACATTTTACTTTGAACTTACCTTCTTCTTTGAAAGTATAACGAAACTCAAGTCCTATATCACTTTTTATAAGTTTACCCTCTTTGGTAACCTCCCAATGAACATTTTCCAATCCTTCTAACTGAGGATAAAGCATATAATCATTCTCCTTCTTTGTGTATTTCACATCAAAAATGATTTCCTTTCCATATTTTGGAGGGTGAGAAATGTCAAATTTATTAACCTTGTTTTTAAGCACTGAAAAGTTATAAGTAGCCATTGCTTTCTTATCTGTAAGATTCTTGAAAACAGCTACTATATTTCCTTTTTTACAATTGGCAATTTCCTCTCGGGGGATCTCTATTTGCTCTCCTTTTGCACTTAATATTTTCCCATTAAGCTTCCAAATAAAGGTTGAAGTATCTACTGTTGCCTCCTCACTCAATGATATATTCCTTTTATCAAACTTTAATTTTAAGCTATCTTTGGGACGAACATTTTTTATCCCTTGGGGAATGGTTGTGATTTTGGTTTTGCCTGTGTTTTTATTCTCTATAGCTTTTTCAAGAGGGGGTAGAACTTCTAAAACTTCCATTAGCTCCTTTTTTGTTTGAATTTTCCCATCTTTATTAGTAAATTCAACTATGATATCATATTTTTTATTCTTATTATTAGTAAATTGTGGTGTGTAATAAACTTTATCTTTTTCTCTTCTGATATCAGCTGTCTTCTCACCAAACATTATAGTTATTTTGAGGTCTGATGGAAATTCATTATTTTTGAATATTGCTTGGAAACAGACCTCTTCTTCTTTTGTTTTTTGTACTCTCCAAACTCCATTTTCCTTATAACAAACAGAGGTAGGGCTTAGGCATTTCAAGCCTTCAAAAACAGGAGTTATTACTTGAACTCTAACAGTTTTACTATTATCAATATCTTCCCGTTTTCCGTAACTCACAACGGTATACTATCCAATATCCTCAAAAGTAAATGAGAATTCTGTGCCTATGTGTTCTTTTTCTACAAGAATATGATTATCGTCACATTGATTTCCCTTATAGATAATCCATGAAGTAAGCCTTCTATCTCCTCTCTCTAACTGAGCAGAAAAAGTTACCTCTTGTCCTTCTTGTATATAATTGGTTTTGTTCTCCATAACTGTAATTTATTAGTCTTTTATTTTTGTGATAGTAATGTCTTGAACTATTGGAGTTGTCTTTTTCTTCTTTGGTATTCCTATAGAAGGATTAACAGCACTTACTTCTAATGGGGTAGTATTTTCAGAATGTTGCAATAACACACTATCTGTTTGTCCGTGTT
>NZ_BPMA01000062.1:5721-5987 GCF_026005215.1 Capnocytophaga catalasegens | reverse complement strand
AAAGAAGGCTGGTAGCACCAGTGGGCAGTCAGTAGCACTGACAAGCAGTTATAAAAAATGCTTGTCAGTGTTGTTGTTTATATAGCTAAGGGTTGTGTACGAAAGTCTTTTAGGTTGAGGAAAAAACCTCTGTAAGGAGTGAGTCCTTCTCTGAACAAGTTCCAAAGTAGGGTGCTTCCCATTTGTGAGAGAGTGGCGTTAATGAACAAATCTTGCTTGATTAAGGCTTCGGCAAGGGAGCAACTTGGGGTATTGTCATTCTGCTC
>NZ_BPMA01000062.1:0-5646 GCF_026005215.1 Capnocytophaga catalasegens | reverse complement strand
GCCCTGAATGGGTGCTGTTGCCAAAATCTAACCAATACTTAGGGTTGTTGTGGTAGTGATGGGCTCGCTCTAAATGAGTGAGTACTTCCCCAATGTCAAAACGTGCCTTTGCGCTATCTACACACGAAAGGTAAATGCTTCCTCTCATTGTTTCTTCTTCAGAGGAAAAGGTCTCAGTGCTGAATAGCTGTGTTTGCGCTCTCCAGTCTGTACCAAAAAAGCGATTGATACGACCTATCAGGGCTGTGGATTTGTACATTCCTAACTCACAAGCTAAAAAGAGCTGTCTACCGAGATTGGCAGGACTAATCTCTAAAAATAAGTTTCTTTTTATATTGGCGTATTCTAAAAAATAATAGGAACAAAAGCACTATTGGAATAAGTATACCCATTGGGATAACACCTATCATAGGATAATATAATAGTCTTGGAAAAGTACATAACAGATATATTGAAAGAATAATACTATCAATAACTATAAATACTTTCTTTTGATTTATTTTTTTGAATAATATTGTTATAGCGGGTAGCGCAATATAACAAGTAAATAGTACACTCAATAATAAGAACAATAAGAAAAGATTATATTCTCTATATATGTAGGGTAAAACAATGTCTTTAATATTTGTTGGTCCATATTCCATATAATCAGAAAAATTAAAAGAGGTTTGGTCCATCCAATGTCCTCCAACTCCTGTTCTTAAATCTTGCCAATATAATTTTTCCTCCCAATAATATATTCAAAAATACCTATATTCATATATAATAAGTGTAATAATAAGAAAAATATGAGAGAAAAAAAGAAATTGTGTTTTATAACTTTATTTATATATAACTTCATTAGAATTAATTTTAATAGTTTTTACAAAATGATTACTTTCCTTAATTAGCCTTATTCCTTTTATATGGAAATCTTTTCCTATTTTAGTTTTGTTTCTAAAGGAATTGAATGTACTATTACTAATATTTAAATTTCTTTCATCAAAAAAAGTATATTTATCAACTTTAGAATGATAACTAAAAATAGATTTGTTCCACCCTCCTAAAACTTGAGAACCAATAAAATCAAATGAATCATTTATTTCTTCCCAAATCCTTATCCAATTTCTTTTTCTCAACACAAGAAAAATTAAACTAAAAAAATATCCCAAAAGCTTTTGTAATTGTCATCATTATAGGAAAATTTTAGGCTATTGTTCATATCTTCGTAAAATTTCTCGGTTAATTTCTTTATTTATTTCACATTTTTTTGTCAATGCTTTATCTAAATCTGGGTCTATATAAATTGCACAGGTTCCCAATTCTTGCAAAATAATAAAAAAGGGAAACAAATCAGGATATTTGCTGTTTTTTTTCTCTTGTTCATAATTATCACCATAGTATGTAAAAAAATTGATATAAAAATACCAATAAGTCCGTGAACCATTTTCAAAATAAAATTCAACACCATGATCATCATTCTCTATTTCTCTCTCTAAAAAATTATATTTTTTATCCCTTTCTATGTATTCAGAAGGAATATGATTAAAAATAGAAGGTTTATAGACTGTTGAATTTTTCCACTTTTTTGTTTCCTTCAATTTATATTTTTGAGAAAGGTCGTAACTATCATCGACTCCATAGGTTAGCACAAACAAACTATCTTTCTGTAAATCAATACATATAACTGTTGAATCTTCCTTAATTTTTATTATATCAGTATATCCGTTTTCATTTCCTACTTCATAATCACTAATTGATCTATGTTTATAAATGTGAATTTTTTTAATTCCCAAATTTTTGTCCAATTTTTTCTTTTCTACACAAGAAAAAAGAAAAATACAACTAAAAAATATCCCAAAAACTTTTATAATCATAGTCAAATTTTAGGCTATTGTTCATATCTGCGTAAAATTTCTCGGTTGTTGTCATATTCTGCGAATTCTTTTGTGATTTCACAAATATATTCTGAATCTAAATATCCTATGTATCTACTTGTCTCTGATAAAATATGAAAGAAAACTCCAACTTCCCCATATTCATAATTTTCTATCATATTTTGAATATTGGGATAGTAACGAGATACTTTATCAAAATGCCAATAGGTTTTAGTTCCATCTTTAAAGTAAAAAGTGGCATTTTCTGCTTGAAATTCTTTTTTTTCAAAATAGTATTTTTTATTTTTTTCAATATATTCCAAAGGAATATGATTAAAAATGGTAGGTTTATAAATCCCTATGTTTCTCCATTTTCTTGATTCTTTTAAAACATACTTCTCTTTATTTTCATCCATAACATATCTATCTTGCAACAAATAGTTGTTTATACAATCTATTCTGTCTACAATGGAGTCTCCTTTGTAATAACGTCCATCTTTCCATTGAATTTCAGGTTCACAGTTTTCAAAAAAATCAAAAAAAATATCAATCCGTTGAATTTCCAAATCCTTATCTAATTTCTTTTTTTCAACACAGGAAAATAAAAAAGTTAAACTAAAAAATATCCCAAAAACTTTTGTAGTTGTCATCATAATCAAACTTTAAAATATTGTTTTTATTCTTATGTATCTCATCCCATTGCCATTTAAAAAGCGAAAACATTTTTCCTTTATGTGGATTTCCTGTACTATACCCCGTGTGTTCATAGTCCATATAATTATCGGTGGTTCCTTTTTCAAATAAAGGTATATTTTCATATTCTTCAAAAGGATGTTTTAGTCCCAAAGCGTGTCCTATCTCGTGAATTATGGTATGAGTGTTTAATCCTCCTAAATTTAGAATAATTCTATTTCTATTTGTAAATCCTTTACTTTTTATACCTCTTCCTCTATTAATTTCAGACACCTCGTTATTATGATAAAATAAATAGATATAATTACTTGATGTTTTTCCATTAAATGCTTCATAAAAATCAATAATGTTTTCAAGAACTTCTTTCTTTTCTAATCTATTCATTTTTAAATCGTACAAAAAGTCTACAACTGTTTTCTCCTTTCTATTTCGCAAATCAAGTACTTGATTTCTTGCAATAACTTCTACACGTGTCAATGCTTGGTTAAATGATTTATATTTGAGTGCATACTCAAAATCATTGGGCAAAGAAAAAGGTTTATCGTTAGTAATTACTTTTACTAAAATAATTTTTGCCTTGGGTATTTTACTGGTTTTGAATAGCATAAGCTCTCCCACTTGCTGTTCTTTTCCGTTTTTTGTTGCTATTACTTTAATTGAAACATTTTCTTCTAAAACCCCTAAACATTTTATATTCACCTTGTTTTTTAAAACTCTATAACTAATATCCTCATTACTTATATTCCGGACTTCTGTTTTTTGATTTAAAAACTCTGACAGTTCAATAGAGGCAGGAGTTATTTTTACAGCATCATTGTACTTCCCATCAATTTTAAAAACAATTTTTGTTCCATCGTCTTTTAAATCAGTTAATTCTTGTAGTTCAAGATTCAAATTAGCTCCATCTTTGTTAATTGACGACCCGTATTTATATTCGGTAGAAAAAGGCAATAATGCCAACCAAGGGACATAATATTTTTGATTGTGAAAATTTCTTATTTTATATTGTTTTTCTAAAATCTCTGGGGTCTTACATACAGGAACATTAGAATCAATAATTTCAATATACTCATCTCTCATCCAATCAAAACCAAATTCTCCTTCGTAGTTTTGGGGTCTTCTAAAGTGTATGAGGTAATCAGGTTCTTTTTCTTCCTTAGGTTCAGGTTTGTTAACCCATAGTCTTGCTACGGATTCTTGTCCTGTTTCTAATAATGTTATTCTTATGCCTGCCATAGTTTAGTCGTTTTTTTGTTCTATTATTTTTAGTTTGATGCGCTCTGTTTTGTCGTTTTTAAAAACATACCCTTTGAGTATATCGTTTTCTAAGCGTTCGCCATTGTATTCAAAATCAATTTCATCATCAGTTAAGTCTAAATTTGCTTTTTTCCCTGCAAGATTTTTCCCTTCTACTACTAAATAGACTTCATCTCCTATCTTTCCTCTATTTCCTAACATTTTATCATTGAGGTCGGTAAAATAGCTCATAATAATTTTAGGTTCTTCTTTATTAACAGTACCATATTCTACACCTCCATTTAAACCTTGCATTATTACTTTGTCAGCACTTATTAATTCTATTTCTTCTGTAGCTGTAATAGTTACTTCTTCAGCTTCTTCATAAGAAGAGCCAGCTCTTATAGTATAAGTGTCACGAACTGTGATATATATGTTATTAGCTTTCTTAAAAATTCCCATAATATTTATTTTACAATTAATTTACCTCAGGGCTTCAATATTTGACCTCCGAACTTAAACTCTTTATGCTTTACTATACTTTCTTATCAAGAAAAAGGACAGAATAAATACACATATATTATATGGGAATGAAAGAATTATAATACCATTAGCTGTTATAAACATATTCCAAAAATCATCTACTATTCTATTTACTGCTAGAACTATATCTGGATAATAACCAATATAAGCCCAAAAAAGAATAGAAAAAAACACAGATATCTCCAACCAAATAGAATAAAATTTTATATAAAACCAAAAAGTATCCTTTTTTATCGGTTTAAAAAGATACATTGTTATATACAAAGCAAATGTAAATAATCCTATTAATGTATTAGGATATGATTTATAATAACAATTTGTCATTAAAAATCTTGGAGTTGCATCTCCTATTATATATTCAAAAAACTTGTATAATATAATTGAGCCTATAAAAAATAAGCTACAATATTTAATTTTTTTAAATATCCTATTCAATTTCTTCAAAAGTTGCATAAAAAGTAAAGTCTTTATCAATGTATTTTATATCGGAATAAAGATTAAAGTCTTTTCCCTTATTAGAAAAGTTTTTATAATCATCTCTATAATCACGATATGATTGGTTAAATATTCTATAAAACTCTTCACTTGGATAGAAAAGGTCATAACTTATTAAATTTCTATAAATATTCCAACTTCCTAAGTTTTCTTCTTTATCAGATTTAAGAAAATCAAAACTATCCTTTATATAAATTCCTATTTTAGTAATTTTAATTTCATAATTCTGTTCATTTTTAGTAATTTCTCCAAAAGCTATAACCCGAAAAGAAAAAGAACCTAAAGCTCCTGATAACCCATCAAAAGGTTCAGGAGGTATCTTAGAAATTTCATATGATTTAGATTGGTAATAAAATCTTTCAAAAAGAGGCATTTTTTCTATCTTTTTTTCATTTTTAATTTTTGGTTGTTTAACATCTTTATAATTTACAAGAGTCGCATCAGATACTCCAAAAATAACTGTCTTGCCTTTATCAGGTAATTCAAAATTTTTTATATTACTATCAGTAGACATTCTTTTTATCATTTTTTTCAATTCCTTTATTGCATTATTGCTTTTCCAAAGATTATCTTTTAAATCATCGTATACTTTTTTTGCTCTATCAAAAGATAAAACCCAGTCCATTTTAATTTTCTCGAATATAGGATTTTCCCATGGATTTTCACTAGCTTCTCCCTCAAACCATTCTTTTTGGAGAGCAACTGCATGTTTCCAAGGATATTTCTGTGAAAGCATAACCTTTGTAACATACTCAACTACGTGTATTTTTAAATAATCATCTTTATTCAAACGAAAAATAGTTTCCCCATCTAAGTAAAGACA
>NZ_BPMA01000061.1 GCF_026005215.1 Capnocytophaga catalasegens | reverse complement strand
ATGAGGAAGCCGAAGAGGTAATTATTGAAGCAACCAACGGCGATTTGGAACTTGTAAGCCCAAAAAAAGTAATAATACAAGGGTTAGGAAATGGGAAAGGTGATGATAAAAGCAAGAAAGCTCAACTTTTAATTGTAAAAGTAGAGGGCAAAGATAGTGCTAAACCCTATGAAAAAGTAACTTATAAAGTAACTAAATACAATCAAGAAAAAGTTTCTGAAAATGACAAAAAACGCATTCAATGGGCGATAAAAATAGATGATAAGCAGGAAGTTTTAAAAGAAAAAGGCGAAAAGCTTGTTTTAACGATAAAAGAAGAATGGGCAGGCAAAGAAATTATTGTGATGCCGTTTTTGGTAAAACCTGACGAGAAAAAAGTGAGTAAAAAGGTAAAAGTTATTGTAAAAATGGCTATTATCTTTGTAAATGGATATTGGAATACGGGAAAAACTGCTGGGAAAGCCGTTAAAAAGATAAGCGAAAAATTGGGTAAAAATATAGAAGAAATTATACAAGAAAATGCAGGAGATAAATTTGGAAAAGAATATTGGGAGAATGGATTTAGAGATAAAACTTTTAAGTATTTTAAAAGAAGAGTAAAAGAATCTTATAATTTTGAAATTGCAGATGATAAATATATCGAACCTATTTATATAGATGGAGCAGATGTTTGGAGTTCGACAGGAAAACTTCGTTTTGATAAAGGTGTAAAAGAAACATTATCAGTTCAATTTAAAAAAGATTTGTTAGATAAAAGTATTTTAGATGCCGAAGGTAAGAAGCTGTCCCCCATTTATATAGTAAGCCATAGTATGGGGGGAGCCCACGCCGAAGGTATCGTACAAGGATTATTGAAACAAGGAATAGAGGTAGATAGGGTTTTACATTTTTCTCCGGCGGACAACAAAGATTTTAAAATAACTTTGCCTAACAAGACCTATCAGATAAATATATTGCCAGATATTGTTTTGATGTATAAAAATTTTGATGATGTTATGGGAACTTTACCTGAAAAAATATGGAATGATATTAGAGATATTTTTTCAGAAAAAGAAAAATTAGAAAAAAATGCATATCAAATAAAAGGTCTTAAAAATGAACATTTTAAACTAAAAATTTCTAATGAAACAACGATGGCAAATCATTATTATACAAAATCAATAGAAGTATGGGAATTGGTAGAATTTTTAAAAGAATAGCACTCATTATAGCTATTTTAGGAATAGCAGGTGTGATATTTTTTATTGTTTTAATTAGTTTAATTCGCCTTGATTTTCGTAAAGAATTAGACATTCCTATAAGTAAAAAAGAAAAGGAATTATTTGAGGAGATAGAAGATGAAATAGGATTTGTGGCTGACACTTCTAGTCGTTATATTTATAGAGAAGAATGTTGTAATTATGAACTTGTTTACAATATAGAATTTTATAATAAAGGAGGAGAAGAATGTACAGATAGTATTTTTAGAAAACAAAGTATAAAATTTTATGATTTTGTAAAAAAAGATACTATATTATCAAAATTAAGTAAGAAAAAAAATATTGTTATTCGTATTGAATATAAAAAAAATAATATATATTATATAAAAATACTAAAAAACAAGCATTTTCTTTATCATTGGAGTGAAGGAGATACCATTTTTTTAAATAAAGGGGCTATAATAAAAGACAGGTAAAGAAATTATCGTAATACCTTATTTGGTAAAACCTGATGAAGAAAAGGTGAGTAAAAAGACGAAAATAATTGTAAAGATGGCTATCATTTTTGTTAATGGTTATTGGAACACAGGTAAGACTGTAGGAAATAAGGTAGGAAAAATAAATGAAAAATTAGGTAAAAGTATAGAAGAAATAATCAGAGATAATACAGGAGATAAATTTGGAGAAGCGTATTGGATGTTAGGTTTTAAAATTAAGGCTTTTGAGTATTTTAAAAGAAGATTAAAAGAAATGTATAATTTTGAAATTCCTGAAGATTATCAAACACTTAATAAAAAATATATAAAAGACATTTATATAGACGGAGCAGATGTTTGGAGTTCAACGGGACAGCTTCGCTTTGATAAGGGTTTTAAAGAAGCTATGTCTGATAAATTTAAGACAGATTTGAAAGATAAAGGAATTTTAAGCATAGAAAATAAAAAACAAGCTCCAATATTTGTGGTAAGCCATAGTATGGGTGGAGCTCACGCCGAAGGAATAGTTCAAGGTCTTTTAACACAAGGTATAGAGGTAGATAGAGTGTTGCATTTCTCTCCTGCGGATAATAGAGATTTTAAAATAACTTTGCCCAACAAAACATATCAGATAAATATATTACCTGATATTGTTTTGATGTATAAAAATTTTGATGATGTTACGAGTACTTTACCTGAAAAGATATGGGATGGTATTAGAGATATTTTTTCAAAAAAAGAAACTTTAGAAAAGAATTCATATCAAATAAATGGTCTTAAAAATGAACATTTCAAACTAAAAATATCTAGTACGACAACGAACGCAAATCATTATTATACAAAATCAATAGAAGTATGGGAATTGGTAGAATTTTTAAAAGAATAGCACTCATTATAGCAATTTTAGGAATAATTGGTGTGATACTTTTTATTGTTTTAATTAGTTTAATTCGCCTTGATTTTCGAAGTGAGTTAGCTCCTATAAGTAAAAAAGAAAAGGAATTATTTGAGGAGATAGAACAGGAAACGGGGTTTGTGGCAGATACAACATCTCGTATTTTTACCAAAGAAAGATGTTGTAACCACACAATAGAATATAGTATTGATTTTTATCTTGATGAAAATAATAAATCATTTATTAACAAAGAGGAAAAACATATAAATAGTATTTTAGAAGAAAAATCCATTAACCTGTATAAAATAGCACAACATATAAAATTAGATAAAAACCAAAAAATGTATTTTTGTATTAAATATCACAAAGAAAAGGAAAGTACTTATCTGTACTTTATAGAAAAAACAGATAAGTATGTTTTATATAATTGGAATAAAAAAGATACTATTTTTCTAAAATAAAAGGCGAGAAATTAGAACTTTCCATTAAAGAAGAATGGGCAGGCAAGGAAATTATTGTGATGCCGTTTTTGGTAAAACCTACAGAAGAGGTAAGTAAAAGAGCGAAAATATCTGATACAATGAATTATATTGTTATTCCTGAAAGAGGAATAATAAAAAAGGATTTTTCTAAAAAAACTCAAATGGAGAAATACAAAATTAATGGAAGAAACTCCTCTGAAATAACTATAAAAAGGTTGTTAAAACAAGAAAAATTTAATAATGTAGCTGTAGAGGCAGGTATAAAGAAAATCACAGATGATTACAATGGAAAATATAATTGTAATTTTCCTGACGATTATTATGTAACATTTGGAAGATTGTTTTTTGAAATAAATTATTCTCAATATGTAAAAATAAAAAATACTCCAAAATATTTAGCAATAGCGTATGCTTTATCTAAATCTTGTAAACTTGTTGATGGAGATGAAGGTTTCTTAAATGGATTAGGAGCTCCCTTATTTCATATTTATGAAAATGTTGTTCGAAGAAATAATGATACAGGATTAGATAAATTATTACATTTTTTGTATAGTGCTTACTACTCTTATGTTAATGGTCCTACAAAATCTACAATATTGGGAATAATGAAAGAATTTTTTAAAGATGAAGTTATTAGTTGGTTTAATGATAAAGAAAAAGGTTGGGATGATAAAGATATGGAAGCAAATAAAAGAGGAGTAGATTTTGGAATGGAATTAACCATAAAAGTTCTAAATAATGAAACTATATAAAATAATATTTTTATTTTGGATTTACAATATTTTTGCGATATTTCAGTTCTCTTGGATGGCTGGAAGTTGGTTTGATACAGAAAATCTGATGCAACGAATAGATTATGAAATATACAAAACACCTCTGTGGCAATATCAAGTGTATTACATATTGTTTGGGGTGTATGTAGTTATTTGTTCTTTGTTATTATACTTTTGGCAAAAGAAGATAAGAGATACTGAAGGGGCGCTAATTATTTGGGTGTTACATATTATATGGACATTATTTTTTATATTAGGCTGGATAATTGCTATTTAAAAAATATGTTTTTGTTCTGTAACACTTGTGAGGCTGCATACCTTTTATTACAATAATAGAAAAAGAAGAAGTTTTAAAATTTAAGATATGATAAAATTTGTATTGATGATATTTTTAGTTTTTGGGATTACTTCTTGTAGTGATTTCAATCCTAATAAACCTACAACTTTTTGTCAAATAGAGGATATTGTTTATGTGGTTAATAATGTTCCTAATGACACTTTACTATTAAAAAAAGAGATTGAAAAATTAATTTTTCAATCTCAATATTTAGATAGTTTAAAGAAAAAGGAGGAAAAAGAAAAAGTATTTTTATTTTATAAAGGAGATAAATATTTAACTTGCAATTTTAAAGAAGGGGAACCTTATAAAATAGTACCTAAGCATATGACTTTGGATACGATTCAAGATTTGAGAAATCATACAGAAATTGCACGGATTCATTTTACTCAATCGGTTTCTAAGGTTTGGTATTATAATTATTGGCTACGCTCTTCCAAAGAGTATGATTTAGTTGAAAATTCAAAAAGGTTAAAGTTCAAGGACATAGATTCTCTATTTAGAGCAAAACAAAAAGAGTATGGTATTAAATAATATAAGGTTTTGTTCATGATTTATTTTGCAACATTTACGAGGCTATAGACCTTTTGTTACAATAATGAAAAAAGATATAAAAATTTTACTAGAGTATAGAGATGAAAATTCAAACTATAAACCTAAATTTATATATCAAGAGTAAGTTATTATTTCCCATACTGGGAGTGCTTGTAGGTATTTTGTTTTCTCTTTGTGAAGCAATGGTTTCTTACAGTGATACAGCTTCTCCAAGTGAGCCTGTAAAAGAAATATTTTTCAATGCAATATCAAATAATTTCTTCAATGAAAATACATTAGTTTATGTATCTATTGGTATAGGAACTGGATTACTATTAAATCTTATAATAAGTATATTAAATAGAAAGAGAAGAGATTAAAAAAGCATAATATTTAGGAAGCAAGAAACTTATTCTAAATATAAAAAAGAATGGAGTATAAAAAAATATACTAATACTTTTCTTAAAAAATCTAAGAAACAACTTAAAAATAACATTACTCAAAAAACTTATTATGGCAGTAG
>NZ_BPMA01000060.1 GCF_026005215.1 Capnocytophaga catalasegens | reverse complement strand
CCGTTAAAAATATTTTTTACACCAGATTTATAATCAGGGGCTGTTGCATAAGCTCCTATCCTTCCTTTATCTTGCAAACCAGTCAAAAAATCATCAATAGTTTTTGAATCATCAAGTACTGCTTCATAGGCATAATGAAAGTTTTTCTCTAGTAAACTTAAATACCCTTCAAATCCTTTTTCAACAGTTGAAAAGTTAGCAAAATTATCCATATGTAGCTCTTTCATATATTTTGTATAGGTATCGGCTACAGTTTTTAAAGTTTTTTCTTCTACTTTTGGGAAAAGCTCTCTTAGTTGTGCTACAACATCTTGGGGAAGAATGTCCTTCTTTTTCTCCGACTTGTTATTTCCTCATGTTATCACTTGTACTTCAATTATTCATCTTTTTGAGCTCTTTTTTATTACTAATCTTAAACGACTTTTATGAACATACCCTTTTCTATTATTCGAAGATTCAACAAGCCACCAATCTCCTTTATCATCTAAAACTTCTACATTTTCTCCGGATAAAATCGTTCCTAAGATTTTTGAAGAAGATGATTTTCCTTCACGTAAATTAGCATATCCATCACTATCATACACTTCATATCTATTTTTTATTATATAATTTTCAAACATTGGGTAATTGTTTTTTTCAAAATATTTTCTTTCTTCTGTGGTTAAGGATGTTAAAATTTTTTCATTAATATAATCATATATATTGTAATATACTGCTATTTTCTCTTTCCATCCTGTATTAAAAGAGGGAGAATAAAAAACTTCTATAGCACTCTGTTTTTTAATACTATTTTTTAATTTTATTAATGAAAAAAGTTCAACTTGTTTTTCGCTTATCAGAAGCATATTATTTCCATCTTGTTTGATTTCTCCTAAATTGTTTTTAATGGTTTTTTCTTTTGTAAAAAAAGTATTTGGTAAAGAATTGTTGATGTATTCAACAATTGAAGAATCTCCATACTTATAAGCATTTTTAATAAAAAAAGAAGGTTTGTATAAAAACAACTGGTATAGATATACACTATAATCTTCCAAATAATATCCCAATAGTCCATCTTTAAAAATATTATTCAAAATATCATATAATATACTTTCATCTTTTTGTTGAATACAAACTAACAATAACTTTATAAAAAAAACTTGAGCATATTCTTCTTTTTCAAATTGTTGTTCTTTTAAAAAGTTAAAAAAATCTATACAGAATTCTTTTTTTTGAAAAGAATTTAATTTTAGATCTTCAATATAGATACCTTTGTATTTGTATTGTTTTAACTCTATATTCTTTATGAAAGATTCTGAAATATTTATACCTTCAATAAGACTTGTATTACTCATAATATTTTTTTGTTTATTTTCTTCTGTACCCATTACACATCTTAAAACAAGAGATAAAATGATGGAAATAGATATTTTATAATAGATCATACGTTTTATTTTTTTACAATTACTTTTCCTGCTTTTACTGTTGGATTATGTTTTTTAAACTCAACCCACCAATCATAAAGTCTCTTAGCATCAGAATCCCAAACTCTTATACATCCCTGTGTTCTCTTTAAAGTTGGATTACTTGTGCCTTCTTGTCTTCCTCCGTGTATTCTAATTGCTGAACGTCCACTCCTATCTGCTTCATCTCCTTTCCCTTTTATAGGTTCAAAAACAAGTCTAGGATTAGGTCCATAAGAATCGATGTTTGTAGAATTTGAAGAAATAAAAGTTCCTGTATTACTAATTTGATATGTCCCAAATGGAGTATCAGAATTTTTTATTAATCTATTTTCTCCTCCTATTCCTTCTAACAAACAATCTGTAATAGACAAAACGATAGAATTATTATGGTCAAATATATCTATTTTGCCTCTTCTACAATTTTTCCTTTTTGGAGTCCTTTCAGAGTGTGTACACTCTTCTCCAGTATACTGCTCTGTAATAACTACATTCCAAGTATT
Source organism: Capnocytophaga catalasegens (assembly GCF_026005215.1). Classification (GTDB taxonomy): domain Bacteria; phylum Bacteroidota; class Bacteroidia; order Flavobacteriales; family Flavobacteriaceae; genus Capnocytophaga; species Capnocytophaga catalasegens. The sequence goes on along the minus strand of NZ_BPMA01000060.1, from coordinate 3,531 downwards.
AGGTTCAAAAGATAAGTTATTTTCTTCAAAACAATTGCAATTAAAAGTTTTTGCTTTATGTTTTTTACCTTCTTCAAAAATATGTGAAATACTTTTTTCTATTTCCCAAATATACGTTTTTCCTTCTCCTTCATAATTTGTTTCTCCTCCCTCATACCATCTCTTTTTTTCTTCATATATTTCAGAAACTTTTATTTTTTTTCCATTAGACCTAGTAATTTCTATATTTTTTAACAATTCTCCTTCGCATAAAAAGAGAGGATTTTTTCTATATCCAAATCGTCTAGATTTACTTAAATCTGTTGGTTTTCCATTCTTATACACTAAGGGATATTGATTATCAAAAACAACAAAATCTTTTTGATTCCCTTTTCCTACATCTACTGGCATAAGAATAGACAAGTAAAAATCTGTTAAAGAATTTATCTTATCTTTATTTTTTTCTAAATATTTTTCTACATAATCTAACTGTTCAATATCATTCATTTTTAACAGCTTCTCTTGTGTAGTTCCAATTGCTTTTGCAGCATCTTTTCCAAATTGAATCAATCCTACATAACTACTTCCTTTACCTGCTGTAGGAGAAAAAGTGGTTCCTGTTTCTAAGGCCATTCCTGCCATTAGTAAATTGGGGTCTTTCCCTAATCTTTTTGCTATCTCTACTACTTTTTTTCTAAACTCACAACTCACTTTATTTCCCCATATCAAATCATATTGTTTACATAGACATTTGCAACCTTCTTCTAAATGTACTCTTTTAACTTTTCCTTTTGCAACCTTTATTGCACTAACATTTTCAACTATGTCGTTTAATTTCTTTTCATAATATAGTACCAAGTGATTGGCGAGATTCATATAGGCTCCTTTCTCCTTTGTTAGAAGAAGTCAATCATTCATCTTTATGTTGCGCTCTCCATTCTTTTTCTGATAAAGGGTGATAACCAGGACCACAAGAACCTTCATATTCACATTCTGTTACATAATACTCATCGTAGTCTGCCTTGTCCCACCACTCTTTAAATTTGGGAAGGTTAAAGTATTTGTTTTTAATCAAAATATCTACTTGAGAATCTCTAAGAAAATACCGAAGTCTTCCCATCATTTGATATGGACTATTATCTGTATATTTATATTGTTCCCCAAAGTAAGTTATGTTTGCTAATATCTTTATTCGTTGTTCTTCTGTTAATTCTTCTTTCTTGCTCTGTTCTTCATCGCCTAAATAATTGATATAACCTTTTATATCTTCTAAAATTTGATAGGCAGTTTTAACATTGTATAGCTTTTGTAAGACTTTAAAAGTGTTTGAATGCAAATTTATAGAGCCATCACAGTTCTTTACCCAAAATAAACTGCCATAATCTTCTGGACGATTTTTATCGTAATGCGTTTTCTTTATAACCCACTCCAATAATTCAAGGTCTTGCGTATATCCAAACTTCTTTACTAAACTCTCCATAAAAAAAGCATCTTTCTTGATAAGCCAATCAAAGGAATCCCTGTTATCATTAAACAAATATTTGTTGCGATGAAGCAAAAAAGGAGGAATTGTTATTGAAAGAGAATTGTCAGAATTAATTTTTAGTAATTTTTTCAGAGGAATTGGCTCTCCAAATATTTTGTATTTTCTATCAAAAAACAAATTTTGTAATTCAAAATAAAACTTACTGCTTTCCAATGTCTCTTTTTTTTCATCTAACAATGATTGGTAATAAACATAATATCTTGTTCCTATATTGCCATACGTCAAGTTACATTTTTTATTACCATTTTTATATTTGAAAATATTTATCAATTTGTTTTGAAAAAGATTTTCATCAATATCTTCAAAACCACTTTCTTTAAGTCCTTCGTAAAGTATCTGCATTTGTAAGTCTAAGTCCTCTGTTGTAAACTCATAAGGATTTTCGAATTCTTGTTCTTCAGTATCAATCATAGATTGAAGAACAATATGTTTTTTTATTTTTTCTATATCAAACATCTCTTTTTTAATTGTTTCTTTTGTTTGTGGCATTTTTTTGTCTCTGTCTTTATTTTGCCCATCTTGGCAGGAAAAAATAATTAATCCTGTCGCAACCAAGTAAATATATATTTTTTTCATATATTACGGAATTTTAATTTGTTTTACCTTTTGATTTATCAACTTTTATATTATGTTTTTCATTTACAACATCTTCATTTTCATATATATCCAATTCATTCAGTTTATCCACTTCTGTGGGTTCATAGTCTGCAGGAATATAAAATCCGTATAGCTTTTTTAATTTACTTTTACTAGTATATTCTCCATATTCATCAAATCTTATCGTATCGTCTTGGTTTCCTCCTAATAAAATATATTTTCCACTCTTTGTTTTACCACACAAAAAACCTGTGTGCCCTTTCCATTTCGTATTATGTTTATAGACCACTATGCAACCATAGATAGGTTCTTCAATTTTTTTATACTTTTCTTTACTATTCAAAGGAGCTAAAGAAGAAGCAGATTTAGCGTGTAAATAAGGCTTACCTGTAGAAGTGTTTTTTGTTTGCCCTATACACCAATTCATAAACGCAGCACACCAAGGTCCATTCTCTCCGTCTGTGGGTTCATAAGAATTACCACAATATTGCAAAAATTTCTTTGCTTCTCCATACATAGGCTCTTTACTTTCTTCACATCCTCCCATCTCTTTTGCTTTTTGTATAGCCACATTCATCCAAGGAGCTCTTCCTAAATCACTTTCTTCTGTCTCATTACAAACATTTTTGTCATATTTAAACCATTTCTTTAATTTTTCTAAATTCTCTTTCCTTTTCTGATAATGTAATGTTTTAGGATAATCATCTTTTGATTTAGGTAAATAACCTTGTAGTATCCTCGCTATTAAGAAAAAGAATGTCTCTTCGTCTTCTTTCATAAGTAAGGCTACCTCATTTAGGTTTTTCCCTAATCCTTTTTTAAATTTTTCCCTTTTCCATTTGTAAGCATCTACTCTCTTTTCATAATCTGTTTGAGTTTCATCACTTTTTTTCTTAGGGTGACCCCAAGTAGGAACTGTCTTCTTTTTCCAAACAAATCCACCACTATCTACTACTAAATAAATATTTCTTGCAACCAAATCAGGATTTTTAACAACATCATATTTCCCGCCTAATTCTTTTTTATATTCTTCATATATTGTAGGTTTTGAACCATCCCCTGTAAGTTGTAAAAGACCTCTTCCTTTGTAATAATATTGACTAGAAGCTGTATTTCCTGCTATTTCTCCCGCTGTCCTAAAAAATCCTGTTTCAACACTTGTCATAGCAAGAAAAGCTATTTTTTGTATACATTCATTTATACCATACTTTCTAAACATATTATTAAGCTCCAAAGTAAGCCTTTCATATGATTTATCATCTACATTACAATTTTCAAGATCCCAAATTTTATCCGTACCATTGATTGTTTTTACAAGACTTTTCACTTCTTCTACTGTAAAATCACGATTACAATAGCACGTTTTATGTTTCTTCTCCTCCAACTCAACTCTTTCAACTTTTCCTATA
>NZ_BPMA01000059.1 GCF_026005215.1 Capnocytophaga catalasegens | reverse complement strand
GAATTATTACCAGAGGATGATTTTTTAATTGTTAATTCCTTTTACATATACCTTCCTCTAAGTTATCGGAAATGTTCCACAAGTTGCAACAACCCCAAACAGATTTGCAGGAGATTTTGCGCAAGATAAAAATACTTCCGTTTAGGGTTAGGGGCGTTCCCTTTGGGGTTGGAGTTTTTAAAAACAAAAAAAGGAACGACTCCTCATCGTTCCTTGATTTAGTTATCGTTTATCCTCTATGCCAAACTCTCTCCAACCGACTTGTGGTAGGGCGAGTTTTACTACTTTCTTCGCCTCGCTGAGCATCGCTCCAAGCTCTTTCATCGTGCTGTCGAGTTGCTCGGTTTTAGATTTTAGCTCGGCTTTTAGGCGTTCCTGCTCATCGTTTAGGGCGATGGCATCGGTGCGTGTGCTTTCCAATTTTTGAATAAAATCAGAATCGATTCCGCTTTTGGCAACCTCTGTGGCTTGATTTTTAAGTCCTGTTGCCATTACCTGTGCTTGGGAAATGGTTTCCGCCCAGCAGGACGATTAACTTCTTCATTATTTGCTTTATAAAAATTGACCGAGCAAATATATCAATAAACACGATAATTACAATAGGGGTGCTTGGGGTTGAAGAAGACAGAAAGATTGCTATTTAATTTGAAAAATAAGGTATTCCGATCGTAGAGACGCAATGCATTGCGTCTCTACAATGTTTTTCGCTGTTACATTTCAGTATTCCGCATCGAAAATTGTATATTCCGCTCCCATTCTTGTCCATTCCGCCATGAAAATCTCATTTTAATCCCTCATTCTTGTATATTCCGCCTCTAAAATTTCATTTTCCGCCCTTACTTTTCTGTATTCCGCTCCTACTCTTCTGTATTTCTCCATTATTTTTGTGCATTCTGATCATGAAATGGGTTATTTTATCATTAAAAAACGATTTTTATCTTTATTTTTTAGCCATCTATCCCCAAAAGGGAGATATTTTTGTCTGAAAATTCGATATTTAAGATGTGGTCTTGGTCTATCATATCGCCCATTTCAATCTCAGCGAACAATTTTCCGTGAATATCCACGCCCACAGTTGCAGCATAGACTTCCAGACTCGCATACCAATTCGCATCGGCGGTAACATTGGTAAAAGGAGCGATTTTTTCGTTGTAAAAAGCAATAAGTTCGCTCTTCGCATCGGCAAGAAAGTGCAAATAGGCTTTCAATCGCTCAAAATTTTGGGCAAAATCAAAAGTTTTGTATATAAAAATATCAAAATCTTCGTTGTTTACCTCTTTATTGAAAATCAAAGCCTTAACCGATTTGCTAACATAGCTTTTATTGCCGTTGTCATCATCAGAAAGTTCAAAATCCGAAAGAGAAAATTCAGGCACGGACTTCTTCTTTTTTAGTTTCCGCAAGTCTTTTAAAATAAAAGTATTCTTGTGTGATTTGGCTTTGCTCTCCAGCGTGTAAAGTTTGCTAATATCTTTGTTATTTTTGCTGTCAGCGACCTCGTTAAACAGCTCATAAGCAGAAAGATGGAAGCCCAGTAAGGTATAAATATCAACAAGAATCCTTTTCTCTTCCGAAGTTTTGTCTTTTTTCTCCAAATCATACAACATATCATACAAATAGTGAATACTTTCCTCAGAAGCGTTTGATTTTCTGAAGTTCGTAGCGGCTTCAATGTATTGTTTTAGTATAGGCGACATCATATTTTGGTGATTTTACTTCTTTTTGTGTTTGTTTTGGATTAAATTTCATTATAAAGTTCCGTTAACAACGATAACGGGAGCAATATTTATCTTTTCGGAAAGCCAATCAATGATATTTTGAACAAATTGGCGTTCATTTTCCTTCTCAAAGGGCTTTTCATTGAGCTTTTTGATGATTTTTTCGATAGAAAGTTTGTCAAAAAAGTTTGTTCCCGTAACATCAAACGGCATTTCATCTTCATCAGAAAAAAATTCTTTGAAATCGGCGAGTAAATACTTCTCAAAATGCGAAAAAGGCATAAAAACCGCATACCGATTGCCTTTATATATCTCGCCATTTTCTGTTTCCGCCCACAGCTGAAACCCATACGGCTCGTGATAATCGACATTTACCACCGCCAGCGTATAAACTTGATTTTGAATGGCTTCGATGGCTTTCTGCGAGTCGTTAAATCGTTGTAAATAGGCGACAGCTTGGTCGTGGTCGCACTCAGTTTGTGCCATTATTTGATGAATTTGCTCCTGACGAAAGGCTTTTTGACAAAGAACGATGTCTTCGCCGTGCATTTTGGCAAGAGATAGGGCTTTATTAAGTGGAATACCGAGCGTTTCTCGGAGTTTTTTTATAAATTCGGAGTTCATTTTAATATTTTCATTAAAAAAACAAGGGCTAAGTTATGCCTTTTAGCAAATATTTGACTAATAAGGTGGTTTCATAGCGTTTTTTCTGAAAAGTAATCTCTATCTTTTTTTATAAAGAAGACCATTTACAAAAGTTTTCCTCTAAAAATCAAACGCGATACACTTAGATTCCATTAGTTTTTGTGCTTTCGGACTGAAAAAATTGGCTGTACCTGTTACTTTTTTCAAGTTCGGGAACTGGTTTAGGTCGTCTTCGGTAATTTTTTTGATGTCGTAATAATCATCTTCGCCATCCCAAAACGGAATCAATTGCCCGTAAATGCTATTGCCTCCATCAAGGTACAACTCGGTAATCTCGGAAGCCAACGCAGCAGGAATCGGCAGGTTTTCAAACCACTTTTTCACCTCGGGAATGGCTTTGTCGTAGTATTTTTCTGGGTCTATCTCTCGCTTGTCGTAATCCTTACAGAAATCATACACATCAAACTCAGGCGTCAGCAATTTTTGCACATACATCAGCTCCTCGACGATTGCCAACTTGAAATTCAGGCTACTAAATCGCAAATCGCTTTCCGTAGAAGGGCGAAGCGTGTACTTTCCTGATGAAACTCGCTTGGGTTTGGGCGGTTCATAAACAAAGTAAAAGCTCTCGAAAGGCTGCGGCTCGGAGCGTAGTATCTCAATGCGTTTTTCTACCTCCTCATCGGTGTATTCACGGAACTTAACACGCTCACTGATAGCTTCTTTTATCCGAAAATCCAGCTTCCAAGACCCCACTTTTTTCTCCAAAAAGATATAAGCATCTTCCAGCTGTTTGTCGGTGAAACTCGCTATCAATTCCTTTTTGTTAATAGTTATCTTGCCCGAAAAAAGAGCCTTCGGGTTCAGGTCAAAGAAAGGAAATTGCCCCTGATGATGGCGTTCCTCCTCGTCATCTAATCGAAAATCCAAATAAGGAACTGCTTCCGCTTTCGTGGGCATCTCAATATGAAATCCCAGTGTGTCATAAATCCACAATTCGCGGTGAAATTCCTCCTTATTATGTTTGCCCGAGAACTTACTCACTCGGGGCTGACCAAGCATTTCCACAATTTTCTCTGGAATGACTTGCTCCATAAATATACCGTTGATTTCCAGTCCGTTTTTGCGTATATCAATGTGCAAATCAGCAGGATTTTCTACCAAAATTTGTTGTGTTTTGTTCATAGTTATTTTGGATAAAATTATCACGCAACTAAAAAATTAATTCTTGGGTTCTTTGACATTTGGATTGGGTCTATAACCTTCTAAAAGTGAGTCGTTTTCAAAGATAAAAGGCTTGGCATTGGGTTGTTCCCATTCGTTGTCATAACGATTCATCAGAAGATTATTAAGTTCGCCTCGATTTTTGAGCTTTGTAACCTGATAAGGCTCTTCAAAGGCGAGTTTTTCAATAAATAACAGTTCATTTTTGAAAGGAACAAGTATTCCGATATGTCCAATGAACAAATTATTATCATTTTTGTCAAAAAAAGAATGCATAAAAACCGAAATTAATGATGCTTTAGACTTGTCGCCTTTATGAACGAACGAAATGCCTTTTTTCTGCCAGTCTTTTTCCACGATTTCGATGTGTTTTGATACATCTTTGCTCTCTACGGTCGGAATTTGAGAGAAAAAACTAAGAAAATCATCGGTTTCTTTATCAGAAAAAACTTTTTTTGGAGTATTTTCCAAAGCATCTTTATCCATAAATAAATTTTGATCGTTTTTTATTTGCGGATTTTCAATTTTAACAAAATCATTAAGAAGACTAAAAGAAGTTATTCGGCAATTATACCCCAAAAAATCTGGATATTTTGCACGCCACTGAGTTGCTATGGTTACTTCGTCGTAGTTAGGCTTTAATTCATTAGAAGTCAGAAATCCTTGTGACACCATTCCCGCTTCGTCTACGGTTTGGTTAAACAACTCTACACTTTCAAAAAACGAGTTGAGCCGTTCAGGACGAACCCCCGCCTCAATAAGTGCTTTTTTTACTTCCTCCTGACTGATTTTGTCCACCAAATTTGAATATTTAATTTCTGTCAGAAAGGCTTGTTCTTCTTTGGAAACCGCCTTTGAGGTAGCGTTTGGCGTGGCTTCTTTTTGTTTAGATTGAGGATTATTGCAACTCAAAACCAATCCTGATAACAATATGTAAATCAATTTATTACTTTTCATTTTCGATTATTTTTAATGTTAATTGTCTTTATAAAATTTCTGCAAAGTTTAAAACTTGTTGCATTTTGATTTTCAATTGATTGCAAATATAAACATCTTTTATTTTTTGGCTAAATTTTTCTACAAAACTTCCCACTCGTATTCAGCATCGTGCAGAGCCAACGCATATTGATTTGGGATAAAAACTTCAAAATCAAAATATTTTTCAAACCAAGTATCCAAATGATTGCAAAGCCTAGACAATGAGACTTTTACAAAAAAGTAAAAATCATTTTCAGAGAGTGCAATCCAAACGAAATCAGCCGATAATTTCTTTATTTTTTCTATGAAAAAGACTCGTGCTTTCTGGTGTTGCATTTTCACTAAGTTTCTGTCTATCAATCCATTTTCATTATGGAAAGGAAAAGTCGCCAAAGGTTGGTTTTCATAATTCCAAATACCTGAATTTCTGAACTCAGCAAAGAATTTTTCGCCATTTTCGTCGTTTGCATTTTGTATTTCTTGTATTTCCAAAAAGTGAAATCGTTCTAAAAGTTTCTTTTCGGCGTTTTTTGCTTTCAGTTTTTCTAATTTCTCTGACATTTTGGGGTGTTTTTGGTTCGTATTATATCAAATTTTCTTTCAAAAGCCAAATTTTTACACAAGAATTGCT
>NZ_BPMA01000058.1 GCF_026005215.1 Capnocytophaga catalasegens | reverse complement strand
TAATTACGGATATACAATTAATATTTCTAAAAATATAAACGAAGTCAAAGAATTAGGTCCTGGCAATGCAGACATTATACAAACAGGTTCGGTAGGGAATGCTTATTTCATCACTCGCGTAGGTGAGCCTATCGGGTCGTATTACTTGCCTGTTGTGGAAGGAGTTTTCAAAAATCAAGCAGAAGTAGATGCTTCGCTACATTATGTAGATACGCCTAATAATTACGATTTGAACACGACACGTCTGGGTGATTTCAAGTTTAAAGATGTAAATGGCGATGGTAAGTTAGATATTTTGGATACTGACCGAGCTATTGTAGGGAATTATATGCCTGATTTCACGTATGCTTTCGGAACGTCAGTTACTTACAAAAATGTTGATTTTAAAATAGATTTTCAAGGAGTATATGGCAATGAAATCCTGAACCTTTCACGGCGTTATTTCTATAATCACGAAGGAAATATGAATAACTACGCAGGAGCATTAAATTGTTGGAAATCAGAAACCGACACAGGTGGCGGAATGAATGTAAGAGCAAACCGTGTTAGTAAAGGACAAAATGGAGTTACCTCTACTTGGCACTTAGAAGATGGTTCGTATTTGCGAATTAAAAACATAACACTTGGCTACACACTTCCGAAAGATATTTCTAAATATTTCAGTAATATCCGTGTGTGCTTCGGTTCAGAATTTATATACATTTACCAATTACGAAGGCTACAACCCTGAGGTTTCCAACCGAAGTGCAGCAACCACCAGTGGTGAGGACTATGGTGTGTATCCTTTGGCAAGAATATTTACTTTGGGATTAAACATTAAATTTTAAGAAAGATGAAAAAGATATATACATATATTAGTATAGTTATCGCATTGTGCATAACTTCGTGTAACAAATTCATTGACAGAGAGCCAATTTCAAACCCTACCGAAGCGAATTTCTTTCAAGAGGTAAAAGATTTTGAAGGAGCTATCATTTCCATTTATGATGAATTACAATCATCTGACCAATATTCAGGTCGATTTTTACGCCTAATGGAAGTTCGTGCTGACAATGTTGAAGACCAAAACTCGTCAGCTGCTGGTGGAGTGAATTATGAAATAGAGGCTTTTAATGACACACCTTCCAATGGAAATTTTAGTGCGTCGTGGTTGTCGCTCTATCAAATTGTGTTCAGAGCAAACTTAGTGTTGCAAAACATCAACAAAGTGCCGATGACCGATACCCAACGCAACAATATTGAAGGACAAGCTACTTTTTTACGAGGATTGACGTACTTTAATTTGGTGCGTCTGTGGGGTGAAGTGCCTTTAATTTTACAAACTCAAACCGTAGAAGAGGCTCGAAATAACAAACGTGCTTCCGTAGCGAATATTTACGCACAAATCATCGCCGACTTGCAAAAAGCCAAAAATCTCCCTACCCAATGGAGCGATGCCGAAAAAGGAAGAGCTACGCAATATGCAGCACAGGCTTTGTTGACAAAAGTATATTTATATCAAAAAGAATATGCTTTGGCATTGAATGAATTAACTCCGCTGGTGGCAGCGATTAACTCCGGAAAAATTATTGGATTAGTTCCATCAAATGAAACTTTCCCAAATAGCTTGAAAACCATCAAAGATATTTTGTTTGCCGTGCAATACCTCAAAGGAGGTGTAGGCGAATCGGTATATCAAAACAACCGTTACCGAAATCAAGACGGAGGAGCTGTTATCTCATTACCTCAATCATTATTTGAAGCAAATGACAACCGAAAAGCCTTAGTAGCTCCAACCTCTAACGGAAATCGTCCGTTGAAATTCAATGCCGACCGATTGGGTAATGAAACCAGCGGCGACTTCCCTATCATTCGCTGTGCTGAGGTGATGTTACTCTATGCCGAAGTGGCTAACGAATTGGCTACTTCACCCACGCAAGACGCCTTAGATGCACTAAATGCTGTTCGCTCAAATACAGGTATTACCCAAAAAACATTAAGCGATTTCGCTACCAAAGATGATTTTCGCAATGAAGTCTATTTGCAACGCCGTTTAGAACTCGCCTTGGAGTGCGACCGCTGGTTTGACATTGTACGTACGGGACAATTTTCTACAATCTATCCGAATGTAGATAGCTATCGACAATTATATCCCATTCCTGCTGTCGAAATTGAAAACGTAAATGACAAAACAAATTGGTAAAACACAGGTTATTAGTTAATTAAGAATTTCAAATTACGAATTATGCCAAACGTAATTCGTAATTTGAAATTCGTAAAAAAAATTAGATATGAAATTACGATTTTTAATAATATTATTGTTCGTTTTTTCTCTGCCGATATTCGCTCAAAAAAAACATACACTTACTACTTTCCCTCAAAATAAAATAATGGTGGTAGCTCACCGAGGAGATTGGCGTGAAGCTCCTGAAAATTCGCTTTGGGCAATAAAAAAAGCCTACAAAAAAGGAGCAAATATGGTCGAAATAGATTTGGCAATTACCAAAGATAGTGTGCTGATTTTGATGCACGACAAACTCATTGACCGTACCACCACAGGCAAAGGAAAACCATCTGACTACACATTAGCAGAAATTCAGCAGTTCTACCTGCGAGACGGAGCGGGACACCCAACCGAAATGCGTATTCCAACCCTTGAACAAGCTTTGGAAGTTGCCAAAGGAAAAGTATTTTTGAATTTGGATAAAGCATTTCAGTATTTTGATTTGGTATATCCGTTAGTAAAAAAATGGGATATGGAAGAGCAGGTGCTTTACAAAGGAAAGGTTTCTTACGAAGAATTTAATCAAAAATACGGAACTATTAAAGATAAAATTCATTTTATGCCTGTCATTTGGCTTGAAAAAGGACAAGGTTGGGATATGATAAATGATTATATTGCTAATTATAATGCGTACGAATTTGAATTTACAGTAGGCGACACGGAGCAGTTTCTAATTGATTTTGCTTCACTTCGCAGAAAAGGATTTCGAGTATGGGTAAACTCACTTTGGTTTGACCACAATGCACATCATAATGATGACAATGCACTTGAAAATCCAAATATTTATGATTGGTATGTGAAAAATCAAGTCAATATTGTTCAAATCGACCGAATTAAAGAACTCGTTTCCTACTTAAAACGTAAAAAACTCCACCAAAAACCATAGGTTATATTGCAATATTTTAAAAAATCAGCACCCATTCCTCAGGAAAGAACTCCCAAAGAACAACAGAAACGCTATCAACGGTTGAAATGGCAAATATTTTTCTCAGCAACCTTTGGGTACGGTTTTTATTACGTATGCCGATTGAGTTTGAATGTGGTGAAAAAACCGATTGTCGATAGTGGATTTTTGACCAAATCGCAATTGGGAATCATAGGGTCAGCATTGTTTTTTGCATATGCCGTAGGGAAATTTGTCAATGGTTTTTTAGCAGACCACAGCAACATCAAACGATTTATGAGTGCAGGGTTATTTATCTCTGTCTTAGCCAATTTGATTATGGGATTCACTGACGTATTCCTATTTTTTGTGATTTGTGGGGTGTCAATGGTTGGGTACAATCAATGGGAGCTCCCGCAAGCGTAGTGGCTCTTTCCCGATGGTATAAAGAGAAAGAACGTGGCAGTTTTTATGGATTTTGGAGTACGAGTCATATATTGGCGAAGCACTAACTTATATTCTAACGGCGGTTGTTGCTTCATATTTTGGTTGGCGTTGGGGATTTTTGGCAGCGGCTTGTGTTGGATTTATTGGAGTGGTAATTTTATCGTTCTTTTTTCACGACACGCCTGAAAGTAAAGGACTTCCAGCAGTAAATCCTTCTGTTTCAAAAGAAAAAACATCAGTTTGGACAGCACAAATGGGTGTTTTGAAAAATCCGTATGTATGGATGTTAGCCTTATCAAGCGCCTTTATGTATATATCTCACGATATGCCGTAACCAGCTGGGGACCTTATTATTTTGAGGCAGCCAAAAGATATACACTCACACAAGCAAATACATTGGTGTCTATCAATGCCATCTGCGGAATTTTAGGTACAGCAGCTTCGGGTTTTGTTTCTGACAAATGGTTTAACGGACACCGAAACAAACCAACTCTTATTTTCGGATTGATGAATATAACAGCATTAACACTAATGCTTTACACCGGAAAAAGTTGGATTACAGACATTGCAAGTATGGTGATTTTCGGACTTGCCATAGGGGCGTTAATCTGTTATCTCGGCGGACTTATGGCTACTGACATTGCCTCCAAACAAGCCTCAGGAGCGGCGTTAGGCGCTGTGGGGATAATGAGCTATCTGGCAGCAGGCATTCAAGACATCGCCAGTGGATACCTCATTGAAGGAAATAAAACCATTGTTGATGGACAAACCATCTATAATTTTGAAGCTATTTCCCTATTTTGGATTTCCGCAGCAACCCTTTCAGTAATTTTTGCTCTTTCCACTTGGAAGAAGACGTAAGAGAGTAATGAGAAAAGAGGCAAGCTAGAGTAAGTTTGCTTTTTTTCTTTTAGAAAAATAAAGATAACACTTCTCTTATCTTTTTCAGAGCGAATGTGATTTGATTTTCAACGGTTCGCTTAGAGATGTTATAATGTGTAGTAATATCTTGGTTTGTCATACCTTCTTCACGGCTTAGGGTGAAAATTTCGCGACAGCGATTAGGCAGGTTTTTCAATACCAAATGTACTTTCGATTGTGTATTATCCAAATTTTCTTGCAAAATAACTTCATCATCTATGGCAATGGCTTGAATAGTTTCTATCTGTACCGAATTGAACTTACAATTTCGCAAATGATTATATATTTTATAGCGAACGGCTTTGAACAAATAGGCTTCAATACTTATATTTTCAATAGTTTTGCGTCTGTTCCAATAATCTATCCATACTTCTTGGACTACATCTTTGGCTGTATCTTTATTCATTAAAATGAATTTAGCAAAAACAAACAAAGGTTTCCATAGTAAGTTAAACAATTCCTGAAAAGCCTTTTGGTCGTTTTGCTGTATTTTTTGATGAAGTGAGAAATAGATGAGGTTTGTGTTCATACAACTAAAACAATCACTCTACAAAGGTACAAATAATTTGGCAATTTTATAGCAAAAAGACACTTAATTTTTACTATTTTGTACTATGTAATCCACATTCTTTTTTACTTTTATCTTCCCACCACCAGCGCCCAGCACGGAAGTCTTCGCCTTCTTTTATGGCACGAGTGCAAGGTTGACAGCCGATGCTTATAAAACCTTTGTCATGAAGCGAATTGTAGGGGATACCTTTTTTTCGCAAATAATCCAATACTTCAGTTGTTTTCCAATGCAAAATAGGGTGAAATTTGATAATTTGATTTCCTTCATCCCATTCAACTTGGGGCATTTGTTCCCGATTGGGTGATTGTTCAGAACGTAGTCCTGTAATCCAAACTTTATTACCCAATAACGCGCGTTTTAAAGGTTCTACCTTTCGAATATGACAACATTGTTTTCTAAGTTCGATAGAATCATAAAAAGCATTTATTCCATAGGTTTTCACGTAGTTTTCAATCGATAATGCATCGGGATAGTAGGGTGTAATTTTAGTTTTGTATTGTATATGGGTATTTTCCCACGTGGTATAAGTTTCTGGAAACATTCGCCCTGTGTCAAGTGTAAAAATCTCAATTGAAATTTTATTTTTCAGAATAAAATCGGTAATTACTTGGTCTTCCATTCCGAAACTTGTCGAAAAAACAACTTTTGAAGGAAATTTTTCTGCAAAATATAAAAGACTTTCTATTTCATTAAATTGCTGTATATCAGATAGTATTTTAGGAATATTATTCATAATAATATATAATTTTGAAAATATGTTGTAAGAATTATCTCTGATGATTTGCAAAGGTAAGGATATTCGCAGATAAAAAATAATTTTTTGAAATGAATTTTAGTTATAAATTCTTATTTTTGTATGGGCAGTAAAATGAAATGTACAAAAACAGATAAAACAAAAAAGCCCGAAAAAGCCTTTAAAATAAAGGAATTACACAAAAAAAGCCCGATTTTTTAGGTAAAATGAAATGTACAGCAACCGTAATTATGCGTAATTTTACCGAAAGATTTTAAAGCAAAAAAAGCGCTTATTAAACCCTTACCGTAATTTAACCCTTTAAAATGTACCAAACCCCTTATAAAATAGCCCTTTTGGGGCTTTTTTTATGCTTTGAAACTACTGCTTTGGAACCCGCCAACTGACCATTTGCGTGACCTTACGAAAATGGTAACTACTACCCCGAAAAACAGGTGTTTTGGTAGTTGTTATTATAGTTGTTATTACATTTGCTATTACATTTTTAGAGTTTTACACCCCTATTAAAATGGGGGTGCGGATACAATAAAATAACATTACTCCTGTGTTTTTAAGAATTGCAAGGGGGGTATTACCATTTGAAAAGTAGAATTTAAAAATATAAAATATTGATTTTTAAATATTTATATTTTATATTGATGTATAATAAAGCATTTGCACCGAAAACCGTACATTTTATTTGGTTACGCCTCACCTAAATTAGTACCATTATACCCACAAGCAGGACAATAATTAACGAGTGGATGGTTGTGTTGGCTGGCTTGGTTGAATGGCACGCGCACTTTGAGCTGATGACGACTTTAACGCCTGTATCTCAGCCTTTAAACGCTCATTCTCTGCCTGTAACAAGGCTTTGTTTTCTTCTAAAATAGCTACATTTTTCTCTAATAAAGCATTGTTTTTCTTTAATAAAGCCACTACCTCATTATCATTTGCTGGTCCTACTGATGGTTGGTTTTGCTCATTTTTGAGCATTGGTTCTTTACCAATTAATAGCCATTCTGGATTTAATTCAGGACATTTTGTATATAAAAGCTCCACATCATAAGTATTCCTCGACTTCCATTTTGATAAATTTTGGGCTGGAATTTCTAAAAAACGAGCAAATTCTGCATCAGATTTAAATTTTTTATATTCAATTATCTTGTTTAAAATCAATGTTTTATCCATCTCGATAAAAATTTTATGTAAAAAATGTACTCAAAAATTTGTTTTAATGTACAAAATGTACTTATCTTTGCCACATCAAAACATTGTAACAGATGACAAAAGTAATAGATTTTAACGAGATTGTTCGCATTTGCGAACAAAAAAAGCAAACGGGCGATATTCAAACGCTTTCGAGAATGTTCCGAGTAACTACAGACGCTATAAGAATGAGAATGTCAAGAAAGGACGAGAAAACTTACGAGGCTCTATATCAAATTATAGAGCAACGAGAAAATTTAATACAAAAATATCAAAATCAATAACTTATGATAAAGATAGAAATAAAAATAACCCCCTACCAACACAAAGACCATTATATTATCACAGAACGTAAAAGCCTTTGGGGGTGGGAGTTATCAAAAAAAGAAGTTGTTATTTGGCTATCTCCTCTGGTTTTTTCAGATGCACTGTCAAGGCAAAGCCGTTTGTATAACCTACTTCTTTTGCAGGTGAATAGAAAATACTTTTTACCACATAGCCTTCATCTAAGTGTTTCTGAATAGTTGGGAATGTGTGCGTTGCGGTATATTCTCCTCTTGATAGAGGGGTTATGAATACCACTTCAGTAAGTATAATTTCTTTTTGCATAAGGAAAAATGTTAAAATTAAAATACAAAAATAGTCAAAATTAGCGAGTTATGACAACCTTAATAAACACCATCGAACAAACAATGTCGAGCCGTGAGATTGCTCGGCTAACAGGAAAGAGACACGCCCACGTAATACGTGATATTCGTGAAATCACATTGCAATTTGCTGATTGTCAACGTCAACCCAAATTTGGGTTGTCCGAATACACCTTCAAACGCCAAACTTATATCAATCAGCAGGGGAAAGAATTACCAGAGTACCAACTCAACCAAAAAGAGGTGTTACTCTTGGTTTCGGGTTATAATGTGGTGTTACGTGCAGCTGTTATCAATCGTTGGGTTGAGTTAGAGAAGCAACAGGGTATCCTCAAAGTTCCCGCTCCCAAAACCATCAACGGGGTTAAATGCGTGGCGTACAACTATTGGCTGTTGCAAAACGGCTATTCGCTAACGAGTGGGCAGGTACGGGCAAGGATAAAAAAGTACCCCGAGCAATTTATCAAAACCAAAGACGGCTGGTATATGTCGGAGGCAATTGCCAAATACTTTTTGGACTATCGCAACCCACAGCAACGTATCGCCGAGCTTCCGTATGTAAGCCCAAAGCAATTAAGACTCTTTGACAAGGAGGAACTAAAAGAAATGATTAAATAACGTTATAAATCAATAGAAAATGGCAACAAAAATAGAAAGAAAGAAAGATTTACAAATAGGACATTGTTACAGAACTACGCAAGATTATTTTAAGGTAGATAGTATAGTGAACGGAGAGCCTTACGGAAGTACTTACGACATCTATGAGCCTACTTCTGTAGTTGTAACTCATTACCCTTTGTCTCTTTACGTTGAAGAGATAGGCTGTATAGAGATAAGTGAGGAGGAGTACGAAGAAACGCTACAAAGGATGATTATCAACAATCAAGATACTACTCAAATAGACGATGTAGCAAAAGAATTGGAACGGCTAAAATATCACGAAGCCATTACCGTAGGGCTTTGGGCGATAGACAGGAACCCTAAGGAAGTACCTTACAATTGGATTGTAAAAAATGCGTTTCAGATAGAGGCTACTCGTACCTCCCCCGAATGTAAGTGTTGAAATAGCTGTCTTTTGAGGAGGCTCTCAATAAGCCTCTGAAAATACTCTCAGGAACTCCATAATAAACATAGGTATATCCTGAATGGAATTTAATAAAAAGTTGCTTGGTAAGTGGATTGTAATCCACCGCCCTTATCACGGAAGACCTAACAGAAATCATATCACTAATTTTTAAATTTTTGACGAGGCAAATTTAGTGAAAATCCTGAAAAGCATACACCCCGAGGCAGGTACGGGGCAGGGACAAAGTTTAAAACCATTTAAAGAGGGTTTAAAAAATGTTTGAATATGTAGATAATATATTGTGTGTTTCGGCTTCGTGGCTTTACGGTGAGGGCGAAGTAATGTCAGTAAGTAATTACTGCCAACTACTAAGTCGTAATAAACTAAAAAAGCTGACCACAGGCGGTAACGGTCGCACGGCTTGGGTGGTGTATGCCTCTTTGCCCGAGCGGTTTAAGTCTAAAATAGAGCAAAACCACAACCCATATAAAGAAGTGAAAACCATTGTTTTTGAAGATTATATAAAACCCGATTACGATGCCGAACGCTTTTTTGAGCAATACCTATTGGAGGACGAAGATGGCACGGAACACCTACCCGCCGACCGCATCCGAGAGTACAGCGACAACGCCAAAATACTCAACGCTTGTCACTTTATCGCAACCAACGTAGTGATGCAACGCAAGTTCGGAGGTCGCAAGGAAATGTGGCAAAAAATGGCGGAAATCATTCAGCAATTGCCGTCAAAGGAATACAAACATAAACTACCGAGCAATTATCGGGACTTGAAAGCAAAAACAATGGCGTTTAAAGGAATAAAAACTTGCAAACGCTACCCAACAAAAGGCTATGAAGGGCTGATACACAGCGGATTTATGAACAAAGTAGCTGCTAAACTCGTAGGGGTTTCCGCTGAATGGACACTCGCCCGATGGTGCAATCAAGTGAATGTGTGCGTAAGTCTTTCGCAACTTCACGCCGAATACAACGACAAAGCCGTTGCCGAGGGGTGGAAGCTCATCAAAAACGAAAAAACGTTCTATAACTTTCTGTATGCCGAAGATGTGCAACCGCTGTGGTGGGGGCATCGGTACGGCGAACTTTCTTACAAGGAAAAGTTTGGGTTTCAGCACAAAACCAAAATGCCTACAATGCGGGACAGCCTTTGGTATTCCGATGGAACGAAGCTCAACTACTACTATTTGGACGAAAACGGTAATATGGCAACCTGCCAAGTGTATGAAGTGATGGACGCATATAGCGAGGTGCTTTTAGGTTATCACATTAGCAAAACGGAGGATTACGAAGCCCAATACCGAGCCTTTAAAATGGCGGTACAAACAGCAGGATTTCGCCCCTATCAGATAGCTCACGATAACCAAGGCGGGCATAAAAAACTCAAAAACGGCGACTTTTTAAGCAAAATAGCCCAAGTGCAAACCGCCACTAAGCCCTACAATGGAAAATCAAAAACGATAGAAAGTGCGTTCGGGCGATTTCAAGATGGATTTTTAAAGCGCGATTGGTTTTTTACAGGAATGAACATCACGGCGAAAACTCAGGAGAGCAAAGCAAATATGGAGTTTATCCTCGCCAACAAGCAAAATCTACCTACGTTGGACGAAATCAAAGAGCGGTACGCTCAAAGACGCCGAGAATGGAACGAAGCTCCGCACCCCAAAACAGGCAAACCACGCATTGAAATGTATTTGGAAAGCCAAAATATGGAGACTAAGAAAGTGGAAATTTGGGATATGGTTTCGCTGTTTTGGATTACGAGAAAAGAACCTATCACTTGCGATGCTTACGGTATTTCGTTTCAAGAGAAAAAAGTCAAATACGACTATATGGTATATACACAAAAAGGGTTGCCCGATGTGGATTGGCTCGAAAAGAATATCGGCAAGAAGTTCGTTATCAAGTTCGACCCCGATAATATGGAGTTGATTTACTTATACGAGGACACACCTTTGGGCTTAAAATTGGTAAATGGTGCAGAGATTAAGAAAGAAGTACAACGAAACATTCAAGAGCAAGACACTTTCGATGCTCAATACATCCGCCAAGTACAGCAACTCACGGACGAAAAACGCATCACACGTCGAGACGAAACCGAGGAATTATTGGAGAAATACGGAATGACCGCCGAGCAACAGGGATTGAATTTACCGAATATTAAAGGTATCGAACGCAAACGGAAAACGCCCAAAACATCGCCCAAATCCAAAGACGAATACGGAAAATATCAAAAAACAATTTCCAACACCGATTGGGACGACGAAATGGAGCTTGTACCCATAGAACAACCCCGAAAAAGAACCAAAATAAGCGGTTTAATATAGCGGATAGCTTCCGCAGTGAAAAAAGAGACGTTTAATTTCAAAAATACAAAAATATGACAACGCAGGAAAAACAACAGATAGCCAATGAATTAAAAGTGTTTTGCGACCGTAAAGGAAGCCAACGCAAAGGAGCGAACTCATTAAAAGGCGTTTCGGAAGCTACCGTAACGCACATATTGACCAACAAATGGGATAAAATCGCTGACCGAATGTGGCGGGGTGTAAAGGCTCAATTGGAAATTTCCCGTAGGGATTGGGTTTGCGTGGAAACCTCTATTTATCAGACCTTAACGGAGCTGATAGAAGATGCCCAAGACAACAGCCAAGTACACGCTATTGTCGCCTCAGCAGGAACGGGCAAAACGCAAACAATGAAGCTATACACCGAAAACCACCCCAACGCCTTTATGGTGCAATGCAATGAGTTTTGGAACAAAAAAGCCTTTATGGCGGAATTGCTTTCGGCAATGGGGCGAAAAAGTGGCGGAATGACCATACACGAGATGGTATATGAAGCCGTAAAATATTTAAAATCAATTGAAAAACCCGTGATATTGCTGGACGAGTTCGACAAAGTGAATGACCAGATTTTGTACTTCTTTATCACGTTTTACAACTTATTGGAAGACGATTGTGCCATTATTTTGTGTGCAACGGAATTTTTGCAAAAACGCATTGAGCGGGGCGAAAAACTCAACAAAAAAGGCTATCGCGAAATTTACAGCCGTTTAGGCAGAAAGTTTGTCGATTTGGGCGACATTACCCAGCAGGATTGTATTTTGATTTGTGCCAACAATGGCATTACCGACAAGCAGGACATCAAAAGCGTTTGGCAGGAATGCAACGGCGATTTACGACGTGTGAAAAAGAAAATACACGCATTGAAGCTCGAACGCATTGAAGCCATCGAAACTGAAACCACCTAATCCCTAACCCCTAATAACTGAACAATGGCACAAGCATATACACCCAAACAAGCAATAAATAAAAAATTCAAACTACTACCCTTTGAGGGGGCTTGGAAGGACTTTGTCGGTTGTCCTGCACGAGGGTTCTCTGCGATTATTTGGGGGGTTTCGTCAAGCGGAAAATCATCCTTAGCGATGCAGTGGGCAAGGTACCTCACGCAATTTGGCAAAGTTGCCTACAATTCATTAGAAGAGGGCATTTCTCACACAATGCAAATGAACCTCAAACGTAACTATATGGATAGCGTAGAGGGCAAATTCCTACTAATAGACAACGAGCCTATTAACGAACTTTTGGAACGAATGGAAAAACACAAATCGCCCGACTTCCTAATCATTGACTCCGTTCAATATATGCAAACCGACAAAGAGGAATACAAAAAGTTAAAGCGGTTAATGAAAGAGAAAAACAAGGGGTTGATACTCATCAGCCAAGCAAACGGCAAAGAACCCAAAGGCGAATTGGCAGACTTTGCTCGTTATGATGTGGATTTGAAAATTAGAGTAGAAGGCTACAAAGCCTTTCCAGCAGGACGAATGAACGGAGGAGGCAGTCCGTTTGTAATTTATCCGCAGAAAGCCTCCGAATATTGGGGCGAAGTAGAGAATAACACCCCCTAACCCCCGAAGGGGGAATATAATTATCAATATTTAATGTTCAATTAACAATTAACCAAGTGCGACAAACCCCAACTTCAACGCACGAAGCTCCTCTCCTTCGGAGAGGCGGGGGGTGAGGAATATGACAACCATAGCAAAACAAATTACTTTCCGCCACAAATTGGCGTACTATGCAGAATTGAGCTATCTGCAATACGAGAACCTACGGCATCAGTACTTTTTGGAATGGTGCCGATGCAAATCAAACCAGATGCACGTGCCGTTTTCAGAATTATCAAAAAATGACCACTTGAAAAATTGGTTTGATAGCCAATGGTTGGCAAAAGTAGAATGCGAAATCAAACGTAAGTACGAGCCTTTGGAAGTGTTGA
>NZ_BPMA01000057.1 GCF_026005215.1 Capnocytophaga catalasegens | reverse complement strand
ACATTTGGTTTTGCCGTTTAATGTATTCTCTTTTTTTAAAAGAACTTCAGGCTTAATATTTGAAAAATACCTCTTCTGTCTATCGAATTTTTCTTTGAAAGGGACCAGAGTGTTCTGTTTGACATTATGTAAGAAACTTTTATTCATTTTTAGAAAAAAATTGTACCAAAAATAGATTTAAAACAGAAAAGCCAACGTATGAGAGGGTATTAAATCCTTTTTTTCGTTATGAAATCCCAAAATCACTTAGTTAAGTTTATATATTCTGATTTTTCTATTTTATATTTGAGAAAATTAAAATTCATCAAATATTTTTACTCTTTTGTTAGATATTCTAAAATAAAAAAGGATTATCAATGAGATAATCCTTCTTAAATAAAATATTAACTAAATATCCCTAAAAAAATTCCATTTCGTAAATATTTATATAATTGCCTGATATGGCTTTAAAATTAGTAAACTTAATGGTTTTGGTCTCTATTGGCTTCTTAAACTGAATAATAAGAGTTTCTCTAAGTTTATCATAAGTATAAGTGCCTTGCTTATAATATTGTTTTTCATCAGGAGAAGCAGAAATATTAACAGAGCCTATTTTATATGGTTGTCCATAATAACTTGATTTTAAAGTAATTTTAACGCCTTTGATTAATTTTTTATCCTCCTGAAATTTTGCTATCAAATAAATATCATCTCTTCTGACATCTATCCACCAATTTTCTGAAAATAACCCATCTTTCAACTTAGATAAATGATTTGGTTGATAATTCGATTCGAAATCATATAACTTTCTATCAATATTCTGTTGCTGTACATCATCAACCACTTCAATATTATCTCCTTCTGGGAAAGGTTCTTCGTCGGTAAATGTTAATTTTATTCGATAAATATCCGATTTATCTTCCGTTTTTATCGGAAAATGAGAAGGCGTTTTGGAGAATATCTTCATCTGTAACAAAATGGTATACTCTTTAGTAATATCCAAATCTTTAAACGCATCTTTTTTCAACGTAACTTTGAATTCCTCACCGCTCTGCATAGAATTTATTTGTGCTTTGTCAATCGTATAACTACTGGTAGGCAATGTGCGTTCATATTGACTCGTAATGGATTCTATTTGTAGCACTGCTGATTCGCCTGCTTGTATAGCTCTTTTACTAAAAGTAGGCGCAAAAGAAAACGAATAATCACCAATAAGCTTTGTACTTGGGTCTCGATTTATTCTCTTCTGTTGCTCAGAAGGCGAAAAAACGACAATAGTATAAGATAAATCAACTGGAGGAGCGTCTATATTCTTTGGAGAGGCTGGTTTTTCTTCTCTTAAAACTTTTAATTCTTCCGTTTCAGGTGTACAATTGGTTGCTATTGTTACAGCCAATAACCCTAATAAATATCTTTTCATAATTTTTTATATTAAAATTCAACTTCTGTATCAAAACTTGTTGTAGGATAACGAAATTCGCTTCCATTATGATGTAAATACCATTTTTCTGGCATTTTTTTGTTGGGATTGGTTGAAGCATTTTTGATAACTCTTTTCTTCATAGAAGAACCTTCATACATTTCGTCAATTTCTTCCCAAGGTTGTTGGTCAAATGGAACGTAGAGCTCAAGTCCGTCCGAGTCAGGTTTTACAAAATATTGTGTGGCAGCGGCTTGTCCTTGTGTAAGGGCTTTACTCCAAAAGCGTATCTCTCGTATATATCCATTGGTAGTCGCATTTCCGAAGCAAACTAATGGAAAATCATTAACTATAATTGGCGAAGGCGAATCAAACATCAATTCTCCATTTACATAAATATTAAGTATAGGACGACCATCTACTTTTTTATACGTCATTGTTACATGATACCATTTGTCTGCTGTTGGGTTACTTCCTGCTGCTTTAAAGTTAAAAGATTCTCCTTTAGCAGTATTGAAAACCAAAGTTGCTGAAGCTCCATATCTCATCAGAAACTTACCATTTGCTTGAATTGTATTCCAGAGCTTAGATTGTGTTGAATTACGTGGATTTTCATACATAAGTCCCCAATTATTTCTCAATTCTGTAAGAGCAATTGAATACTGCATTGTCCATTCTTCCAATTTTACATCTTTTGCATACGATTTGCCTGTAGATTGCGACCGAGTGTCCTGTCCGTATATCATATGAAAAGCTCTGCCATTTATTTTAGCTACTTTTGTTTTAAATGAACGACGAATTAAAAAAATAGAAGTTTCTTTATCTGCTTGTTGAATTACTTTATTATCAACAGGAGCCATTCTCACGGCTACTGCATAATTATTTGACTTAGGTAAATCATTTCCCAAGGCATCTTTCATCGGTTTTACCTTGAAAGATAGTTTACCAGCTGATACTACTTGTCCTTTGGGGACAACTATTTCAAAAGAAGTTCCTGTTTTTGAGACTCCATTGTATGTATAAGTCATTTCATAATTTTCAGTGGGTAATAATTCATAATCGACTCCATTTTTTTTGTTGTATTCTTTAATTGTATTATCATCAATACTAATGAGATAGTACGAATCCTTATCCATAGGATTAGCTATTCTTGCTTTTATTTCTACATCTTGTGCGCTTCCTTCTGCATCTTTTACTTTTATATCAGCAACTTTATTATTTTCCAAAAAAGACACCTGATATGCAGGATTTCCCGAGTTTAAATTTGAATCGGTATTTGGCAATTTTTCACAAGAAAAAGCGAACAAAACTATTATTGCTACTATATATAAATTTTTCATTATTTTATTTTTTGGGTGTTCTTATAATCAGCTCTTCTTTGTATTGTCCATATTCTTGGTCAGTACGCGGATCCATTACTCGCATGGCTTCGCGCATCCAAGCATAGTTTTTATAATTTCTGAATTTTATATGGTTATTATTCATATAATTAGAAAAACCAATATCTCTCGCTGTAGTTGCAAAATCAAGTTCTCCTTTGTATGAAGATACGCCTCCATTTTTGGTTTTATAAGCCTTTGCTTTATCTATTATCAACGTAAATTGTCCTTTCTCAAACTCGGCAGTAGAAGATGCCCTTGTAGCAGGAGGATAGTATTCAGGAGTGCGACTACCTTTATCATTTGCTGTCCAACTGCTTAAATAATTAGAAAAAGTATCTACTCTTCCATAATCTTGCATTACATATTTGTCAAAATATTTATCCATTTCTTTTGTCATTTGAAAGAACTGCCCATCGAATAACAAATAGAATTTTTTATCCACAGCATTATGTTTTTCAAAATATGGTTTATACTTTTTGATATATTCTTTTTCTTTTTCGTGATATTCTGCAAAATTTTCATCAAACAAATTCCGAAGATGTGTTTTTCTTTCATCTCCTTCATATCTTGCACCAAAATATTTTCCTAATTCTTTAATAAAAGTAATCATATTGGCGTGATATCCATTTACAGGCATATAAAGTGGATTAGTACTAACAAATTCGGCGTATCCTGCTCTACTATGATTTCCTATGGTAGGCTCCCAATCAATGTCAAAACCATCAAAATTCAAGGCTATGATATGACGAGCCAAATCACGAGCGTATATTTGTACTCGTTCCGTTTCTTTTTCTGCCGTTATTTCTCTACCATACTTCTTTATAAAAAGTTCCAAACCACCAGGTAATCCTTGCCCTACGTTAGATACTTGATAGCAGGTTACTACTTTACTTCCTTTTTTATGAAAAATATCTAAATCAAACTTCTGATTTTCAGTCAACTCTTCGGGTTCTTTTGCATATCCTCCCCAAATAGCTATTGCAGTAGTAGAATCTGGAATAGATTGCAACCATGATTTGTCAATTCCTTCAACTGCTACCCAACCAGCCCAAAACATATATGAAAAAGGTTTTTCTCCTTTCCAAGATTTTTGTTTATAATCGGTAAGCATTTTATAATAAGCCTCCCATTTCTTCTCTTGCTCAGCTTCTGCTTCTGCTTTAGCTTTTGCTTCTTGTTCAGCAATAGATTTGGAACGTTCCGCACTTGCTTTTGTATAATCTTTTTCTAAATCTAAGGGTTCTGTTTTTACACAACTCCATATAGTCAGCATCAGGACTAAAGCCCCTCCTATTAGTTTTATTGTTCTCATTTTTTTACTTTTAGTTAATTTTTCTATCTTGTACTTGGGTTTACATCCCACCACAGATGCGCATTACAATCATCAATGGCTCCTGGTCCAAGCAATTGTACTCCCTTGATAACATTTTCTTTATTCACTCCTTGATATTCAGATTGAGGATAAATGGCTCTTCTTACGCCTTTTGTTCTTCCATCAGGCGAAATAATTGTATTCCCGTGAATAGCATCTGCATTGTAAGCTACGGGTTTTATTTGTCTTGGATACCCTGTTCTACGCCACTCTGTCCAAGCTTCATGTCCGTCAGGAAAAATAGCCAAATATTTTTGAGTAATTATTTTCTCCAATTTATCTTCATTTGTACCTGTGTATTGCGTAGTTATGGTAGCAGGTGCTCCTTGATTATTTTTAGAATCAAGAGGATCAACATAGTCCGAAGGTTTATTCGTATTGTTAATATAAGAATTATCTGTTACACCATTTTCACGGAAACTAAGTTCAATTCCTTCTTTGTAAAGAGCTTCATCTGTTTTTGTATCATTCGTAAGTCCAAAAAGTTTTGCTTCAGCACGAAGGAAATATACTTCAGAGGCTTTCATCACATAAGTTGGTGTATTTTCCTTCACATTTGGATAACCAAAACCTAAATACTCTTTTGCTCCTTTAAATCCAGCACGAATACCTTGTAATTCAGTTTGATTTATATAACCATCGGGTTTTTGTTCAGGATTTAATGTAAAATACACTTTCATTCGTGGGTCATTATATCCTTTAAGATATGACAAAATAGTCGCTCCCATACGTGCATCTTTATAATTATTAGCTATTAATTCCAACGAATTCAGTATAATAAGTCGCTCATTGGTTTGTAATTTTGCCATATCGTCTATATTTTCCATTACACCGCCTTCCAAAGCTGCTTTTGCTTCCTCACTGGCTTTAGCTTGATTTACATAACGAATACGCACAGCCATTCGCAATCGGATTGAGTTGGCAAACTTGATCCATTTATTTAAATCACCATTAAAATAATAATCACTTTCTTTGATACTTTCGGGCAAGGTGTAAGATTCTTTATAATCCTTCAAATAATCAGCCGCTTCCTTCAACTCACTAAATAAAAGATTATAAATATCTTCAACAGAGTCATATGGCACTGAAACAAGACCTTTTCCTTGATTGGAAAGAGGTAAAGGTCCAAACATATCTGTCGCCCGAAGCATGCCCAAAGCTCTACATATCATGACCATTTGATATATAGCTTTATAGGTAGCATCATTAGGGTCTTTATCTATTGTATTAGTTTTTATTTGTCGCCAAGAAGCTATAATGGAACTAAACATTCCTGTATAATTACCATTCATCCACCAAGGTGCCATATAACCTGTAATCATTGTTCTCTCACCATTCCATTTATTGATAGGAGGAGCCATATAACCTATATAACTATCTCCCATCATATTGATAGATGTCTGATAAAGATTTGCTCCGCCAACAACACGTGTAGGAATAATTTGATTTTGAATACTACCCAAATATCCTGAAATATTAACTCCATCTCGCTCTGCTTGTTTTTGCGTGGGATTAGTAGGATTGGTGTTTATTTCTTGAAAATCTTTGGTACAAGCCATAGTCATCAAAGATATTATACTTATAAAAATCCTATTTTTCATTTGTTTGATTTTTAGTTAAAATTAAATTATAAAGAAGCCTTAATTGAGATACCAACACTACGTAATGATGGCATTCGGAAAAAATCAGGTGAATTTCCATAACTTCCTTCACCCGTAGTATTTACTGTTGATTCTGGGTCGAAAGGTGCTCTAAGATACAACATAGCTAAGTTATATCCTGTAACAGAAATACTTAACGATTTTAGCCATTTAGCATAATTGAATTTTTCAACAGGCAAACGATATGTAAGAGAAGCTTCTTGTATGCGTACATTTGTACCATCGTATGTGTAATAGATTGGTAAACTTACACCTCCATTAGCAATGGTTTGATAATACTTACGTGCATTGTAAGTAACTCCATCTATGACAACACCTCCTGCATCACGAGCATCGGCAGTTGCTTTGGATACTCCATATTGATCCAACCAGGCTTGAGTACGTGATTGAACTACACCACCAAATCGACCATAAATCATCATATCTAATGACAAATTCTCATAAACTTTAAAACCATTACGCCAACCAATTGTAAAATCGGGATTAGAATCTCCAATCAAATATTCACGTGTATTATCTATTTCAAAAGTTCCTTTACCAGAATCTATCAATCTTCCATCAGCTCCACGTTTTAGTATTTTATCAACAATAACTGCTGTCATAGAACCTCCTTCACGAATATTTCCTACCTCAGTAATATCGAAATATGTATTGTCTATCGGATTGAGATAATTACGAGCCAATTCTTTTACTACATTTATATTTTTAGTAAATGTAACACTACTATTCCAAGCAAATTTACCAAAATCTTTATCAAAACTCAAAGAGGCTTCTATACCTTTATTCTCTATATTACCTGCTTGCAACCATAGGTTATTGTATGTACTTGATTCAGGTAATTTATAGGAAAGTAATTGATTAAATGTATTTGATTTGTACAAAGTTACATCAAAACTCAAAGCATTTTTCAAGAATTTCGCATTAAAACCTACTTCATACGATTTTGTTCTTTCCGCAGTAAAATCAGGGAATGGATAATCTTTATCAGGACTTACACCAGTACCTGTAAAACCAAACGTACGTGTATAAGGAGTAAATCCTTCTCTGGAAATAGGCGAACCCACTTCAGTATATGACCCTCGTATTTTCAAATAAGAAAGCCATTGTGGCATTTTTACATATTCGGAAACTACTGCCGAAAGTCCTACTGAAGGATAGAATATAGCCTCATCTTTGGTATTAACTAATTGCGAAGCCCAGTCCGTACGCCCTGTAAGTGTTAAAAATAACCGGCTTTGAAATCCAATTTCAGCACTCCCAAATACAGCAATATTGCGTATATGACTATTTGTTTGTACTTTTCCTCCTTTAGGGTCTAAGTTATTAGCTGAAAAGAAATTAGGCAAAATATGTAACCAACCTCTAAATCCAGCTGTTTTATTGATATTATCATCATAAGATGCTCCTAAGTTTGCTGTAATATTAACCAAATTGCGTTCAACACCATCTTTGGTTATAAATGTCCCCATATCTTTATTGATATTGAGTATTAAATCAGCATATGTTTGGTTAATAGTTCGAAGCGTATATCGCCATTCACCTCTTTTTCCAACACCTGTACTTTGGTCTGATGTGGCATAGGCTCTCATCTCGCCTTCGCCTTGGGTATTATCAATTCGTACACGACCTGATATATTCATCCAATCTAAAATATCATATGTTAATGAAGCTCCGTACATATTACGTTTTCTTTTCTCAAAGAATATTTGACGATTGATATTCCAATACGGATTCTCTTTAACCACTCCATTAGAAACATTTCTCACATACGGATAGTACTGTTCATATATTTTTCGAGAAGGATTCCAACGTTCCCAGGCTTTGAGTTCCTCAAAGTTATCTCCACGTGGAAATAAGTAAAGTGATGTCAATGGATTAAAAACTCCTCCTTGTGAATACATATTTTGATTTCCTTGCAAAATGTAACTTGCCGAAAGGTCTAAATGAACCTTATTATTGAAAAAATGAGAAGTATTCCTTCCTGTGAAATTATGACGATAATATCCATTGGTAGGAATAATTCCTTTTGAATCTGTTGAGGCAAAAGATGCAAATGTTTGACTTTGAGCATTACCAATAGATAAATCCACAGAATTATTATGTACGACCCCTACACCAAAAAAATCTAATGGATTATACGAAGTTGGTTTAGTTAATTTTGTACCCCAACTTGTCTCACCATCACTCCCATATGTATTTTGAAATTCGGGTGTGATAAAGGGGGTCAATAATTCAATTTTCGAATTAAAATTAACAGCCATTTTTCCTTCTTTTCCCTTTTTAGTGTTAATTATAATTACACCATTAGCTGCCGCTGCTCCATAAAGCGCTGCCGCAGAAGGTCCCGTAAGAACATTGATACTTTCTATATCTTCAGGGTTAAAGTCCGAGATGCTTTCACCTCCTCCAGGCGTTCCGAAATCACCTCCACTTGAAGCCGATGAAGCATTGTTAATAGGCACTCCATCAACTACATAAAGAGCATTATTTTGCCCACTGATAGACTTAGCCCCTCTCATAATTACCTTAGTTGCACCCCCAACTCCCGAAGAACTACGTTGGATATTCACCCCAGCAACTTTACCATTCAAACTATTAACAAAGTTAGCATCTTTGACACGAGTAAGTTCTTCAGATTTTACTTGTTGCACATTATAACTAAGTGCTTTTTCTTGACGCTTGATACCCAAAGCTGTTACAACCGTCCCTTCTAACTCTTGCACTTCCTCCTTTAAAAGGATATCAACAACTATTTTATCTACTCCCGTAATTTTCCTCTCTTGTGAGAAAAATCCGATGGAACTAAACACTAATACATCATTTTGCTTTGCTTCAATAGAATATTTTCCATCAAAGTCTGTAGCAACTCCCTTAGATGTATTTTTTATCAATACACTTGCTCCAGGAAGTGGAACACCTTTCTCATCAGTTACTTTACCTGTAACTGTAACTTGTGCCGATATTGAACAAACACATGCCATCATAAACAACACAAGTGATATGAATTTTTTTTTATACATAAATATTTGATTTTGTTGTTTGAATTTAAAATTATGAGGCAAATGTACAACATATATACAAATAAACAAAATAAGACCTTAAATATTTCAAAAAAATCATTTAATTATTTATCAAAAATATTTCTAATATTTAAATTTATTGCGTTATATTTTTCTATAATATAAAATTAATACTCCTTTTCGTTTCAAATAAAATGCATTTTCATATTATTTTTTTACAAAAAAAAATTTTACTAATTTAAATATTTGTGTCTAACTTACATATAAATAGAAAAAGCCTTTTTAGTGTTTATCAATGAGCAAATTCAGGTACAAGAGGTAAATATATAGTTAGTTTTTACTTTCAAAAACTAGTTACACCGATTGATTTTTTTCATTTTTTTTCATTTACGCAAAAAGAATGCATTGTAGCTTTGTAACTTTGCCCCGCAAAATTAAAAACAAACCTGATGAAAATAGATGGAAATTATATTGTAAAACTTGGGTATCGTCCCGCTAAGTGGTTCAAAGAAGCCTTACTTTATATCAATCAAAACGACCTGAATGAGCAACAAATAGCTTTGTATTTGGAACAATATCGTAGCCCTGACCCTTTGGAGTTATTGACCACGCACGCACCTCTTCACATCAATATTTCTGCTGAAAACCCAATAGAACAAGAGAACGTGAATCAGGTAATTAGCACAATGAAAACACTCTTGCGAACCCCAACGATGGTTGCCGGAGCTATTATGCCCGATGCTTGTCCGACAGGAAGCAATGGAACAATTCCTGTGGGTGGTGTAGCTGTAGCTCGCAAGGCAATTCACCCGGGTATGCATAGTGCCGACATTTGCTGTTCGGTAATGCTAACCGATATTGGAAAAATTGACCCAAAACGTGTCTTAGATGCCGCACACCAAAGTACGCATTTTGGTATTGGAGGTCGAGCGCGCGGGAAACAATTCAAACTCACTACCGAACTTGAAGATTTGTTCCGCCAGAATATTTTTTTGAAAGAAGACCGGACAATCAGCATCGCACGCGAACATCTTGGAACACAAGGAGACGGAAATCATTTTCTCTTTGTAGGTATTTCAAAAATGACAGGTAATACAATGCTTATCACTCATCACGGGTCGCGAGCGCCTGGTGCTATTCTTTTTGACAAAGGTATGAAAGTTGCCGAAGGTTTTCGTCGAGAAATTTCTCCTGATACACTCAAACAAAACGCTTGGATTCCTTTCGACACAGACCAAGGAGAGCAATACTGGAACGCTCTGCAAGTGATTCGCAAATGGACAAAACTTAACCACGAACTCATACATGACGCCACACTTGCCACTCTTGCGTTACAAGCACAAAATCGATTCTGGAACGAGCATAACTTTGTTTTTAGAGATGGTGATTTGTTCTACCACGCCAAAGGCGCCACCCCGCTTGACGCCCAATTTCTACCCGACGCTACAAGTTCGTTGCGACTTATTCCACTCAATATGGCGTCGCCTGTGTTAATTGTTCAGGGACAAAAGCAGGCGCATAACTTGGGGTTTGCTCCACACGGAGCTGGGCGTAATATGAGTCGTTCCCAACACAAAAAATCAAAAGCAGACCAAACCATTCAAGATATTTTCAAAGAAGAAACATTTGGGCTTGATGTGCGTTTTTACAGCAACGAAATTGACATTTCTGAGTTGCCAAGTGCTTACAAAAATGCCGAAACTATTCGCCAACAAATGCAGCAATTTGATCTAGGACAGATTGTTGATGAAGTACTTCCTTATGGGTGTATTATGGCTGGTGATTGGCAAAAAAATACTCCTTGGAAGTCAAAAAAAAACGTAACAATTCGTAAATAGTTTTGTAACAGAGATTCACAGCTGTGTATTTTATAAACTGAGTATAAAACAACCAAGATACAGCTGGGTATTTCATAAATTGAATACAAAACAATCAAGATACAGGTGTGAATTTCATAAACTGAGTACAAAACAACCAAGATACAGCTGTGAATTTCATAAACTGAGTATAAAACAACCAAGATACAGCTGTGAATTTCATAAACTGAGTACAAAACAACCAAGATACAGATGTGAATTTCATAAACTGAGTATAAAACAACCAAGATACAGGTGTGAATTTCATAAACTGAGTATAAAACAACCAAGATACAGATGTGAATTTTATAAACTGAGTATAAAACAACCAAGATACAGATGTGAATTCGTTGAATTTGTATAAATTTATTCCATTTTCTATAAAATTTGCTTGCTTAGAGTGTTGGCTTAAAAATAATTCATTACTTATCAGCTAACTCTCAATGCAAACAAGCATCTTGTTTTTGCTGTTCGACAAGTAAAATTATTTTTTATAGAAAAAAATGTATCTTTGCATTCTGAAACCGAAAAAATGAATTTAGAATTTAACAAAAATGAAGATTTCAACAAGTTAGCCCGCGATGAAGTACAACGTCGATTACAGAAAATAAAACTTGGCGGTGGAGAAAAAGCGATTGAAAAGCTACACTTACAAGGGAAGCTCACAGCACGCGAACGCATTGACTATCTATTGGATAAAAACAAACCTCGCTTAGAAATTGGTGCTTTCGCAGCCGATGGCATGTACCAAGAATACGGTGGTTGTCCCTCGGCGGGAGTGGTTGTTGAAATAGGTTTTGTAAGCAATCGGCAATGTATCGTGGTGGCCAACGATGCCTCAGTCAAAGCAGGAGCTTGGTTTCCGATGACTTGCAAAAAAAACTTGCGTGCGCAAGAGATTGCCATCGAAAACCGATTGCCGATTATTTATTTGGTCGATAGTGCTGGTGTATTTTTGCCTTTGCAAGATGAAGTTTTCCCCGACAAAGAGCATTTCGGACGCATTTTTCGCAACAACGCACAAATGAGCAGTTTGGGCATTACACAAATTTCGGCTGTTATGGGAAGCTGTGTCGCTGGAGGGGCTTACCTGCCCATTATGAGCGATGAAGCCCTGATTGTTAATAAAACAGGAAGTATTTTCTTGGCAGGAAGCTATCTGGTCAAAGCAGCCATAGGCGAAGAAGTTGATAACGAAACACTGGGCGGGGCTACTACACATTGTGAAATCAGTGGCGTTACCGATTATAAGTGCGAAACCGACCACGATGCTCTTGATGTTATCAAAAAAATAATAGATAAACTAGGCGATACACCCAAGGCAGGTTTTAATCGAACAAAACCAGAAAAACCCTTGCATAATCCCGAAGAAATTTATGGCATTTTACCGCAAAGCCGTACCGAACCCTACGATATGAAAGAGATTGTCTTACGCTTGGTTGATAATTCTGATTTTCAAGAATATAAACAAGGCTACGGACAAACTATTTTGACTGGTTATGCCCGCATTGATGGCTGGGCTGTAGGCATTGTAGCCAATCAGCGCAAAGTTGTCAAAACCAAAAAAGGAGAAATGCAAGTCGGAGGAGTTATCTATTCAGATAGTGCCGACAAAGCTACTCGATTTATTGCCAATTGCAATCAGAAGAAAATTCCGCTGGTGTTTCTGCAAGATGTAACTGGCTTTATGGTTGGTTCAAAATCAGAACACGGAGGCATTATCAAAGATGGTGCAAAGCTCGTCAATGCTGTTGCCAATTCGGTTGTACCCAAATTCACAATCATTGTAGGAAACTCATACGGAGCTGGCAACTATGCGATGTGCGGCAAGGCTTATGACCCACGATTGATCGTAGCTTGGCCTTCGGCAAACTTAGCTGTTATGGGAGGCGTACAAGCAGCCAAAGTGTTGTTGCAAATAGAAACTGCTACACTCAAACGAAAAGGTGAGACCCTTTCTAACGAAAGAGAAAAACAACTCTTAGAAGAAATCACAGCCAAATATCAACAACAAACCACTCCTTACTATGCCGCTGCTCGACTTTGGACAGATGCAATTATAGACCCCCTCGATACTCGAAAGTGGATTTCAATGGGGATTCAAGCGGCAAATCACGCTCCCATAGAACAGGCATTCAGTTTAGGCATAATTCAAGTATGATAATCATATTCTTTTCATAAAATAAACTTAGCAACAAAAGCAATGACTCGAAGAACAATCAGAATAGGTACGCGCGATAGCCAATTGGCGCTTTGGCAAGCTCAATTAGTGGCCGACAAACTTCAAAATCTCGGATATAATACTGAAATAATTTCTGTAAAATCAGAAGGCGATCTGCTTGATGAAAAGCCTCTGTATCAATTGGGAATCACAGGAGTTTTCACTCGTACTCTCGATATGGCGATGATAAAAGGAAACATTGATATCGCCGTACATAGTATGAAAGATGTCCCCACTACGCTTCCCGAAGGAATTGTACAAGGAGCTGTGTTACAACGTGCCAATGTTTTTGATATTTTAGTATATAAAAATACCCTCGACTTCTTAGAACAACCACAAGCAACTATCGCCACAGGAAGTTTAAGACGTAAAGCACAATGGCTCAATGCATATCCAACACATCAGGTAGTTAATTTGCGCGGTAATGTCAATACACGCTTGCAAAAACTCGCTGATAATCCGTGGAATGGTGCTATTTTTGCTTTTGCAGGGCTTGACCGATTAGAGAAAATTCCGCAAAACCACTTAGTGCTAAACTGGATGACTCCTGCACCAGCACAAGGTGCTATACTTGTAGTAGCTATGGAAAAGGATTCGTTTGTACGGGAAGCCCTTGAACAAATACATCATCAACCAACAGCTATTTGTACCGATTTTGAACGTCGATTTCTAAAAAAACTGGAAGGAGGTTGTACAGCTCCCATTGGTGCATATGCACATATCGAAAAAAATACGTTGCACTTTGTAGGCAACTTGTTTTCGCTCTGTGGTACACAGAAAATAGAAGTTCGCAAGCAAATTCCTCTCGACAATATCAATACCACACCCGAAGACTGCGCTCTATTTGTTCTACACAATGGTGGCGCTTCTATTCTGAAAGAAATAACAACCGGGCATTGATTGTCATAAGATAAATTCAGGCAATAATAATATACAAATACATCGAATATCAATTCTTTTATTAAATAGTATCAAATAGAAATAATAACAAAATCAAACGATAGTATGTCTCACTCATATAAGAAAATATTTGACAATAACAGAGAATGGATTGCTCAAAAACTACACGAAGATGCCGATTTTTTTGAAAAAATGAATGAAGGACAATCTCCCGAATATTTATACATTGGGTGTTCTGATAGTCGTGTAACCGCTGAAGAACTCATGGGGTTAAAACCTGGTGAGGTATTCGTACATCGTAACCTTGCTAATATGGTCAATGCTTTGGATATGAGCGCAACTTCGGTAGTGAATTATGCCGTTAGTAATCTTAAAGTAAAACACATTATCGTATGCGGACATTATGATTGTGGCGGTGTAAAAGCAGCTATGGAATCTAAAAATTTTGGAATTTTAAACCCTTGGCTACGGAATATTCGTGATGTATATCGCTTACACAAAGACGAACTCAACAATATTGAAGATCAACATCAGCGCTATAATCGGCTCATTGAACTGAACGTAGAAGAACAATGTATCAATGTTATCAAAATGGCTTGTGTGCAAGAACGCTACATAGAAGAACACTATCCTATGGTACATGGCTGGGTTTTTGACATAAAAACAGGAAAACTCATTGATTTGAAAATTGATTTTGAAAATATTCTCAAAGATGTTCAAAAAATTTATGACCTTACCAATTCGGAATGGACAATGTCCAAACGCTTTAATAAAAATTTGAAATAAAATAAGGAACAAATTTAAGAAAGCAACTTGGATTTTGGAACTTAAAAATCTTAACCCCTAACCGACAAATAGAAAATGGAATCATTTGTAAAGTCATTTATTTTCACAATTCTATCTTGTGTTATTTTTTTATCGACGCTGCAAATTCAGGAGGAACTTTTGGTTGGCTGGGAGCTATAATACTGATGCCACAAGTATTTATTTTGTCATTTTTGCTTTTTTTCTTATATTTCAAATTTGTTGATAAAATATTACCAGTTATCATAGGTTATGTTGTTATATTATTTCTGATGTATGGAAACGATTGGTATTACTCAATAAGACAGCTAACAGAGGCTGAAACCTTACCTAAAAGAGAGGTTTATTACTATTTTGGTACTAGCTATTTCACAACAGAAAAAAGATATAAGTATCGTGAGCATATTGAGCTTGAAAACACGAACCTAATCGAATATCCAATGGTTGAAGATGTATATTTTAATCAAAACAACGAATTTATTTACAGTCGAACACTTTATTTCAAAAAAAGATTAAAAGAATTTATCAAATTGGATAGTAACGGAAATCAAAAAGATTCTGTGGTTTATAGTGATGATTCTTTTGTTTATGATGATAAAAGTGTAGATTTTGAAACAAATTCGTATTCTAATTGGTTAAATTCAGGAGATACGACATCTGTAAAAATAAAAGTTTTGAATCAAGATTTTTCGTTTTCTCTTTGAACAAGAAGAAGAGTTGATAGCAACAATTTCAAAAAGAACACCAAAGCCTGTTTGGGAATTTGGTACTCGCATTGATACTTTGCGATCTGGTCTTGGAGATCATTCTATCGAAATATTATTCAAACAAAATGATGAGTTATATATTTTTCATTCCATAAGAGATATATATTACGATTATAAAATTGAAAAAATTAAAGGAAATAAAGATTTTTTAGATAAAAATTTTCCAATAGATGTACATTCAATGTATCCCATATCAGAAAAAATGCCTTTTTCGTCTGTTTTTACCAAAAAAAGTCTTTTTAGAGATGATTATTGGTCTGGCATTCTTTATTCTAAAATTCCTTTGGGAAAAGACACTTTATATATCGCTACTGAAAGTTATTTGGATGATAATAAAATTCAAGCTGCTTACACCAAACATAGCGATGATGTAGAACAAATAGAAAGTTTTGCAAATATCACCCTTTATAGTAACAAAAATATCAATTATAAACTCCTTAGAATTAAGGATAATTTTTTTATAGTTAAAAATCGAGAGCTTCGATTCACAATTTAGTTTCAAGTGCTTAGTAGTTATCATTAAAAAAGTTATACGCTTTTCGCTATACATTAAACCCTTAAATACTAAATCTAAAAAATGAAACCATTCATAAAATCACTAATTTTTACACTTTTGATTAGTGTAACAATATTTTCTTATTTTGTAAATTCAGGTGGTTATGGTTGGGTGATTGCTCTAATAGCTACGCCTATAACTTTTGTGATATCATTGATACTTTTTTTCTTTTATTTCAAATTTATTGATAAAATACTACCACTTATCATAAGTTATGTAGCTATATTATTTCTGATGTATGGAAGCGATTGGTATCACTCAATAAAAGAGCAAATAGGCATGCAAAACTTCTCTGAGCGAGATTCTTACTATTATTTTACAGAGTTAGATTATAATTACCTGTTTAGCGACCCAAAATATCTTACAACGGAAAAAAGACATAAATATTATGATGATATTCAGCTTGAAAATACGAACCTGATCGAATATCCAATAGATGAAGATATATATTTTAATCAAAACAACGAATTTATTTACAGTCGAATACTTTATTTCAAAAAAAGATTAAAAAAATTCACCAAATTGGATATTAACGAAAATAAAAAAGATTCTATATATTACAGCAATGAAGCCTTTATTTATGATGATAAAATCGTAGATTTTGAAACCAATTCGTATGTTAATTGGCTGAATTCCGATGACAAAACTTCCATAAAAATAAAAATTTTAAACCACGATTTTTCTTATCCTGTTGAAAAAGAGGAAGAATTGCTGGATAAAATCATTAAAAGCACTCTAAAACCTGTTTATTCTTATTTATATTTAGATACACTTACATATGACAAAAAATATGATGATCAATACAAAGTTCTATTCAAACAAAATAATGAATTATGTATTTTCTATACCACCAAAAAAGTTTATCCAGTTATTGAATATTATGAAAAAAATGAAGACTTTTTAAATGAAAAATTCCCAAAAGATGTACATTCAATGTACCCCATATCAGAAAAAATGCCTTTTTTGTCTGTTTTTATCAAAAAAAGTCTTCTTATAGATGATTTTTGGTATGGAATTCTTTATTCCAAAATTTCTTTAGGAAAAGACACTTTGCGTATCGCTACTGAAAATTATTTGAACGACAATAAAATTCAAGCTGCTTACACCAAACATAATGATGAAGTAGAAGAAATAGAAAGTTTTGCAAATATCACCCTTTATAGTAACAAAAATCTTAATTATAAACTCCTTAGAATTAAGGATAATTTCTTTATAGTCAAGGAACTAAACAAGGAATAAAAATCACTTAAAAAATGAATAAAACAGGAAAAATTTTAATGGTAATAACTTTAATTATATCTTGTATGAAACCAACAGATAATAATATAATATGGACAGCCAAATACAATTTTGCTAATTTATACGGACAAAAAGTGTATAATAGCTATTTTAACACAGGTGCTGCTATTGAAATAGAAGAATTTTTATATACCAAAAAAGGAGAAAATTTTAAATTCTATCGTTATAAGAATTTTGTTTACGATTTTGACTATTCAAAAGCGATTTACTTTTCTTATGACTATGGAAAAACTTAGAAAGAACACAATATTCCAGATTTTTCAAAGCCCACCCGTGTTATAGGTTTTTACAAAGATGAATTTTTGGTAACCGAAGGTATTTTTTAAGGGCGACTCTCCTAAAAGTGGCGGACGTATTATGGTATAAAACACTGATATTGGGAAGAACTTGAAGGAAAAGGAAATTATATAAATGGTTTGCGAGATGGATTTTGGGAACTTGAAAGAGGTAATACAGGTGATTTTATACTGAAAAAGGTTATTATAAAAAAGGTGTTGAGATTAAATAAAACTCTTTCTTCAACAATACTTCAATAATAAAGCTATATAGTTATTTTTGCAAAATCAAGTAATTACTTAATTTTGTTAGTGAAGTATTGAAATAACAAAAAAACAATATACATTTTATCTAAAAATAAGTTTCTATTATTCAAAAAAGTAAAAAAAATATTCCAAAAAAATTTGGACATTTAAGAAAAACATTATACTTTTACCACTTGAAAATTAAATATAACAAAATATGCTTACACTAGATGTTGTAGATTTAATTCTTTTAAATGAATTACAAAAAGATAGCAAACAATCTATCAAAAAATTGGCTGAAAAGGTGAATTTGTCAATTACACCTGTACACGAACGCATCAAAAAATTAGAAAGCACCAATGTTATTGAAAAATATGTAGCTGTTGTCAATGCTGCTGCGTTAGGCAAAAAATTGGTTGCTTATTGTCAAGTAAAACTTATTCGTCATCAAGAAGAACTCTTCAATCAATTTGAAGAATACATCAGTAATCTTGATGAAGTTTTAGAGGCTTCATATATGGCTGGTGGATACGATTTCTTGCTCAAACTTATCTTGAAAGATATGGAAGATTATCAAAACTTTGTTGTACATAAAATATCCAAATTAGACATTATTTCAAATATCCAAAGTGCTTTTATCATTAGAACTATCAAAAACACATCAATGATTAAAATGATGATTGATGATAATCGATATCTTGAAGGGAAAGGATTTATAGGACATCAATTATAAAAACTCAGTATAATGCATATTGCCATAGCAGGAAATATTGGAGCGGGTAAAACAACTCTTACAGAACTTCTGGCAAAACATTATAAATGGGAACCTCATTTTGAAAGTGTGGTTGATAACCCCTATTTAGATGATTTTTATGCC
Organism: Capnocytophaga catalasegens; assembly: GCF_026005215.1. Taxonomy (GTDB): domain Bacteria; phylum Bacteroidota; class Bacteroidia; order Flavobacteriales; family Flavobacteriaceae; genus Capnocytophaga; species Capnocytophaga catalasegens. The sequence goes on along the minus strand of NZ_BPMA01000057.1, from coordinate 38,532 downwards.
AATATGGAGCGATGGAGTTTTAATTTACAAGTTTTTTTCTTAAATAGTCGTTTTAGACAAATTATTGATTTTCACGAAAGTCAAAGAGATATTATCCAAGATAGGACTATTTATGAAGATGCTCATATTTTTGCACCCAATTTGCATTCGATGGGGTTACTTTCAGCTCGTGATTATGCTAATTATACATCACTTTTCGAACTGATGGAAAAATTCATTTACCCTCCCGATTTGCTTATTTATTTGCGAAGCTCTATTGCCAATTTGGTCAAACAAATTCAAAAACGAGGGCGTGAATATGAGAGTTCGATTTCTATTGATTACCTCAACAAACTTAATAATCGGTATGAACAATGGATTGAAAGCTACGACAAAGGCAAACTTCTTATTATTGATGTAGATTCTATTAACTTTGTTGAAAGCCAAGAAGATTTAGGCGAAATTATCAATAAGATTGATGCACAATTATACGGATTATTTTAATTTCTTATAACAAATATAAACTAAAGCCTCAAATAATGAGGCTTTTCATTTGGAGCATTTTTAAAAAAATATTTTTATATTCCTGTATAGTTTTCAGGAGAAATTGTTTTAAGTTCTTCTTTTATTTGTTGTGAGACCGAAAGTGTATCAATAAAATTGGCTATGACTTCTGCATTGATAAGTTCGTTTGTTCGAGTAAGTCCTTTCAAAGCTTCATACGGATTGGGATAGCCTTCTCTTCGCAAAATAGTTTGAATAGCTTCGGAAACTACTGCCCAATTAGCTTGCAAATCAGCCTGAATTTTTGTCTGGTTCAAAAGCAATTTGTTCAATCCCTTCAACGTAGCTTGTAAAGCAATTAGCGTATGCCCAAAAGGTACACCTATATTACGCAATACGGTGCTGTCGGTAAGGTCTCGTTGTAATCGCGAAACAGGTAATTTTGCTGACAAATGTTCAAAAATGGCATTGGCAATTCCTAAATTTCCTTCGGAATTTTCAAAATCAATCGGATTTACCTTATGAGGCATTGCTGAAGAACCTACCTCTCCTGCTTTTATCTGTTGTTTGAAATAATCCATTGAAATGTAAGTCCAAAAATCGCGATCAAGGTCTATCAAAATTGTATTTATTCGTTTCAAAACATCAAAAAGTGCTGCCAAATTATCATAGTGTTCTATCTGTGTAGTTGGGAAAGAATGATGAAGACCTAAGATATTTTCGACAAAATTTGTTCCAAAATTTTTCCAATTGACTTGTGGATATGCTACTTTATGAGCATTATAATTGCCTGTTGCTCCTCCAAATTTTGCTGAAAAAGGAACACTTTGAAGCTGTCGTAGTTGTTCTTTTATCCTGACAACAAACACCTCTATTTCCTTACCTAAGCGTGTTGGTGAGGCAGGTTGTCCGTGCGTACGTGCCAAAAGTGGAACATCTTTCCATTGTTGCGAAAGTTCTTCTAATTTTTTTATAACTTCTTGTAAATAAGGCAAATATACTTTATTTATTGCCTCTTTAACCGAAAGCGGTATAGCAGTATTGTTAATATCTTGCGAAGTAAGTCCAAAGTGAATAAATTCTTTGTATGATTGTAAATCAAGTCGGTCAAAATGGTTTTTGATAAAATATTCGACCGCTTTTACATCATGATTAGTCGTTTTTTCAATTTGCTTGACTTCAAGAGCATTTTCTGTTGAAAAATTGGTATAAATACCTCGCAAATCAGGGATTAAATTGAGGTCAAAGTCAGCCAATTCTGGTAAAGGAAGCTCGCACAAAGCTATGAAATATTCTATTTCAACCTGCACTCTATAACGTATCAAAGCTTCTTCTGAAAAAAATGGAATCAGCGAATGGGTTTTATCGGCATAACGCCCATCAATTGGAGAAATTGCTTGTAATGACATTCGTTTCTTTGTTTAAAAATAAAGCTACAAAATTACATTTTTTTCTTATTTAAAAATATTTTTCAATATATTTTTTCTTTTTTTAAGAATTTTCTTCTAATTTTTTTTTCAAATATTTAATAAAATATCTAATTTTGTAGCTTTAAAAATAAATTCTAATGAATACACTCAAATATGTGGTAATTTTTTTCTTGATGAGTCTGCCTCTAATGGCACAAACCAAGAAAAATGACAAAACGACTAAAGATACTACTGAAACGAATAAAGAAAAGAAATACGAAGAGTTGGTCAAAAAATCATTAGTCAAAAAAGGATTTTTTACAATTATTCAGAAAGATACAGATTATTATTTTGAAATTCCTGATTCGCTCTTACAAAGAACTTTTATGATTGTAAATAAACTTTCACAAGTCCCAATGCAGTTGAATGAAGCCGGACTTAACAAAGGAATGAATTTTGAAAACAAAATTATCACGTTTGAAAAAGATACTATTTCTAAAAAAATCTGGGTAAAAACCTCTGAACCTATTGTTTTTTCACCAGCACAAGACGCTATAACACTTTCTGTACAAGACAATTTTGCACCATCAATACTTGAGTTTTTTAATATTCACACTTATAATACTGATTCCACAGCTGTTGTTGTTAAAGTTAATAAAGTTTTTGATGGAAATGAAAAAAGTTTTAATGATGTACTTACTCATACCGGATTGGGAGGATCAATAAAAACAAATCTGTCACAAATTCAGTCAATGAAAGCTTTTTCACAAAATATAGTTATTCGCTCCAATTTAACCACTTCGGTCAATGAAGGAGGAGGAAATGTTCCCATAACTATTGGTGTAACAAGCAATTTGGTTCTATTGCCAGAAACTCCTATGCCAGCTCGTTTTGAAGATGAACGTATAGGATATTTCACTCAAAAACATTGGTTTTTTAACGATAAACAACACGCAATGGAAAAAAGAAAATCAGTAACCCGTTGGCGACTCGAACCCAAAGAAGAAGACATACAACGCTACTTGCAAGGAGAACTTGTCGTTCCACGAAAGCAAATTGTTTTTTACATAGACCCAGCTACACCTAAGCAATGGCGTAAATATATTATTCAAGGAGTTAATGACTGGAACAAAGCCTTCGAGCAAGCAGGTTTTAAAAATGCTATCACAGCCAAAGAAGCCGATGCAAACGATGATAACTTTGATTTAGACGATGTTCGTTATTCTGGAATCACTTATGTGGCTTCTGCTAAGGCAAATGCCATGGGACCTTCGGTAGTAGACCCTCGCAGTGGTGAGATTATAGAAGCTGATGTGGTTTGGTGGCACAATGTAATGACTTCTTTGCATAATTGGATACGTGTTCAAACAGGAAGCATCAATCCACTTGCTCAAAGTAATACGTTTAGTGATGAACTTATGGGAGAGTCTATTCGTTTCGTTTCTTCGCACGAAATAGGACACACTTTGGGACTTAAACATAATATGGGAGCATCTAATGCTTACCCCATTGATTCACTTCGCTCTGCTTCTTTTGTAGAAAAAAATGGGATTTCCCCTTCTATTATGGATTATGCTCGTTACAATTATGTAGCACAACCCGAAGATAACATACCTAATATCAATCCAACTATCGGAGTTTATGACCGATATGCTATTGAATGGGCGTATCGGTGGTTTCCTGATGAAAAAACAGCCGAAAAAACGCTCCGAGAATGGGTTAATAAGCATAGTGGCAATCCTTTGTATTTCTATGGAGAGCAACAATCTTCCAAAAACATTATAGACCCACGTTCTCAGTCAGAAGATTTGGGAGATGACCCTGTCAAAGCAAGTCAATATGGTTTGAAAAATTTGCAACGAGTAACCGAGCATATCCTGCAGTGGACAGCCGAAAAAGATGCTGATTATTACAAAGCAGGAAAACTCTATACAGAAGTCATCAACCAATGGCAATTATATAACAGACACGTAATGAACAATATAGGTGGATTGTATCGTAATAATTTGGTACAAAATGACGGACAAAAAACATACATTCCTGTACCATATCAAAGACAGAAAGAAGCGGTTGAATATCTCAATACCCATGTATTCACACTACCTCAATGGTTGTTTTTTGACCAAGAAATATTGCAAAAAACGTATGCTATCAAAGATACTCCCATAGGAGCTTTTGAAACCTCTCCCTATACACTAGCGCGTGAATATCAATATTCAATACTATACGAATTATTAGATGATGAACGTATATTACGATTACTCGAAATGGAAATTAAGCCTCAAAAAGAAACCATTTTCACTACCAAAGATTTGTTTTCAATGCTACGCAATCACATTTTTGCTAACACAAAAAAAGGAAAATCTTTAACCATTTTAGAACGAATGACTCAAAAAAATTATGTCGATGGACTTATTGTTTCTACACAAAAACTTTTTGAAAAAACAACAAATAAGTCATTAGATTTTGATAATACAAATACTTCTTATTGTGTTAATATTCAGGATTTTGTTCAATTAAATCAGGTCAATTTCAGTTCGATGAAACGTGTTTCGGAAGTAACAACTCTAAAACGTAACGAACTACGAGAGGTGCTTAGTCTTATCAAAAACAAAAAAGGAGATAAACAGACCAAAGCTCACTATCAAGACCTTGTCGATCGGATTTCTTTATTTTTCAAACAATAATCAATATCATTTCAGTACTAAATATTTTAACTAATCATATATAATACATCAAGACATGAACTATTTACAAAAATGGTGGTTATTAGTATGCTTTGTATCAATCAGTTATATACAAGCACAAACTATTACAGGAAACGTAACTGCTGCGTCTGATAAATTGCCCTTGGCTGGGGCTTCGGTATTTATTCCTTCAAAAACTATTACCAATCAATCTAACATTGATGGTTTGATAGAGAGTGTTGGTGTAGGAGTTATTACTGATTTTGACGGAAATTTTAGTCTTTCACTACCCAAAGGAACCAAGCAAATCGCTGTAAGTTTTATTGGTTTTCAAACTAAAATTATTTCGATATCTAACAAAACTCATTATGTTATTGTTTTAGAAGAAGAAACGAATACTTTACAAGAAGTAGTTGTTACTGGTTATCAGAAGATAGAAAAACGTAAACTTACTGCTTCTATTGCCAAAATAGAATCCAAAGATCTACAACAAGCAGGTGTAGCAAGCATAGACCAACTTTTGCAAGGACAAGTAGCTGGTTTGGTTACTACAGTAGAGACAGGTTCTCCGGGCGAATTATCCAAAATACGAATTAGAGGAACAGCCTCTCTTGACGGACCACAAGACCCTCTTTGGGTAATTGATGGACTACCTTTGGAAGGAAATGAAGTACCTGATTTGTCAGAGAAAAGTAGCATTGATGAACTTAGAAGTTATTCTATTGCGGGGCTCAATCCTGATGATATTCAAGATATTACAATACTTAGAGACGTTGCCGCTACTGCTATTTATGGAGCACGTGCTGCCAATGGTGTAATTGTTATCACAACTAAAAAAGGACGAAAAGGAAGCATGAAAATCAATATTTCGGCAAACACTTTCGTTACACAACGCCCTGATTTTAGCAAACTCAATTTGATGAATTCTGCTGAAAAAGTTGACTTTGAATTGGCTATGGCATCACGTAATGACTTATCATTCAGAACAGACAAAGGAGAAGTATATCGAATCCTTAACAATGCTAATGAATATAATACATATCAGTCACAAGGATTCAATGCCCTTTCAACCAATACGCAAAACGCTATCAATTCACTCAAAAATCAATACACAGCATGGGATAAATTATTGTATCGTTCTACCTTCAACAAACAATATACTGCAAGTTTTTCAGGTGGAGGAGAAAAAGCTGATTATTACTTTTCTTTGGGTTATTACAACGAAGAAGGAACAACTATAGGTACTGGATTCGAACGTTATAACGTATCGCTTAGCAATACATATCGTTTCAATGACCGATTTAAAACTGGTATTTCTTTATTAGGTTCACAAACTAATCGAAAATCATATGTAACTGATACTGGTTCTTTTACAAACCCTTCTAAATATTCGCGTGATGCAAATCCTTATTATATTCCTTTGAATAATGATTTGTCGTATGTATATGACCAAGACATTCGAGGATTAGATGATATTTATTTGCCTTTCAACTTCTTAGAAGAACGTTCTTCAACTGATTATCAACTGAAAAATCAAGCTATAAAAGCTATTATTGATGCTGAATATAAAATATTGAAAAACTTGACTTTTACCTCTCAATTGGGGATTCAGCTTGATGCAGATGCTACGGAAAAAACAGCTCAAAAAGAAACTTATTTTACACGAAAATATCGAGCAAATACAAGATATTGGGATAGTTCTTCAAGTAGCTTCAAATACTTTTTACCTGATGGGGGTATTATTCAAAATTGGAATACAAACTTTTTCCAGTACAATTGGAAAAATAATTTACAATATACTCTTGAACTAAATAACAAACACGAAATAGATTTGTTTGCTGGTGTAGAATTGCGTCGTAATCAATCAAAAACTATTCATACCAAAGGCTTTGGTTACAATGACAAAAATCTGACTACTAAACCTCTCATATTCAATCCCAATAGTAGTGAAGCGAATTCTTCAATGTTTAAACAATATAGTAAGAATGAAGTAGAAAATGCTTTTGTATCTTTCTATACAACAGCTTCTTACACGTATAAACATCGATATACACTTTTTGGAAGTCTTCGTTACGATGGCTCTAATCTTTTTGGAGTAGATCCAAAATACAAGTATTTGCCTCTGTGGGCAGTTTCGGGTTCATGGTTAATTTCCGAAGAAAATTTTTTACAAGGTAGTACTATTTTACCTTATTTACGTTTAAGAGCTTCATACGGATTACAAGGAAATATAGATAAAAACACATATCCTTATGTAGTTGGAACATATGATTCAACAAATATTTTGCCTAATTCACCACAAACCATCATCACGGTAACTTCTCCTCCTAATGACAAACTTCGTTGGGAAAAAACAACCAATTACAATGCTGGTTTAGATGCTGGCTTTTTTAACAATCGTATCCGTTTATCGGGTGATATTTATAGCCGTATCAGTTCTGACCTGATAGGACAACGTGCTCTTGCCTTAGAAAATGGATTTAATTATTCGTCTATTAACTGGGCAGAAGTTAGTAATAAAGGTTTTGAACTTACACTAACTACACACAATGTTCGCAAAGAAAACTTTGATTGGACAACAACAATAAGTCTCGCACATAACAAAAGTAAAGTAGAACGTATGCAAGTGCGTGATAATGAACGTATCCCATCGCGAGAAGGACTTCCTGTAAATGCTGTTTTTGCTTTCAAAACCAATGGATTAGATGCTGAAGGATTACCTATTTTTATTGATAAATCAGGTAAAGACGTTTCTTTGGTAGAGTTTTTCAAACTATACGACCCTTGGGCTTCCTTCTTTCCAGGTGTAATGACTGCAACAGAACTTAAAGAACCTCAAATCAGAGAGCTTTATACATATGTTGGTGATAAAGACCCTAAATACTCTGGTGGAATTATCAATACGTTTCGTTATAAAGATTTTGATTTGTCCATCAATGCTAATTTCAACATAAAACGAACAATGGTTCGCAATATTCCTTATGATCCTTCTCAAGTTGATAAAGGATTTAATTATTCACGAGATATTCTTAATGCTTGGACTCCTGATAACACACAAACTACAATGCCTCGTATTATTGGGGAAAACACTTTCTTGAATGGTAGCGATTCGTTTATGGCATATCAATGGCTTTCAGGTACAGACGCTACCAATGGTATTTCTACTATTTCCAGACTTGACACATGGGTTCAAGATATTAGTTATATGCGTATTACCAGTATCCGATTAGGATATTCATTACCCAAAGATGTTGTAAAACGTATAGGGTTTGAGTCATTCCGATTTAATATAGAAGGGCGTAATTTATTTGTTTTCAGTACAGATTATAATGGTTTTTTTGACCCTGAAACTTTTGGAAACATCTACGCTCAACCCATAGCCAAGTCAATAACTATGGGAGTTAATTTAACTTTTTAAATTTTAATTATTATGAAAAAATTATATCAATTTTTACTAATAGGAGGAGTTATTACACTAAGTAGCTGCGACAAATTCTTAGATATTGAACCCAAAGGAATGGTTGTCCCCTCTACAACAGAAGATTTTCGTCAATTGCTCAATTCTGGGTACAATATTTTTCCAAAATATAAATCGAATGTAGCTTTTCGCTCTGATGAACTAACAGCTAATACAAACGATGATAATTTCCCTGTATTTCAAAATATTTATATTTGGGAAGATGTAATAACCACTACCCAAACATTACAATATCCGTATGAAGATTTCTACAAATCTATCTTTTATGCTAATGAAACTATTAACTCAGGTCAAAGTAGAATGCCTGATTCTCCTGAGAAAAACCAACTTATAGCAGAGGCCTATGCGCTACGAGCATACAATTATTTTTCGCTTATTTCTATGTATGCCAGGTCTTATAATAAACTTACAGCAGCAACAGATAGCGGTGTACCCATAAACCTTATAGTCGATTTGGAACAAGATTTCCCAAAAGCGTCTGTACAAGCAACTTATGACCAAATTCTTTCTGACATACAAAAAGCAGAAAGTCTAATGCAACAAAACACATGGGAAGTTGGGCTCAACTATCGCTTTGCACGAGCTAATTTATATGCACTTGCAGCACGAGTATATTTGCATATGGGAGAATATACTTCTTCGGTCAGCTATGCAAATAAAGCTCTGAGCATCAACAATTCGCTGGTCGATTTAAATAATTCTCAAACTCAGCCTTCTGCATACAACTCTGTTGAATCACTCTTGGCTTTGGAGAATACTTTTACCTTACAATTACAAAAAGCTTCATTCGTTTCTGATGAGTTAATTGCAATGTATGATACAACTAACGACTTGCGTTTTGCTACATATATGACTTCCGATTCGGGAAAATATAAAGTTTCCAAAGCAGGGAACGACTCGTTCAAATGTTCTTTCCGAACTGCCGAATTATATCTTAACAAAGCCGAGAGTGAAGCCCGTTTAGGTAATGAATCTTCCGCCAAAAATACACTTTTGATTCTGCTCAAAAATCGATATTCGACAACGCATTACGCTACCATAGAGCAACACATCAATACTCTTTCAGGAAATGATTTGATAAACGAAATATTAAACGAGCGTATGCGTGAATTGGCTTTTGAAGGACATCGCTGGTTTGACTTGCGTCGTACCAATCAAAAACAAATCAATCACACTTTGAACGGACAAACTCATACCTTGCAAGCCAACGACCCTCGTTATACAATTCCTTTTCCAAAAGAAGCTATCCAAAACAATAAAAATTTGTAAAAAAGATTCCCGTTAAGTAGTGTAAACAAAGGAAAAATGTTTTTATTATAAATATTTTTTGGATACCAAAATATAATTTGTATCTTTGCACGCAGAAAATCCTCTCTTTCCAAAAAGAGGATTTTCTCTTTTTTTAATTTAAAATATAATCGTTTATGAAAGTATCATATTACACAGAAGAAGGATTCAAGAAATTGAAAGCAGAGTTAGATTATCTGCGTGATGTGGAACGCCCCAAAGCTTCACAAGCTATTGCTGAGGCTCGCGACAAAGGAGATTTATCAGAAAATGCAGAATACGATGCCGCCAAAGAGGCACAAGGACTTTTGGAATTGAAAATAGCCAAAATGGAAGAGCTTGTATCAAATGCTCGTATTATTGACGAATCGCAACTTGATACCTCCAAAGTGCTGGTTCTTTCCACTGTCAAAATCAAAAACAAAACTAACAATGCTGTTATGACCTACACTTTGGTGGCAGAGAGTGAAGCAGACCTAAAATCAGGAAAAATATCTGTTAGTTCTCCTATCGGAAAAGGTCTTTTGGGCAAATCGGTAGGTGATATTGCCGAAATAAAAGTCCCTAACGGAACTATACAAATGGAAATTATTGAAATTACAAGATAATAATTTGCCATGAGTAGTATTTTTACAAAAATAATCAAAGGAGAGATTCCAAGCTATAAAATAGCTGAAGATGAATATTGTATTGCTTTTTTGGATATCAATCCTAATGCCAAAGGGCATACACTTTGTGTACCCAAACAAGAAATTGATAAACTCTTTGATTTGGACCAAAATGTATATGAACACCTGATGAATTTCTCGTACAAAATAGCCAAAGCTTTAGAAAAAACTGTACCTTGCAACCGAGTAGGAATGGCTGTGGTTGGGCTTGAAATTCCACACGCTCACATACATTTAATTCCGATTAACGAAATGCACGAAATGACTTTTCAGAAAAAAATAACTTTATCTGGACAAGAATTTCAAGAAATTGCAGAAAAAATAAAACAATTTTTATAATCAAAAAAATACGATTTATTGTACAGATTTTATAAACTTTACAAGTATTCGTAGTTTGGGTTATTATATTACTCAGATATTGCCAAATCTGTAATCTTCTAAGAATAGATTTAATAATATCTAACAAAAAAACTATCTGAAATCAGATAGTTTTTTTGTTATCAATAAAGATATTTCTTGTGGTTGATTATTATTTCTTAGTTTCGATTTGTCGAAAGTTTTCCATTTTCTTTTTCTGTAAGAAACCATAAATATCTTCGAGGTGTTCGGTAATGCGTCCGCCTCCAAATTCATATACTTTGCTCACCAATCCGTCTAAAAAATCGCGATCGTGCGACACCACAATAAGCGTTCCGTCAAAATCGTTAAGAGCTTGTTTTAGAATATCTTTCGTTCGCATATCCAGATGATTGGTAGGCTCGTCTAAAATCAACAGATTTACCGGTTCAAGCAATAATTTAATCATTGCCAAACGCGTACGTTCTCCGCCCGAAAGTACTTTAACTTTCTTTTCGCTGGCTTCTTTATCGAACATAAACGCTCCGAGTATATCGCGGATTTTGGTGCGAATATCTCCTTTGGCAATATCGTCAATGGTCTGGAAAACAGACAATTCTTCATTGAGTAAAGATGCTTGATTTTGGGCAAAATACCCTATTTGTACGTTATGTCCAAGAGTGAGCGTACCTTCGTGGTCTATTTCTTGCATCAAACATTTTACAAAGGTTGATTTCCCTTCGCCATTACGCCCTACTAAGGCAACTTTTTCGCCTCGCTTGATGGTGAAATTGGCATTGGAGAATACTTTTTTGTCGCCATACGATTTGCCTATATCTTCGGCAATTACGGGGTAATTTCCCGAACGTGGCGAAGGTGGAAATTTCAATCGCAATGCCGATGTATCTTCTTCGTCTACTTCGATGATGTCTAATTTTTCCAACATTTTCACACGCGACTGCACCTGCAAAGTTTTCGAATACGTTCCCTTAAATCGCTCAATGAACTCCTTGGTTTCGGCAATCATTTTTTGTTGGTCTTCAAACTGCTTTTGCTGTTGTGCTCGGCGTTCTTTACGGAGTTCGAGGTAGTGCGAATATTTGGCTTTATAATCGTAAATGCGACCCATTGTAACTTCAATGGTACGATTAGTAATATTATCTACAAAGGCTCTATCGTGCGAAATTAGCACTACAGCCTTGGCGGTATTTATCAAAAAATCTTCAAACCATTCGATAGAATCGATGTCTAAGTGGTTGGTAGGTTCGTCCAGAAGTAATACATCAGGATTTTGCAAAAGCAACTTGGCAAGTTCGATACGCATACGCCAACCACCACTAAATTCTTCGGTTTTTCGATGAAAATCTTCACGGGTAAAGCCCAATCCGAGGAGTGTTTTTTCGATATCAGCTTCAAAATTTGTAGCTTCAATGCTGTAAAACTTTTCGCTCAATGCCGATACTTCTTCGATGAGTTTCATATATTCATCGGATTCGTAATCGGTACGAACGGTAAGTTCGTTATTGAGTTCTTCGATACGTTTTTCCATTTGATGCAAATGGGCAAACGCCTGAGCGGTTTCTTCAAACACGGTACGACCATCGTTGGTCATCAGATGTTGCGGAAGGTAAGCAATGGTAAAATCTTTCGGGTAAGAAATGTTTCCACGCGAAGGCTCACGCACGCCAGCTAATATTTTGAGTAAAGTTGATTTTCCGGCTCCATTTTTCCCCATAAGAGCAATTCGGTCTTTTGGATTGATTACAAAAGACACATCGGAAAAAAGTGTAGTACCGCCAAATTCTACGGTTAATCCGTTTACTGAAAGCATAATTATAAATTAAAGCTGCAAAGATAGAAAATTTATAAAAAGTAAAACCCAAAATAATTTCAATTGGACACATTTGTGAAAAAAATCTTTCAAAGCAACTTATTTTTTACTTTCATAGGTTTGGAATGAAGCTATTTTTGGGGTACTTTACCTTGTAACTGACTCTGTATTTTTGCAATTCATTGGGTTTTAGCTTCGTTTCCCAAGTGAGAATACCCGTTTCGAGGTCGGTAAGAGCCTTGCTGCTTTCGAGCAATTCTACAGAAATTTCATTGGTCGAACTCAGCGGATATTGGTCTTTGAGTACCAAATCAATATTTTGTCGCTTGTTGTTTCGTACCGAAATATCGTAAGTGAACGTCTGTTCTTTGTTGCTCGACATAAATTTAGTACCTGATTTATCCGAAATTTTCTCGTATTTTACCGATACGCGTGGGTCTTTCCCTAATGCCAATCGGAGTTTTTCTCCCGTTTGATTGGGGTCGATTTGTGTTTTACCTACATAGATTTGCTCGAAAATGACATTGGCTTCGCCTGCTAACAAATTGTAATTGGAATAGTTTTCAACCTCGGCAAGCAGAAATACATCAGTACCTTTTCGTGGGGCGCAATAATACGTATAAGTAGCTGGGAGTTCCACTTCGGTAAGAGCAACTGAGTGTGCTTTTCCGTTGGAAAGAATATCATATTTGGCTTGAATATCGAACGAGATATTTAGCTGATTATCTGTGGTGGTAACCAGATTGCCAATACTCTTTGCTTCTTCTTGTATAGTAACCTCTTTGTTTGTTTTTTTTGCAGATAAAGCCATTGCATTTTGTACATACATGGTGCGTTCAGAAATGGCTGAGGTAGATGTAGGCTCTTGCATATATACATACCAGGCTTGCAAAACGGGGAAGCTATTGTTCTGATTAGGATTTCCGCTGGTGAGTGAAAGTTTTACATTTTTCCAGTCCAGACCTGTTTTTTGCACGATTTTCGCTTTGTAAATCAGCTGAATAGGCGAAGTAATATCCGTTACATTTAGCTCATAGAAGGGTTGCCAATACACCCCGCTTGTAAGGTAATTGAGTTTGAAGTCGGCTTTTTGCGCCACGGAACTCATCACTTGTAGAATCAGTTTGCCACGCGAAGTATTTTTTTCTTGGGACGAAGACACATCGAGGCGGTTTTCAAGACGGCTCAGGGTCTGTTTGAGTTTATCTTCGCGCTCGGTCAGCTTATCGATATTATTCAAAATGGTGTTGCGTTTGTTATTGTAAAATTCGACTACTTTGCTTAGTTCCAGCACATTTACGCCCGTATTGCTACCACCTACTACTTGATTTTTGTCTAATAGTTCGATGGTTTTTATTTCGGTTGCTTTCGAGTTGGCAACACGCTTGATTTCGGCTTTTATCAATGAAATGCTATCGTGCACTTTTTTAATTTCTGCCGATGTTTCATCGACTTGGTATTCTGACATATAATCAGTAGAAAATTGCACCGAAAGGACACTCACATTTTTCGGGGCGAAAACCTGCACACTACTACTGTTAATAAGGTCTGACACGTCTTTAACAATCAGCTCACTAACTCCCTTAGGCAAAGTAACCGATAGCGAGTGGGTACATTCGGCAGAGTTAAAATATACTTTTACGCTCTCCAATTTTGAGTTTGTAAATAGTGGTTTTTGGGCTTGCGCAATGGCAAACATTGATATAAAAACCAAAAAAAAGATTCTCTTTTTCATTGCAAATAATTATTTAGTATTGGGTTGTTAAAATTGATTTTCAGAAAACGAAAATACGAAAAAAAAGAGAAATTACAATTTTTTTCGATGTTTATTTTCAGGCGAATGATTTGATGTTTTCAGTGGTTGCTTTCTTCTTAAATTTTCTTTGTCAAATAAACTTTGCGACCGTGTTGTAGTTTGAGGTATGAGTAAGAATACCAAGCATACCTATAATCTTGCAGAAAACAAATCCTTGACGTTTTTGTCGCACCCAAAGCAAACATTAGAATAAAAAAACCTCATATATAAAAAGAGTATACACAAGGTTTTTTTCGTTTTCTTTTGATTTATCTGCCCTCGTATTCTATTTCGCCGAAGCCAACGCCAGTTTCACTTCTTCATTGATAGCATCGGCAAGGGCTTTGAATTTGTCTTCGCCTTTTACGAATGCCATTGCATTGATGGCACGGCATAGATTGTCAAACTTCTCCTGCATTTCTTGACGAGCTTCTTTGCTTTTGCCAACTTCTTTCTGTGACTGCTCCAAGGTACGGTTACTGTGGATTTCATCAAAGCGTTCGTTGATAGGTTTTAGCAAATCAAGCCATTGTTTTGCTCCGATGAGCGTGATGTCTTTCTTAGCTTCGGTTTCTTCAAATTCTTCTGCCAAATTGCGAATAATAGCCGTTTCATCACGATAGGCACGGCGTTGCGGCGCATTGCCATATGCATTGATTTTAATTACCGAACGCTTAGCAGCATCGGCTTTTGCAGTTTCGGGGTGGGTAATGAAGAGTTTGCAGTGTGCGATAAAATTCATAAGCAATACATCTCTTTGTCCATCTAATTGAAGGATAAGGTCTGTTTGTTCATTCTTTCTGGAAGGACTTAACAAGTCTTCCAATGCTGCAAATGCCATATCGAACTCTGTTTTGACCTGAGAAAGCCCCAAATTTTCTAAATCTTCTTCCTTTGTAAGGAATTTCTGCACATTTTTTATCACTTGTGCAAATGCCATAAGGCGTAGCGCTTTCAAATTGCTTCTTTTAATCATAATTTTGAACTATTTATTGATTTATTGATACAAATTTATTTAATTTATTACAAATAATTCGTTGGAAAACCTCCTACATAGATGTTTGACTCTTTCCAATCGTTGGAAAATCTCCCGCATAGGTATTTGACTCTTTCCAATCGTTGGAAAATCCCCTGCATAGGTATTTGACGTTTTCTATCGTGCAGAGGCAATGCATGGCGTCTGTATATTGTGTTTTGCATTGTGTTTCTGCATGGAATGGCTACGTGGTGCGAATTTAGAAATTTATTCGGAAATAAACAACAGATAATACTGATTTTTGTATCTTTGCCGACCAAATACAAACAACAATGCGAACAAAATCTATCAAAAAAAATAAAATAAACGTAGTAACTCTGGGCTGTTCCAAGAATGTATATGACAGCGAAATACTTATGGGACAACTCAAAGCCAGTGGCAAAGAGGTTGTTCACGAAGAAAAAGGCAATATCGTTGTAATAAACACTTGTGGTTTTATAGAGCGTGCCAAAGAAGAAAGCATCAATACTATTTTGGACTATGTTCAGAAAAAAGAACAAGGAAAAGTAGATAAAGTTTTCGTAACCGGTTGTTTAAGTGAACGTTATAAACCTGATTTGGAAAAAGAAATTCCCGATGTTGATAAATATTTTGGTACTACGGAACTCCCCTTGCTCCTCAAAGCTCTGGGAGCAGACTACAAGCACGAACTTATCGGAGAGCGACTAACTACAACTCCCAAAAGTTATGCATATTTAAAAGTATCAGAAGGATGCGACCGCCCGTGTAGTTTTTGTGCTATTCCGTTAATGAGAGGCAAACACAAAAGTACGCCTATTGATGATTTGGTTATTGAAGCCAAAAAATTGGCCAAAAAAGGAATCAAAGAACTTATTTTAATAGCCCAAGATGTAACCTATTATGGGTTAGACCTTTACCAAGAGCGTAAATTAGCCGATTTACTGCGTGCTTTGGTCAAAGTAGAAGGCATTGAATGGATACGCATACATTATGCTTTTCCGACAGGCTTTCCGTTAGATGTGTTGGAAGTGATTAAATCTGAACCGAAAATCTGCAAATATATCGATATTCCCTTGCAACACATCGCTGACCCTATTCTCAAAAGTATGAAACGAGGAACAACCAAAGCCAAAACAATGCGTTTGCTTGAAGACTTCCGCAAGGAAGTTCCCGAAATAGCTATCCGAACTACCCTTATTGTTGGTTATCCGAACGAAACACAAGTCGATTTCGAACAATTGAAAGATTTTGTAAAACAAATGCGCTTCGAACGCTTGGGTTGTTTCACTTATAGCCACGAAGAAAATACTTCGGCATATGCCCTAGAAGACAATATCTCAGAAGAAGTAAAACAACAACGAGCCAATGAAATTATGGAAATTCAGTCGCAAATATCGTGGGAACTTAATCAACAAAAAATAGGAAAAACTTTCAAATGTCTAATTGACCGAAAAGAAGGAGGCTATTTCGTAGGACGTACTCAATACGATTCTCCCGATGTAGATAACGAAGTACTTATTGATGCTACCAAATACTATGTGAAAATAGGTGATTTTGTACTTATAAAAATCATAGATGCTACGGATTTTGATATGTATGGCGAACCTATTTCTTAAACTATGTCTCAAAAAGACCGCCGATTACAAACCTTAGCACAAAGCAAAAGCTATTGGTGGGCTAAAAAGCTAAAAACGTGGTTAGATGATTATTATCTGGACGGAATTGTTGGTTTAATCCCTATCATCGGAGATATACTAACGCAATTATTCAATTTTGTTTTTGTCTATATTTCTATTTTTAAAATAGGTTCTGTAAGGCTCACAATCATAATTTTATTTTACAGCCTACTTGATGTTTTGATAGGATTGATACCTTACATTGGTGCAATCGTCGATTTTTTCTACAAATCTTTTGAAAAAAATCTTACACTTATTGACAATTTTGTAAAACAAGATGCTTCTACCATAAAAAAAGTAAATACACTAACTTTTTGGGCTTTGATAGGGATTTTTCTTTTGCTCATAGCTATTGGGGTACTTATCTATTGGAGTTGGTGGCTGATTGATTCTGTATATCAGGCTGTAACGAATTTCTAATTTTTTCTAATTTATTTTTGTATCTTTGCCGATGCTAAAACTTTTTTTAATTTAAAAATATGGCGAAGTCTAGTAAAGAAACTCCTTTGATGAAACAGTACAATCAGATAAAAATAAAATATCCTGATGCTTTGTTATTGTTTCGTGTAGGTGATTTTTACGAGACCTTTGGTGAAGATGCTGTCAAAACAGCCTCTATTCTGGATATTGTACTTACAAGCCGAAACAATGCAGGCGAACGCATAGAACTTGCTGGTTTTCCTCATCATTCCATCAATACGTATTTGCCAAAATTGGTCAAGGCTGGATTTCGTGTAGCTATTTGCGACCAATTAGAAGACCCCAAGCAAACCAAAACCATTGTAAAAAGAGGCGTTACAGAACTTGTTACCCCAGGTGTTGCTCTGAATGATGATATTCTTCATTCTAAAACGAATAATTTTTTAGCCTCAGTATGGTTTGGCAAACTAACGTGTGGTATTAGTTTTTTAGATATTTCAACAGGAGAATTTTTAACCTCACAAGGAAATATTTCTTACATTGACAAACTTTTGCAAAATTTCAAACCCAGCGAGATTTTAGTTGCTAAAAATCAAAAAAAAGAATTTTTAGAACATTTCGGTGAAGATTTTCATCTGTTCTATTTAGAAGATTGGATTTTCAAAGAAGAATATGCCTTCCAAACACTTACAGGACATTTTAAAACCAATTCACTTAAAGGTTTTGGCATTGAAGAACTATCAGAAGGCATACTTACTGCGGGGTCTATACTTTTTTATCTTTCTGAAACTCAACACAACAAACTTCAACACATTACTTCAATACAACGAATTGTAGAAGATGCTTATTTATGGATGGACAAATTCACCATTCGCAATCTGGAACTCTATAATAGTTCGAATACCAATGCGATCACACTGCTCGATGTTATCGACAAAACCACTTCACCTATGGGAAGTCGTACATTAAAGCGTTGGTTGGCTCTTCCTTTGAAAAATTTGCAAAAAATAAAACAACGCCATCAAATTGTAGCGTATTTTATTAAACATATTGATTTACTTACCAAAACAAAAGAATTTATAAGCAAAATGGGCGATTTGGAACGACTCATTTCCAAAGTTGCCACAGGGAAAATAAATCCGCGTGAGGTTATTCTGATGAAAAACTCACTCGAAATGCTACCTCCTATTCAACAGATCTGTCAAAATAGCCAAAATTCTGATTTGAAACAATTAGGCGATAAACTTCACTTATGCAGAGAATTAGTTGCCCAAATAAAACATACTTTGAATGAAGAAGCTCCTGTTAGTATTCTCAAAGGAAATGCCATTGCAAACGGATTTTCAAACGAACTTGATGAACTCCGAGCCTTGTCGCACTCGGGCAAATCGTATCTTGATAAAATGCTCGAAAGAGAAATGCTTCGCACCGGAATTTCTTCATTAAAAATAGACAATAACAACGTTTTTGGCTATTATATTGAGGTTCGCAATACACACAAAGATAAAGTCCCCAACGATTGGATACGCAAGCAAACACTGGTGAGTGCTGAGCGATACATCACACCAGAACTCAAAGAATATGAACAAAAAATATTCGGTGCCGAAGAGAAAATTGCACAACTTCAACAAGAATTTTTCAACAAACTTGTCAATGATATTACTGAATATATTACTCAAATTCAGTCTAATGCTGTACTCATTGGACAATTAGATTGTCTGTGCGGATTTGCAATACTTGCCATTGAAAATAATTATCACCAACCTGAACTAAATGAAGATTTTTATATCAAAATCATCGAAGGACGACATCCTGTAATTGAAAAACAACTTCCACACGGAGTTCCATACATTGCCAATGATATATTTCTGGACAGAAAAGACCAACAAATATGTATGATTACTGGTCCTAATATGAGTGGTAAAAGCGCCATTTTACGACAAACAGCACTTATTGTGCTACTTGCTCAAATAGGAAGTTTTGTCCCTGCCAATGAGGCACATATAGGCATTGTTGATAAAATATTTACTCGTGTAGGTGCATCAGACAATATTTCGATGGGAGAATCCACCTTTATGGTTGAGATGAACGAAGCAGCTCTTATCCTTAATAATCTTTCCGAAAGAAGTTTAGTTCTCTTAGACGAAATTGGTCGAGGTACAAGCACATACGACGGAATTTCTATTGCGTGGGCTATTGCCGAGTATCTGCACGAACATCCATCAAAAGCTAAAACTCTTTTTGCTACACATTATCATGAATTGAACGAAATGAGTCAGCAGTTTGAACGTATCAAAAACTTGAATGTCTCGGTGAAAGAACTGAAAGATAATGTATTGTTTTTAAGAAAATTAGTCCCCGGAGGAAGCGCTCATAGCTTCGGAATACACGTGGCCAAAATGGCAGGAATGCCTCAATTCGTCATTGACAAAGCTAATAAAATACTCAAAAAACTGGAGGCTACACACACAACAGAGGCAACTTCTGATACACTTAAAAATACAGGTAAAAACGACTTACAACTGAGTTTTTTTCAGATGGACGACCCATTACTCGAAGATATAAAACAAGAAATCTTACATACAGACATCAATTCGCTCACACCGATTGAAGCACTGATGAAACTCAACGAAATAAAAAAATTGCTTAGCGGAAAATAATTTTTCCTATTTTTGAAATAAAAAAATATCAATTTTATAAATTATAAAAAAATGATTATAACAACAACCAATTCAGTAGAAGATCGCCAAATAGACAACTACGTAGGCATTGTTTTTGGCGAAGTAATCTCAGGAGTGAACTTCATCAAAGATTTTGGAGCAATGATTCGTAACTTTGTTGGAGGGCGAAGCGCAGGTTACGAAGAAGAACTAATGAAAGCCCGAGAAAATGCACTTAACGAAATGAAAGAACGAGCCTTACAAATGGGGTGCGATGCAATTGTCGGAGTAAAAGTAGATTAAGAAACACTAGGTGCTGATGGTGGAATGCTTATGGTAACTTGCTCTGGCACAGGAGTCAAATTAAAATAATATGCAACAATATCACAATTTACTAAAACATATCTTAGATAATGGGTATCGAAAAGACGATCGTACTGGTACGGGAACAACCAGTATTTTCGGATACCAAATGCGCTTTGATCTAAATGAAGGTTTCCCTTTGGTAACTACCAAAAAACTTCATTTAAAATCAATTATTTATGAACTTTTGTGGTTTTTAAAAGGCGATACCAATATCAAATACTTGACTGAAAATGGAGTCAGAATTTGGAATGAATGGGCAGATGAAAATGGCAATTTAGGTCCTATCTATGGGCATCAATGGCGTAATTGGAACGATGAGAACATCGACCAAATAAAACAAATTATTGAAACTATTAAGAAGAATCCGGAGAGTCGACGTATGCTTGTTTCGGCTTGGAATCCATCTGTATTACCTGATACTTCAGTATCTTTTGCTGAAAATGTAGCCAATGGAAAAGCCGCATTGCCTCCTTGTCACACTTTTTTCCAATTCTATGTAGCTGACCAAAAACTATCGTGCCAACTTTATCAACGTAGTGCCGATGTATTTCTGGGAGTTCCTTTCAATATTGCCTCATACGCATTACTTACAATGATGATGGCACAAGTTTGCGGACTTCAAGTGGGAGATTTTGTTCATACTTTTGGTGATGTTCATATTTATAACAATCATCAAGAGCAAGTAGCGCTACAATTGAGTCGTACTCCTCGTAGTTTACCACAAATGAAACTTAATCCTGTTGTAAAAGATTTATTTTCATTCAATTATGATGATTTTACATTAGAAAACTATGACCCTTACCCGGCTATTAAGGGTGAAGTATCTGTTTAAAATCAACTAAAAACCAGCATGTTACATGTTTTTCACCAGAAAAAATAGAAAAATAAAAATATTTTTGAGAAATAATATTGCAATATTCAAAAAAAGATGTAACTTTGCCACCTGAAAATTTAGAGAGATTAAAATAACATAACAATGAAAAAAGGTATCCACCCAGAATCTTACAGATTAGTTGCATTCAAAGATATGTCCAATGAAGATATTTTCATTGCCAAATCAACGATTGAAACCAAAGAAACTATTGAAGTTGAAGGTGTAGAATATCCACTTGTAAAGTTGGAAATTTCAAGAACTTCACACCCTTATTATACAGGAAAATCAAAACTTATTGATACCGCAGGACGTATTGATAAGTTCAAAAGCAAATATGCTAAATTCCAAAAATAAGAAATATTTTTATACACTACACTCATATGAAGCTATCCATACGGATAGCTTTTTTGTTGATAATACTAAATAAGTATAGAAATTCAATTCTTATAATTTAATTTTTTGACAATGAATAAGTTATATTTTATTTCAATATTTTACAATTTTTTGTAAATGCTCATTTGAAAAAACTTCAATCTATGTGGTCATTTAAACATTTTTGAATTTCTTTATAAATCAAATAATTTTCGGGCGTAACTCTTAGAGTATTTTATCAGAGGAATTTTTGAATAAAAAATACCACCAATATTACCCTTAAAAAAACTTTTTTAATCAAAACGGAAACAGTAAAGGTAATACAAAAATCATTACAATTCCCATAATTATTTGGAGCGGAAGCCCTACTTTTACATAATCCATAAAGGTATATCTACCTGCAGACATAACCAAAGCATTAGGTGGTGTCGAAAAAGGTGAAGCAAAACACATACTTGCCGCTATAGCTACCGCAAACAAAAATGCCTGAGGATTGATACTCAGTGAGGTTGCTGATTGCAAAGCAATTGGAGCTAAAAGCACTGCTGTCGCTGTATTACTAATGAACATGGTCATAAGCGAGGTCGTAAAATAAATACCCGCCAAAAGCACATAAGGACTATATTTACCTAAACTTCCCACAAGTGTTTCTGATACAAGGTTAGAAACACCTGTTTTTTCCAGAGCCAAAGCCATCGGTAACATTCCTGCTATCAGTACAATGCTCTCCCAATTGATAGTTTTGTAAGCGGCTTCAACATTACGTAACGCTCCTGAAATGACCATAAGAACTGAGGCTATAAGTACCGCTGTTACAGGCGAAATTGGAATAAAATCGAACATCATCGTAAAAATCATTGCAACCATAATAAACGCCACAATAGGTGCTTTGTGATTTAATGTAACTTTAGAAGCCTCACTTAGGGGTTGTCCCAAAACAAGTAAACTAGAACGTTCTTGACTTAATTTGGCAATACGCTCCCACGTACCTTGCACCAAAAGAATATCTCCTGTGTGCATCTTTTCATCTTTCAAATTTTGGAGAATATAGCGGTCTTGTCGTTGTATTCCTAAAATATTCAACCCGAATAATTCTCTAAGTTTTGATTCTTTTACGGGAATATTCACTAATTTAGAGGTTGGCATTATCAAAACTTCTGCTATTCCTATTTGATTAAAATCAAACACCTCTGATCGATTTTCTTCAGTATGATGCACATCTAAAAGTGTTAGATTGTTCTCGCTACAAGCTCGTTGTACATTGTCAAATCTTCCTTGAAGATACAAGATATCTCCTTCAAAAATAATAGTTCCTGCACTTACAACTTCCTGATTTGTTGTTTTGAAAAAGGGATTATTAGTAGTTGATTTTCTGCGGATTTCTAAAACAGAAAGCTGATATTTCTGCGAAATATTTATATCCTTGATTGATTTTTTGACAAAAGTAGAATTTGCATTTATTTGAATCCGATACAAATTGGTAGAGAGTTGATATTCATTAACCAAATCATTCAACGATTTTCCTTCTTTCTTATTTTCCAAAGCGTCTGATGTTCCTTTTTTAGATAAAAAAAACTTACTTGCTGGAATCAAAAACAACAATCCTACAATTAGTCCAATCAATCCTACCGGAGTAAATGAGAAAAAAGAAAGTTTCGAATAACCTGCCTTAACAAGCTCACCATCAATAATAAGGTTGGGCGGAGTACCAATAATAGTGAGCATACCTCCCATACTGCTTGCAAAAGCAAGAGGCATAAGTAACCGACTGGTGTTAATATTGGAACTCATAGCCATACTTACCACAATAGGAAGCATCAGAGCAACAGTCCCTGTATTGCTAACAAAAGCTCCAATAAAAGCTGTTACGCACATTACTAAAATAAGAAGTTTGGTTTCATTATTTCCTGCCAAATGTAAAATACGACTACTTATCATTTTGGCAAGTCCTGTTTGAAAAATAGCTCCTCCTACCACAAAGAGTCCTATCATCATAATCACTACTGAGTTAGAAAAACCGGAAAGAGCCTCAGTCGGAGTGAGAATTCCCAAAAGAATCAAAAAAATAAGCGAACACATCGCCACAAGGTCTGAACGAACCTTTCCACTCATAAAAAATGCTGCCGAAGTCAGCAAAATAACAATCGTTACAATGGCTTCAAACGAAATTTGCATAATAATTTTTTTTAGCGAAAGTTACAATTTTTTATTCTAAAAAACAAAAAAGCGAATAAAATTTTACTTCATTTTATTCGCTTAAACTAAATATTCAAATAGACAATTTTATTTGTACATTACTTTTTTAACAGCTTTGATAACATCATGTGCATTAGGCAACCACTCATATAGAAGAGTCGGTGAGTATGGAGCTGGTGTATCAGCTGTTGTAATACGTTGAATGGGGGCATCTAAATAATCAAATACATTTTCTTGTACTTGATAAGTTATTTCTGAAGCTACACTTGCAAAAGGCCAAGCCTCTTCCAAAATTACCAATCGATTTGTCTTTTTAACGGAATTAAAAATAGCTTCTCTATCCATCGGACGGATGGTTCTCAAATCAATGATTTCGCATTCAATACCTTCTTTGGCTAGCTCATCAGCTGCTTTAAAAGCTTCTTTAATTATTTTCCCGAAAGAAACTATCGTTACATCTTTACCTATGCGTTTAACATCAGCAACTCCAAGTGGAATCGTATATTCTTCTTCGGGAACTTCTCCTTTGTCTCCGTACATTTGCTCCGATTCCATAAAAATAACAGGGTCATCATCTCTAATAGCAGATTTCAAAAGCCCTTTAGCATCATAAGGGGTAGAAGGAACAACCACTTTGAGACCTGGGCAATTGGCATACCAATTTTCAAAAGCCTGAGAGTGTGTAGCTCCTAATTGTCCAGCAGAGGCTGTTGGTCCTCGAAAAACAATCGGAATATTAAATTGTCCTCCTGACATTTGTCGCATTTTTGCCGCATTGTTAATAATTTGATCAATAGCTACTAATGAAAAGTTAAAAGTCATAAATTCTACTATTGGACGATTCCCATTCATCGCAGCTCCTACCGAAATCCCTGCAAAACCAGCTTCGGCTATTGGAGAATCGATTACGCGCTTGGGACCAAATTCATCTAACATTCCTTTTGAGGCTTTATAAGCTCCATTATACTCAGCAACTTCTTCGCCTATAAGATAAATGGACTCATCGCGACGCATCTCTTCACTCATTGCCTCGCAAACCGCTTCTCTGAATTGTATTGTTTTCATTATTTACAATATTTTAATCTTTTTGGAAGTGCAAAAGTACGTATAATATTTGGGTTATCCGAATTTTTTATCAAAATATTTTTTTTTGCCTAAAAAAACATGTAACTTTGAAGTCCAAAAAATCATTTTCTTATGTCGTCTATAAAAAATTATATCGAAACAAACAAAGAACGTTTGATTAACGAGCTCATTGAAATACTTAAAATACCTTCTATCAGCGCCGATTCTGCTTACAAACAAGATATTCTAAAAACTGCTGATGTGGTAAAATTGGCTCTTGAAAAAGCAGGCTGTGATTTAGTTGAAATTTGCGAAACACCAGGCAATCCGATTGTATATGGAGAAAAAATTATTGACCCAAAACTTCCTACGATATTAGTTTATGGTCACTATGATGTACAACCTGCCGACCCCATCGAATTGTGGGAATCTGCTCCTTTTGAACCAATTATCAAAAAAACAGAACTTCACCCTGAAGGAGCCATTTTTGCGCGTGGTTCAGCCGATGACAAAGGTCAATTTTATATGCACGTAAAAGCGTTAGAATATATGACTTCAACTAATTCACTACCTTGCAATATCAAATTTATGATTGAAGGTGAAGAAGAAATTGGGTCAAGTAGCTTAGGTTGGTTTGTTAAAAGAAATCACGATAAACTTAAAAATGACATTATCCTGATTTCTGACACAGGAATGATAGCCAAAGATACGCCTTCTATCACAACAGGGCTTCGAGGATTGAGCTACGTTGAAGTAGAAGTTACAGGAGCTAATCGTGATTTACATTCGGGTTTGTACGGAGGAGCAGTTGCCAATCCTATCAATGTTTTGTGTCAAATGATTGCCTCGCTTCACGATGAAAATAATCATATCACAATTCCCCATTTTTATGATAAAGTACAAGAACTTTCAAATGAAGAACGAGCCGAGATGGCAAAAGCACCTTTCTCTCTTGATGATTATAAAAAATCACTAAACATCAATGACATACACGGAGAAAAAGGATACACAACCAATGAACGAAATGCTATTCGACCTACTCTTGATGTAAATGGAATTTGGGGAGGTTATACAGGAGAAGGTGCTAAAACAGTTATTCCAAGTAAAGCATTTGCTAAAATTTCGATGCGACTTGTTCCTAATCAAAATTGGGAAGAAATTACTGAACTTTTCACCAAGTACTTTGAAAGTATTGCTCCAAAAAGCGTAACAATCAAAGTATCAGCTCATCACGGTGGACAAGCCTATGTAACTCCTATTGACAACATCGGTTATCAAGCAGCATCTAAAGCTTACGAAATTACTTTTGGTAAAAAACCCATTCCTATGCGTTCCGGAGGGAGTATTCCTATTGTTGCTCTATTTGAAGACGAACTCAAAAGCAAATCTATTCTTATGGGATTTGGGCTTGATAGCGATGCTATTCACTCCCCTAATGAACATTATGGTATTTTTAATTATTTGAAAGGAATCGAAACAATACCTTATTTCTTTCAGAATTTTGTAGATTTGCAAAAATAAATTTACGAACAAGGTTTAAAAATTGACTTAACATTCAAACTCATGAAAAATTTTCTTATATTTTTCTCTTTCCTTTATAGTAGATTTTCTAATGCACAAACCGATATAGACCATTTTTTAGGAAATTGGATTAGTACGACGCAACTTATTGCCCAAGTAGGAGATATTCCCCATTTTACTATCGGAATTGAAAAAAAAGCAGGTGGTAATTTGTGTCTAAATTATTGTTATGTTTCTCCCGACGGAAAAAATGAGGATTGCTCTTCAAGTTATAAATGCTCAGCTTTGATAGATATTTCAAACATTAAAGATAATTCTTTTGAAGTAGATTTCATAACAGCAAATAACCAACAAGGGCGAGCACTTATTACGAAACAGAGACAATACCTATATTGGAAACTAATTATTCGACCTAATCAAGTTGATTTTCTTCCACAAGAAGAAGTTTTTGCCAAAGATTTATAAATTTTTCGTATGACTCTTTATAAAAGTAATGGAAAATTACTTCTTACAGGTGAGTATGTAGTTCTTGATGGTGCTTTAAGCCTTGCATTACCTACGAAATTGGGACAAAGTTTACGAATTTTCCCTTCTAAAGAAAAAGGGATTCTTTGGAAAAGTTTTACTAATGAAAAATCTATCTGGTTTGAAGAAAAACTTTTCTCAAAAAGTTCCAATTCAATAGCAAAAACATTAGAGAAAATTTTGCTCTGCGCCAAAGAGCAAAATCCAAATTTCTTACTTAACAACGAAGGAGTTGTTGTAGAAACTTTATTAGATTTTCCTCAAAATTGGGGATTAGGTTCCTCCTCAACCCTTATCGACTGCATCGCTCAATGGGCAAAAGTTAATCCTTACCAATTATTATTTGATAGTTTTGGAGGAAGCGGATATGATATTGCTTGTGCAAGAGCCCTTTCTCCAATACTTTATCAATTAAACAATAAAACTCCAAATGCTTATCCGATTGATTTCCAACCACCTTTTAGTCATAAATTATTTTTTATTCATCTGAATAAAAAACAAAATAGTAGAGAAGGTATTTCCCAATATCGAAAATTCAAAAAAAGTAAATCCAAAATTATTGAACAAATTACTGAAATTACCGAAAATATCCTCAGGTATCCGTCTGAAACGGAATTTTGTGAATTGTTAATAAAACACGAGGAAATAATTTCAAAATGTATAAATACTATTCCTATCCAAACCCAATATTTTTCTGATTTCGAAGGAGTTACAAAAAGTTTAGGTGCTTGGGGGGGAGATTTTATACTTGCTTTTGGAGAATCTGATTATATTCATAATTACTTTATTTCCAAAGGATTTAAAACAATTCTTCCTTTTAAAGAAATAATCCGTAACAAATAACCTACTTTTGATTTCTAAGACGATAACGCTTTTGAAAACGACTAATATTCATTTCTTTTTCCAAAGGTTTTTCTTTTTCAATAAAATCAAACAAAGCAGTAGCTGTATAGGGAGCAAGCATAGCTCCTCGAGTTCCTAAGCCATTGAGTATAAACATGTTTTGTATCTCAGGATGTACTCCTACAAGAGGTCGTCTATCCAGTACTGTTGGGCGTACAGCGGCTTGTTGGTTAATAATGGTAAAATCACAACTTATTAAGTTTTTGAGCTTATCTATAAGTTCTTCCTTCCCTTGCTCTGTTATTGTATCGGTTGTATCTTTATAATTATATGTTGCCCCTACTTTATAAGTATTTTCTTGATTTGGAAAAATAAATCCAGCTGATTTGATAATATCTTTTATATGTAAATCAGGAGCAGAAAAAGTAAGTAATTCTCCTTTACATCCTTGCATTGGTAAATAAGTAAAATAAGGATTTTTCATAACGGCATATCCTTCACAGAAAACTATTCGCTTAGCGACAATGCCTTTGTATAAAACGCCTTCTTTATGAAATTTTACTGCAGAATAATCAAATTTTTCTTTATAGAAAATATTTTTTTTATTGATTTTATCTCTATAAGCACTGAGCATATTGTTTGTAAGAATACGTCCTGTGTGTAATACCTCTCCCAGACCAAAAGGCGTATTTATATAAGAATTAATTTCTTTTATAATTTTAGTAGATAAAAATGAAGAAAGTTCAGGTTTATCTGAGGCTACAAACCAATTATTTTGCTCTTCCAATGAGGCAAATTTTCGCAATATTCGAATTGGAGCTATTAGTTTTACTCCCAAATCTTCTTGCATTTCTACATAAAAATTTTGCAAGAGTTGTATCTGTTGCGTTGCTTTCCATACGGGAGTAAATCGTTTGAGTACTACCGGATTATAAAGTGCTCCTGAAATAGAGGTTGAAGAAGAAGAGCCATCATCAAAAACAACAAAATCTTTTTGATTTTTATTCAACAAATGCGCCAAAGCTACACCTGCAAAACCAAATCCTACAATTATATAATCTTTCATATTATAAATATAAAATGGAAAAAAACGCTTCAAGTTTTGAAGCGTTTTTCTTCTTTATAAGAATTTTTCAAATCATTTTTAGTAAGCCCACATATCCTGTTCTCTATCTCGGATACGTTCTTTAATTCGGTCTGCTTCTAACAATTGATATAATGCATTATCAGGGATATAACTTTTGATAGCTCTATCTCCATAAGCATTATCTTCTTTATAGATAACTGCTGTAAAGCGTCTTGAATTGAGCAAATGGTCAAAAGAAAGCGGTCTAGCTGAGTTTTTAGCATTAAATACTTTCGCATTATGTAAAATATCACGAGCTGCTGGGAACCAAACCCAGAATAATTCAACCAAATTAGATTCTGAATCGTCTGTACCAAGTACACTCACATCGGGTGCTACAGGAGCTAAACCAAGCAGACGATATTTTAACTCTCCTTGACGTTTGTCAAAATACCATAATCCTTTAATACGATATTGTACAATGTCACCTGCAGTAATATCAGTTCTTACAATATACTCAGGAGGTAACATTTCTCCAGAGTTAAGCAATTCATAACCAGCATCTAACGTATCTGCTTTAGAAAGACTGAACTTCAGATCATCGTAAGTTCTTTTTTCAGTAAAATATGAATCCACATACGTTTCCTTAAGCCTTCCTTCTTTCATTGCTCTAAGTAATACATCGTATAGTGAACGTCTATCAGCACCAATATCGATTGTATCAATGGGGAATAATAAAGGAAAGTTCACTCTTTCATCTAAATCAATTATTTCCCACGTTGTGGTTGACCACATAATATCTCTATCATCTACATAAACGTAAGGCAACGGATTATCGTTATCTGACTCTATTTGAGCTTCACTCTTACGTCCAATTTCAGAAGGTGTTTTTGCATTCAATAAATTTGCTTGAGCAAAGGTTGATTGACTCAACAACAATAATAATGCAATAACAAATCCTATATTATTCCTTTTTGACATAGTTTAGTATTTTTCTGTTAATTATAATACTTCAATTGATATCGGAGTTGCAGGTACTGGTGTACCGCTGTATCCTGATACGTTATATCTGATTTCAGAAATCTGAATAACATCACCTTTTCTTGCTCTATTAACTGCTGCCGCTGCTGCTGCACTTTGGCTAACTCTATTTCCTTGAACTACAATACTTGGCTGTCCAGGAACTAATATTCTGAAAGATGTTACACGAGTTGACAAATCAAAATCAAAATCATTATACATAACTGATATTTCCCCAGCTGTAATATTTTGCTTTCCTAATTTAACAGCTCCCGTAGTACGCAAAATTGCTCCTTCTGGTTTTGGAAGCCCTTTGATTCGGAATTTTTTAGATGAAGTAAACTTTTGTCCATCAATAGTTCCTGTAACAACGATATTAACTTCTTTACCTTGACCTGGATTCATTACATAACTTGAACCACTTTTTCTAGACAAACCAGGTGCTGAAGCTGTAATTTTATTATCAGGAACTCCAGGCATTGATATAGTCATTGGGTTTGATACTCCTCGATACACTACATTCATTTTATCTGCAGAAATAACAGCTTCATTAGGACGAGGGATAGTAGTAAAAGCCTGATCTACATTTACTGGAACTTCTTCTCCATCTTGTTCATAAAAAAGAGTTCCTGTTATTTTATGGTCTCCCACATTTCCAGTATTCATCTTCAATACTATTTTTCCCTCTTGCACATCATATTCAGAATCAGCTAACTTTCTACCATCAACACTAAGATCTACTTTACTTGGTTTCGTTGAATTATCTTTTCTTCCTAATACAATTGCTCCTTCAAATGCTTGGTTTGCATAAAAAGCTCCTCGTGCTTGTTCCAACAACGTGGTGTAGTTTTTCATTGAAATTTCGCTTTTCATTTGCTCTCCTAACATAACTGCATAGAAATCTTGTTCTGTTTGTCGGATATCAGCCTGAATTTGAGACATTTTGGTAACAGCTGCAATGTAAGGAAATCCTTCATAGTTGTAATTCAACCAATTTTGAGTATTCCCTTCTCTGTCTTTAACTTTACCATTTTCTCCATAATCAAAACGTTTTTCAACAGTTGATTTAAGATCTGTTCCTTTCTGTCCTAACAATTCTATAATGTTTTTACGGAAGTTTTGATAGTTTTCAACATAAGTCTTCCCTTCTTGTGTCAAACCTCCTGCATTGAAGAATTTACTATCTAAATAATCAGATTTATCCATTACTTGATAATCTTTTTTATCAGAAGCCTGAGACATTACATCTGTTTTTAAAGATTCAAGATATGAATAATAAGTATCTGATAATTCTTTTACTTTTTGAGCCTTTTCAAGAGATTCTTGAAAATCTTCTGGTTTTTCAGCTGCTTTGATTTTAAGAGATTCAAAAGCTACTGCGATATTTTCTTGTGCGCGTTTGTTTGATGTTTCTATTTTCTCATTCATCAATCCGAATGCACTTAATACTTCTTTTCCCATATTAAGAGCCATCATCGCGATAAAAACGAGATACATCAAGTTAATCATCCGCTGCCGTGGTGATAATTTTGCTCCTGCCATTACGTAACTTTTTTAACGTTTGGATTAAAAATTATTTATTGAACCCCATAGCAGACAACATTCCACCATACACACTATTGAGTGATTTCAGATGTTCTTTAAATGAACTTACTTGTGCATTCAACGAATTCAAATTATCAACCATTCCTCCCTGCGCATTCACTTGCATTTCTGTCCTCTCTAATTGAATCTTGTACAAAGAGTTTAATGATTCTAAATGAACTGCAGCTAATGAAAGTTCTTCTCCGTATTTGTGAGTAGAAGCCATTGCATCGGCGACAGGAGCTATCTCTCTAGCTGCCCCTTCAAAATTACGGATACTTTTTGCTAATGATTGCATCAAATCAGCATCTACTTTTGCTTCTTTAAGAATTCCATCTAATTTTTCAGAAAGAGATTCTTTAAGAGCTTGAGTTTCTACTTCTTTAACAGCAACTTTTTGATTAAATCCTAATTGATTTCCTCTTGACTCTCCTCCTGCTAATTCAGGATATACAAGAGACCAATCATACTCTTTATCTACTGGCTCGAATGCAGAAACCACAAAAATACAAGCCTCTACTATCAAACCAAAACCTAAAACCATTCCACCTGTTATAACACCTGGAATTAAATCAATGTGAAGAATTTTACAAAGAGCTCCGATAATTACTACTGCTGCTCCTAAACCATAAACCATATTTATGATTTTTTTTGTTGATTTTCTTGAATTTGCCATTTTTATTTAATATTAAAATTATTTTTTATTTTTTTGTTTTATTGTCTTCTTTTTCCAACACGACCTGAACTACCTACTGTTTCTGCTCCCATAAAGTCTTGTACAGTTCTAAATCCTATATAACTACGTGCAGAATCTTGATATTCATAATCACGCGTATTAACTTGCAAATAGTAAGCTACATCTTTCCAAGAACCTCCACGAATCACTTTTCTTTTATTGTTAAAATCATTTACATTAGGATTCATTCCTGACATATATTCGTAAGAACTCGGATCGTATGATGTATTTGTCCATTCAGACACATTACCAGCCATATTATAAAGATTGTAATCATTTGCTTCATACGATTTTGCTTCAACAGTATAAAGCGCATTATCAGCGGCATAATCTCCTCTCATAGGTTTAAAATTAGCCATAAAACAAGCCTTACTATCAGTGGTATAAGGTCCTCCCCAAGGATAAGTAGCCGATTCTAATCCTCCACGAGCAGCAAATTCCCATTCAGCTTCAGTAGGCAAACGAAATGAATTCACCAAATCTTTCTTTTTAGCCTTTTGATAGGTGTTTTTGTTGATCGTACGCCATTCGCAAAACGCCTTTGCTTGCTTCCAAGAAACCCCAACCACGGGATAATCGCCGTATGCTTGATGCCAAAAATAATCATTGTGCATAGGTTCATTGTAAGAATATTCAAAGTCTTTTATCCAAACTGTAGTATCGGGATACACTTTCACAATTTCTTCCTTTATAAAATCTTTACGTCCTCCTTTTTTGGAGCGAGCCGCTGCTTCAATATCCATCCACTGATATTTAAAGACTAATTTTTCAACATCTAATGGACGTTTTCCATTATACATTTCATCAACAGGAATATACATGGTATCCATAACCTCTACGTAATACTCATCAGGATATTTATTTTTATCCCAAACTAGTTTTGTCTTACGATTGATTTTACGAGTTTCTACTCCATTTTGCCCATCTGCGTAATTCTCATACATATATTTATCATATACGCTCAAATTCTCAGAATCAGCATCTAAGAAAGCATATTCTCCAATACCTCCACTTCCAGCGGTTTGACCTGTTTCTTCAGCCATTATCGCCAAACGTCTACGTACAATAGAATCACGTACCCAATTAACAAATTGACGATATTCACTATTGGTAATTTCAGTTTCGTCCATATAAAAAGAACGAACTGTTACCGTTTTTGTAGGAGCATCTTCCGCATGAGTTTTATCATAGTCTGCACTACCCATCAGAAAAGCGCCACCTGGAACCAACGTCATCCCATAAGGTTTAGGTTGTTTCCAACTTTTACCCTGTACTCCTACCAATTCTCCTCTATCTCCACCTCCACAGGCTACCAAAGATGTAAGGATCACCAAAAATACTACTCTTTTCAGTTTTAATATCATAATTTACAATATTTTTTCAAGGGACAAATTTACTTAAATTATTTTTAAAAATCCAAACTATTTTTAAAATATTTTTTCAACAATATGTTGATAACTCTAATTAAATTGTTAAAATGATTTTTATAATTATTCTTACCACGGGGCAAAGTTAGAAAAAAGTTCGGAATAAAAAAGTTTTTTCTATATTTTTTTGTAAATTTTTCTTCGTTTTGTATCAAAATCAATAAAAAAAACCGATATTTGCAGGGATTTTTTTCATTCAAAAAAATAATAAATATGTTTAAAAGTATCAAATCTATCTTAAAAGAAGGTACAATTGGGCAAGAAATTACCCTAAAAGGATGGGTTCGTACCTTTCGAAGTAATCGTTTTATTGCAATAAATGACGGCTCTACCATTGAAAATATACAAGCTGTTGTTAACTTTGAAAATTTTAATGAAATTTTCTTAAAAAGAATTACTACTGGAGCTGCTATTGAAGTAACAGGAAGTATCGTTGAGAGTCAAGGTAAAGGACAAGCAGTAGAAATTTTAGTCAAAGAAATGCAAATTTTGGGAGACTCTGACCCCGAAATTTATCCTATTCAACCAAAAAAACATTCGTTGGAATTCTTACGTGAGCATGCACACTTACGTATCAGAACTAATACTTTTGGTGCTGTGATGCGTGTTCGTTCTACATTGGCGTATGCCATTCATAAATATTTTCAAGACAATGGTTTTTTCTACGTAAATACACCGATCATTACAGGGAGTGATGCAGAAGGTGCAGGAGAGATGTTTCGTGTAACAACCCTTGATGCTAAAAATCCGCCACTTACCCAAGAAGGTAATATAGATTATAAAAAAGATTTCTTCGGCAAGGAAACGAATTTGACTGTTTCGGGGCAACTCGAAGGAGAAACTTTTGCAATGGCTTTGGGAAAAATATACACTTTTGGACCTACTTTTCGAGCTGAAAACTCCAATACATCTAGGCATTTGGCTGAATTCTGGATGATAGAACCCGAAGTGGCTTTTCTTGATTTGGTAGGAAATATGGACTTGGCAGAAGATTTTATTAAATATGTTTTAAAATATACACTTGAAACTTGTCGAGAAGATATTGAATTTTTAGAAAAACGCCTTCAAGAAGAAGAAAAAACAAAACCACAAAATGAACGAAGTGAATTTTCTCTTATCGAAAAATTAGAATTTGTTATCCATAATAATTTTAAACGAGTAAGCTATACAGAAGCTATTGATATTCTGAAAAATTCTAAACCTAATAGAAATAAAAAATTTAGCTATTTAATTGATGAATGGGGAGCTGATTTGCAAAGCGAACACGAGCGTTATTTAGTCGAAAAACATTTTAAATCACCCGTTATTTTATATGATTATCCTGCCAAAATCAAAGCTTTCTATATGAGGTTGAACGAAGATGGGAAAACAGTTCGCGCTATGGACATTCTTTTCCCTGGCATAGGAGAAATCGTAGGAGGTTCGCAACGCGAAGAACGTTATGATGTATTGGTTGAAAAAATAAAAGCAATGGGGATTGACCAGAAAGAACTTTGGTGGTACTTAGATCTACGTAAATTTGGTACAGCAGTACATAGTGGCTTTGGGCTTGGTTTTGAACGTTTGGTATTATTCACAACAGGAATGACAAACATTCGCGATGTCATTCCATATCCACGCACACCACAAAATGCCGAATTTTAACATTTATACCATTAAATATATACAATCAAAAAAAATTAGTGGACTATAACGTGAGTTATTTGCTTAGCTCGCGTTATTTTTTTATCAATTTTTCTACATAAAATATTTATATTCCCTATTTATTTTCTTAATTTTGCCACTTTAAATTTCTTTTAATTATGAAAAGAAAAATACTTTTTTTACTATTTTTATTGTGGGTAAGTAGTAGTTTTTCTCAGCAAAAATATACCATAAGTGGTAGTATTTCTGATAAATCTAACGGCGAAAAATTGCTTGGAGTAAACTATATTGTTCATAATTTAACCACGGGAACAACAACCAACGAATACGGATTTTATTCACTAACACTTCCTTCGGGAAC
This sequence comes from Capnocytophaga catalasegens, assembly GCF_026005215.1. GTDB lineage: Bacteria > Bacteroidota > Bacteroidia > Flavobacteriales > Flavobacteriaceae > Capnocytophaga > Capnocytophaga catalasegens. The sequence goes on along the minus strand of NZ_BPMA01000057.1, from coordinate 3,205 downwards.
TTATTCTATTTCGATTGAATATCTCGGTTTTCAAACAATTACTGAAACGATTGAACTTTCTCGAAATATTCAGAAAAATTATCAGCTTTCTCCTGAAACAATTACTCTTTCTGACGTAATAGTTTCGGCAAATGCTATCCAAAAAGCAGATATACGAAAACCCGAAATGAGTGTTGTTTCAATTCCGATAGCTACGGTCAAGAAACTTCCTGTACTCATTGGCGAAGTTGATATCGTGAAATCTTTATTACAACTACCCGGAGTAAGTAATGCTGGTGAGGCTTCATCAGGATTTAACGTACGTGGAGGTGCTGCTGACCAAAATCTGATTTTACTTGATGAAGCTACTATTTTTAACGCCTCACATTTGTTTGGTTTTTTGAGTGTTTTCAATGCAGATGCTGTTCGAGATATGAAATTATACAAAGGAGGTATCGCTGCCCGTTATGGAGGTCGTATTTCCTCAGTATTAGATATTTATCAAAAAGAAGGTAACAAAAATAATTTGGCAATGACAGGTGGTATTGGTATTTTATCTTCTCGGTTACTTGCCGAAGGTCCTATTGTAAAAGATAAAAGTTCTTTCCTAATTGCAGGACGTGGCTCGTATGCTCACTTGTTTTTAAAACTGACAGATAACAATAGCTCTGCCTACTTTTATGATTTGAACACTAAACTAAGTTATCAACTCAACAATAATAATACGTTATACCTCTCAGGGTATTTCGGAAGAGATCATTTTTCTCTTTCTAGTTCTTTCAAAAATATTTATGGAAATTCGCTTATCAATGTGCGATGGAATCATTTGTTCAGTGACAAATTATTCTCTAACTTATCTATGATTTATAGTGATTATTATTATGGTGTAGGTATTGGTTTTGTCAAATTTCAGTGGGATTCCAGAATTAAAAATTTCAACTTGAAATATGATTTTAAACATTATTTGTCCGAAAAAACTAAACTTTCGTACGGAGTTCAAGGGCTTTACTATGTATTTGACCCAGGGAAACTTTATCCCACAGACGCATCTTCTTCGGTTGCTGAACGAATTTTACCTAACAAATATGCTCTTGAAATAGGGATATATACCGATGTTGAGCAAACTATTACCTCTTCGTTGAATATTTCATACGGATTGCGATTGAGTTCGTTCTATCACTTAGGAAAACGCGATGTAAATCTGTATACCAATGACCAAGCTGTTGTTTTCAATGCAGACAGACAAGTATATGAAAAAGCAACTCCCATAGGTACAAAAACATACAAAAGTGGTAAAATTATTGATTTATTCTCTCACCTTGAACCACGGTTAACCCTTTCGTATGCACTGAATGATAACCGCTCTATCAAAGCCAGTTATGCGCGAATGGCTCAGTATTTGCACCTAATTTCTAACACCTCCTCTCCTACTCCGTTAGATGTTTGGGCCCCCAGCGACCAGTTCTTAAAACCTCAGCATTCTGACCAATTTGCCTTGGGTTATGCTACCAATTTTGCCCAAAATAAATTTTCTTTGGAAGTAGAAACCTATTACAAAACGGTCGAAAATCGGTTAGATTACATAGATGGTGCAGACCTGATAGCCAACGAAGCCATAGAACAGGTTGTGCTCAACGCACATACTCGCTCTTACGGATTGGAACTTTTGCTACGAAAAAATACAGGAAAATTGACCGGTTGGATTGCCTACACGCTTTCCAAATCGGAACAACGCACACCGGGTCGTACGCCCGAAGAAATTGGTATCAACCACGGGAATTGGTACAATACTCCTTATGACAAACCTCACGACCTGTCCGTTACAGCCACTTATGCCCTTTCGCCTAAATGGACTTTGGGTGCTGTTTTCACACTACAAACAGGACTTCCTGCAAATTTTCCCGTAGCAAAATATGAATATTCAGGTTTAACGATTCCTAATTATAGCAAACGAAACGAATATCGCTTGCCTACCTACCATCGGCTTGATTTGGCGGCAACATATACGCCTCAAAAGAAAGACAAACGCTGGAAAAGCGAATGGACTTTTGGAGTATATAACCTATACGACCGAAAAAATGCAACTTCTATCTTTTTCCGTCAAAACAGAGATACACAACGCAATGAAGCTGTCAGATTGTCTATTTTCGGTATTGTACCTAGTGTAACTTATAATTTTAGTTTTTAGTTTTTAAAATAAATTCCTGATGAAAAAAATATTTTTTACAATATTCGTTTGTACATTTCTCAGTTGTGAAGAACTCATTAATTTGAACTTGGATACGCAACAAAAAGAAATAGTTGTCGATGCCGCTATCGATTGGGAAAAAGGCACCGCAGGCAATGTTCAAAAAATAAAACTCTTTTATACTTCTGATTATTATTCAGACCAAGAATCAGAAAAAATAGACAGTGCCAACGTACAAGTAACAACCGACACCGAAACGTTTTCTTTCGTAGAAACGTCAAAGGGTGAGTACGTTTGTGATAATTTTACCCCTACTTTGAATAAAGATTATCATCTGTCAATCACTCACAATGGAAAAAATTTCACCTCGCAAGGCACAATACTCGAAGCTCCCAATAGTAGTGATATTCATATTTCACAAATGGAAAATGGTGGTTTCCTCGGAAATGAAATTATGCTACAAATTGATTTTACCACCGACCCTACGCAAGAAAACAATTTTGTGGTTCGTATAAAAGCTTCGGGAGACAAGCAAGAACGCTATTTTGCCATTGATGACAAGTATTATACCGCTGGCAAATTTCTTTTCTTCATCAGAGGTAAAGATGAAAAATTCAAAAAAGATGACACAGTTGAAATTACGCTATACCGTGTTACCAAAGAATATCGACAAATTTTTCATTTATTATCTAATATTTCTTTGGAAAATGCTGCACCGTTCGTTTTCCCTGCTCGTGTTTATGGAAATGTTGTCAATACACAAAATCCAAAAGAAAATCCGTTGGGAGCTTTCCGTGTAGCTCAATATTCAAGTATTACCTATACCATAAAATAATTTTTCATAAAAAATTATTCCCTTTATTTGTGAATAGTTGGTAAAATTATTGAAATAATAATACTTTACCCATTTCAACTTTCAAAATAAAAATTGGGTGGTAATTTTAATAGATTTTAATTTGTATATCCGTAATTAAAAATAATTTTGTATATTTGCCTCAAAATCAATAGTTATGAATATTTTCAGTTTCATGGCGCATT
>NZ_BPMA01000056.1 GCF_026005215.1 Capnocytophaga catalasegens | reverse complement strand
TTGAAATGGGTGCATATTGTTATCAGTAATGCCAAGCGGAATTTATTATGTAACTATCACAAAATCAAACGAAAGTATCTACAATTGTACTTAGACGAATTTGTTTACAAACTCAATCGTCGTTACTTTGGAGAGCATTTATTCGACAGGTTGGTTTTAGCCAATATTACCGCTTATGAGTGATTACGGATATACAAATAAATAATAATATTTTTTCAATACTATATAATCAACTAATCTTTTACACAACAAAGTTATCTACAAAAAACACTAAAAACTTATACCAAATTTTTCTAATTTATTCCTAAAATTGCTTTTTTGTTTGTATTCATGTTTTATAATATTTTTTAATTAAAAAATGCAAAATCATCATACATAAAAGGGTGATGAATACTATCAAAATAACCCCAATAGTTACAGAAAAAAGGTTAAATTTTTCAGCAGGAATTATTTCTGTTTTTTTCAAGAAAAAAAATAAAAATATAAGTCCGAAAGAAAATAAAGAACCAAATACTCGAACTATAAAAGAAATTTTATTTTTCATAACTAAACATTGTTTTATAAAGCACTTATCCCAGCTACGCCCCATCCTACCCATCCAGCAGGATTCCAAGTGTTAACTGCTGCTCCATAAGCAACATTTACTGCAAATCCAGTAGCAACTCCAGAAGCTGCCATCCAAGCTCCTGTAGCTCCCCCTCCTTCACTTTGGGAGGCCATATAACCACACCCTACAGCTACCTGTTGTAAATTGGAATCAATTTTATTTGTCTTATTGACTCCTCCCATTATGCCTAATGACATTATCATTGTCACTAGCATTCCTAAAATTGCTTTTTTATTTAAGTAATTCATAAAATGAAAAATTTAAAATTAAACCTTAATTATATCTTTTGCAAAAAATATCCATAAAACAAATTTTACTCCTTTTTCCGAAAAGATTTTTATTTTGCAAAGTTATCTACAAAAAATACAAAAACCTTATACCAAATTTTTCTAATTTAGAAATAATATGTATATTTGTCCATATTTTAATCAACCAAGCTATGTTTAACTATCACGAGAAAATTCGCAAAGTCCGAGAAAACAAAAACTATACACAAGAGTTTATGGCAGAGAGCCTGCATATCTCACAACGGGCCTATAGTAGCATTGAAAACGGAAAAACGCAACTGACCATTGAGCGCCTGTTCGATATTTCTAAAATTTTAGAAGTTTCTGTTTCTGAAATTTTAAATTTGGATAACAACAATATTTACAACAATTTCAATAATCAAGGTCTAAAAAACAGAGGGCATTTAGTCAATTTCAAACAAAATGATTTGGAAGAAATAAAACTCCTATACGAACGAATAATCAAAATCAAAGATCATGAAATTGCTTTTTTAAGAAGTCAAACCACACATCAGTAATTTTCTTATCCGATGAAAACCATTACTTGCAACGGAATACTTATCTCGTTGGATATTCCCAAAATAATGGGAATCGTCAATGCTACTCCCGACTCATTTTACAGCCAAAGTCGCATAACAGAACACAATATACTAAACCAAGTAGAACAAATGCTCCACGATGGTGCTACATTTATCGATATAGGTGGATATAGTTCTCGACCCAATGCAGAAAACGTTTCTCAAAGCGAAGAAATCAAGCGTGTTATCCCACTGATTGAGAAAATAATCCGAGCTTTCCCAAGTGTATTTATTTCTGTAGATACCTTCCGAGGTGAAGTAGCTCGACAAGCAATCAAAGCAGGAGCTTGTATTGTCAATGATATTTCGGCAGGCGAGGCAGACCCTACTATGTGGGATATTGTCACAAGCTACCAAGTGCCTTATATTGCCATGCATATGAGAGGTACTCCACAGACTATGCAACAATTCACTCAGTACAATCATTTAGTCAAAGACATTATTTATTACTTTTCGCAAATAACACAAAAGGCACACGCACGAGGGATAAATGACCTTATTATTGACCCGGGGTTTGGGTTTTCAAAGACCTTAGAGCAGAATTATTCCCTAATGAAAAACTTAGATGCTTTTCACATATTAGAAAAGCCCTTGCTTGTAGGTATTTCTCGTAAATCTATGCTTTACAAACTATTAGAATCTTCTCCCGAAGAATCGCTGAACGGGACTTCTGCTCTAAATACGATAGCATTGCTCAAAGGAGCTGATATTTTGCGTGTTCATGATGTAAAACAAGCCATGGAATGTGTGAAAATAATCCAAACTATGAATCTATAATATTTTTGTATGAAATCTATTTCAATTTTTATACTAATTTCTTTATTTACAATAAGTTGCCAACAGAAAAGAGTGCAGCTCCCTCAGGTAAGTGAAGTTGATAAAACTTACCTTACTGACCATTCGGCTATTTATATTTTTTTTGATGAAGAAACAAAACAAGCCAAACTGAATCGGTCGAACTTGATAACATCTACCCATTGGGTCTTTCATGTTGATAAACGTAATTCGCTGTATCAGAGCGGATTGCAAATAGACAAAATGCAAACAAAAAAAGAAAATCCAATGAATCCGCATAACAATCCTTCTTCGCGTAATTACTTCTCTGTTGCCGAAATGACTCAAAAACAACTGGGTTTTATAGATTTTACTCCTACCCGATTTCGTTTTTTTCAGGCAGAAAATCAACTCAAAACAGCAAATTCCATACAAGTTTTTGTCCGAAAAGATGGTTTTTATATTGATGGGGAAAAAATTTATTTGTCAGAATTTTCTAAAAATGCAAACAAATCGTACCTTTGGGTCTTTGATGGAGCAATATCTTTTGAAGATTTTGTACGTATTTACCAATCTTTATTGAAGGTTGAAATCATTCCTTCTGAAATTTTTTATACAAAATCATAGATTATGTTTAAAGCATTTGATTTTTTAGATTTTTCTATTATTGATGCCATTGATATTATTTTAGTTGGGTTGCTTCTGTATTATATTTATAAACTACTCAAAGGAAGCGTAGCAATCAATATTTTCTTAGGTATAGTTATTATTTTTGTTATTTGGAAAGTAACACAACTTGTTGGTATGGAGCTTCTTAGTGGAATATTAGGACAATTCATCGGTATGGGTTTTTTTGCTCTTATTGTTGTTTTTCAGCAAGAAATACGTAAGTTTTTGCTGGTTGTAGGCTCAACAAACATTACCAAAAAAGGATTTTTCAAAAAACTTTCTTTTTTAAGAAATGCTAAAATAGATTCGTCGGTGCGACAAACTATTGAAACACTAGTTTCTGCCTGTCGAAAAATGGGATTAGAAAATACGGGAGCTCTCATAATTTTGGAACGAAATCAATCACTTGATTTTGTTAAAAATTCAGGAGATAAAATGAACATAGAGGTCAATCAGCCTATTTTGGAAAGTATTTTCTACAAAAATAGCCCTTTGCACGATGGAGCGATTATCGTTGAGGAAAATTACGTAGTAGCAACACGTGTTATATTACCTGTTGTCAGTCAGAGTGTTATCCCAAAACGATTCGGACTAAGACATCGTGCTGCTATTTCTATTACCGAAAAAACAGATGCTACGGCACTCGTTGTTTCAGAAGAAACTGGAAAAATTTCGTATATAAAAAATGGTGAATTTGTACTTTTCAATACTGATGAAGAATTGATACAAATAATGGAAAAAGATTTTTCGTAATAAAAAATCACCCTCTTTTTTTGAATAATTAAACCTTTTATTTACTCCAATGCGAGAAGATTTTTTGCATTATATCTGGAAAAATAACTATCTGCTAAACAAGAATTTAAGACTTGTTAATGGAGATATTTTGCAAATAATTTCTTCTGGGGAACACAATAAACTTTCGGGTCCCGATTTTATGGGTGCTCACCTGAAAATAGGTACGCAAGAATGGGCAGGTAATGTTGAAATACACACTCATTCCTCACATTGGTACGCTCACGGACACGAAAAAGACCGAACCTACGGTAATATTATTCTTCATGTAGTTTGGCAACACGATAGTGAAGTGTTTGATTATCACAACAATATAATTCCTACATTGGAACTTCAATCGATTGTATCTCAAGAAATATTAGATACATATCATGATTTTTTTAATCGTCCGACAAGTTTTATCCCTTGCGAAAAAGAGCTAATTCATATTGAGAATTCTGTTTGGAATATTTGGAAATCGACACTTTATCTGGAACGATTAAAAGAAAAATCTTCTCTGATTTTGAAGATGTTGCAAGATACTCAAAATGATTGGGAATCAGTATTTTTTCGCCTTATGATGCGTTATTTTGGCGGAAATATCAATGGAGAAATTTTTGAAAATGCTGCAAGAAAAATACCTTTTACCATTATTCGTAAAGAACTTCACAGAATAGAATCGCTCGAAGCGTTACTCTTTGGACAACTCGGGCTACTTACTGGTGAAGCATTGGATACTTATCAGAAAACATTGCAAACCGAATATCAATATCAACAACATAAGTATCAATTACTTACGAGCGAAATAGGTGTGCAATTTTTCAAACTACGCCCTTCTAATTTTCCAACGATTCGATTATCACAATTAGCCAATTTTTATAATAAAGAAAAAAATTTGTTTGCCAAATGCTTATCAATCAATTCTATAGAGGAATGGCAAACGCTCGTTACAAGTATTTCTACCTCCGAATATTGGAAAACTCATTATACTTTCACAAAAGAATCAAAATCTAAAATCAAGAAAATCACTAAATTACAAGCTGAATTATTATGGATAAATGTAATTATCCCGATACAATACACCTATGCTATATTTTTAAACGAACTTAATAATTCCTCTTTTTTAACAAAAATGACAAATGTTCCTGTCGAAGAAAATGCTATTTTAAACAAATTTCAAAATTTGAAAGTAGTAATAAACAATGCGCTCGAAAGCCAAGCCATACTTCAACTTTACAAAAAATACTGCTCTAAGCATGAGTGTTTGCGATGTCAAATAGGTATAACTTTACTTAAACAAAAAATCTTACCTTTTTGATTATGAATAATTTTTCAAATAAAAACCCATTTCATCTATATATTTCCAAACATCGGGGTCAAGTAGTGGGCGGACATTTTTCCCTTGTGCTATTTCATCTCGAACGAGCGTAGCCGAGAGTTCTATAATAGGAGCATTCACACGTTTTATACGCGGGTGATGTAATAATTCGATAGGTATTTCTTCTTGTGAAATCCGAGGATATACATAAATATCATATCGCTCTAATAGTACTTGATAATTTTTCCATTTTGGAAAACTTTTGAGATTATCCTCTCCCATTATCAGGCAAAAATGAGTTTTGGGGTATTTTTCTTCCAAATAAGTTAATGTATTTATGGTATAATTCGGTTCAGGTAGGCGGAATTCTATATCGCTCTCACGAAGTTTGTCATATTTTTTAACAGCTCGATAAACCATTTCAAGTCGATGATGATTTTCTAACAAATTCACTTTCTGTTTGAAAGGACTTAAAGGAGTAACAACAAACCATATTTCGTCCATATCACTATGTTCTACCAAGTGATTGGCAATAATAATATGTCCGATATGTATCGGATTAAATGACCCAAAATAAAGACCTATCTTCTTCATTATCAATTCTTTTGAAAATTTTTAATTGCCAAACCAATTTTCTCTATCAAGGCTTCGGTACTGAATAGCCTCTCCTATATGGTATTCTTGAATTTGGGGCGAATTGTCCAAATCAGCAATGGTGCGCGCCACTTTCAAGATACGGTCATATGCTCGTGCCGAAAGATTCAATCTGTCCATTGCATTTTTAAGTAATTCGAGTGATTTTTCATTGAGTTTGCAATATTTGCGTATTTGTTTTGTATTCATTTGTGCGTTGTAGTGAATATGTTCATATTCCTTAAAACGCTCGGTTTGGATAGCTCTTGCTTGAATAACTCGCTTGCGAATATCTGCACTACTTTCCGATTTGTCTTCATTAGAAAGTTTTTCAAAAGGAACAGGACTTACTTCTATATGAATATCAATTCTATCCAAAAGAGGTCCTGAAATTTTACCCAAATAGCGTTGCATTTCGGCAGGAGTACTCACCACTGGGGCTTCTGGGTCATTAAAATATCCACTCGGACTTGGATTCATACTCGCTACCAACATAAAAGAAGACGGATATGTAATGGTAAATTTCGTTCGCGAAATAGTAACTTCTCTATCTTCAAGTGGTTGTCGCATTACCTCTAAAACCGTTCGTTTAAATTCAGGTAATTCGTCCAAGAATAAAACGCCATTATGTGCCAATGATATTTCACCCGGTTGAGGATAGCTACCTCCTCCAACCAAAGCAACATCAGAAATGGTATGATGAGGACTTCGAAATGGGCGTTGACAAATAAGCCCACTATCTTTTACACGCCCAACCACACTATGTATTTTGGTCGTTTCTAATGCTTCGTAAAGAGTCATCGGAGGGAGAATGCTTGGTAAACGCTTGGCAAGCATTGTTTTTCCTGAGCCCGGCGGACCTATCAAAATGATATTATGTCCACCTGCCGCTGCAATTTCCATACAACGTTTTACACTTTCTTGTCCTTTTACGTCTGAAAAATCAAACTCGGGCGTTTCCAAATTTTTGAAAAATTCTTCTCGGGTATCAATTTCTGTTCTTTCAAGTTGAATATCTTCATTGAGAAAATCAATAACTTCTTTAATATTATCTACTCCATAAACCTCCAAATTATTAACAATCGCAGCTTCTTTGGCATTTTGTTTGGGAAGAATAAAACCTTTGAATTTTTCCTTTCGAGCCTGAATAGCTATCGGTAAAACTCCTTTTATAGGTTGTAAACTTCCATCAAGAGAAAGTTCACCCATAATGATATATTCACTCAATTTTTCAGATTGTACCTCACCATTTGCTGCCAAAATACCAATAGCAAAACTCAAATCATACGCCGAGCCTTCTTTTCGCATATCTGCAGGAGCCATATTGATAGTTATTTTTTTACCTGGTATTTTATAATTGTTATTTTGTAAAGCAGCTGCTATCCGATAATTACTTTCTTTTATGGCGTTGTCAGGCAATCCAACCAAATGATAACCTATGCCTTTATCAATATTTACTTCAATTGTAATGGTTGTTGCTTCTACGCCAAAAACAGCACTTCCATAAACTTTCACTAACATAAACTATGCACTTTTATCAAAAGAGCAAAAATAGCAAATTTTCGATAAAAAATGAATTTATTCTAATGTAATTTAAAATAAAAAACTGCCTTTTACAAGGCAGTTTTTAATATATTATTCATTTTTAAAATTATTTAATCAAATTGATTTCAACACGACGATTAAGCTGTCTTCCTTTTGCATTAGCATTAGAAGCAATTGGACGATCTTGTCCATAACCTCTTGATTCTAATCTTGATGCATCAATTCCTTTTTCAATCAAATATGCTTTTACTGCATCAGCTCTGTCTTGTGAAAGTGTTTGATTTCTAGCTTTGTTACCTGTACTATCAGTGTGTCCTTCAACTGTAAATCTTGAAGATTTGTACTCATTCAATACTCGAACGATTTGGTCAAGAACATCAGCAGATGAAGTTTTGATAGTAGCTTTACCTGTATCGAACAAGATTGTTTTAGCATAGTCATTCAATTGTTTTTGAACAACTTCTGTTACTTCTGGACAACCTCTGTTAGAAACTGGACCAGGTACATCTGGGCAAAGGTCATCTTTATCAAGTACTCCATCTCCGTCTTTATCTTGGAATGGACATCCATTGTTTTCTTTTGGACCTGCTTCGTTAGGACATTTATCTTCATTATCAGCAATACCATCTCCATCTGTATCAGGACAACCTTTAAATTCTTTCAATCCTGGTGTTTCTGGACAAGCATCATCTTTGTCAGCAATACCATCTCCATCTGCATCAGGGCATCCGTTTAATTCTTTTGGACCTGCTTCTTCTGGACAAGCATCATCTTTATCAGCAATACCATCTCCATCTGTATCAGGGCATCCATTGAATTCTTTCAATCCTGGTGTTTCTGGACAAGCATCGTCTTTATCAAACACACCATCTTTGTCTGTGTCTTTTCCTCCAAATTTAACTACAATTCCTGCTGAATGTTGGAAATAGTCAGTAGCTGTTTCTTTGAAAGCGTGATGATAACCTGTTTGAACGTTAAGACCGATATTTTCATTAAACCAGAAGTTAATTCCCCCTCCGGCAAGTATTTTGATATCATCTAAATCTCCATATTTAGAATATCCTCCTCCTACTTTTACATATGGGTCAAACCAACCAGACTCAGTTGTAAAGATGTTTCTCAAAGCATAGCGAACTTGTAAGTTAGCTGCCCAAAATGATTCATCAATTTTTGGAAGATTTGCATCTTCATCATTGAAACCTCTTTCAATTTTGTTCAAAGTTCCGTCAATTTCAGCAGAGAAACCAGAACCGATGTAGCGAGCTACTGAAAGTTTAGATACAGCAGGAAGGATATTGAAATCCTTTGTTCCATACCAATCTTTAAATACATCTCCAAAGTCTTTTGGAGATCTAATGTCTACGGCATTTACGCCAAATCCTATTGCCCAAGGATTGTTTTGGTCTTGTGCTTGTACTGCTCCAACGCCTAAAAGCAATGACAAAGCTACCAATGAAACTTTTATTCTTTTCATACGTTTAAAAAATTTAATTATTCTATAATCTTTTTGAATTTGGGTGCTAAGATACGTAAAAAATCAACTACTTTCTTTATTTTTTTTCTATTTGTGTTAATTTTAACAATTTTATAATCTTATTTCATTTATTTTAAATAACTCCAAGCTCTTTTCCTACTTCAGTAAAAGCCTTTATAGCTTTGTCCAAATGTTCTTGTGTGTGTGCTGCTGAAAGTTGTACGCGAATACGTGCTTTATCTTTGGGAACAACAGGATAGAAAAATCCAATTACATAAATACCTTTTTCTAAAAGTTTATCTGCCATTACTTGTGAAGTCTTTGCATCATACAACATTACAGGAACAATAGCACTGTCTCCATCAATAATGTCAAAACCTGCTTGTTTCATGCCTTTTTTAAAATACTTAGTATTCCATTGCACTCGATCGCGAAGTGTTGTATCATTGGCAAGCATATCAAACACTTTGATTGATGCTCCAACAATAGCAGGCATCAATGAATTTGAAAACAAATAAGGTCTAGAACGCTGGCGCAAGATTTCTATAATTTCTTTTTTACCCGTAGTATAACCTCCCATAGCTCCTCCTAAGGCTTTCCCAAGAGTACCTGTTACAATATCTACACGTCCCATAACACCTTTTTCTTCTAATGTACCCTTTCCTGTCGCTCCGATAAAGCCTGCTGCATGACATTCATCAACCATTACCAATGCATCATATTTTTCGGCCAAATCACATATCTTATCTAATGGTGCGACAACTCCATCCATAGAGAAAACTCCATCAGTAACAATAATTTTAAAACGTGCTTGGTCTCTACTTGCTTGTTGTAGCTGAACTTCCAAGTCGTTCATATTGCTATTTTCGTATCGATAACGCTTTGCTTTACACAGACGGACACCATCAATAATAGAAGCATGATTTAAAGAATCAGAAATAATTGCATCTTCTGCAGAAAAAAGTGGTTCAAAAACACCTCCATTAGCATCAAAAGCAGCTGCATACAATATAGTATCTTCCGTTCCGTAGAAATGAGCTATTTTTTGCTCTAATTCTTTGTGAATATCCTGTGTTCCACAAATAAACCGAACCGACGACATTCCAAAACCATGGGTGTCCAGAGTTTGCTTAGCAGCTTTTACTACCTCAGAGTGAGAAGAAAGCCCTAAATAATTATTCGCGCAAAAATTAATCACTCTTTGACCTGTACTAATTTGTATTTCAGCACCTTGTTGTGAAGTAATAATACGTTCTTTTTTGTACAAACCTGCTTGTTTTATCTCGGCAAGTTCCTCTTTCAAATATTGTTTTATTTTCCCGTACATAAAATCTTGTTTTGCTAAATAATCAATAGCACAAAGATAAGAATATTTTAGCAACAAAAAAGCATTTGACAAAAAATTTTTTTTAAAAAATATTTTTTATTAACTTTTATTTAAAGTGCTTGATATCAGTATTTTAATAATAAAATTATCTTAGATTTAAAAAAAAATAACAAAGAAAATACTCAAATACAATTTTCTATCTCAGTATATTTATAATAGAAATCGTCTTTTTTTACTGATTTGCAAATACTTTTTGTAAAAGTGGAGTAGTTCGAGCACTCACATTTTGACGAATATCTAATTCTTTTTGGGCGATTTGAACAAAAAGTCCCTCAATGGTTTTTTCTGTTACATATGCTGTAAGATCTGTATTAACTGGTGAGATAAAAGGAATCGTATTATATTTATTCATTATTTGTGTCCATACATCATTGGCTCCCACTTTATCAAGCGACGCTTTTATTTGGGGTGAAAAAGCTGAAACTAATTGTGAAGTTGTTTGTTTTTGAAGGTATTGAGTAGCTGCATCTTTATTTCCTGTCAGAATAGACATAGCATCAGTAAAAGTTAAATTTCTAATTGCTGAAACAAAAATCGGTTTTGCCTGTGAAACAGCATCTTCGGCTGCTCGATTAAGAAGTTTAATTCCTTCATCTGCAAGGCTTGAAAGCCCTATTTTACGAAGTGTATTATCTACTTTTTGTAGCTGTTCTGGAAATAATATTTTCACCATATTATTCCCATAATAGCCATTTTGCTTGCTCAACATATCTACTCCACTTGATACACCAAGCTCCAAGGCTTGTTTAAGACCATTAGAAACATCAGCATTGGTTAGCGTGCCCGATACAGGTAAATTATTGACAACCGTTTGTAACTCAGCACAACCATTGAATAAGAATAAACTACACAATACAATAGTTATTTTTTTCATTATCACTAATATTAAATGAGGCAAAGTTACATTTTTATTTGAAATTAAAAAAACATTTTCTTTAGAAAACAATAAAAAAACCAAATTCTATTGCTTGAACTTGGTTTTTGAAAAACTAAATTAAATTTTTTATCCGTTAAGAGCTTCTGCTCCTCCTACTATTTCCAAAATTTCGTTGGTTATAGTTGCTTGTCGAGCTTTATTGTAAGTAAGTTTTAGTTGATCTCGCAATTCGGTTGCATTGTCAGTAGCTTTGTGCATTGCTGTCATTCGTGCTCCGTGTTCAGCCGCAAATGAATCACGTAAAACTTTGTAAAATTGGATTTTGAGAGATCTGGGAACTATTGTTTCTATAATTTCTTGCTTTGATGGTTCAAAAATATAATCTGTTTCTATTGCTTGTTCTTGTTGCATAGGTGTTATTGGTAAGAAAGTTTCTTCAACAACTATCTGTGTAGCAACATTTTTAAAACTATTATATACCAAAATAATTTTATCATACTTGTGTAAAACATACGCTTGCATTAGCTCTTGTGCTATTTCAGACACACGTTCGAAAGTCAAATTATCAAACAAATGTGCATAAAATTGAGTTACTTTCTCAGTTTTTTTAAGTACATCATTTCCTTTTTTACCAATTGTATGAAATGTTACATTTTTCCCAGCATATGTATTTTCTACCAATGACAAAGCTCGTTTTACAATATTAGAATTGAACGCCCCACAAAGTCCTCTATCAGAAGTTATTGCCACAATCAAAATGTTTTCGGGAACTTCCACTTTGGGCATATACGGATTATCATTACCCAAGGCGGTCCCTAAAAAGCCAAGTAGTTCAGTTAGCTTGTTTGCATAAGGTTTCATTGCCGAAATGGCATCTTGTGCTTTTTTTGACTTTGCTGCTGAAACCATTTTCATTGCACTGGTTATTTGCATTGTCGAATTGATTGAAGCTATTCGACTTCGTATTTCTTTCAAATTTGCCATAATTCAATGACTTTTCTATATTTTAAAATGTAAAGTAACTATTTTTTATTTATAATTTTTAATAATGCAATTATTATTCTGTGTCTTTTTCTTTTCCAAACCATACAACAGCATAATTTTTGTACATTCCAATACCAATAGCCTGCCATTTTTCACTCCATACGCCTCTATTCATTAAAACAGCTTCGTGGTTGGCATTTTTCTTCCACAAATTTAAAGCTATTTCTGCGGAAGAAACTCCTTGGGCAGCAATTTCATAGCCATTTCCTTGATAAGAAGTCAGTTCACGTGGTTTGCTCCACATTAAAGATGCTTGAGCATGGTCGGAAGTATAACATACTGGTTTCCAAATACCTTTGTCTGACCAACTATGTAAATTACATGAACCTCTATTAGGATTATTATTTCCTAAATCCTTAACATGAGTTCTAGCTACAAGAGTCAAACTCTTAGAAAGAGGTATTTCTGACAAACCCATTTGTTTTCGGTAAGCCATTATTAGTTCATAAAGTTTTCTTTCTTGAGAACTTTCTGTCCCAATTTCGTTATCAATCTGATTTTCTGATGTATTGGAAATAGTTGAACACGCAATAAAAATCAAGTTAAAACAAAACAACAAGAATTTCATTTCCCTAATAAATAATTTACCTTTTTCTTAAAATATTTTTTAAACTTTACCAAAGCTTCGAAGCTTTGATAAAGATTTAATTATGCTGTATATTTCTGCGATAGTTCCTTCGCTACTTTTTCAAGTGTTAAGGTAATTTCATCGGTAAGTTTACCTGCTTTGAGTTCATCAAGAACCTCTGTATGTTTGGCATGCAAAAATTCTAAATATTCTTTCTCAAATTCTTTTACCTTTTCAACAGGTACTTGACGTAATAAGTTTTTTGACCCAACATAAATAATAGCCACTTGGTCTTCTACTTTGTATGGGTCGTTTTGAGATTGTTTTAAGATTTCCACATTACGTTTTCCTTTTTCAATCACATTGGTTGTTGCTGCATCAAGGTCGGAACCAAATTTAGCAAATGCTGCTAATTCACGATATTGAGCTTGGTCAAGTTTGAGCGTTCCCGCTACTTTTTTCATTGACTTAATTTGTGCCGAACCTCCTACACGAGACACCGAAATTCCTACATTGATAGCAGGTCTCACCCCAGAATTGAAAAGGTCTGATTCCAAGAATATTTGTCCATCTGTAATTGAAATCACATTCGTCGGAATATATGCCGAAACGTCTCCTGCTTGAGTTTCAATGATAGGAAGTGCCGTGAGCGAACCTCCTCCTTTTACACGCTTGCGTAAAGGTTCAGGTAGATCATTCATTTTGGCTGCTACTTGGTCATTAGCAATAATTTTAGCAGCTCTTTCCAACAAACGAGAATGTAGATAAAATACATCTCCTGGATAAGCCTCACGTCCTGGTGGTCTTCTAAGCAACAATGATACCTCACGATAGGCAACAGCTTGTTTGGAAAGGTCATCATAAATAATTAAAGCTGGGCGACCTGTATCTCGGAAATACTCCCCAATAGCTGCTCCTGCAAAAGGTGCGTACACTTGCATCGGAGCAGGATCAGAAGCATTCGCAGCTACAATAGTGGTGTAAGCCATTGCTCCTGCATCTTCAAGAGTTTTGGCAATTCCTGCAACCGTTGAGGCTTTCTGTCCGATAGCCACATAAATACAATAAACAGGCTTGCCTGCATCGTAAAATTCTTTTTGATTAAGTATAGTATCAATACAAACTGTTGTTTTCCCTGTTTGACGGTCACCAATAACTAACTCACGTTGCCCTCTTCCGATAGGAATCATTGCATCAATAGCTTTAATACCTGTTTGCAAAGGTTCATTAACTGGTTGACGATAAATAACTCCAGGTGCTTTACGTTCCAAAGGCATTTCAAAAAGTTCACCTGTTATAGGTCCTTTTCCGTCAATGGCCTCTCCCAATGTATTAACAACACGTCCAATAACTCCCTCGCCTACTTTGATAGAGGCAATACGATTGGTACGTTTAACAGTATCTCCTTCTTTTATCTGTTTGGATTGTCCAAGAACAACTACCCCTACGTGGTCTTCTTCAAGGTTGAGTACCATACCTTGCAACCCAGATTCAAACTCCAATAATTCTCCGTTTTCTGCTTTAGAAAGACCGAAAACTCGAGCGATTCCGTCTCCTACTTCAAGAACGGTTCCTACTTCTTCTAAGGAAGTTGACGAATCAAAATTCGCCAATTGCTGCTTTAAAATTGCTGAAATCTCAGCGGCTTTTATCTCTGCCATTTTTTATTCTGTTTAATGGTTCAATGTTAAAATTATTTATGAACTTTTGAAATATTCTACTTCATTTCACGTATTCTTACCTCAATCAACGTGTTATTAAGCCGTGTTACAAGCTCTTGTACAGGAGTATCATTAAAATGATATGGATAAAATATTTTAGGACTAATCATTCTAACAGCTCTCTCAGCTTGTTCAAGAGTCATCGTATAAGGTTGATTTATAGGTAGAAACGCAATATCTATATTTGAAATATCATTCATTTCGGGAATATCTTCTGTATCACCTGCGATGTAAATACGCAATCCGTCAAATGTCAAAATATATCCGTTATCACGACCTTTCGGGTGATATTTTTCCCTTCCTGCAGTTGTGTTATAAGCAGGAACAGCCTCTATATCAATGCGTTTCTTCAGTGAGCGTTTATCTCCATTTTTCATTGCGATTCCGCTACCCAATTTTTCTTTACAACTTTCATTAAGAATAATTTGAGTTGATTTTTTTGAAAGTAGGCGAATTGCTTTTTCGTCGTAATGGTCTGGATGTTCGTGTGTTACCAAAATAAAATTCGCTTTCGGAAAACTCGAATAATCCGTTACATTATCCTGATAATTTATCACAGGGTCTATCTGAAAAGAAATGTTATCGTATGTAATTGCCAAACTACCGTGTTTGATGAAAGTAATGGTTACTTTTTTACCATTTTTGGTAGAGAAAATATCGGACTGATACTTGGGCTGAGCAGTCAAGGTACAACTAATTATGTATAATAAAAATAAAATTACTTTTTTCATTACTTAAAAATTTACAAATAGTATATAATTTCTCTTCAAAATTACGTGTGATAGCCGAGAGCTTGCTCGCTATATAGTGTTTTTTATACTAATAAGGTGTAAATTGTATCCAGTCAATCAGATATATACAATCTATTCCTGATTGGGGTGGTCCTTTTATCCAACTTGTGTCTGTCCAAGAATTTAATTTTAAGAAATAGTTTTCAGTTATTTTCACCTCGTGGTCTTTGTAATGGTAAGTGTAATAAATTTTCCCATCAACAAACCATTCAATTCGGTCAGGTAAAATGTTAAATCCCCAAATATGAAAATCATCAGAAGGATTGAAATTTAATTCTATATTAGTGCTAAAACTTTGCTTATTTGTAGCGTGAGTCGCTAAGTGAACTTCTCCTGTATTTTTTTGAACTTATATGTAAGAAACTCAATGTCAACTTCTTGCTTGGTTCCATCACCCACCTCTTTGTCATTCCAATCAATGGTGTAAAAAGAATTTAAAATTCCTGCAACAGAAGAAGATTTTAAGCGAACTTCCCATTTTCCATATGAAAATTCTTTACGTGTTTGAATAGCAGAACCCAAATATGAACCATTATCGTTACGAAAAACTAAATGCAAGTGTCCATTTTTGGTATAAACACGTGTCCTGTCTGTTTGTCCTCCATGCTCTTTCCAAGTGCCTATTTGCCAAATCGTTTCATCAATATCAGAAGTATTAAAATCTTCTCTGAAAATATCTTTGCCCGATTCTTTTCTGTCTTCTTTTTCAAGAGGTTTTTCTTTCTCTTTTTGGCAAGAAAACACTAATAAAGAAAAAAAACATAGCAATGACAATATGGTAAATACTTTATTTTTCATTCATTTTTCCCTTATAAAGTTATTTTTGTATGAATAAATTCTCTTCAAAATTACGTTTTATAGCCAAAAGTTTATAAGAAATACTCGCATTATACTGAATATCACCCACTCGTAAAATAAAACCTCCTATAATATTCTGGTCTATTTTATTCCGCAATTCGAAATTTGAATTACCTGTAAGTTGTTTTATTTTTTGCAAAAACTGATCTTTAAGCAGATCCGAAATAGGTTCTGCTGTAGTTACTTGCACTATTCGCTTTTGCTTATATTCATTATATAACTCAATATATGCTTTTGCTATATTTTTGGTCAGCGAAAGACGTTTATTACGCACCAAAACTTCAATTAGTTGGCGTACAAGGTCTGACTTGTCAGGGAATATATGT
This sequence comes from Capnocytophaga catalasegens, assembly GCF_026005215.1. Lineage (GTDB taxonomy): Bacteria > Bacteroidota > Bacteroidia > Flavobacteriales > Flavobacteriaceae > Capnocytophaga > Capnocytophaga catalasegens. The sequence goes on along the minus strand of NZ_BPMA01000056.1, from coordinate 10,032 downwards.
ACAAGTACATTGCGTTTTACATTCGATTTGACAATAGGAGAAAGTAATAATCGTTGAAATTCAATGTTTTCATCCATTACTTTCAAGAGGTTTGTCATTTCTTGAAATACAATATCTACCTGTTGCTTTTCGATGGCATAATCTAACAATGCCTTTGCATATCGTTTGGCGGCTCTGATTTTTTGCATACAAAACTTAGTTTAAGGTAACCTCTTTTAGCAAGTTATTTATTAGTTGTTCTTGTTTTGTCTTTTCAGATAATTCGGTTTTTACAACTTTTTGAGCAATCTCTAGAGAAAGCGAGGCTACTTGGCTTTTGAGGTCAATAATTGCTGCTTTTTTCTCATTTTCGATAGTAGTTTTTGCCTGAGCAATAATTTTTTGACCTTCACGATGTGCTTCTTCTTTGGCTTCGGTTACAATACGATCTTTGATTGCACGAGCTTCTTTGAGAATTTCATCACGCTCTGCACGAGCTTCATTTAATAATTTTTCATTATCAGCCTTTAAATTTGCCATTTCTTTTTTAGCTTCTTCGGCAGAAGCCAAGGCATCGTTGATTGATTTTTCACGTTGCTTTACTGCATTCAAAATAGGTTTCCACGCATATTTGGTTAGTAAAAACAACGTAATAATAAATACGATTATCGTCCAAAAAATAAGACTTTCAGGGTGTGTTAAATTCATTGATGTCTAAATTTATATTTTTTTTATTATTTTTTTTCTATAACGAATTGAAAGATTTTCTATTTTTTTTGTTGCTCTTTAAGAATAAACATTTTGTTTTCAAAATTTTAATCAAAAAATCCGTTCGGTAACCAACCGCTACCGAACAGACTGATTTTTAGGCGATTACCCTTTCATAAGAGCTACAACCACCGCAAAAAGAGCTACCCCTTCAATAAGAGCGGCAGAGATAATCATCGCTGTTTGAATTTTAGAGGCTGCTTCGGGCTGGCGAGCAATTCCTTCCATTGCCGCAGCACCAATTTTACCTACACCAATTCCTGCTGCAAGCGCTGCAATACCAGCACCAATACTTGCTAGAACAATTGTTCCTTCCATAATAAAAAAATTTAATATTTAATAATTCTAATGATGTTCTTCTTCAACAGCCTGCCCAATGAACAAAGCTGAAAGAAGTGTAAATACATAGGCTTGAATAAATGCCACAAGTAATTCTAATACATTGATAAACAATCCAAAAGGGACTGAAACAACCGAAGCATATACACTTTTGAATACAAAAATAAGCGATATCAAACTAAGAATTACAATATGTCCTGCTGTAATATTAGCAAACAAACGCACCATTAGGGCGAAAGGTTTGGTCAACATTCCCAATATTTCTACTGGAATCATTATCGGTAGTAACCATATAGGAACTCCAGGAGTGGCAAATATGTGTTTCCAATAATTTTTATTACCACTAAACACTGTAATAACAAATGTTAATACTGCCAATGTGCCTGTAAATAGAATATCATTGGTTAGTGTTCCTGAAATCACCGGAACTAATCCCAGCAAATTTCCTATCCAAATCAGGAAAAATACGGTAAGTAAATAAGGCATATACCGCTCATACTTATGGTCTCCTATGTTGGGTTTGGCGATATCGTCTCGAATAAACAAAATCAAAGGTTCTAAAAATCCTGCTACTCCCTTTGGAGCTTTATCATTTTTCTTATAAGATTTAGCAACAGAAACAAAGATAAATAACATCAGCAAGCAAACAAAAATAAGGGTTACCACATTTTTCGTTATCGAAAAGTTCAAAGGGCGTAGGTTAGTTACGTGATGCTTTTCATCAAATGAAAGACTTCCGTCAGCATTGGCATAGAAAATTTCGCCGTGATATTTAACAAACTTCAATCCTTTACTCTCTACAATGACTTTTCCACTATCATCGTGATGGAACTTGCTCGACATAAAAGTAACCAAGCCATTCTCTGTCCATAAAATAATAGGAAGTGATACCGAAATGGCATGTCCTTTCCAATCCATTATATGATAATCGTGTGCGTCGGCTATGTGATGCATAATCATTTCAGTTGTACCATCAACTTTGTTTTCTTTCGGTGCTTGATGATGGTCTTCTTGTTGTGAAAACACAGACAATGACCCACATAACAATAATAAAAACGCTATTTTGTCTACAATTTTCTGTATCATCATTTTTATTTTATATTGATGAATAATATGATTTGTTGGAATTAAGACGCAAAAATATATTTTTTATTTGAATTTTCCTATTTTCTTTTTCAAAAAATTATTTTTTTTCAAAATTAAATATTGAGTATCTTTATTGAAAAAAAAACCTCGCTTGTTAAACAAACAAAAAATGGTAAAAAAAATGACAAAATATCTGGTATTTCATTCTCTATTTGTGAAAAAATCAGAGGAATTAAAAAGACAATACAAATAAGTATTTGCAAAATTGTTCCTCCCAAAAAAGCATATCCTGTGTAAGTTGGACGTTTTTTATTGACAAAAAAAACAACTATAAAAACCATAATGGTAATTATTGTATGGAAACTATATATTTTCCAAATAGAATAAAAGAGATTTATTCCCATTTGGGTAATAATTATCCAATGGCTTATAGCCAATAAACACAATCTTAAACATAGTTTCAAGATGTTTTCACTCAGATAATTCATTCTTTATCAAATCATTAGCCTAAATAGATTTGTTAATTATCCATTTTTTCGACCTGTTTTATTACATTATATAATGATGCAAATACTCCAAAAAGAGATATCCCCACAATGCCCCAAGGGGCCAAAACAGGGTATTTCTTATCAAGCCAATCTCCTAAATAAGCACATAGAGCAATGGTTATTGCCATCTGCAATCCTATTTGAGAAAATTTTATCCAATTATTTATCTGTTTTTTCAATAGGTTTTGTGTCTTTACCAAACAAAGGCTGTGTGGCAGATTTCTCATTATTACCCCCCATTGTACAAGTTACATTGAATATCGCTCCTGGTTCGATGGCTAATTTTTCAACCAAAACTTCACCTTCAATACGTGCTGTTGATTTCAAACTAAGTGTATTTTTGACCTGCAAAGTTCCTTGTATCGTTCCTTCAATATCGGCATTGGTACAAATGACTTTTCCTTTAATAATACCTGTTTTTCCAACAACTACACGACCTGAGGTTTGAATAGTTCCTTCTACCTCACCATCAATACGGAAATCAGATTGCGAATTAACCTCTCCTTTAATTTTCGTTCCTGAAACAATACGATTATTACCTCCTATGGTTGTTTCAGTAGCTGAATTTTTGTTATTTTCTTTAAACATAATTTATTGATTTTTAATTCATTATATATTTATCTTTATTTTTATATACTTGTATAATACCATAATTTTCGGAGGAAATTACAAAAATTTCTTCTGGAAAACTATTTTTTGGATTAGATTTTAATCGGTCAACCATTTGTAAAGCCTGTTCTTTAGTAAAAAATCCATGTAAAACTGACCATTTTTCGGTAGCATCATATACATCTTCGGTGATTTTAATATATGCTTGACCATTTTCATCAAGAATATCCTTCACCGCAGTAAGTTGTTCCTCGCTTAAAAGAGGATAAACGATTTTCCAAGTTGAAGCTCTTTGCTCTGGTTCAAATTCGATTTCTTTTTCTGACAAATTAAGTATCGTTAGCAATTCTTCTACTTTTTTAGATTGCTTAGAGTTTGGATATTCTTCCTTTATGCGCTCCAATGCCTGTTTGTACGCATTTATTCCTTCCAAGCGACCTTGTGCTTGTGCACGAAGCAAATCCCAATCGGGAGCCGTAGGAGATAATTTATACTGCGGTTTGAGCGAATCTACTACATTTATAATACGTGTAAATTCTTGATTTTCAAGCGATTTTTGTAATTCTTCGTAATATACTCCCAATTGTTGTTCGTTTGTTTTACCCGAACCAGAAAGTATCTGGGCATAGTCTGAGTTTGGAAACTGGCTAACTAATTGATTTTTATATATTTGTGCCTTAGGTGAATTTTCTCTCTCATATATTTTATATAACTGATACAATGATTTTTGTTTTAAATCTTGATCTGGATTATTTTTCAAAACTTCTTCTAATCGACTGATAGCAAGTGTGTTATCTTCAAATTTTTCAAAATAAATAACTCCTAATCGATACAAGGCTTTGTTTCGTTTTTCTTCCAAAGAAGGAAGCTCGCTTTGCGGAGGTAATTGCGCTATAAATGCTTCAGGCGTAAATACTTTTGTTTTAATACTATCTTGCTCTTTTTCAGCAGTTTGCGATGAAGTAACAAGACTTGACCAACGCCAATTGTCAACCAAAGGTCTATCGCCAAATTGTTTTACAAATGTTTGTTTTCCGTAAGCAATTGCTGTCGGACTATAAAAATAAAAAGTATTATCTTGGGTTGGAATTGAAATTTTTATCTCTTTACCAAAATTTGTAATTTGCTGATTGTTAGCTATTTTACCATTTATTTTTTGTAAAGAATCTATATGTTTTTGAAAATACGTAACCTTTTGCTCATCAGAGAGTTTCATTATACGAAGAACACTATCTGTTTGATATACAATCTTTTCTTGTGTGGCTATTTCAGCCAGATTATCTCTTTTACGACGAATATACAAGTGTTCCAACGTCATTTCAGGAATAAAAACGAGCGTACTATCATACCGAGCATGAGCATCAACATATTGTTTTTCAGCAAAATACAATTCTGCCAATCGTTCGTGCGATTTTTCTTTCAAACGATTATTGTCTGTATTCTTTTCAAGTGATTTTAGAAAATACGAAATAGCTTGTTTTTTTTGACTTTGCTGCTCCAAAACAGTTGCATGCTGGAAATACATAACGTCCAAAAATTGTTTATGCTCGTATTGTCGTTCCATTTTTTCTAAAAAAAGAACAAAATCTTGTAATTCTTTGGGTGTAAGTTGCTGATTACGAGTCTTCCCCGCTTGGGCTTCAATCCAAAGTTTGCGAGGAATTTTGCGATTCATATCAATCACTTTTTGAAAATAAACCGTTGCCGAGTCACTATTATTCAAGCGTTCGTACAACTGAGCTGTAATGAAATAATAACGACCTCTTTGAGGTTTGTTTCGGGTTAGTTTTCCTGCTTTTTTCAGCGTATTGGCTGCCTTTTCGTATTGTTTAAGATTGATAAAAGCCTGCGCCAGAGTAGCTTGTGCATCGGCTCGTTCTTGTCGTTTTATTTTTTGTTCTTGTTTTTTTGATTTTTTATTGGTTGAGGTTGAAAAGAATTTTTCCAAATTATCAACAGCGGTACGATCTCTTCCCAATTGTATATTAGTTTTTTCCCGCCATATTATAGCCTCGTTACGTCGATTTGTTACACCATAATTGGTAAGCAAATGATTGAAAGCCTCCAAGGCAGGAATAAATCGTTGATTGTAATAACGAGCTTTGCCTAACAAGATATAAGCATCGTCTATTTTACGATTTTTTTGTTTTCCGTCAAAAACCATTGAGTGTTTCTGAATTGCTTTAATTGCCTTTTCTTCAGCTCGATCAAAGAGTGGATTTTCTTCTCCTTTGAGCTTTATTTGGTCATTCATTACCACAGGTTCTATTGCTAACAATTCAAAATAATCGTCCTGATATTGTTCTTCAAGTTCTTTTTTCCCTTGGTCAAAAGCCAAATTTCCGTTGTATAAAACATTATACATCGTTGGTATCATCTGAAACTGACGATTATAATATGTATCCGACTTTGTTGTGCAACCCACCAATAGAACAACTACAATTCCTATTAAAATATACTGAAAATTCTTCATTAACAAAATTTTCTTTTACAAAGGTGCAAGTTACATAAAAAATAAAAAAATAGAACTACTATAATCTATTTTATTTTTTAATTAACATAAAATTATCTATTTTTGGTAGATTTATTCGGCTTTTTGAATACTATTTTTTTTATGTAATTTTTTTGGTTAAAGGTTTTTTAGTTCTCCCTAAAAAAGCGTTAAAGTGCTTTTTCTTCTATTTTCTTTAAAAAAAAGAAAGTATCTTGCACTTAAATTTTAATACCGAAAATGCAGAAATTTTTACAAAAAATACGTCCGTACATTCAACTATTACAAGAAAAAATTCGCTTAGTTTGGATTTTTTTACGCCAACAATCGTACAAATTTTACCTCAAATGGGCAGGAATTAGTATAGGTATTGGAGCTTTTCTTTTTATATTTTTTATAACACTTGTTTATTTTGGAGCTTTTGGCAAACTTCCATCAGAAAAAGAACTTAAAGAACTCAAACAAGCCGAAGCAAGTCTTGTGTATGATTGTGAAAATCAGCTTATTGGTAAGTTTTTTATTTTTGACAGAACCAATATTGCTTACGAAGACTTCCCTCCGTACCTTATCAAAGCACTTATCGCTACCGAAGACGTCCGTTTTCGCTCACATAAAGGAGTTGATAGCAAGAGTTTGTTTCGTGTTTTTTTCAAAACTATTCTCTTGCAGAACGATGCCTCTGGCGGAGGAAGTACAATTACAATGCAACTTGCCAAGAATATTTTTGGTAGAAAAAACTCAATGCCTGTGAATAAAATTAAAGAAATATTCATCGCAAGACGAATTGAGAAAATTTATTCCAAAGATGAGATTTTAACACTTTACCTAAATACGGTTCCTTTTAGCGACAATACTTACGGAATAGAAAGTGCTTCGCAGAAATTTTTTGGCAAATCGGCTCGGCAACTCACTCTGAATGAAGCCGCTACACTTGTCGGTTCGCTCAAAGCTACTCATAATTATAATCCGAGAATATCCCTTGAAAAAAGCCAAGAGCGTCGCAATACGGTTTTGGCACAGATGAAAAAATATAATTTGCTTTCACAGGAAGATTTTGAACTCAATACCAAAGATTCATTAGCTATTTCATACAATTATTTTTCTGATAATCAAGGGATTGCTCCTTATTTCAGAGAGCAAATACGCTTACAAGTCCCAGAATTATTAAAAGATGTTAAAAAATCTGACGGAACACCTTACAATTTGTACAAAGATGGTCTTCGAATATACACTACTTTGGACAAAACAATGCAAGAATATGCAGAGAATGCAGTAGAAAAACACATGCCTCGCTTACAAAAAGATTTTGAAACTTCATATGGCAAAAAATCCCCTTGGGATATTGACAATCAATGGTTTAAAGATGAAGTGAAAAAACTTTCCGTTTATAAAAAATTACAAAATCAAGGATTTTCTGAGCAAATTATTTGGAATAAACTAAGTCAAAAAAAGGCAATGGATTTATCTTTCTATGAAAGAAAAGATACTATACTGAATCACAGTACCTTAGATAGTATTTCGTTCTACATTCGATTACTCAATACAGGCTTTGTTGCCATTGATCCAAAAACAGGAGCCATTCGTTCATATGTTGGTGGTATTGATTTTGAAAAATTCAAGTATGACCATGTTGTACAAAGCCAACGACAAGTAGGCTCTACCTTCAAGCCATTCATATATGCAACAGCCATAGAATATGGAATGCCTGCCTGTACACACTTTTCACCAAATCCAATTACTTATACAGATTACGAAAATTGGACCCCTACAAATTCTTCACAAATAGAAGCTGATGAACATACTTATTTTTCAATCGGAAAAGCGCTTCGTGAATCTATCAATACAATTGCTGTACAAACACTTTTTTATGTAGGTATGGACAATGTAGTAAGTAAAATAAAACAATTGGGAATAAAAAGTGAAATACCTAGAGTTCCTTCCATCGCATTAGGAACTATTGAAATGACAATGCTAGATTTAGCTCGGGCATATTCTATTTTTGGTAATAAAGGAACTACTACAACTCCTTATTTTATTGAAAAAATAACCGATAAAGAAGGTAAAATTCTTTGGGCATATTCTCCAAAGAAAGAAAAACAAGTACTAAGCGAAACCACCATACAAACTATGATAGAATTGATGCGAGGTACTATAAATCAAGGTACGGCGTCTCGTATGCGCGGACAATACGGAATTTCTAATGATATTGCAGGTAAAACAGGAACAACCCAAGAGAATAAAGATGGATGGTTTGCTGCTGTAACTCCTAACTTACTAATGATTAGCTGGGTAGGTAATGATAGACAAATCGGTTTTCGCAGTACGCGTATCGGACAAGGGGCTAATTCGGCTCTACCTATTACAGCGATCTTCTTGCAGCAACTTAATCGTAATACAAAATATAAAAAAATATCAAAAGAAACCTTTGAGGTATCAGAAGAAATAAAAGCTACTTTGACCGAATGCGAACCTATTATAAGCGATAATTTCTTTGAGCGTCTTTTCAGTGGGAAAACCAAAGATAGCCTTTCAGGTAACGGGCTTTTTCGCATATACAAACCTATGGTTGATAGTCTAAAAATAATTACTCCAAACGAAGGGGAAATTCAAAACGAAACACAAAGTGAAGTAATTCAGCACAGAGATGATACTTTTTTTGAACAAAAACCTAAGAAAAAAAGCCTTTTTGAAAAACTTTTTGGAAGAAAATAAACAAAATTATCTTATAAGTCTGTGAAATATAATATCTTTGCCAACTTATAAAAGTTTTTGGTCTTTATGAAAAATATTTTAAATCTACTAGGGATTTGTATTCTGATTTTTGTATCGTGTACGGAAAACAAAAAAGAAAAAGAAATCAGACAAATACCTGTCAATATGAATGTTACACGTTTTGATTCACTATTTTTTCAAACACCTGTAAATCAGTTGTCTACTTTGGCAAAACAATTTCCATACTTATTCCCGCCCGAGGTTTCTGATACAACTTGGACAAGCAAGCGAACAGACGAACTTCAACTTGAATTATACGATGAAGTTTCTAAAACATTTGGAGATTTTTCTGAGCAAAAAAAGGATTTAAAATCTATTTTTCAGCACATTACCTATTATTTTCCAAAATTTTCTGCTCCCAAAATTTTGACATTAACCTCCGATGTAGATTATCATTCGCGAGTAATTTATGCTGACACATTAGTTGTTATAGGATTGGATAATTACTTGGGGGCAAATCACAAATTTTACGAAGGAATTGCTGAATATATTCGTTTTAGTTTTGACAAAAAATATCTTTCAACTGATGTAGCACTTGCTATTTCGGAGGTGATGATTCCGCGTGAAAGAAACCTAACCTTCTTAGATGCAATGATTTATGAAGGAAAACGATTGTATCTGGCGCAGAAATTTCTTCCCAATACCTCTGAAGTTATTCTTTTGAAATATCCGAGAGAAAAATATGATTGGGCAATGGCTAACGAATCTGAAATTTGGCGCTATTTTATTCAAAATCAATTACTTTATAACACCGATAAAAAAACATTGGATAGATTTATCAATTTGGCTCCTTTTTCCAAATTTTATATGGAACACGACAGCGAATCGCCAGGAGCTATTGGGCGATTTATCGGACTGCATATTGTTAATTCGTTTATGAAAAAACATCCTGACAATTTAGAAAAATTGCTTCGCATAAAGTCAGAAGAATTATTCATACAAGCCAATTACAAACCTTCAAAATAAACTATGAAAAAAACATCAGAAATTAAACTAAAAGTACATCTTGATGAAAATCATATCCCTGAAAAACTCTTTTGGGAAGCACAAGATGGAGGTATAATAAACGAAGAAGCCAAAGCTGTTTTGCTTTCTATTTGGGATAGCAAAGCCAAAGAAACGCTACGAATTGACCTTTGGACAAAAGATATGCCTCTTGACGAAATGAAATTATTTTTTTATCAAATGCTTCATACAATGGCTGATACTTTCTTCAAGGCCACAAATGATGAAAAAATGATGCAAACAATGAAAGATTTTTCGGATTTTTTCGCTGAAAAAATGGAAATTAAACATAAAGAAATGTAATGTATTATTTTCCAAATAAATTTGGTTAAAAGTATAGATAATTATACAATAACATGTTTCGGCATTGTTAATTAAATATTGTTTATTATATTTACATCCAAAAATAATGAAATGACTTGTCCTAAGTGTAAA
>NZ_BPMA01000055.1 GCF_026005215.1 Capnocytophaga catalasegens | reverse complement strand
TTTTGAAGACCAAAATGCCGAACGCCCGTTTGTGGTAGGAAGTAACTATAATGGCAAGGAATTTAGCCCTTTCCACAATAAAAACAACGATGTCAAGGCGATACAAACTCGTAGCGGAGTAAAAATCAAAATCGATGATAGTAATGGTAGCCTCTTTTTAGAAGACCCCAGTGGTAACAACATTTATATGGACGGCAAACAGAAGATTAGCTTCAATGGAGCTACTTTAGAGTTCAATGCCCAACGTATTATAATGAATGCCACCGAAAGAACTGAAATAACTACCAACGATTACATCCTCAATGCCCTTAGCAAGATATATGTGTTTAGCTCTTGGTTTAAACAACAAATCAATGGCTTTATGCATCTTTTCAGCAATAGCGCTTTGATAAACACTACAAATGCCATAGACATCGAAGCTAAAGAAGCCAAACTCCTCGGTACAGAAAAATCTATTGTACACTCTGATAATGTAGCAGTTGTAAACAGTTTAGGAACCGCTGAACTCAAAGGAAAACAAGGCAATAAATACACTCAAAAAGCTGAAGAGGTGTCTTCTACTCCAGCTGAAGAAATAGGCCTAGCAGTAGTACATTTTAGACCGTTAGACACTTGGAGAGGAGAGTTTGGGTTTGATTGGTTAAGGGTTAATGATGGAGAATTTACAAAAAAAGAAGATCCTCCTTATCAATATATCATACAGGGAGGATATACTAACTTACCAGATGCTTTTGGGAATCCGAGAGATTTAGACAGAATAGATGCTTACAAGCAGTTAAAAACAGAATATCAAATGCATCCTATAAAAAGACATACCTCTACAAATACTGATAATGAATATTTTGTTCCATATATTTCTTTGTTTTCCAGAGAATATGTCAAAAGCTTACCCAATTTATTAGTAAAGCCAAAGTTTAGAATAAAAGTAAGAGTTTTGGTAGAAATAGAAGAAGATATAGATAGATTAGAATTTGAATATGATAAAGAACTTTTGCATATAAATAAAAATAGACTAAACCACACAAAAAGAGGAACTTTAAAAGATGGTGGAAATATCGTAATTCTTTGCAAAAAAGATTTGGCCAAAGATACAGATATAAAAATATATGCTTATCCAAAAACAAATCCTTCTATTGAAAATAGGAAATTAGCAGGTAGAATAATTGTTATACAAAATGATAAAAGAGTAAGAAAAGAAGAAAAAATTGTTTTAGTAGAGATTAATACTAATATTGATAAAAGGGGGAGAAAAGAAGAAGGTAAATTTTCTAAAAAGGAGAAAATAAATTTATATAATTCCCTATATCAATCTCTTATTATTCCCTCTATAGAAGAAACATCTTTAGATATTTCTGACAATTCTAATTTTCAAGTAGGTGGAAGATATTTTGGAGTTGGGAATACCATTTCACATTCAACTTCTTTACACACTGATTTACCCCTTTTGTTTTTTTCCGGCACAGATGCTTCTGGAAATTTAATTAATAATAGATTTTTAATTGAATGTTATTTTACAATATTTAAGTTTGGTATACCAGAAAGTAGCTTAACCTTGCTTGGTGAAGTAGAAGGTATTGGGATAAGAAATGTTATTATGTTTACTCCTTTAGATGGTGGTGATGATTGCACTTTGAATCACGAAACTTTGCACGGATTAGGATTATGCCATACTCATAGAGATTCAATTCCAATAAAAGGAATTACTGATGATTTAGGTAATGAAATAGGACATAAATATAAATATGTATATCCTTGTGCTATTCCGTTGCCCCCTTTGCATCCAATAGGAAATTCATTAGAATCTACTTCTAACATAATGAGTTATAGAGAAGAAACTTTTTCTTCTTGGCATTGGCAATGGAAAATTATTAACCCTAATATTGGATAAAAATGAAAAAAATAGTTTTGACAATACTATTATTATTAACACAAATAATAAGTTGTAAATCTCAAATAAATAGCAATAATATAAAAAATAACAAAATGGAAATCTTAGACTTAAAAAAATACAATTCTTGGAAAAATGACAATGACCTTTACGATGACAATGAAACACATAAATATCGAAAAAAAGGAGATGAGAGAGTTAAAATATGCTTCTATAAAGATACTATTCAGATAGAAGAAAGTAATATTATACACCCATATACAAATATATATGTGTATAATAGAAATACAAAACTCTTAATCACTTATGTCAAAGAAATTTATATGACAGAAATTATTTATCGTCAATATGACAACATAGGCAAGCTTATTAAAGAAGAGAGTAGTAATAATGATTATAAATTTTCTATAAAAGATTTGATAGAGAAAATCCGTAAAGAATATGAAGTCAATTTAGAAGACAGAAGAGAGGGAGCAACCTTAAATAAACAGCAAGACAAAGAGAAAAATTGGTATTATGAGATACGAATAGATACCAAAGAAAGTCCGTTAGTTAAAAAAATGAAGTACATATTAATTGATGGAGAAACAGGAAAAACTCTTTATGAAACTTTTTACTACCCAAAAGGAAGACGGAAAAGTCTATTTGATGAATATTTAGAAAATAAGAAGAAGTCGAAAGAATATTTTTATAAAAACACTTCTTATAAAACCTTCCAAGGAAAAACCTACACTGAAGAAGAGTGGAAAGCCTTTGAACAAGAGCAATGGGAAAAGTACCAAGCTAACAGAAATCACAAGAGCTTTTGGGATAAACTCTTTGGATAACAACCTTAAAACTAACAGCCTATGGATATCATCACCAATACTGCAGAACTCAGTTGCAATCAAGGTACTGCAACAAGTTGCCTCAATGTTACAAGTCAAGATTTTGTAATTATTGAGGGTAAAGCTATGGCTACAGAGGAAGATAAACAGGCTAATGCCAATATACTGCCTTTTAAGCAATGCAAACTAAAACCTTCTTCTGGTGGTTATTTACCTTGTGTGCCTGCTCCTATTCAATGGGAAGATGCTGCAGAGAAAGACACTATTATGGGATTTTATCGAAACAATGATTTTAATACCGCTTTCCGTCCTGAGAGTCCAGCCGTAATAGAAAGTTTTAAAAATGAGTATAGAAATGTAACAATAGATCGCAATGGCACATCATATAGATATTTTGTGCCTAAACTTATCTTGTATAAGAATGAAAATGAACAAGTAAGAAGTGTTGCAGCTCTTGATATCATATATGATGTGTATGAAGAGCCTAACAACCTCTTTATAGAATATGAAAATGAATATTTTGAGGTTACAGAGCAGGCAGCTGTTACTGTATATGGAGTTTCTACGCATACTTCTCAACAAGTGCCACTCCCTGAGATAGCTTACACACCACCAGAAGGTTATAAAATATTTAAGATCTCCTCAAAATCAGTTGGAAATCATAAAAGCATTACTGTTGAAATAGAGTGCTTAAAGCCTTTTGGAGATTTAAAAGGAAAACAGATAAAAGCGTATGCTCTTACAGAAGGTACTAATGGGCAACCTGCGCAGAAAAAGATAGTAGGCGTCTTGGACGTAATGCCTAATGACAAAGCCAATCGCAAAGTGGTAAAACTGCTAATGGTAAACGTGATTACGGATGCAGACTACAATGGAGTAGCTGAAAAAGGCTATGAAGCTCCAAAGCTGTTAGAACAAAAAAAATACTTACGTAAGTATTTAAGAAACTCTTTGATAGATCCTATATTTAAAAAAGTAGATTTAGATTTGAGTGGTATAACACTTAGAGATCAGTTTAATAGAGCCTATACTCGTAACAACAATTTATTATATAATACTCCTACAGGTCATCAACATTTAAGTACTTATTTAAAGGAAAAGCTTGAAAAAAAGTTAAAAGCTATATTAAAACAAAGGTTAAAAGGAAAAACAGTCAATCTGGAAGCAGAGTATAATAAAAGATATAAGGATTACCTTCCTATATTCTTTTTTGCCCAAGAATTTTTTGAGGATAGCCTAAGTACTACTTCTTATTATAGCTCTAATAAGGCAGTAGTAACTACAAGCCGTATAAAGCCATTTGTGATAACACACGAAGTATACCATAGTTTGGGTTTACCTCATTCATTTGAAAATAAAAATCATATTCCTCAAACTCCTCAAGGAGGAAATAGACAAACACAAAGTAATGGAAAATATTCATTTGAATACCGAATGACCACCAATATTATGGATTACTCAGATCACAGAAATAATCTATTCTATTGGCAAATAAAAATAGTTCGTAGCAAAGCGGCTCCAGAACCTAACAATTATAGACCTGAACAGTTATGAAAAAATTGATCACAATTAGTTGTTTACTATTGGTAAACCTTAGTAATGCACAAAATATTTATGAGTTAAAAAATGATAAAAAAATGGATAAGAACAATCGCCCAACAATAGATAGTGGATTTGATATTCTTCATTTAGAAGAATATAAAGATTATTTAATCACATCTTCATAACTAAAATTCCAGCCCTTATCGTGATCAATGGTTTTGATAAGGGTAGCATTACTATCATA
>NZ_BPMA01000054.1 GCF_026005215.1 Capnocytophaga catalasegens | reverse complement strand
TGTACATTTCATTTTACCTAAAAAATCGGGCTTTTTTTGTGTAATTCCTTTATTTTAAAGGCTTTTTCGGGCTTTTTTGTTTTATCTGTTTTTGTACATTTCATTTTACTGCCCATATGTTTTTGATTTTCAATATTTTCGTTGAAAACAAAAACAAAAGAATTTACCAGAAAAGTTGCTTGCTGATACCCAAACTTTCTTGTAGTAGTTTTTGCATGTAAAGGTTGCATAATATAGCAAAAACTTAAAACAAAAACAATTGAAAGTAAAAATTTAAGAATTTGTATCTTTCTTTTTTTATCAGGCTTGTACTGCTTGTAACTTAACGAACTTATTTTATCCATTGTTTTGGTGTTTTATGGTTATTCCAAAGATAAAAAGTGAATTTAATAAATAAACAATATTCTATTACCGAATATTTGCGTATCAAATTCTATCGCAAAGTTACTACATTTTACGAGTCAATAATTTATCAATTCTTTTTATTTATTTATCAATTCTTTTTTTGCAATAAAAAGAATGATTATCAAAAAAGAGATTACATATTTCTTTCTACATCCTTGTCTCCACGACCAGAAAGATTGATAATAACTAATTGATTTTTATTTTTCATAAGTTTCAATGCCAAAGCTACAGCATGTGATGACTCTATGGCAGGTGTAATTCCTTCCAAACGAGACAAAAGTTGATAGGCTTCAATCGCTTGGTTGTCTGTAACAGAAAAATAAGTTGCTCGATTTGTATCTTTCAAATATGCGTGTTGTGGACTTATGCCAGGGTAATCTAATCCTGCGGCAATAGACTTTGAAGCAATCGGATTATTGTCATCATCAGTTAAGCAATACGAATATGTTCCTTGAAAAATAATAGGTTTTCCATAGTTTAATGTCGCTGCTGTATTGTTTTTAATATCTTTTCCACCTCCTTCTGCACCATATATTTTTACCTCTTTGTCATCTAAAAAAGCACAAAATAAACCAATTGCATTAGAACCTCCACCAACACAAGCAATAATACTATCGGGCAATTTTCCTTCTTTTTGTAAGATTTGTTGTCTTGCTTCATTACCAATTATACTTTGGAAATAACCAACCATTTTCGGATATGGATGAGGACCTACTTGTGACCCCAATAGATAATAACTTTCAGGATTTTCAATATAATACCCAAGGGCGGTGTCTACTGCATCTTTAAGTGTCTGATTTCCTGATGTACAAGCAATTACTTCAGCGCCCAACAACTGCATTCTACGGACATTCAAGGCTTGGCGTTCCATATCGACCGCTCCCATAAAAATTTTGCAAGGCAATCCTAAAAAAGCACACGCTGTTGCTGTTGCTACTCCGTGTTGTCCTGCACCTGTTTCAGCGATAATTTCCTTTACACCCATTTTTTTGGCTAATAGAATTTGTCCTATGGCATTGTTAATTTTGTGAGAGCCTGTGTGGTTCAAATCTTCACGTTTTAAATAAATTTTAGAACCGATATAGTTACTCAGATTTTTAGCCAAATAGAGAGACGAGGGTCTTCCTACAAAGTCTTTCAAAATTTGAACATATTCTGTTTTAAAGGCTTCTGTTTTGGTGATTTCATCAAAAAAATCACTCAATTTTTGTAATTGTGCTGCTAAAACATCAGGTACAAAAGCACCTCCGAATTTGCCGTAATTTCCGTTGTAATTAAGCATTTTTTGCAAAGGAGCTACCTCAATAGCCGTTTCGGTGTTGAATGTTACATTTTTCATTTTATCGTTTTTTATTTGTTTATATATTATTGTAATAAAAAAAGTCATCAGGAAGTTCCTAATGACTTTTATTCATATATGTTTTCAATTTATTATACAAATACAAAATCTTGTTACCTCCTCTGTTTGAGATTGTAACAATTCCACCAACGGATATTTGTAATTATATGATTCATTTCTATTATCTAATTTTGTGCAAATGTACAAACTATTTTTAAAATAAAAAAATAAAAAAGATTTTTTTCATAATTTTGTAAGAGAAAATGGCACTTGATGGTTCAAGAACTAACAGCTATTTTATCTGTAAAATTCGTTCTTCTTCGACTAAATCACCTTCGAATAAAACTTGATATGTTCCTTTGGGCAAGTAGAAATTACCATCAGTTGCTTTTTTAAATATAGCTTTCTGTTTTTTCTTTTCGTAGGCAACACGTCCTTCTTCGGAAAGAGTCAGATTGTATGGCAGAAAATTAAAACCTTGTTGTGTTGTATAAGTAAAGGTATTTAATACGACACCTTCTTTACTGATTTTGACAACAATTTTGTTAGTAGCCTTTGAAGCAAAAGCATCAAAATAAAAAGTAGGTATTTCGGGTTGTTCCCAAGCACTGGCAGTATTTCCCCATTTGCTAGAATGTGTAATGCTATACGTTTCTTGTAACGGATAAAAAACTTGGTCTTGTACAGCAGCTCGCATTTCTTTCAAAGGGCGTATATCTGTTTGGAAAATACCTCTTCCTTTTGTTCCAATATACATTATATTAGTTTTTGGATTGATAACTATCTGATTGACAGAAACACGAGGTAAGTTTTTCTGAAAGATATGCCATTTTTCTCCTCGGTCAAACGATACATACAAACCACTTTCTGTTCCTAAATATAAAAGTTGTTCGTTTGTATTGTCTTCAATAAGAACATTTGCATTTTCTTCGGGTAGGTTTGCTTTGATATTATCCCATGTTTTTCCCGAATTTTCACTCTTGAAAACTAAAGCTTTACCTTGTTGGCTTCTAAGAACCGCATAGATTCTATTTTTCTGATGTTGCGAAGCTGTCAGACATACAACAGCATTCGGTTCAGGAAACGAACTATATACCATTTGCCAAGAAACGCCTCCGTTTTGGCTTGTATAAATCATTCCGTCATCACTCCCTGTGTAAAGTAATCCGAACTGAAATGGAGATTCGGCAATAGCAGAAATTGTTCCATAAGCTTGATTGCCTCCTTTGTCTCCGTTAGTAAGGTCAGACGAAATGGTATTCCATTGTTTGCCTTCGTTGAGCGATTGGTGCAAATAATTGCTTCCTGTGTAAATAATTGCATTATTTTGTGGAGAAATAATTAACGGCGTATGCTGGCTAAAACGCAATTTCCCCTTATCATATGCCGGCATTGAAGTAGATTCATTGGTTTGTAATGAATGAATTTCTCCAAAAGGCTGTGCTATATAGCATTTATCATTCGTATCAACAACAAGTTTTCCGTTATCGGGACTTATTTGTTGCCACAAATGTGAATATTTCCAAATACCCAGATTATCAATACTTGCAAAAAGGGTTTGTTTTTCAGGATTTCCAACCGATAAAGCACACACTTCTATGGTTTGAGGTATGTTTTGAGTAAGCCATGTTTTCCCTTGGTCATATGATTGAGAAATACCTAAATTATTTACATAAACAATTTGCTGTTCATCAACCCAAAGGCGTTTTACTTTGTTATTGAGCGGATTATCTTTAATCAATTTCCACGATTTGCCTCCATCGGTAGAACGCAATAAAGGAATTGCCGAGAGATAGAGTTCGTTTTCACGTTTTGGATGAACAGCCAGCGCACTAACCTCAAATCCTTTATTGTAAAAAACGTTGGTCAAAGGTTGATTATTTTGCTTTTTCCAAGAAGTTCCTCCGTCGGTAGAAAGATATATTTCAGCTCCAACTACCTCCGGTTCAGCGTCTAAATATTTGCCCAATGTCAGCGGTGTTGCCAATTTGGCTCTGATAATTTGTCGAAGATTTTCGGCAGAATATTTTGATTGCAAATTATGACTACATAAATAAGTTTCTATTTGTATATTATCAAGATTGAGAAATTCTTGTGCAGAAAGTTTTTCAATAGAAATATTTTGTGATGAATACCCAACCAATTTGTTACGATTATCAACTAATGCATAAATTCGATTTGAATCGAAAGCTGCAAGAGAAATACGCCCAACATTATTTTTTAAGAAACCACTATTTTGCCCAGTAATATGTTTCCATGTAGCGCCACTATCCGTACTTTTGTAAATGCCTGATTTTTTTCCAAACGGAATAATTGTAAAAGGTGAAGTTTCTATATCCCAGGCTGTTATATAAATAATTTCAGGATTTTTTGAGGTGATAGTAATATCGGTAACTCCTACTTGTCCGAAAATATGTTGCCAATTTTTCCCTTTATCAGTAGTTTTAAAAATGCCTCGTTGTGAATTTTCTCCTTCTCCCAAAGCACTCAAATAAACTTCTGAAGCAGAAGTAGCAACTATTCTTTGTATATTTTTAAGTGTAGCCAATCCTACGAAAGTCCATTTTTCGCCTGTATTTTCGGTATAAAAAATGCCCTGTGAGGTTGCCACCCAAAGGGTTTTACTTGCCCAATCAACAGCGATAGCCGATACATTTTGAGACATTTCATCAGTAAATAAAGGAACAAAACTAGCCCCATTATTATTGCTATACCAAACGCCCGAATGAGCGGTTGCAACGTACATTTCAAACGAATTTTGCGGATTTTTGGCAATATCAGTAATCTGTCCAATACCTTGTGTAAAAGGAATTTCTGCAAAAGGAACACTTTTTACCCACGATTTCTGTATATTGTTCTGACGTATTATCTCTTGTGAAGATTGTCCATAAAGCATTGTACTCATTAGAATAGACAGAAAAATAATTACTTGTCGTACCATACTACTTTCTTTTTTATTCATTGGGCAAAGGTACTAAAAAAGAACTAAATAACAAGAAATGGAAAGGTAAGAGAATATTAAAATATCTAAATAGATTTTATCTAAGTAACATTTTATGGTTTAACATTCAATTCTATGATGTGACAAAAGACGCAATGTAAAACAACTATTCCATACAAAAAAACAAGATTATTATAGTTCTGTTTTTATAAGATTTCCTCTCTACAATATAGGAAAACAAGGTTTTATATTTTGTCATAAAATCCTTTTTGTATATCTTTGCATCTTGGCGAACAATTACGATGTTTAGCTATTGTACTACAATTGAATCTATTTATAAGATATATGCTCAATGAACGATATAAAAATACTTTTCAGCAACCTTTTATTATTACTTTTTATGTTTTCTCACACACACGGATGGGTACAAAACAACTTTTCTAAGACCCTTTCGCTCAATGATAATTGGCTTTTTAGACAAGCAGATAAAGACCAGTGGTATAAAGCCCAAGTGCCTTGTTCAGTACAAAATACCCTTATCGAAAAGCAACACTTGCCTGACCCCTATTATGGTACAAATGAAAAAGACCTTCAATGGGTTGAAAACTTCGATTGGGAGTTCAAGAAAGTATTTACGCTTTCAGCTCAAGAAATAGCCTTCCATAGTGCGGTACTTCACTTTAAAGGAATAGATACTTTTGCCGATATATACCTCAACGGAGTGAAAATACAAGAGACTGAGAATATGTTTTTGGCATATCAAATACCTGTAAAAGAACTCCTTCGAAAAGGCGAAAATACCCTTTTGATTCGCTTCTATGCTCCTGTAAATAAGCTAAAACCCCAACGAGAAGCAAGCGGATTTGAGTATCCTGCAATGAACGATCACCGAGAGGAAAAAGTCAGTGTATATGCTCGAAAAGCTCCTTATCATTTTGGTTGGGATTGGGGAATGCGAATTGTCCAAATGGGTATATGGAGACCCGTTGAGCTACTTTTTTTCAATAAGGCGTATGTTGATGATTATTTCGTGGCGCAAAATCATATCACAGCTCAAAAAGCAAGTGTAGAAAATCAGATTGAAATCATGGCTTTGCAACCGATAAATGCTACTATTGAGGTTCGTTGTACGATTGATAAACAGGTGTTTTCTCACCACCAAAAAGTTCTTTTGAACAAAGGGAAAAACACACTTACTATCCCGATGCTTATTGAAAATCCTAAACTTTGGATGCCTATGGGGTGGGGTAAACAGCACCGTTATGATTTTTCGGTGAAAGTCTTAGAAGGCAAACATCTTATTTGTAAAAAACATCAGAAAATAGGACTCAGAAGCATTCGCCTTCTGCAAGAAAAAGACCTTCGTGGCGAATCTTTTACCTTTGAGGTCAATGATAAACCTCTTTTTGCCAAAGGAGCGAATTATATCCCTGGCGAAATACTCACAACTAGGCAAGATAGTCTCTATTATGAAAGACTTTTTGAAAATATTCTCGCTGCGAATATGAATATGATACGTGTGTGGGGTGGAGGTATTTACGAAAATGATTATTTTTATGAACTTGCCGACAAGTATGGGATTTTGGTTTGGCAAGATTTTATGTTTGCCTGTACACCTTATCCTTACGATGCTCATTTCTTGCAAAACATAGAACAAGAAGCAATTTATAACATAAAACGCTTACGTAATTATGCCTGTATTGCCCTTTGGTGTGGAAATAATGAAGTGGAAGAAAGCATCAACTATTGGGGTTTTGAGCGTATCGTACCAAAAGAAGCCTACGAAGGTTTTAAGGTAGGTTATAAGAAGATTTTCCGTGAACTACTTCCTTCTTTACTACAAAAAACAGACCCTACCAAGAGCTACATTCATAGTTCGCCTTATATAGCCAATTGGGGCAGGCCACAATCGCTTGCCTTTGGTGATGCACATTATTGGGGAGTATGGTATGGTCGAGAGCCATTTGAGATACTTGATAAGCGTGTACCTCGATTTATGAGTGAGTTTGGTTTTCAGGCTTTCCCTGAGATGAAGACAATCCGAACTTTTGCCACAGAACAAGATTTTGACATCGAATCTGAAGTGATGAAAGTCCATCAGAAAAGCAGTACGGGCAACGATGCTATTAAGGAATATATGGATATGTATTATCGTCAGGTAGAGAATTTTGAAGACTTTGTGTATGTGGGACTTGTGATGCAGGGCGAAGGAATGAAGAAAGGAATGCTTGCTCATCGGCGCAATCGACCCTTTTGTATGGGATCACTTTATTGGCAACTCAATGATAGCTGGCCTGTCGTTTCGTGGGCTGGAATAGATTATTACAACAACTGGAAAGCGCTTCATTACAAGGCAAGAGAAGCTTTTGCACCCATTGCGGTAGATATGTATCAGAATCAACAAAACCAAAATACTGAGTTTTATGTCTTTTCTGATGAATTACAAGATAGAACTAATGTATTTTTGAACATACAATTGATAAGTTTCACAGGGAAAGTTCTCAAAGAATTGAATGAAGTTGTCAATCTGCAAGCCAATACCACACAATTGCTCAAATCAATACCAATGTATATGTTGGTCAATATAGAGTTACAGAAAAATCACTTTGTAAAGGTAAAGCTAATTGACCAAAATCATCAGGTTATTGCCCAAGACCATTTCTTTTTTCTTTCGCCTAAAAATATGAATTTGCCTCAGACGCAAATAGAAAGCTCCATTGCATATACACAAGGAAAATGTATCCTTACACTTCGCTCTTCACACTTAGCCAAGAATGTATTTATAGAAATACCACTCTTAGGAGCAAAATTCTCCGATAACTTTTTCGACCTATTGCCCAACGAAGAGAAGGTCATTGAGATTATACACCCACAGATAAGCAATGAGAATCAAGTTCCATTGAAAATAAAACATTTACGCGACACGTACCAATAGTCAATATATTGATGACAAAAATATTTACAAAGATTATTTGTAAATTTTAACAAATATCGCTTATAATTCTTAAAAATAAATACTACATTCGCAACGTTATTATAAATAAAAACTACCAACTAACTCAAAAAAGTAATGAAAAACTTGTGTAATACACAGAAAATCAGTATTTTTGTAAGTGCCAAGGCACAACACAACACAACACAACACAACACAACACAACACAACACAACACAAATTTTGCTTAAACAACAATACTAATTTTGATAATATATTTAAAGTATAACTCTGTTTGGTTTTGAAAATCTTCGAACCAAGCAGAGTTTTTTTGTTTGAACGTAATGTCAGGTGAACACGTAGGGGTGTATTGCATACGCCCAAAGGAATATAAAAACATTGTGAGGAGGATGTTAGAATGTGTCAGGCTGAGCGAAGTCGAAGCCTTGCGTTTTTGGGCTTCGTTCACATACTCTGCTTTCGCAGACTTTGCTCAGCCTGATAGGACGTCAACCTTGAATAATATGAGGGCGAAAAATTTTTCGCCCCTACGACGTTGAACATTAAACATTAAACCTTGAATTTAAAAAGAAGGGATTCGTCAGTTCGAGTTCATTTTATCGGAGTGAAACGGAGATAAAATTAGTATCGAGAACAAGAAAGTAAAGCACTTCTCGATACGATTTGCTCCACTTCGTTACGCAAATCACTCGAAGTGACGGGGCAGAGAGATAAGAAGCGCGTAGGGGCGAATGCGGTTGGTTTTGAGCAAAAATATCGCGAATTGAAGCAGTTTTTTAGCTCAAAAAGGAAACGAAATAACTCAACCAATGAAAATCAGTCGAAAACTGACCAATAACATCACTCGACTTACCTCTGAGGTATCTCGACTGATGAAAAAGGTAACTCGACTTGTTAAAAAGGTAACCCAACTTGTTAAAAAGGTATCTTGACTTACCTTTGAGGTATCTCGACTGGTGAAAAAGGTAACTCAACTTGTTAAAAAGGTATCTTGACTTACCTTTGAGGTATCTCGACTGATGAAAAAGGTAACTCAACTTGTTAAAAAGGTATCTCGACTGGTGAAAAAAGTAACTCGACTTATAAGGAGGAATATTGAATATTAGGGGCGTATTGCATACGCCCAAAAGGAAGGTTGAGGCGAGTAGATGCCCCCAAACAAAGTAAATTGGCGGAGCAATTGCATACGCCCAAAGGAACGTAAAACATCGCAAGGGCTTGAACATCAATAAACATTAAACTTTTAATTATTGAATCTTTTAATTTTTATATAACAATGAAGAAAATAGTAATGTATGTAATGGCACTGGTTTTGGCAGTGGCAGTAGGCGGTTGTACCAAAGAAGGTCCCGCAGGGAAAGACGGTATCAATGGAGTAGATGGCAAGGATGGAAAAGATGGACGTGATGGCGTCGATGGAAAAGATGGTAAGGACGGGAAAAATGGAAATGTCATTATCACGGGTAATGGAGTGCCTGACAGAGGTTTGGGAAACATTGGCGATTATTATTTTGACCGCTTAACAACCAATCTTTATGGAGCAAAAACTGCTAACGGTTGGGGTACGCCTATTTCGTTAAAAGGATTACAAGGAGAAAAAGGTGATACTGGCGAGAAAGGGGATAAAGGGATATATGAAGGAATTTCTGTTCACGCAGGGAGGGGTGTACCCGATAATTCAATAGGAAAGGAAGGGGATTTTTATATAGATATGGATAACCACAGAACTTACGGACCTAAAAAAAGTACAGGTTGGGATACTTCTATAAATACTGGTAATTCTAATGTGTACAAGACAAAGGAAAGAATTGTAATGCAAGCTAATACTATTTTTGATAAGCACACTTATTTTAAAGATAGAAATTTTACAATTCACCAAACCACAGAAAGTCAAAATATTATTTCAGTAACACCTTATATTTTAGATAATAAATTCATATTCAAAAGTTTAGCAGTAGGAGAAACAACTTTTTCTATTGAATTGTCATATCCTAATAATACAACAAACACAATGCTTGAAGAATATGAAGTAAAGGTAATTGAAAACACAGGGGATTATTTACTTTCAGATAATTGTGAAAAATTAGCAAAATGGGAAAATGCTAAAATTACCACAATAGATATGCCTAATGATAAGATTCTTAAAGATATAAAACATATAGGTTCTAATGCTTTTTCGGAAGAAAGCCGACTGACACTAACTTCGATTATTTTACCACAACAATTAAAAACTATTGAACCCTCTGCTTTTTCAAGATGTAAACACGTGGAGCAAATTGATATTCCTAATACTGTAACAAAAATAGGGTACAATGCGTTTGAATATTGTACTTCTTTGAAAACAATAAATATTCCTTATGGAATAACCGAAATGGATTCTGGTATGTTTAATTATTGTACAGCTTTAACTTCTGTTTCAATTCCTAATAGTATTAAAACTGTCGCTGGGTTTAATAATTGCACAGCTTTAACTTCTATTACAATCCCTAATAGTGTAACAAAAATAGGTAATTCAGCTTTTTATGATTGTAGTTCGTTAGCTTCTATTGAAATTCCAAATAGTGTGAAAAATATAGGTTACTATGCATTTAATAATTGCACAGCTTTAACTTCTATTACAATCCCTAATAGTGTAACAAAAATAGAATATTCAGCTTTTTATAATTGTAGTTCGTTAACTTCTGTTACAATTCCTAATAGTTTAGTACATATTGATAAAAGAACTTTTCAAAGATGTAATAATTTAACTGAAATAAATTTACCGAATTCTATCGTTACCATAGATGATGAAGCATTTTCTTATTGCAAATCATTACAAACAATTACATTGCCTAATAGTATAAAAGGTTTAGGAGATGAATTGTTTGAAGATTGTACTTCATTAATATCAATAAAAGTAGAAGCTATAAATCCACCCAAGTTAGCACGGAATAATAATATGTTTAGAGGAGCAAGTGGAAATGTAACTATTTATGTTCCAGTAGGTAGTGTAAGTGCTTACAAAGCTGCTGAGGGTTGGAAAGAGTATGCAAACAATATAAAACCCATACAATAATAAGGCGTAACCCGAAAAGCCAATAGAGTAGGGGTAATTAAAAATAATAAAGTTATGATTTCAAATGTCATTTTAAAAAATGGTAGATACACTATCTACGATGAAAAGTTAAGAGAATTAAAAAGTGGTTCAGAAAATTCATTAGGAGATTTAAAAGGTTTTAGTTTAGACTATGCTCTTTTTAAAAAAAATGGAAGAAAAAATCTTACCATCGCTCAATAAGAAAAATTTCATCGAAACAATAGATACATAGCTTAAAGAAAAAAGTAAAGAGTTTCTGCATTCAATGGAAGTGGAAGGGAATGTTCTTTGGTGGAAAGTAGGAAATAATACAGGAGTTTGGTTACGAATTAGTCAATGGGGAAGTAATTTGTACTTGGCGTTTTGGTCGGCTTATAACAACTCGCAATATCGCGCATATCGTTATACAACAAAAGGAGAAAATAAAGATTTTTTGAGAATCTACACCATCTCTGAAAAATTAGTTTGGAGGATTTTGAAGATGTTTTGAAAGGAAAGAAAACTTTGCAACAAAAAACACAAGAATTTATTACAGAGATTATTCTATTTGTTACTGAAAGAACATTTGATAAGGTAGAAAATGGAAAAACCATAACAGATATTATCAACGAATGTAATAGTTAAAATGAAAACATTAGAAAAACTAATTCAAGAAAATGAGCGTTTGGCTCGTAAAATAGACCAAAATGCTAAGGAAAGAAATGCCTCGCGTGTGATTGATGGAATCATCAACCCAGAGAGGTATCTCAAAGCGAAGTATCGTATTTTATGGATACTCAAAGAGGCAAATTCCATAGATTCTTCGTGGAGTGTTATTGAAAACTACAAGCGTAAAGATTGGTTAGAGACCTATGGTAGAAGTAACCCAACGCTTAAAAGATTGATATACACTTCTTATGCTATTTTAAATGGGAGCGAATGGGCTGATATTCCGTGGAGTAATGAAGCCAAGGGGTATGATTGTTTGCAAGATATTGCTTTTATAAATATCAAAAAAGAACCAGGGGATAGTAGTGCTAATGGAACTGAAATACAAGAGGCTTATTACAAAGATAAGCAACTGCTACAAGAACAAATCAATATGTGTGATGCTGATATTGTTATTTTTGGAAACACTTTGCAATACTTTCATAAAGAGCTATTTGAAGGTTTAGAAACCGCAGAGCGTCAAGATACAGAATATGGCAATGCGTATTATGATACAGGCAAAAAACTTTACATCTGGACGTGGCATCCTGCCATGCGAAGAGCCACAGACAAAGACTATGTAATGGATATAGTCAATATCGTAAAGCAATGGTCAGAGAGATAAAAAACAAAAACTTGGAAGTAATCACTTCCGAGTTTTTGTTTGTAAAGTGTATCTGAATATTCAAAAATCCAAATCCAAAAAGTTTAGATAGATTTAAGGTTTGTTTGTCATTATTTAGTATCTTTGCAGAAATTCTATTTTAAACTTTTTATATTGCCTTACAAAATGAGTAATATACTTCCATTTAAACTTACAGACGAACTAATTGAACATATCGAACATCTTATCCAAGAGCATAAAGATGAAGAACTCAAAACGTATTTACAACAACTTCACTATGCCGATATTGCTGAAATTACGCACGAGTTAAGTTTTGATGATGCTACGTATGTTTTACGTCTTATCTCTCGAGAGAAAGCCTCAGAGGCAATGACTGAGCTTGATGACGATTTGCGAGATTACGTATTGGAAAATCTATCAGACAAAGAAATTGCCCAAGACCTTTTGGAACTTGATACCGATGATGCTGCCGACCTTATCGCTGACTTGTCCGAAGAACGACAAACCGAAATTCTCTCACAGATAGATGACGTAGAACACGCTCGTGATATTGTTGATTTGCTCCGTTATGACGAAGATTCTGCTGGAGGACTTATGGCAAAAGAATTAGTCAAAGTCAATGAAAATTGGAGTGTAGACAATTGTATGAAACAGATGCGCGAACAAGCTCAATATGTTACACGCGTACATTCTATCTATGTGGTTGATGATGATGAAAAACTCAAAGGACGCCTCTCACTCAAAGACCTACTTACCGCGCCCCCCAAATCACACATTAAGGACATTTATATTTCAAAAGTTGATTATGTATATGTTACCGATACTTCTGAAGAAGTAGCCCGTCTTATGTCCAAATATGACTTAGAGGCTATTCCTGTGGTTGATATGACCAAACGATTGGTAGGACGTATAACTATTGATGATATCGTTGATGTTATCAAAGAAGAAGCCGAACGAGACTATCAAATGGCAGCTGGGATTACCCAAGACGTAGAAGCCGATGATAGTATACTAAAACTTACCAAAGCCCGACTTCCTTGGCTTCTGATAGGTATGTTTGGAGGGTTAGGTGCTGCAAGTATCATCAACGGATTCCAGCAAGGAATGCAGAACTATCCTATCTTATTGATATTCATTCCACTAATTCAGGCTACGGCAGGGAATGTAGGAGTACAATCTTCGGCTATTATTGTACAAGGTCTTGCTAATGACTCTATTGATGGTCAACTGTGGAACAGATTATTCAAAGAATTTTTACTTGGGCTTATCAACGGACTTGCAATTGCTTTCATTGTGATGTTAGTCAGTCATTTTATATTTGGTAGTGAATGGTTTGTATCGCTAACTGTTTGTATTGCTTTGGTTACCGTAATTATCAACGCCGCAGTAATTGGTACATTTATTCCTATTTTTTTAGATAAAAGAGGCATAGACCCAGCTGTCGCTACAGGTCCTTTTATAACAACAAGTAATGATGTTTTTGGAATTTTAATTTATTTTATGATTGCTAAAATTGTTCTCGGATTTTAAAAACTTGTTTTTCTTCAAAAAAAAATATACTTTTGCTTCCTGAAAATCATAACCATTAAAAACGATGAAAAAGAATATCACATTGATTGAACGTATACAGAATATAGTTCAACGTCCCGTTTATTTGAAAAATAGCATAGTTGCTACGTTTGCATTTGTATTGACGATACTTATAAGTTGTAGCAAAAATGATAGCTCGCAAGAGAATCCCTCTTCAAATACAAGCACCAATACGAATGCTAATGCACAAAATATTGATTTGGCTTTTGTTGAAGGAGGAACATTTGATATGGGAAGTCCCGCAGGAATAGGCGATGGAGACGAACGACCACAACACAAAGTAACGCTAAATAGTTTCAAAATAAGCAAATATGAGATTACGAACGAACAATTTGCAAAATTTTTGACTAACCAAGGCAATCAAACTGAAGAAGGCTCTAAGTGGTATCAGGGAACGGATTTCAATATACAAGAAAAAACTTACACACCCAAAAAAGGTTATGAAAAAATTCCAGTAAGATTCGTAACTTGGAATGGAGCCAAAGCCTATGCTAAGTGGGTTGGTGGTAGAATTCCGACCGAAGCCGAATGGGAATATGCTGCTCGTGGAGGTAAAAAAAGCAGAGGATATACTTACTCAGGAAGTAATGATATGAATGAAGCTGGGTGGTATACTGAGAACTCAGGAGGAAGACTTCATAACGTAGGTGAGAAAAAACCTAACGAATTGGGAATTTATGATATGAGTGGAAATGTATGGGAATGGACAGCCGATTGGTATGGAGCCTATTCCAAAGAAGCTCAAACTAATCCTACGGGGCCTGCACAGGGCAAAGTTCGTGTTCGACGTGGGGCAAGCGCCTTCTGTACAGCACATAATACGCGCTCAGCCAATCGAAGTACTCCCCCACAGGAAGTTCGCCATAACCTTGGTTTTCGTGTAGTTTTTGATGTAAAATAGTTTAGTTAAAAAGGAAATAAACTTTTTATGAAAATTTCTATTGGAAATGACCACACAGGAGTAGCTTACAAAGAGGCTATCGTCAAGTATCTTACTGAACAAGGATTTGAAGTTATCAATCACGGGACAGATACTCCTCAGAGTGCGGACTATCCTGACTTTGCCCACCGAGTAGGTAATGATATTGACCAAGATAGCGTTGATTTCGGTATTGTTATTTGCGGAAGTGGCAACGGAATTGCGATGTCTGTAAATAAACACTCCAAAGTTAGATGTGCCGTATGCTGGAATAAGGAAATAGCAGAGTTGGCTCGCTTACATAACAATGCGAATGTAATTAGTATTCCTGCTCGCTTTACAGCCTTAGAACAGGCTATTGAAATGGTCAAAGTTTTCTTGAAAACTTCTTTTGAAGGAGGAAGACACCAAAGACGGGTAGATAAAATAAATCAGTTTTGTTAATTTTTCAGTAAAACTCATTGAAACTTTTCTTTTCTCATAAAATAATAACGATTTGATTTACAAATATTAACCTAATCAATTATGAAAATTGAACACGTAGCATTTTGGGTAAATGATTTAGAAAAAATGAAAAACTTTTACCAAACCTATTTCAATGGAACACCCAGCGAAAAGTACCACAATCCCAACAAAAACTTCACTTCATACTTTATAACTTTTGAAAGCGGAGCTCGCTTGGAACT
The DNA here is from genome assembly GCF_026005215.1 of Capnocytophaga catalasegens. Classification (GTDB taxonomy): domain Bacteria; phylum Bacteroidota; class Bacteroidia; order Flavobacteriales; family Flavobacteriaceae; genus Capnocytophaga; species Capnocytophaga catalasegens. The sequence goes on along the minus strand of NZ_BPMA01000054.1, from coordinate 8,236 downwards.
GATGAATAAATTAGAAATAACAGCCAATTTTAATGATTTCAATAATCAAAAAATAGGTATTACGCATTTGGCTTTTTCAGTTGGAAACAAAGAAAATGTTGATAAACTGACCGAAAAACTTCGCAACGATGGTTACAAAATTGTAGGAGAACCCAGAACAACAGGAGATGGCTACTACGAAAGTGTATTTTTAGACTCCGAACAAAATATCATTGAAATCACGGAGTAAAAAACAAAAATTCCTTGCAAAAACATAACATATCTTAATTTTTTTTCTAATAATATTGGCTCTTGGCTCCACTTTGGCATAGTTGTTGTTTTTCTTTTGTTGAAAACCAAATTGTTTCAAAAATTTTTGTTAAACATTAAAACGTGCAAATTATGAATCCAAAGAAAAATCCAAAAGCAGATTTGAGCCGTTATTCAGGACTATTTTTCACAGTCGGATTGGTAGTAGCTACTTCTGTTAGCCTATTTGCTATCAATTACAAAATGTCTTTTGATGAGCCCGCTCGTTACACTTATCAAGAGATTGATAAGATTATCGAATGTGATGTACCTGAAATTGTACATCAACCAAAAATGCCAGAGCCCGAACCGCCCAAAGTGGTTATTGATGTTATTAAACAAATTGATAATGGACAAGATGTGATTACAAATATTCAACCAACGGAATCCCTTGTTGATGAACCCGTATCTGCCACACCTGTTATCCAAGTTATTGAAGATGAGCCCTTAAAAGATATTCCTTTTTTTGCTCTTGAAGATAAACCAATGTTTGAAAATTGTAAAGGACTAAAAGGCAAACAACAAGATGATTGTTTTAAACAAAACTTAGATAGACACGTACAAAAACATTTTAAATATCCGCAAGATGCAGTAAATTTAGGCTTGCAAGGGCGTGTGTATGTAAATTTCCGTATCAATAAAGATGGAAGTATTTCCGTTATATCTACTCGTGGTTCAGACCAAATACTACAAGCTGAGGCTCAAAGGATTATTGAAAAATTGCCTCGAATTATTCCAGGAAAACAACGAGGAGAACCCGTATCCGTTACTTATTCATATCCTATTATGTTTCGATTGACAAACTAATTAAACTATCCGCTTCATAATACGTAAAGAGCAAATTTGATCAAATTTGCTCTTTATATTTTATTTCAAAAAAATATTTTTGAATATTTCTACTATTATTTCTCAACTTCACTCGAAATGATATAAAATTAGCTTTATTTGAAATGACAACATTTCTTTTTAATAAAAAAATGGACAGGTTATAAATAAAATTTCTCAAAATATTCACGACTTTCTTTTAAAAATCTGTATCTTTGTCCCTTAATTTAAATCAAAAATAAATGGTTATTTTATAAATATTGAATAATATGGATGATAAATACAAGAAAAATCAACTTAGGAGAGATGCCTTAAACTATCACAAAGAACCTACTGCGGGCAAAATAGAGGTTATTCCTTCGAAACCTCACAATACACAACGCGATTTGTCGTTAGCCTATTCGCCAGGTGTAGCAGAACCTTGTATGGAGATATATAAAGAACCCTCACGTGTGTATGACTATACTAGCAAAGGAAACTTAGTAGCTGTTATTTCGAACGGAACAGCTGTTTTAGGCTTGGGAGATATAGGTGCAGAAGCCTCTAAACCCGTGATGGAAGGGAAAGGATTACTTTTCAAAATCTTTGCTGATATCAATGTTTTTGATATTGAAATCAATGAAAAAGACCCTGACAAATTTATTGAAATTGTAAAAGGAATAGCACCTACTTTTGGAGGAATTAACTTAGAAGATATAAAAGCTCCTGAAGCCTTTTATATAGAAGAACGATTGAAAAAAGAATTACCTATTCCGCTAATGCATGATGATCAGCATGGTACAGCAATTATTTCAGCGGCAGCTTTGCTCAATGCGTTAGAATTGGCTCAAAAAAAGATAGAAGATATACGAATGGTTATCAATGGTGCAGGAGCTGCGGCTGTATCGTGTGCCAAATTGTATCTTTCATTAGGTCTTAAAAAAGAAAATCTGCTAATGTGTGACTCCAAAGGAGTTATCAATTTGCATAGAGAAGGTTTGACCAAAGAGAAAGAATTTTTTGTTATTGATACAGACAAAAACACACTTGAAGAGGCTATCATTGGTGCAGATGTTTTTGTAGGACTTTCTGCGGCTAATGTACTAACACCTCATATGTTACTACAAATGTCAGAAAAGCCAATTGTTTTCGCTTTAGCAAATCCTAATCCTGAAATTGATTATAATTTGGCTGTAAAAACTCGTAAAGATGTACTAATTGCCACAGGGCGAAGCGATTTCCCTAACCAAGTAAATAACGTATTAGGTTTTCCATATATTTTTCGAGGAGCACTTGACGTTCAAGCTACTGAAATAAACGAAGCAATGAAACTCGGCGCGGTTCACGCTCTTGCTGACCTTTCCAAAGAACCTGTATCAGAAGTTGTTCTGATGGCATACAATTTGAAAAAATTAACTTTTGGCCCCGATTATTTTATTCCTAAACCTTTTGACGAACGTCTTATTGTACGTGTATCTGTGGCTGTTGCCAAAGCTGCTATCGAAAGTGGTGTAGCACAAAAAATCATTACAGATTGGCAAGAATACGAAGAAATACTCATTGAACGAATACGTAAAGATGATAAACTTCTTCGAGCTTTACAGAATAAAGCTCGTTTGAATCCTAAACGAGTAGCTTTGGTCAATGCCGAAGAATATAACGTTCTTAAAGCAGCTCAAATACTTGAACAAGAAGGTATTGCAAAACCATTATTAGTTGGTTGGCGCAAAGATATAGAATACGCCAAAAACAAATATGGAATTGAACTTGAAGCTCCTATTATTGACCCAAGCGAAGATTCTCAATCTGAAAATCGTAAGAAATACATTGATTTTCTTTGGAAAAAAGGAGAACGCAAAGGAATTACCCGCTATCAGGCAGAACGTTTTGTTAAAGAACGTGGGTATTTTGCTCCCCTTATGGTACAAATGGGTGATGCAGATGCACTTGTTATTGGTTTTGCAAAAAGTTTTAAATCAACACTAAAACCTATTCAAGCAGTTATCGAAACGAATGATGGACGAACACTGGCGGGAGTTACAATAGTTCTGATGAACAAAAAATCGCCTATTTTCTTGTGTGATACTTCAATAAATGAACAAACCGATGCCAAAAAAATAGTTGAAATAACCCGAATGGTTGAAGAATGGGTCAAATCACTTGCCATAGAGCCACGTATTGCGATGATTTCTACCGAAAACTTTACCAATAGCACTACTTTTTCTAAAAAAATGGTGGAAGCTGTAAAAATACTTCATAAGGAAAATCCTGAAATGATAGTTGATGGAGAACTCCAACCCGATGTAGCTCTTAATGAAGATATGTTAAAGTATTATCCATTTTCAAAACTTGGGCAAGAACCTGCTAATGTGCTTATCTTCCCAGACCAAGTTTCGGCTAATATCTCCTCTAAAATGATACGTGGTTTGAAAACAGCTCAAATGATAGGGCCTATTCTGGTTGGAACAGAAAAGCCTATTCATATTATGCAAATGAATTCAAGTGTAGAGGAAATCGTTCAACTCGCTACAATGGCTGTGCTTGATGTACAGCGCAGAGAGACAAAAAAGTAAATATGTCACACACCATATTTAGCCAATAGACAGACTTGTTTCTGTACTATTGGCTAAATTATTTAAAAATAATACCTTTGTTGCTGTCAAATTTGATATTATGAACGAACAAGAACTTATTGCCTTACTAACTCTACAAAATACACCTAATATTGGAGGAATTACAGCTAAAAAACTTATTGCACACTTTGGTAGTGCTACCAATATTTTCAAAGAAAAACGCCATTTGATAGAAAAAATAGATGGTATAGGTAAAATAATTATTGCAAATTTGTTTAATCCTATATATCGCCAACAAGCTGAAAAAGAATGGGAATATATTTGTACAAATAAGGTTCATTTTTGTACATATCAGGACAAAGATTATCCGGTTAATCTAGCTCAAGCGATAGATGGACCTATTCTTTTTTTCTATAATGGAAATATCAATCTGAAAAATAAACATATTATCAGTATTGTTGGTACAAGACAAGTAACAACTTACGGGATTGGTTTTTGTGAAAAACTAATAGAAAACCTTGCTCCATTGAAAGAAGATTTGGTAATTGTAAGCGGATATGCCTACGGAGTTGATATTACAGCACACAAAGCAGCCATTGCCAATGGTATTCAGACGATAGCTTGTTTAGCTCACGGATTGGATACAATATACCCTGCCTCACATAAAAAATATTATGAGCAAATGATTGCCAATGGCGGATTTATTTCCGATTTCTGGCACAATAGCTTGTTTGACAGAAAAAATTTTTTGAGCAGAAATCGTATTATTGCTGGACTTGCCGAAGCAATCATCGTTGTTGAATCTGCACAAAAAGGAGGAAGTTTAGTAACTGCTGAAATAGCACTCTCTTATGGACGAGATGTATTTGCCGTACCAGGACGCGTAACCGACACATATAGCATTGGTTGTAACGAACTTATACGTAAAGACAAAGCACGAATACTTACTTCAGCTTCTGATTTACTTTCGGCTATGAATTGGACGAATCTTAATAAAAAAGAACTTTCTATCACACCAAAACTTTTTGAAGAATTAACCCCTGATGAACAACCTATTTTTGAATACTTAAAAATCAATGGAAAACAACAACTTGATGATATTGCCCGAGCTTGTCAGATACCAATACATAAACTCTCCAATCTTCTTTTTCAGATGGAGATGAAAGGTATTGTACGTCCGTTACAAGGGAAATTTTTTACAATATCGAACTAAATTGAATTATTCAAAAGTAAGGTTTAGCATAATTCCACGAGTATAAATTCCGTTGAGGTTTCCTGTCCAGCCACTATTGGGGTCTTTATCGGGAATAAGTTCATTTCTCATAGAAAATAAACCTCGTATTGAAGGTGAAAAGCGAAAATGTGCAGTATAGAAGTCAATTCCAAAGCCTACTTCGTAGAAAAAAGAATGTTGTTTCATTCGGAATTTCATTTCTGAATTGTCCGTACTTATTTTATGATTAGCACTTAGATTGATAGTAGCCGAAGCTCCTGCTGTGATATACGGTTTGAAATTGTACCAACGTTTCGTACTATATTTCAACAACAACGGGAAATAAATATAAGTTGAATTGACTTCACGAACTTGGTCACGGGCATCGGTAAATCCTGCAAAATGTAATTTACGTTGATTGTAAATAAGCCCAGGTTCAAATCGTAAATTCAAATATTTTATAAGTCGAATATCTCCTGTAAGCCCAACATTGAAACCTAAAGACTTTTCTACCTGGACATCAATCTGATGAGGAGAAATAGTCCTTGTATAATCAAAATTTTGATAATCAAACTTAAAATCAATTGTGTTTAAACCAAAGTAATATCCCCATTGTAAGCGATTATCATCAAAGAATTCTAAGTTAATCATAGGTTGTGCCTTGATAACTAGCGAAAATCCAAATCCTATCAAAAAAGCTATTTTTCTCATAATCAATTATTTATCTGCAATATAAATGGTTGCCACTCCAAGTGTTTGTGGCTTGAAATGCACTTTTGAAAATCCTATTTTTGTCAAAATATCAGCAAATCGTTGCCCGAAAGGAAACTTAGAAGCCGACTCTGACAAATACGCATAAGCTGTTTTATCTTTTGCTAATAATTTTCCCATAAAAGGAACTATAAAATGTGTGTATAAGTAATATCCTTGTTTTACTGGAAAATGCTCAGGTACAGAGGTTTCTAAAACAACTAATCGCCCTCCATTGCATAATACACGATAAATTTCATAAAGTCCTTTTTCCAAATTTTCAAAATTGCGCACGCCAAACGACACACTCACCGCATCAAACCAATTATCAGCAAAAGGCAAGGCTTCGCTATCGCCCAAAGTAAGATTTATTCGGTGTGAAAGTCCTTGTTTTTCTATTTTTTTCTTACCAATGTCAAGCATTCCTTGCGAGAGGTCAAGCCCTGTAATATGAGCCAAATCTATTTGTGTAAGCTCAATAGCCAAATCGCCTGTCCCTGTAGCAACGTCAAGAATTTTCAGAGGATTTATTTTGGCTATTTCTTTCCGAACATTTTTTCGCCAATTTATATCTAATCGCATAGTCATTACTCTGTTGAGTTCATCATACGTCGGCGAAATTGTGTCAAACATTCCTGTTACCTGCTCTTTTTTTCTTTGTTTTGAATTTTTGTACGGAATTACTTTCTCCCCCATTTGTGCGTTTTATTCAAGTTGCAAATATAAACATTCCTTTGATAAAAAAGCATTTTTTTATAATTTTTATAGTAAAATGATGATAAGTTCATTTTTATTTTATACTTTTGCCTCAAAATTCATTAAGGGGTCGACTGGTTTTGACAGCGAGTAGAATTGTAAAGTAAGCACGTCGAGCTATGAAATTAACGCTCGTTAATATCTATTTCAAAAATTTAAATGGCGAGAATAACTACGCTCTTGCTGCCTAATCTGAATAATAGTAAGATTTCTGGCTACATCTCTACAAGGTAGGGAGGCGAGATGTCTCTAAGCAGCCCTTGTTGGCGGCGGCTTTTAAAGAGGCACCATAAAAGTCAACATTGAATCGGAGGTTAGCTTCCGCCAAAGATTCTAATTTGAGGAAGCTAAGTGTTTTGTGGGTGGTTTTCGGTCAGCAAAACATCGAAAATCAATCGAAAACTAAGCGTGTAGAAAGCCTTATGATTGCTTGTTTGGACGAGAGTTCGAATCTCTCCGACTCCACATTTACAACAACTATTTGTAAATCAAATAGTTGTTTTTTTGTATTTTGTACAATTATATTTTGAATCAATTTTCAAAAATTGATTGATTCAGGAAAATGTGAAACCATTGAAAAATAACCAATTAAAAATGAGATATACAAAAACCTATTGGAAACACAACCTTGATGACGTTCCGATTTTGTACATTTCGGCGTTTGATGATTTGGGTGAGGTGATGCGTGTGGAAGTATTCCGTGATGGCGAAAAACGCTATGCCGACCGCTCCAATGTACCCGAAGACGGCATTTGGTTGGAATGCAATACACTTAAAGAAGTTCTTGCTTTTACCGACCCCGATCACGAATTTTTTACGGAGGAAATCACCCAAAAAGACTTTGAAAACTATTGGAATGTTCCTGAAAATACGAAGTTTGGTAAGTATTAACAAGGTAAATTCATTAAAAAGAACCCCAAAAGTATCAATTCACACGTCTTAATTTGTAGAAAGTTCTTTTGGAATGGAAATTCACACGTGTGAATTTGTAGAAAGTTCTTTCGGAATGAAAATTCACACGTGTGAATTGACATAGAGAAGTTCAGGGAGGTAATTCACACGTCTTAATTGGTTGAAAATATTTTCGGGTAATTAATTCATCTTAATTAATGAATAAAAAATATCTTTGCGAAATCTATTATAATGCCATAATTGTTTTTTTGATTGAAATTTATTATAATAAAGGCATTTTAATTGACTTAAATTGATATAGATTTTCTAATTCCAAATAGTTAAGTTCATTCGAGGAGATAAAAAAGCAAGTAGAATCATCAAAAAAAAAGAAAAAATAATAAAATGAAACACATTGTAGAATTAAAACAGCTTTTTAACAAAGCTCAAAATGATTATCAAACCTTAAAAACTGATATTGAAAATCAAGTAGTGCGTTGGTTTTGGGCAAGTAATGATATTTTTTCGTTAAATCCGTTTTGGTTTGAGCAAAATCGGTTTTCGAAAGGTAAAATATTAAAGGAAGAGCCTACCAAAAATCGTCAGTATGCCATACAATATGGCGTAAATGCTTCCGAAGAAATCATTGTGGGGCGACAAATGACAAGTTTTGATGAAAAGTTTTATGAAACTTTCTATTTCAGAGAAAAAACACAAATTACGAGTTATCGTTTTGATTATAGTGATGAAAAAGAGCTTGAAAATATCAAGCAATATAGCTATAAAGAAGGAAAAATCGATTCAATATATTCTATTTTTGAAAAAAATGGCTATTGGATAGAGCTTTTTACCTACGAAAACAATAAACTTGTTTGCAAAGAATGGAAAGGAATGGACGAAGATAACAATTCATTTGAGAGAATTATTTGCTATGCTTACGATGAAATCGGGCAATTGAAAA
>NZ_BPMA01000053.1 GCF_026005215.1 Capnocytophaga catalasegens | reverse complement strand
ATTCATAACTATTGATTTTGAGGCAAATATACAAAATTATTTTTAATTACGGATATACAAAAAAAATCTTGCAATTTGTAAAGTAATTCGCTTTTTTGAAGTTGAATGATGATTTGAGCCAGTTCGTTTGGGTGTCCGTTGTCTGTTTTGTTGTCTTCTGAAATCCAGATAGTTACTCTTAAGTCTTGAGTATCAATATAAATGAAATCAAAAGCGGGAGAATATGTAGCTTTTTGTGTGCCATCATCGTACCAAAGTCGTAACTCATTATGGTCATATATTTTGTAAATTTCCAACAAATCGCAATTTTGCTCCAATGGGAATACATCTTGGGTAAATTGCAAAGAAGTGTATTTTTCCGACCTTATATCATTACAAATCAGCGTATAACTACTCATATATTTAAAACTAAGTTTTTTATTTGGATTGATTTATCTTCTTTTATATCAATTTCAAAGTGAGCTTGCGAACTTTTCATTATAAAATCTTCAATATTTTGTATTTCAATTGTTTGTAAATTAAAATCAGTTTGAAGAAACTCCATACATTCATCAAGATTGTTAAAATTAATATGCGTCATATAATCGGGCAGATGATTTTGCCAAGTTTTCCAATCGTGTATTTGTTTAGAAATCAATAGTTTTCCGTCTGTAGTGTAAATTAAATCTACCATTTTATTTTTTAGTTGATTATATCCGCAATCATATCATAAATATATTGTGTTTTTCCGCCGTAATGCCCTGGTTCTTCGGTGATTTTATCATACATATCTTCCAAGTTGTGAGCAGAGGACAAAACCCAAAGTTCGTAAGGTGAGAATTTTACACGTCCTATTTTTTTTAAATGAGGTAAAATTTCGCCCAAATCCTTGTGGTTGAACCAACAATCAGTTTTTAAGGCAAAGATTTTATTGTTTTTGCCACAGGCAATTTTGCTGTTGAGAAAATCGTCCATCGTTGATCGTTGGCAATGAGTCGTTTAAATATTGTGTACACGCCAAATGGTATTCCAACTTTCGGGGTGTTTGGTAAACTTCTGATATAAAACAAATTCCGTATCCTTGCGGAAGTTCAATTGCTAAAACGTCACCTACTTCAAAATAAGGTTCTTTTTTCTTGGTAAGTTTAGGTTGTTTGATGGGTTTTGGATTTTCGCTCTGGATTTGCTCAGCTAATTTATCTAAGGCTTTTTGTCGTTGTTTTTGAGCTTTTATATCGATTTTAAGCCACTCTTTATTCGCTCCATTTTTGATGATAGCCAAAGTTTTTTGCTGGATATTATCAGGTAAATGTCCGATTTTCCAAAGCGAGTACGCCAGAGCAGTCCAATAAATCTCGGTGTGAAGTGCATCGGTGCAGAAATTTTCCTCCTCGTTCAACCATTCTTGAATGATTTTTGTGACTTCTTCGAGGTTTTTGTAGCGTTCTGTAATGTCGTTGTAAATATCGTATGCACTATCGCTGTCGATGATTTTAATTCCGTCTATTGCCATAACTTTCTTGTATTGTTTTTAGCGTGAGCATCTTACGCTGTATTTTGTAAAACTTTTGAAATAAAAATCAAAGATATTCTATTTCAATTAAAAGTAGAAAAAATAGCGTCTACAAAGCGTCTACAAGATGTGAATTGTTTTTTATTTATTTTTGTAGGGGCGACCCAAGCGAAATGAGTTCATAAACAATTGATAATTAACTATTAACAATTTTAATTTACCTCCAAAGAAAGTCTATCGGCAAGGGTGTAAATACGCTGTTTGTCCTGCTTTTTGGCGATGATAAAATTACAATTGTCGTTGCCACTGGTCAGGTCGAACAAGGTGTAATCCGTTAAGTTTTCCAATTTATCACGGACAATTTCCCAGTTGTTACCCACTTCTTTAAAAGTCATTTTAAAAGATTGTCCGATTTTTTCCGAAATGAACTGGCACAATTCCTTAACGCCAAACTTCCAATCGTCTTTAAATACATCTAACTTCTCAGTAAAAGCCCAATAAAGCAAATAATCTGCCTGATAATCATCGAGATATTGCAAATCTTCCTCAAACCAAATGCCCTCATCAATGAGTCTTTGAGCAAAGGCTTCACGATTTTGGTGGATGTTTTGCCAATCGGTTTTCAGCTCGGTGATATCCTCTTCGGAAAGATAGTTATCGTGGTTTAGTAGTCCTACCAATTCATCAAATGCCTCTTCATCGGAAATAGGGTCGGCAGATTGGATTTTCTTTTGCAGAGTTTCATACACCAATTCGCTGAATTTTAGCAATTCGGCAAAGTGATATTTATCGGTTTCATTGGCAGTTTCAGGGTCGAAATAATGGCTGTTGAGCATCATTTCTCGGTAAGTCATCTGGTGTGCATCTACATTATCACAATGGATATACACAAAACCATCTTCGATTTCCATCGATGAAAATGAGACATAATAAGTTTTTGCCAATCCTACATTTTTACGCACTTTGAACAAAAAATGCAACAACATAAAGCCCTCGCCACGCTTGATAGCCTCTATATCTTGCTCATCAACTTCGCCAAACTCGAAAATACTGAAAAGATCATTAAGATGCTTAATTTCTTCTTTATAATCGTAATCTTCAGGAATATCATCAGGGGCGGACGCAAAAGGATAATACAGAAAATTAACATCGCCTATCCACGCATCAAATCTGCTATAAATATTTTCTCTACTGATGTCGTTATCGCGCATCAATTCGTAGATTTTTAAAAGGTTTTCTTCCATAGTTTTTCTGATAAAATAAAGACAAATATAGGATAAATATTCAAATTTGAAAGGGAACAGTAAATTCATTTTGCTTTTTTGAAAATACACAAAAGAAAGTGATAAATCAACTCAAGAAAATGGATTAGCAACTTTACTGAGACATTTTCCTATCTTGCTAATCTGTTTTTAGAGGGAAACGAAGTGTTTCTATTCTCTGTCTGTCTTCTTTTTCTAAAAGTCGCCTTCTGAGTTGGCTAAGACTTTCGGGGGCAATACCGATATAATTGGCAATATATCGCTGTGGAATACGCTGAAAAATAAATGGATAACGCTTCAAAAGGTTTAAAAATTGTTCTTCGGGTCTTTCACTGGCAAAGGAGAGGTTCATCTCGAATGATTTTTGTGCTACCATTTCCATAATCTTGATAGTCAACAAAGGCGTATTTAGAGCAAATATGATAGAGTTTTTCTAAGTTTTCTTTACTAATAATCAGCTCTTTTGCTATTCTCCCATCGCTTGTATATTCATTTGTTCTTTTTCGCCGCTTACAAAACTATGAAAATCTGTAATCCACATCGTTTCAAAATCAAGGTCGGTCGTTTTTTCATTACCATCTTTCCAATGAAAATAGCGCAAAGCTCCCTCCACAATGTACGCTACCTAATCACACACCGAGCCTTCTTTTGCCAAAAAATCACGTTTCTTTATAGCTCTTCCTTCAAAAAAAGTATCAACCAACGCCAACTCTTCTTCGGTAAAATGAGTAATCTTTTGGCAAAAATTTTTCAACTCAACTGTCATCAGTTATAATAGATTATTTTCGCAAAATTACAATATATTCCCAAATGAAGAGCTTTTGAGGTGGTTTTTCAATAAAACAAAAAGCCGACTTTATTACGAATCGGCTTTTGGATATTTTGTCAGTATGGTTTTTGCTTGTTACGTCTTCGTTGTTTCTTCGTTTGAAGCGGGTGGAAAAAACATTATAAGAGTTGCGACTTTTCTGACATATTGTCGGGAATATCGGTCGCTTGAATTATGATTTTATCACCTGAAAGGTCAGTGTTTTGGGTGGTGGCTGTATATACCCATGCCTTGTTCGATAGCGTTTCCTTCCTCTACTAATGAACCATCAGCGTTTTGTATGATAATTTTCACGGAAGCCACTTTAAAATCGTCTGTTACGCGAATGGAGATTGTATCGCCTATGTTGCCTTTGTAGTTTGCTACGTTGATTTTTTCTATCTTCGGAGCGTTGAGCAGGTCAGCAACTGCTACATTATAGGCTTTTTTGCTTGTGGATTCATAAAGAGCTTTTTGCGTTGGGTCTGCAATGACGGATTTTCCGTAGAGGACAGCCTGTTGAAAACGGGCTTGTTGTTCTTTCTGCTTTTCGGAATCTTCGCCCGAACGCTTTTTCGGAGCTTTGGAGACGATTGTTTTTCCGTTTCGTTGGGAGAATACCAAAATATCTCCTACTTTCCCACTAAGTCCGTGGGTTACGATGTTGTTTTTTGATTGTGCCATTTTTTTGTGAATTTGATATTATTACTTATTTATTATTTTTCTTTGTTCCAAACCATAACAATATGATAATTGCCCATATTACAATTGTTTCAGGGATTTGTGCTGTTATATTTTCGATATTATTTAACAGAGAAAAGAAAATTATAGTTAGCCAGCGTACTACGAGCATTGCTATTATAAACCAAGCAATGTATTTTGCTCCTACTGTATCCTTACAAAAAGCCATAATGAGCAAAACGATTCCAAAAACAAGATTCTCAACCCCAATGATATGCCACACATAAGTGAACACAACCTTGTTATGAACATCCATTGTTGAATGATTCAGAGAGGCAATAGCTGTTTCTAATCCGTTTAGTGTGTGAGTAACCGCCGATAACAAACACACAAGTCCTACAATTAGGTAAAAGTAATTTCGTATCATCATATTATATTTTTAATTTGTCTTTGATTATCAAATAAATAAAAACAAAAAGATAAGACAACAACAATAACAAATTCGCTCCTCCCAGACTATCTTCTATTGTTTTTTGTTCTAAAAAAGTATCCCAATGTTGTGCTAAATAAATCTGGTTATTTGCAAAAACATTGGCTTTATGAGCTGTTGGAACAATAAAAAACATTCCATTAACAAACACAATTACTGAGAGAAGAAACAAAGTAACATCTGTTTTCCGAATTGTTTTTTGAAAAAGAAACAAACCATTTCCACATAAGAAAAGAACAATTCCAGGAATGGTTGCATAATTCATAATAGAAGTGATGAAATGCCGTTGCCAAATCACAAAATCATCAGGCAAAAGAGGTTTCGTGGCGATAATATTCATTGCTATAAAAGAAGCAATGCTTCCCAAACTCAATGCAAATCCTACCGTTATAAAAAACAGAGAGACAGCGATAAAAATGTTATTTTTTGTTTTCATCTTATAATATTTTGAGGCAAAATTATAACAACAAAAACAACTGACAATTACCCTTGGTTAATAAATGATTTATCTATTCAGAAAATATTTTGCTGCGAATACGGCTAAGCGATTGAGGCGTAATTCCAAGGTAAGAGGCAATATAATACTGCGGTATTCGCTGGTTTAATTCCTTAAATTGCTGTAAAAAAGTTTTGTACCGCTCGGTGGGTGTTTGCTTATGTAGGTCGTAAATATACAAAATCGTTTTGTGAAAAGCCTCCTCTACGAGCAGTCGGTTAAATCGTTCTCCGTATTGTACTTTTTGGCAAAGATTATACAAATCAGTGTATGGGATTTTGTATAAAACGCTATTTTCCAATGCCTCAAATGATTTCAAAGAAGGTGTTTGCGTGGATAAGCTCACAAGGTCGCACATAAATGAATTTTCGCTACTAAAGTGTACTGTTTGGTCGTCGATATATTGGCGAAATAATCCTTTTTTTACAAAATAAAGATGTTTGCAAATAGTACCCGATTGTAATATGTGTGTGCCTTTTGCTACGGAAATTTCTGTGAATAAATCCAAGATGATTTGCTCTTCCTTTGTAGTAAGAGGAATGTATTTTTTAATGATTTCAATGAGAATTTCCATTGCTTTATCGTTTTTCGGCAAAAGTAATACAATTATTTCAGTAGAAGATTTTTTAAGAAGAAAATAAAATGCCAGCGGAGGCTCTCCGTAAAACAAAAGCCGACTAATAGATCGGCTTTTCAATGTATTGATATTAAAAATCAATGCTTAGCCCGTGAGTTACGATATTATTTTTACTTTCTGCCATTTTTTTATGAATTTGATGTTAAAACTATATTGATTACTTTAAATTTTCTTTAAAAAACGCTTCTAATTTAAAGAACGGAATTATTCCTGTTTTATTTTAGATTCTTCATTGCATTCATTAATGTCGTGTAGATTTCACTTGGCTTACTATTATGCCAATCGATGTCGGATTTATTCTCAGAAGGTTTATTAGCAACCTTTTCATATAGCCACCAAATGTTACCAAATGGGTCTTTTAATCTTGCTAATTTTAGCCCATTGTAAAAATCGCTCAATTCTGTAATAATTTCTGCTTTTTCTGCTTTGGCTATGTCGAGAATTTGTTGTGCATTATCAACATAAATTTGCAGAAATGCAGGTGTGAAAGCCCAATCGGCTTTTGAATCAGCCAATAGAATCATCGAATCTCCAATTTGGATTTCTGCGTGAATCAGTGTCCCATCTCTATCAGGAGTTCTTACTTGTTTATTTTCCTTCCCGTCAAATACCTTTTCCACAAAATCTATAAACTTGGCAGCTCCTCCTTTTATAATTACGAAAGGATTTACCTTGTTGTAATGAGGAATTTTTATTTCTTTCTTTTCCATAATCGAAATTATTTATTTAATTTAGTGATGTCTATTTTCTTATAATGGTTTCTAAAATAGGAATATACCAAAATTAGTTCTATTTTATTTTTGGGGCAAAATTGCACATTACTTACAAAATCGGATTGTACCGAACTGACATTTTATATTTTTGGAAATAATTGCAAGGGTGAAAGGTTTGTAAATTCCTTAAAATCACGATTAAAATGGGCTTGGTCATAATAATCATATTGCAGTGCAAATTGAGTTAGATTGTCGATGTTTTGGGCAGAACGCAACGCTTTATAAACTTGCTCAAAGCGTTTGATTTTGGTATATTTTCGCAATGAAAATCCGGTGTAATCTTTAAAATTTCGTTCAAACTGACGCTCCGAAAGTGCCAAGTCTTTTGCCGAAAAATCGTGAGAAATCGCATCAGAATGGATAACCTTTTCTATTAGTTGATATTTCGCAGGTACATCTTTTATTTTTTGGATAATAAACGAAGAAAATAAAGCAATCGACTCTTCTATGGAACAGGCATTGATGATATTATTTGTAAGGACATCACCTTCATTTCCAAAAAGTTGCCCCAAAGAAATACTTTGTTCATTGAGTTGAAAAGCGGGTATTTTTAGGGTTAGAAGAAAAATAGACGGACGCACCCGAATGCCAAAAAGTTTTGCTTTTGAATGGAGCGTTTGATAATTGGAAAACGAAGTTTTCTGACCAAAAACAACGCCGTTTTGAGATAATTCTTGATGATTTTGTGTATTTTGTATCGTTCCCTGACAAAAGAAAACTAAATCCGTAAATGTGGAAGCAGGCGAAAAATATTGAAAATAGTCGTCCGTTTCGCTAATCCAAAAAAAAGCGACATATTTTTGTAAAATAGGGTGAGGCTGAATTTGGCGATACATTTTCCTTCTTTATAGCGATGTGATGTAAGTTTTCTGCAAAAATAGAAAGGAAAAGCCTACTTACAAAAAAATCCTGCTCGAAGACAAGATTTTGAAGTGTTTTTCCAATAAAGCAAAAAGCCAATTTTTTAATAAAGTCGGCTTTAGAGACTCTCTGTTTCAATTTGGTTCTGAATAAGTTACAATATCTACTCCGATGTCGTTTGGGTCTTTGATAGCAAAATGTCTATCGCCCCAAGGTTCGTTTCGTAGCTCAATCTCGATAGGAATGTTTTTGTTTTTAAGTTTATTATATACTTCGTCCACATTTTCTACTTCGATGGTGATATATACACCTTGATTTTGGAAAGAAGCCTGAAAAATAGGCTGTTGGCTCGGGTGGTTGGGAAGCAAAAAACTGATTTCCGCCTCTCGGTTGGGCGTGTGGAGCAAAAGGTAAAAATCGTTTTCAAAAGTTACCCCAAAGTTTAAAATTTCGGTGTAAAAGGCTTTGGTTTCCGCCAATTTTTCGGTGATAATTCCTGCATTTAATTTCATTTGTCTATACTTTTTATTCTTGATGCAAAATTATCTTGAAAGGGAAGGATAAAATAGGAAAAAACGGACAAAATTACTTATAGTTCAATTTTTCTCGTAGTTCGTTTTATAATCCATTGGGTGTGTGGATTTTTGGAAGTTTTCCAACGATGGATAAGAGGCAAAATAGCTTCTTTATTCACTTTGAGTCAGTTGGCAATAAAAAATATCACATACAAATTTTTTTACCAAAAAAATTATACCTTTGCAAAAAAAAGAATTAAGATAAAGAAATAGTTTTTAATTAACATAACGATATAACGAGCTTCGGCTTTTATTCTCACCAAAAAATCCGCCAAATTTTTTAAACACACGAGAATAAGTTCACGAAGGCTCACGCTAATAGCGTGGGCTGTTTCGTGCTTATTTGTGTGTTGGGTTCTTGGCGGAACCTTTTGGTAAATAAGCAAATACGAAACAGCTACGCTTTTTTTATGCTTAAATCAGAATACTTGCCGTGCTGAAAATGAGTAAAAAGTATGGCAAATGAACGGCTAACAGAAAATATTGTAAGAGAGCATTTTTGGAACGACCCTTTTTACAATCCTAAAAATGCAAATTCTCCCAAACTGGAAGAACAAAAATCTTCTAATAAAATCATTTCTGTCTTATTAAAAGGCGAAAGCAAAGGCGGAAAAGGTGACGGATACCCAGACTTTTTTATCTCTTTTCCATCAAACAACAACTACATTATTGTCATAGAATGCAAAGCCAAAACCAGTGAACACCAAAGTAAAAATTTGGACAATTCAAAGAAATATGCTGTTGATGGCGTTTTGCATTACGCTCGTGCCTTGTCAAAAGATTTTAATGTAGTTGCCATTGCTGTGAGTGGAGAAACAAAAGAAGAATTAACCGTCTCTCATTTCTATTGGAAAAAAGAAAATGATTCTTATATAGAAGTAAAAGACACCAAGTTGCTGACCATTGACGATTATATGCAACTTTTTGAAGATCAATTTTTTATTCAAAGTTTCTATACACAAGACATTTCTTACAAGGCTCGTTTCTTAAACGAAGAATTTCAAGCCTATACCATACCCGAATACAAGCGTTGTACAATGATTAGTGCAATGCTATTAGCATTGATAAACAAGGATTTTAAAGAAAATTACGGAAGCGCCAATAAGATAAAGAAGCCAGAAAACGACCTCAACGCAGAAGATGGTTTAGGTGAAATGATGCTATCTGCCATTAATGCTGTTTTTGAAGCCGAACAAGACATTGTTCGTAGTAAAACCGTACTTTTAAGAGAATTTGAAAACATACTGAACGAACCGCTTTTTGTTCAAGAATTTATCAAAAGTAAAAACGAAAAAGAACAGAAAAGTACCCTTGAAGTGGCTAAATATTTCATTCAATATTTAGAGAAAAATGTATACCCGCTCATCAAACATTCTAATATTGGCTATGATGTATTGGGGAGATTTTATATTGAGTTTATCCGCTATGCAGGAAGTGAACAAAAATCAGGCTTAGTACTTACCCCTCCGCATATTACCGAACTTTTTTGCGATTTAGCCGAACTCAAACTTTCCGATATTGTTTACGACCCTTGCTGTGGTACAGGTGGCTTTTTGGTCTCAGGAATGCAACGCTTGTTTGATATGGCAGGAAATGATAAAGCTAAAAGAGAAAATGTACGAAAAAATCAGATTTGCGGCTGTGAGTTGCGTTCTGATATGTTTTCGTATGCTTGTGCCAGTATGCGTTTTCGAGGGGACGGAAAATCAAACATTTATAACGGAAGCTGTTTTAACCACGCCAAAAACATTGCCGACAATCACAAGCCTACGGTGGCTTTCCTCAACCCTCCTTATGATGTAGGTACAGCTCAGCAAATGCAGTTTATTGAACACTCACTTAATGTACTTGACCCCAAAACCAACGGACGCGTGGTAGCCATTGTACAAATGAGTTGTGCCTTTAAGAATGAAAAAGAATTAATTGCAGTAAAAAACAGAATTTTAGCTAAACATCATCTAAAAGCCGTGTTGTCTATGCCTGATGATTTGTTTTACCCTGTGGGTGTGGTCACTTGCATAATGGTTTTTGAAGCCAACAAACCCAATGAGGGCAGAAAAACTTGGTTTGGCTATTTTAAAGACGACGGATTTGAAAAGCGAAAAAACCTCGGTAGAATAGACGCACGAAATCAGTACAACAACATCAAAGAGCGTTGGCTTTCAGCTTATCGCAATTTGGATGAAATCCCAGGGCTTTCCGTACGAAAAGAAGTAAAAGGCGAAGACGAATGGTGTGCCGAAGCCTATATGGAAACCGATTATTCTACATTGACCGACGAGGATTTTATAAAGAAAATGAGAGATTATGCAGCGTTTCTAGTTCAAAATGAAAGAATTTAGTATGAATACAAAAGATTGGAAATGGTTTTCTTTCGCTGATATTTTTAAAATTGAAAAAGGAAAAAGACTAACCAAAGCCGATATGATAGAAGGAGATATACCTTACATTGGTGCGATTGACTCTAACAATGGAATAAGTGCAAAAATCTCTAATGACCAACACATACATTCAGGTAATACAATTACAGTAAGCTACAATGGGTCAATTGCAGAAGCTTTTTATCAAACGAAATCATTTTGGGCAACAGATGATGTAAATGTACTTTATCCTAAATTTGATTTAACACCTTATATTGCATTATTTTTATGTACAATTATTCATAGAGAAAAATACAGATTTAATTATGGTAGAAAATGGGATAAAGAATTGATGAAACAAAGCTTTTTAAAACTTCCTATTACTTCTGAAAATAAACCAGATTGGAATAAAATAGAAAATTTTGTAAAAAATCAAATTGTTCCCAGTCTTCCAGAAAAAACAAAATCTGTCTGGAATAAAAATTTTAACAAAACTCCCCTTTCTCCTAAAAAAGTTTCATTAGACGAAAGAAAATGGGAATGGTTTTATGTGAAAGAAATATTTGATTGTGCAACAACAAGACACGCAGTCAAACAAGATATGGTAGATGGAAATACTCCTCTCATTACAAGAAGTGCTTTGAACAATGGATTATCTGACTATATTGACTCTGATGGTTCACAAATAAATGAAGGAAACTGTATTACAATAGGAGCAGAAGGTGTAGTCGCTTTTTATCAGCCATATAATTTTGTAACGGGTGTAAAAGTTTACACTCTAAGAAATAGAAATATGAATGTTTTTAATTCTATGTTCATAATTACTTTATTGAACTTGGAAAATTATAGATATAATTATGGTAATGCAAGAATTTTAGAAAAAATAAAAAATGAAAAAATCAAACTTCCAATTACCAAAACACCCACAGGTATCATCTGTCCCGATTGGCAGTTTATGGAAGATTATATTAAAAGTTTGCCGTATTCTGGGTGTCTTTGATTCGGTTTTTAATTACAAATACTTTCTCGTAGCTCGTTTTATAATCCATTGGGTGTGTGGGTTTTCGGAAGTTTTCCAGCGGTGGATAAGAGGTAAAACGGCTTCTTTATTCACTTTGAGCCAGTCGGTGAGGTGATTGGCAACGGATTTTTTCACGAATAGTATTTCGTCTTCTTTAAGGAGTTCCAAAATCTGGAAAACGGGGGCAGGATTTTCAACAAAAGTGTCTAATTTACTCGCCCAAGGGAGTTTCGGACGCAAGCCTTCACTTGCTAATCTTCGCAAATGAAAATTAGGAGATTTTGCCCATTTTTCGATGATTTCGAGCGACTTTTCAGGGTATTTTCTAATGAACGGACGCACGGCGTATTCGCCTGTATTTCTTTTAGTTATCTCCTCTATGGCGTTCATCGAAAGGCTAAAATACTCAATACCATAAAGTTCCACGAATTTCCCGATGGGTAAAATCCAATAATAATGCGTGAACATTCCCGTTTGGTTAGGATTTTCTTCACCCAAAATAGAGCATAAAATACGGAGAACCTCATTGTAATCTGCTGGAAGATAGTTTTTTAACAAATCAGCAATGGTAATAACTCGCTGGGTGTAAGTTTGCCCAACAACTTTATTTTCAGTGTCTTTTATGAAATTTTGGCTATCAAAATCGGGATAAATTCCGCTGATTTTTTCGGCTAACAATTCGGCAAGATTTGCCCCAAATTGTTCGGTAATGCTGTAATTCGTTCCCATTTTCGTTATTTTTTCGGCAAAAATAGAGATATTTTGAGAAATGGAATAGAAAAAAAGGAGTTATAATTTTTCCTCCCTCATAAACCACATCTGACAGATATTTCCAGAGGTAAAAGTTACAGGACGAACCTTATAAGGTTTTATACCTTTTATCCACCCTAAATCAATGCGACAAACAATATTTTGTAACTCTACTCGGTGTAAAATTTTTAAAGTTTCGTGAAAAAGACATTTTTTTATGCGTAAAACATAGCCAAACTCATCGTCAATTGGACGTTCAAAGTCAAAACTATCTCCGAAATACTCTTTTTCTCTTGTTTTTGATGATAAAACCAAAGATTTGAACGGATTTTCGGCATTGTCGGGCATTTTTTCTGTTCCCTCTTGCATAAACGGGAAAATCGGCCAACAGACACTCTCTTCGGTATATTGCAGAGCGTATTCTTCACAAACTCCAACGGCTAAAAACGCCTCATAAAGCGAAACTATCAAAAGAACAAAAGAAATATTTCCTTCATCTAACTTGTTGGAAATAAGTGATTTCACTTGGATAAAATTTTGTAAAAAACGCTCTTCAAAAGTTGTTTTGAAGGTCTCAAAATCTGTTGTTGTGAGCCAATTTTTAGCGAGGATATATTCAAAAGTACCGTGTTTTATCCATTCAAAAACTTCCAAAGGCGAGAAATCATATCCTTTATAAGGTGTATTTTTACTTTCCATAAAATCATTTTAAAATTATGGAGCAAAAGTAAAAAGCTATGGAAACAAAAAAGTTGTGGAAAGGCAAGAAATTCTTCAAAAGGAATTTGTAATAAAGCAACTGTAAATATAATTTCTAACTAAAATATTTAAAATAAGCTGATTATTAGTTTATTTTTTAATTCTACTAATCGAACATTTACTCATACCAAGCATTGAAGCAAGGTCTTTTGATTTTACTTTTTGGATAAAATCAGGATATTTAAAGAGTTCTTCGTAGCGGTCTTTGATGGACTGGTTTTGAAACGATTCTATGACTTTTGTTAAATTCAAAATGGTTTCTTGTTGGTTGTAAAACAGGAATTTAGCAAACCAATCGTATTTTTCGATGAGAAAATCAATATGATTTTTATGAATTTGCAAAATTTCTGTTTTTTCAGTGGCTATAATGCCATATTGCGAGGGCACTGCTTTGAGATAACTTTCCGTTTCAGTAAAAAAATAATTCCCAAAGGCTACCCACCTGGCACATTCCTTTCCATCTTCTGTGAAATAAAAAAATCGCAAAACACCTTGATTTACAAAGTAATAATAATTACAAATCTGACCTATGTCAAGTAGAATATCGCTCTTATTCAATGACTTAGCTACACAAAATTTTTCTAAATGCGAATTCTCTATTTGTGTATCAGAAATCACTGATTGTATGTAATTTATAAATTTATCCATTGTCGTTTAACCTAATTATTTAAAAAAGCTTCTCTTGGTGTTACGCCGTAAAAAGTTTTAAATTCTTTGATAAAATGCGATTGGTCGTAATAGTCTATATCATAAAATAATTGATTGTCAGTGTTTTGTGAATATTTTTTAGCCGTTAAAACAGACTGAAAGCGAACCACTTGGCTGAAAGTTTTAGCCGTGTCGCCAATGTAAAACTCAAATAATCGGCGGAGATGACGAGGGCTAAGTCCCGTGTCTAAATCGTTTGTAATCAGTATATTTCCTTGCCGTTTTAGGATAATTTCAAGAGCGTTGTAAAATCGGCTATCTATCTGAAAATCTGTCTTTTGTAGATGTTTTATAAAGATACTATCCAACTGATTTTTAATTTCTTGCAAACTTTGTAATTCGTTGATTTTGTGTGAAATAATCCGAGATAAATCCGACAAAACCAAACTTAAACGCACATCTGTATTGCTCAATTCTTTGGCGTTTTGCCCAAAAATCAGAGGAAAAATAGTCGGCAAAAATCGAATGCCAATGTAGTTGAATTGCTTTCCCAAATCGAATTCCGTGTAACTTTTACAAAAGCCCATCACATAACTTTCGTCGGGATTTTCAAGCGGAAAAAAGATGTCGATACAGCCATCGGAAATCACTCTATACGAATAATTTTCAGCGAGTTGCGAAGTAGTTTTAAGCGTCCAATAACAATAAATAAAAGGCAAGAGTTTTTCAGCAGGAAGCATTTCCGTATAAACCGCATTCTGAGCGGATTGCATCGCCGTAGGCTGAATGGGTTTGTAATGATTTCGTATGTTAAAAAGCGGCTTCAAGAAGTAAAATTTGGAGGCAAAATTACAATATATTCCAAACTAAATAATTTGGGGACTATTTGAAATAAAAATCACTCCTTTGGGTTGTTTTTCATCAACCATCACAAAACCAAATTATCATTTTCGTCCAATTCCCAATAAAGATTGTAGGCAACTTCAAACAAGTAGCCATCTAAATCTTTGAAATAACCACTATATCCACCCCAGTATACTTTTTGAGCGGGTTTAACGATTTTTCCTCCCAAGTTTTCAACTTCTTTAAGGATTTCATCTACTTCTGTTTCCGATTTTGCATTGTATGAAATAGTTAATCCCGAAAATTGAGAAAATTCATACGGCAAAGTAGTATCTTTTTGCAAATCTTCCAACGGATGAAGTCCTAAAACAATTCCTCCGAGTGGAAACAAAGCGTATTCATCTAAACTTTGTGCAGATTTTTTCCAGCCCAAACTTTCGTAAAAACGCAACGATTTTTCAAAATCACGCACTCCCAAAGTTATTAAATTCAATTTCTGACGCATTTTTTATGATATTATTTATTTTTGGCAAAATTACAATATATTCCCAAACGAAGAGCCTTTGAGGTGGTTTTTCAATAAAAAACATTATGCAATAGCAATTTTCTAAACAGAAAAGCTCTTTGCTTTGTTTTTTACAAATCTATTTTTTTCCTACTTTTGCGGTTCTTAGGCTTTTACAATGGAACACAAAGTTTTACAGACCTATCAAGAGGCAGTACAGTTGCAATGTTCGAAATTGGACAAGGAGGCGTTGGACTATTTTATGTCGAAACTGACCGTGAGTGAGCTCAACGCCAAAGCCTTTTACATCGAGGCAAACCAACCGCAAACCC
>NZ_BPMA01000052.1:17132-34397 GCF_026005215.1 Capnocytophaga catalasegens | reverse complement strand
CATTTTGTTTTGCGGATTATATTTGTCGAAAAAAATGAATGAATTCAAATTGGTTAGAACGTACCGAATTATTGGTAAAGAAAGAAGGCATACATAAACTTCAAAACGCTAATATTCTGGTAGTTGGACTTGGTGGCGTAGGAGCTTTTGCTTGTGAATTTCTGGCTCGTGCCGGAGTGGGTCAATTAACGATTGTTGATGGTGATTCGGTTGATTTAACTAACAAAAATCGACAATTAGTAGCACTTGATAGCACCATAGGCAAGTCCAAAGCCGAAATTATGGCGCAACGCATACGCGAAATAAATCCTACATGCAAGCTTAGAGTTATCACTCAATTTTTAGAACCTGAACACGCTTATGAACTGATTTCTAATGAGTTTGATTATGTAGCTGATTGCATTGATAGTATTTCACCAAAATTAAATTTGATAAAAGCCTGTCGAGATAAAAAGGTCAAACTTATAAGCAGTATGGGCGCAGGAGGCGTTCTTGACCCTTCGCTGGTCAAAGTCGGAAATATTGATAAAACTCGCGACTGCCCATTGGCACGGCATATTCGCAAACGAATGAAACAAGAAAATATTTGTTTCAAATTCAAAGCGGTCTTTTCATTAGAACTTCCGCTCAAAGACACAATGCAACAAACCGACGGAACAAACTACAAGCGTTCGTATTACGGAACTATAAGCTATATGCCAGCAGTGTTTGGAATTCATATGGCGGCAACTATCGTTAATTATTTATTAAAAAAAGAAGAAAAATGAATTTAAAAAATGCTCAACTTGACGTAGATAATTGGATAAAACAGCACGGTGTTCGTTATTTTAACGAGCTTACCAATATGGCTCAACTTGCCGAAGAAGTAGGAGAGGTAGCTCGAATTATCGCACGTCGTTATGGGGAACAATCCGAAAAAGAAAGCGATAAAAACAAAGATTTAGGCGAAGAATTGGCCGATGTTGTTTTCGTAGTTTTGTGTCTTGCCAATCAGACAGGAATTGATTTGCAAGAAGCCTTTGATAAGAAAATGGACAAAAAAACAAAACGCGACCATAACCGCCATCATAATAACGAAAAATTGAAGTAAAAAATGATTTTCCCTGCCAAAATGTCATAAAAATAGTTTCGGTATAATGTTTGTTATTAATTTGGCACAAATATAAATAATAAATAATGGCAAAAGGAAATATCAATGTATCGGTAGAGAATATCTTTCCGATGATTAAAAAATTTTTATACAGCGACCACGAGATTTTTCTTCGAGAACTTATCTCCAACGCTACCGACGCTACACTTAAATTAAAGCATTTAACTCAAATTGGCGAGGCAAAAGACCAATACGAAAATCCCATTATCGAAGTCAAAATTGATAAAGAAGGAAAAAAACTTCATATTATTGATCAAGGTATCGGAATGACTCAGGAAGAAGTTGAGAAATATATCAATCAAATAGCTTTTTCAGGAGCAGAGGAATTTTTAGAAAAGTACAAAGATAGTGCCAAAGATACCGGAATTATTGGGCATTTTGGTCTTGGATTTTATTCTGCTTTTATGGTAGCTGATAGGGTTGAAATTCGTACAAAATCGTACAAAGAAGGCGCTCAGGCGGTACGTTGGGAGTGTGATGGCTCACCAGAATATCTTATTGAACCTATCGAAAAAACAGAACGAGGAACTGAAATTATTTTGCATATTGCCGAAGATTCAGTTGAGTTTTTGGAAGAAGCTAAAATTAGTCAGCTTTTACTCAAGTATAACAAATTTATGCCCATTCCTATCAAATTTGGAATGCGCAAAGAGGCTCTTGCTCGACCTGAAAATGCCCCTGATGATTATAAAACAGAATACAAAGAAGTTGATAACATCATCAATAATCCGACACCTGCTTGGACAAAACAACCTGCTGATTTGGCAGACGAGGATTATAAAAAATTCTATCGTGAGTTGTATCCTATGCAGTTTGAAGAACCTTTGTTTCATATTCATTTGAATATTGACTATCCTTTTAATTTGACTGGAATTCTGTATTTTCCTAAACTTACAGGAGAGTTAAATTTACAAAAAGACCGCATACAACTTTACCAAAATCAGGTGTTTGTAACTGATAATGTTGAAGGAATTGTACCCGAATTCTTAACCATGCTTCGTGGAGTGATTGATTCACCAGATATTCCGCTCAATGTGTCTCGTTCATACCTTCAAGCAGATAGCAATGTAAAAAAAATATCAAGTTATATTACTCGTAAGGTTGCTGACAAACTCACATCTCTTTTCAAAGAAAATCGTGAAGATTTTGAAAAAAAATGGAACGATATAAAAATTGTTATTGAATACGGAATGCTTTCCGAAGACAAATTCTTTGAAAAAGCACAAAAGTTTGCTCTATATCCAACTGTTGAAGAAAAATATTTCACAATAGAAGAATTGATAGAGGAAATAAAACCCAATCAAACCAATAAAGACAACAAAATAATTGTTTTATATACAAATGATAAAGAAAAACAACATAGTTACATCGAACAGGCACAGGCTAAAGGATACGAAATTTTGTTGTTAGATTCGCCTATTGTGGCACACTTAATTCAAAAATTGGAAAGTGAAAATGAAACCATTTCGTTCGTGCGAGTTGATACAGATGCGATTGACAATCTGATTAAGAAAGAAGATACGATTATTTCAAAACTTTCTGACCAACAACAAGAAACCCTAAAATCTGTTATAGAAACTGCCGTTGCTAATGCGAATTATACCATACAGATTGAACCAATGGATAGCCAAGCAACCCCCTTTATTATTACACAACCTGAATTTATGCGCCGAATGAAAGAAATGCAAGCCGTAGGAGGAGGAATAATGGGGTTGAATAATTTTCCAGAAATGTATAATTTGGTAGTCAATGCAAATAGTACATTGGCAAGTCAAATTCTGGAAATCTCTGATGAAGTAGCTCAAAAAGAACTTATCAGTCAAGCCCTTGATTTGGCTAAACTTTCACAAGGATTGCTCAAAGGAGAAGCGCTTACGAAATTTGTACAACGTAGTTTTAAACTTATGGAAAATTAAATTGATTATAAAGATAACAAAAAGCTACCTATTTAGGTAGCTTTTTGTATTGTCAAAGTCTATTCAATAGGTATTTCTTGTTCTGTGGATTGTAGCTCCTCAGTAGGAGTTTCTTGTACGGGTTCTGCCCCTCTTTTACCTTTCTTTCTATTGTTTTTTTGTAAAACTTCCAATTTCTGTCCCAACATCTCTTTGGATACAAAATCAATCCCTGACAAGGCAAAAGCTCGCTGATATGAACGTAGCGCTCTTTTCATATCGCCCAATCGGTCATAATAGTCTGCCTCGAAGAAGTCGGCCAAAGCAGTTTCTTTATAATATGGACGAACAAAGTTAGCCAAAATAGGGAGTGATTCTAAATCTCCATTTTTCAGAATAGCAGCATAAATAGCTTTTATATCTTCAATAAGTGGTTTTTTGTCAATATCGTACAAATTTTTTATATCTTGATATTTGTCTTGCAAATATCCTACTACATTTTCGTTAATCTTAACTACTTTTTCAGCATATTCACGCATTGAGATAGGGCGATACTCCGAGAAAGTAAGATTTAATGCTTCGGGAATTCCTCCGGGAGCTACAGCTATGGGCGATACTTTCGGAAAATTTCCAGCAAAATACATTACATTTTCTGACTGCACGGTATTGATTGTTCTGTGTAGTTTATTTATTTTGTTAACTTTTGAATTATCTTCATTTTCTGTCCAAGCTAAATAATAAAAAATAGGTTTTTTGAACGTTCCTAACTGAGTAGCCAAAGGGTCTATAATATTGGGCAAAAGTGTTGGATTCAAAGAAAAATAAGCATTGAAAAGGCTATTTTCTTTTAACAAATAATAATTGATAAAATTCCCAGCATCACCATCGGCAATAATTCCTTTGAAATTATTAGTTGAATATTTTTTTTGTACATGAGGAATTACTTCTTGACCGATAAATTCAAAAAAATTAGCCGAATCATTGAAAGGTACTCCTGTTTCTTCGGGAACAATTACTTCGTGTTGTTCATTATAAACTCCTACAATAATAGCGGGTGGTACTTCGCCAGAGCGTACAAAATACCGCATTGAACTTACCACAGGTTCTAACAATCGGTCGGCGTTTAGCACAACAAAGAGTGGATATTTCTGATTTTTGTCATATTGTTCAGGAGCAATAATAGTTATTTTTCTACTTTCCCCCAATTTGGCAGAACGAAGTTCTTCGGAGGTAATTTGTGCTGAAATCAACTGTGATACCACACAACAAAGTGTCAATAAGATTTTTTTCATATCAAAATTATTTTTGTTTTCTAATATATGTTTTAAAAGTATAGTCAAAAGCATGTTTGTCGTCTTTGTAATGAGGCTCATAATACGCTAAATCCCATTGATTTAAATCAATTTCAGGAAAAAAGGTATCTGCATCAAAATTATGATGTACCTGAGTAATTTCTAACCGCTTGGCCAACGGAAGCATTAGCGAATAGATGATTCCTCCTCCAATAACAAAAGGATTTTCATCATCTTTTTTTGCCTGAGCGAGCGCCTCTTCTACCGAAGATACAACAATACACTGAGCGGGAGTATAATCGACTTGCTTGCTTATAATAATATGCTTTCGATTGGGGAGCAACTTAGGTAAAGATTCAAAAGTTTTTCGCCCCATAATAATGTTATGTCCCAAAGTAAGTGTTTTAAATCGTTTAAAATCATTGGGAAGATGCCACAAAAGCTGATTGTTTTTGCCAAGTGAATTGTTTTGACCGATAGCTGCAATAAGAGTAAGCATACGCAACAATGATTTAATTTGATTGTTCTTGCGAAGGGTTTGAGGTTTGCTCTACGTACAATTTTTCTACTTCATCTTGTATTTTCTGAATTTTTCTCTTTTGGATAGAAACTAATTTTTCACGTTGATTTCGCTCCCATTCTTTCCCAAGAAAACGATTGGTTACAAAAACATTGATAAGGTGCAATAGGAACAAGAATATCCAAACAATTATACCATATATATACCAATTACGCGAGTTGGTTGCATTCTCTCCATAACCTAAAAATTTGTTAAGTACGTACATAAATAGGCAACCCAATACGAAAATAACAAAATGTTGCCATAATCTACGTTTTTGTTTGATACGTTTTTGGGCTGTTTCAAACATTTCGTGCTGTTCTATATTCAGATGTATTTGGTTTTTGTCTGATGTCATAATTATATCAAAATTAACGTGTGCAAATATAGGTATTGTCAATAGAAATAAAAAATATTAGCTAAAAATTTTTAAAATAATTTGTTTTAATATAGTTGTAATAAATTAAAATCAATTTGTCCATTTCATATAAATAACAAATTATACATTTTTCAAACACAATGTTTATTTGTTAAAGTTCCTTCTTTTGTAAGAAAAGAAAGTGTAAAAAACAATCAATCGTAAAAAATAGTTGCTGTTTTAATTTTTTTACTAAATTTGTCCAGTTTTTATTTCAAATACTTAATCTAAAATAAAATTATGTATACTTCAAAGATTATAGGTGTTGGCTATTATGTGCCTGATAATGTAATTACGAATGATGATTTGTCCAAAATAATGGATACAAGTGACCAGTGGATTCAAGAGCGCACCGGAATACAGCGCCGTCATCACGCTATTAAGGGAGAAGATAATACCACCAGTATGGGGGTAAAGGCCGCCCGTAAGGCGATTGCAAATGCAAATATTGCCCTACAAGATATTGATTTTCTTATATTTGCTACTCTTAGCCCCGATTATTATTTTCCAGGTTGTGGAGTACTTGCTCAAAAAGAATTAGAACTCAATACGATAGGTGCGTTAGATATCCGTAATCAATGTTCGGGATTTATCTATGCTTTGTCAGTTGCTGACCAATTCATCAAAACAGGAATGTACAAAAACATACTTGTTATCGCTTCTGAAACACAATCGCCTGCCTTGGATATGACCACACGAGGGCGAGCCATGTCGGTTCTGTTCGGAGACGGAGCAGGAGCTGTTGTTGTTTCTCGTAGTGATGATCAGAATACGGGTATCCTTTCCACTCACCTGCATAGCGAGGGAGCTTTTGCAAAAGAATTAGCTCTGATTGCTCCTGGTGTTGGCGAAAAATGGGTACCCGAGATTATCAAAGAAAACAATCCAGATGATACTTCTTTTTACCCACAAATGAACGGACAATTAGTTTTTAAAAATGCCGTTGTCCGATTCAGTGAAGTTATCAATGAAGGACTTGTGGCAAATCACCTAACCTCCAAAGACATCAATATGTTTATTCCTCACCAGGCAAATCTGAGAATTTCTCAATTTATTCAACAAAAATTTGGACTTTCCGATCATCAAATCTATAATAATATTATGGAATATGGTAATACCACAGCAGCTTCTATTCCGATTGCTTTGGGCGAAGTAATTGAACAGGGCAAAATCAAAAAAGGAGACCTTCTTGTACTTGCTGCTTTTGGTAGTGGTTTCACGTGGGGGAGCGCTATTATTCGCTGGTAAATATAATGATGTATTTTTCCTGCTATTGTTATTATTCAGACTTAAACAAAAAAATAAGACCCAAAAACACTCAGATGTTTTCAAACCTGATGTTGTTTTTGGGTATTTTTTTATGTACAGCGGAAATTGTTCCCGTATACAACCAATTTAACTAAAAAAGGTTACTCTTTCAAGTAACCTCAATTTTGTTTATTTTTTAAAAAAATCAATTAGCGAAGTAGTAGAATTATCGTGTGGAGCTATTTGACTTTGCCCAAAATCTTTCAGAATATTGTTTGCCAATTGTTTTCCAAGTTCAACTCCCCATTGGTCGTAACTATAAATATTCCAAAGTACTCCTTGCACGAAGATTTTATGTTCATACATCGCAATAAGTGCTCCCAAGCTCTCAGGAGTAAGTTTTTGGGCTAAAATAGTTGTCGTTGGACGATTCCCTTCAAAAACTTTGAAAGGAACAAGGGCTTCATTTACTTTGTCTCCCATTTCTTTACGTACTTCTACTTCGGTTTTTCCTTTCAGAAGAGCTTCAGTCTGTGCAAAAAAGTTTGCCATTAGTTTATTATGATGGTCAGTATCTCCATACAACGAGTATTTGAACCCGATAAAGTCTGTCGGAATGAGTTTCGTTCCTTGATGAATTAGCTGAAAGAAAGCGTGTTGCGAATTAGTTCCAGGTTCACCCCAAATAATAGTTCCCGTCTGATATTTGACTTGTTTTCCATCTCTCCCTACATATTTTCCATTACTTTCCATAATTCCTTGTTGCAAATACGCAGGAAGTCTGTGCAAGTATTGTGTGTAAGGGATAATCGCCTCACTTTCTGCTCCAAAGAAATTATTGTACCAGATGGTCAAAAGTCCCAAGATAACTGGAATATTCTGCGAAAAATCAGCCGAATGGAAGTGCTTGTCCATCGTATTAGCTCCTTTGAGAAGTTTCTCGAAGTTGTCATACCCTACCGAAAGAGCAATAGTCAGCCCCACAGCACTCCAAAGCGAAAAACGTCCACCAACCCAATCCCACATTGGGAAAACATTGGCAGCATCAATACCAAATTCAGCTATTTTTTCCAAATTGGTCGAAACAGCTACAAAATGTTTAGCAACATCTTGCTCCTTAGCCGATTTCAAAAACCAATTCTTAATTGTTGTAGCGTTACTGAGTGTTTCTTGTGTGGTAAAAGTCTTAGAAACGATAACAAAGAGCGTAGTTTCAGGATTTAAGTGCTTGATGGTTTCATACACGTGGTCGCCATCAACATTACTAATGAAGTGAATATTCAGGTGGTTTTTGTAAAACTTCAAAGCCTCACAGACCATCACTGGACCTAAATCTGAACCTCCAATTCCAATATTAACAATATCGGTAAAGGCTTTTCCTGAATATCCTTTTCGTTTTCCGCTGATAATTTCTTCGGAAAAAGATTGCATTTTAGCCTTTACCTGATTGATTTCAGGCATTACATTTTGTCCATCAACCAAAATAGTTTGGTTTTTGTCTGCGCGTAGTGCTGTATGAAGAACCGCTCTATTTTCCGTAGTGTTAATGTGGTCTCCACCGAAGTACTTTTCGATAGCATCTTTCAGATGACACTCTTGCGCCAGTTGCAAAAGTAGTTGCTTAGTGGTTTCATCTATTCTGTTTTTAGAATAATCAACCAAGAAATCTTCCCATTTGATGCTAAACTTTGAAGCACGATTTGAATCTTGTTCAAAAAGTTGCTTCATAGGTATATTTTTTATCGTTTCAAAATGTGTTTTGAGGGCTTCCCAAGCCTTTGTTTGCGTTGGGTTTTGTATTTGTAAAGGCATATTATTTTTTTATTTAATTATTGTATCTATTTGTTCACCTTGTTCTATTTCGGTTTGGTTTATTTTAGCCTCTATATAAGGTATTTGGTCTAATTGTTTTTTCAAAGGTTCAATGTATGCCAAATAGCTTGCTTTTAGTCGTTCCTCAATAGGTTCAGCCTGCGGAAGCATTTCTTTAAGAGGGTCTACTTGTACGCCATTTTTCCAGAAGCGATAGCAAACATGTGGCCCCGTTGCCAGTCCTGTACTACCCACTTTACCAATAATGTCGCCTTGCATTACGTATTGTCCTTGTCGTACTAAGATTTTAGACATATGCAAGTATTGTGTTTCGTAAGTTTTGTTGTGTCTGATTTTCACAAAGTTTCCATTGCCTGAATTATAACCCGCTTTAATTACGGTTCCACTGGCTGTTGCTCGAATAGGTGTTCCGTGTGGTGCGGCATAGTCTGTACCGAAGTGTCCTTTCATTCGGTGTAATACTGGATGAAAACGCATACCAAAACGCGAAGTAATCCGAAAAATGTCAAGAGGCGCTTTAAGAAACATTCGTTTCATCATATTTCCATTTTCGTCATAAAATCCACTTTTCTTTGTTATAGAATCCGTCTCGAAATTAAAGGCATAAAAAGGTTTTCCTTTGTGCTCAAAATACGTAGCTTTTATTTTGACCATTCCTGCATAAATTGTATCATCGACAAAACGTTCTTCGTATATCACGCGAAATTTATCATCAGGTTGAAGATGGAAGAAATCAATTGTATAATCAAATATTTGTGAGAAAGCGTATGCAGTAGAAAAAGAAACACCTGCGTTAATCATGTCCATTGAAAGATTATTCTGAATTGTCCCACCAGCTTCCTTTTCAAGGATTGTTACTTTTCGATTGATAACTTCGGCGTATAATGAATCTCGCGTATGAACTTTGATATAGTGTGTAATGGCTGGTTCGTAGATAAAATAAGCCAGCGAATCCGGATTTTGTTTACTGAACACTTTGGCGTAGGGTTGTCCTGCTCTGAAATCTTTTGGGTTCAATAAATCTTTATGATTTTCAGTAAGTGTATAAATATCACTCATTCGGATATGATTATCATTCAATAATTTGCCAAATGTATCTCCTATTCTGACAGTATCTTTTACAATGTTATATTCTAATATATTAAATCCGTATTCATACACTGGTTTTGGAGGTTCTGCGATGGCAATGTCTTTACTATTCTTTTTTTTATCTGCTTGATTGTCCCAACAAGCTGTATAAAGCAAACTTGCTATGGCTATTAAGAGACTTATTCGTATATAATGAATCATAGGGTAAATTAGCTATAAAAATCAATTTGCAAAATTCTAAAAAAAATATATTTATTAAAAATATTTCTTGATTTTTTTTCTTACAAATCAAAATATTTCAATATAAATACTATGTTTTCTTATCAGGTAACTTATTTTTATGACAAAAAATTTATTAAAAATACCAAAATACTTTTACTTTATCGATAAATATATTTCTTATTACAAAAAAGTAATACATAAATTACGTATGAAATATTTTTTGTAATTTTGACCAAAAATAATAATATGATGAATAATAATACATTTTTAAAACAAGAACTTTGGGGAAAAGTAGATGATAAAGACGTTTTTCTATTTCGATTGACCAATAAAAAGGGAATGGAAGTGTCTGTTACCAATTTTGGAGGAATTATTACGTCAATAAAATTTCCTGTCAAAGAGAAAAAGATAGAAATGGTGTTAGGTTTTGATACCTTTGAAGCGTATTTGAGTGAAGAATATCGAAAGGAATATCCTTATTTTGGGGCGATTATCGGAAGAAATGCAGGGAGAATAAAAGGAGGAAAAACAACACTCAATGGTAAGGAAATTCAACTAAGTGTCAATCATGCAGGAGCGCAACTTCACGGCGGTTTTCAAGGATTTGATAGTAAAGTTTGGGAAGTTGTTTCTGCAAAAAATGAAGAAAATCCCGCAGTTGTATTGCGATATATCTCTCCCGATGGAGAAGAGGGTTTCCCAGGTGAGGTCGTAGTAACCGTTACGTATTCACTCAATGATAATAATGAACTTCGAGTAGATTATCACGGAAAAACCAATCAACCAACAATTATGAATTTGACGCAACATACGTATTTTAATTTCAATATTGATTCAAAAAATATACTAAATCACTTTTTACAAGTAAATGGCAATCGGTATTCTCCATTAAACCCTGATTATTCGCCAACAGGAGAACTTCTTTTGGTTGATAATACTCATTTGGATTATAGAAAACCTCAGTTGGTACATCCTGATATTGACAACGCATTTCCTCGTCAAGTGTCTGAAAATGAAGTTGTAGGTTCGCTTATTTGTCCAGAAAGTAATATCCGTATGGATGTAAAAACCAATCAGCCTGTATTACATATTTACGCAGGATATTATGTACCAGAGCTTCATCCCAAGGGAAGAAAATCAACGGGGCAAAATGCAGGTATTTGTTTTGAATGCCAAGGATTTGCAGATGCACTCAATTACCCACAATTTCCTTCAACACAACTAAATCCCGATGAAGAATATTCATATTTTGCGACATTTCGCTTTTCAGAAACTAAATAACAAAGAATTAAATAATATAAAATTATGAAAGCATATATTCAAGAAGAATTTAAAAAGATTTACGGAAATACGCCTGATAAGGTGTTTTTCGCACCTGCGAGGGTAAATTTAATAGGTGAACACATTGACTACAATGGCGGATTGGTTATGCCGTGTGCGTTGGGCAACGGAACGTATTTGGCTATTCGTAAAACAACTGATAATACCTTTACTTTCCGCAGTTTGAATTTCCCTGAAATCGTACATAAAATTCCTGTAAATACTTCGGGATATGCCAAAGAAGACGCATTGTGGATAAATTATCCGCTAGGATGTATTGACTATTTCATTCGTGAAGGAAAAACCATATCGGGATTAGAATTTTTATTCTACGGAAATATACCCAATGGAGGAGGATTGTCATCATCGGCTTCAATTGAATTAGTTACTTCTTTTGCATTGAATAATTTGTTTAATTTAGGAAAAACTCAAGTAGAATTAGTCAAAATTTCACAGCAAGTTGAAAACAAATTCGTAGGTGTGAATTGTGGAATTATGGATCAGTTTGCCATAGGAATGGGCAAAAAAGACCAAGCGATTATTTTAGATTGTCAAACCTTAGAATATTCTTATACGCCTTTTGTTCTAAAAGATAATACGCTACTTATTATCAATACCAACAAGGAACGTAAGTTGGCCGACTCTAAGTATAACGAACGTAGAGCAACTTGCGAGGCTGCATTAGAAATATTCAACAAAACCGAAAGTTTTAAAGATTTGTGCTCTATTCCTGTCGATTATTTTGAGGAAAATAAGCATTTACTAACAGAAGAAATGCAAAAACGAGTAAAACACGTTATCTATGAAAACTTACGGGTTAAAGAATCTGAGAAAGCTTTGAAGTCAGGAGATATTGAAAAATTTGGTAAATTGATGTCTGCTTCGCACAAATCCTTAATGGAAGATTATGAAGTTACGGGTAAAGAATTGGATACTATTTATTTAGAAAGTGTTGATTTTAAGGGAGTAACTGGAGTTCGTATGACGGGAGCTGGCTTTGGTGGTTGTGCCATAGCTTTAGTGAAAAATGACCGAGTTGAAGCCTACAAAAAATATATAGAAAAGATATATACTGACAAAATTGGGTATGCTCCTTCAATTTATGATGTAAGTATTGGAGAAGGAACAAGAGAAATATAGGCGAAAACCTTCTTGTTTGATGGTTAAAAATTAAGCTATCTTCAAGAAGGTTTTTTCTTCTATTTTTTTGTATAAATCAAATATAAAATGATGTTTTGATATAAAAATTCTACAAATAATTCTTATTTTTGTAAGAATAAATCCGTAAATTAGCACCCAGAAAATATTACCTAATAATTCTAATTTATAAAAAACATAAAATAAAAAAATGAATATATTTGACCCGAAAGAACATTCACATCGCCGTTATAACCCGCTATTAGATGAATGGATATTGGTTTCTCCCCATCGAGCAAAACGCCCTTGGCAAGGACAACAAGAAAAAGCAAGTGAAGAAAAAAGCACTCCATACGATTCACAATGCTATCTTTGCCCAACTAATACACGGGCTAATGGTGAAAAAAATCCAAAATATACAGACGTTTTTGTTTTTACAAATGATTTTTCGGCGCTTCAAAATGAAGAATTACCTGAGGTAGAATTGGCAGAAAGTACTTCTCTTTTTAAGGCAAAACCTGAAAGTGGTATTTGTCGTGTAGTATGCTTTTCGCCCCGCCACGATTTGACTCTCCCTCAAATGGAGCATTCAAGTATCGAAAAAATAGTACAAACTTGGATAGACGAATATAATTATCTTGGGAATATGCCTCATATAAATCATGTGCAAATCATTGAAAATAAGGGAAGTATAATGGGATGTAGCAATCCGCACCCACACGGACAGATTTGGGCGCAAAAAAGCGTTCCAACAT
This sequence comes from Capnocytophaga catalasegens, assembly GCF_026005215.1. Lineage (GTDB taxonomy): Bacteria > Bacteroidota > Bacteroidia > Flavobacteriales > Flavobacteriaceae > Capnocytophaga > Capnocytophaga catalasegens. Next base: position 21,479 of record NZ_BPMA01000052.1, on the reverse strand, counting down.
TGGTTAAAAAACTTGATGAACAACAGAAAAATTATTTTAAAACTAACAAAGTTACCCTTTTAAGTGATTATGTGAAGGCTGAACTCGAAAAGAAAGAACGCATTGTAGCTGAAAATTCTGATTTTGTAGCTCTTGTCCCTTTTTGGGCAGTTTGGCCTTACGAAACAATGATTATCAGTAAGCGAAACATTCCTGCTATCAATCAATTTTCATCACAAGAAGTTACTAATTTTGCGAAAATTTTAAAAGTTTTAACTACAAAATATGATAATTTGTTTGAAACATCTTTTCCATATTCAGCTGGGATACATCAAGCACCTACAAATGGAAAAGCGAACGAACATTGGCATTTTCATATGAATTTTTATCCGCCATTGCTTCGTTCAGCAACAATTAAAAAATTTATGGCAGGATATGAACTTTTGGCAGAATCGGCTCGTGATATTACTCCTGAACAAAGTGCCAAGCGACTACGAGAACTATCAGACGTTCATTATAAAAGTTAATTCTTAAAAAAAATTAAATAACAAAACATATGAATTTCAATCCAGAATTTAAAATGTTAGACTACGCTATATTTGCTATATACGCCGTAGTTATCCTCTTTATGGGAATATTTATCGGAAAGGGGAAAAAAGGCACAAAAAAAAGTGCCGAAGATTATTTTTTGGCAGGAAAATCTCTTCCTTGGTGGGCTATTGGAGCTTCACTTATTGCAGCAAATATCTCTGCTGAGCAATTCATTGGTATGTCGGGTTCAGGCTTTGCCATAGGGCTGGCAATTGCTTCTTACGAATGGATGGCAGCCATTACGCTTATCATCGTTGGGAAATATTTCTTGCCTATCTTCATTAAACAGGGAATTTATACTATTCCAGGTTTTGTAGAAAAACGTTTTAATACTAATTTAAAAACTATTTTAGCTGGTTTTTGGATTGCGTTGTACATTTTCGTTAATCTTACATCAGTATTGTATCTAGGAGCCAAAGCACTTGATACCGTAGTAGGTGTAGGTGATGGTTCGCTGTTGATGCCATTTATGATTGGTATGGCAGTATTTGCTTTGGCATACTCTATTGCAGGTGGGCTTTCATCAGTAGCAATGACCGATGTAATACAGGTAATACTTTTAGTCTTGGGAGGACTTATCACAACCTATATTGCGCTGAACAATGTAACACCCGAAGGTGGTGTAATGAATGGCTTTTCATATATTTTTGAAAAAGCTAACGACAAGTTCCATATGATTTTGACCACCGATAATCCAGAATATAAAAATCTACCAGGGATTGCAGTTCTTTTGGGAGGAATGTGGGTAGCAAACCTTTATTATTGGGGTTTTAATCAATATATTATTCAGCGAACATTGGCCGCCAAATCATTGCAAGAAGCTCAAAAAGGGATTACTTTTGCCGCATTTTTGAAATTGATAGTTCCATTATTAGTTGTTATACCTGGTATTATTGCTTCGGTTATGTATCAGGAGAATATACACAATGCTGTACAAGCCTTTACAAAACCTGACGGAGGCATCAATTATGATAACTCATATCCGTGGCTGATACATACATTCTTACCTGTGGGATTGAAAGGATTAGTAGTTGCAGCACTTACTGCTGCAATAGTTTCTTCATTAGCTTCAATGATTAACTCTACATCAACTATTTTCACTATGGATTTTTACAAGCCTTTTATCAACAAAAATGCTTCAGATTCGCAATTGGTTTCCATCGGTAGAATAACAGGAGTTATAGCGCTTGTAATTGCTACAAGTTTGGCAAAATTTATGGGAGATATTCCGCAGATGTTCCAATATATACAAGAATATACAGGACTTGTAAGCCCAGGTATATTGGCTGTATTCTTGATGGGACTTTTCTGGAAGAAAACCAATACACAAGGTGCCATAGTTGGGGTATTATGTTCTATTCCGATAGCTTTGGGACTTAAAATTTTGGTTGCCAATTTTCCTAACATTGGTCTTCCGTTTATGGACCAAATGTTCTATACACTCATCGCTACTATTGCAATTATAGCAGGAGTATCACTTACTACAAGTGAGCGTGATGATGACCCCAAAGGTATTTCTCTTGATAAAAGTTTCTTTAAAACGAATAGTGAATTCAATATAGCGACGTATGTTATTTTGCTAATTTTAGCAGTATTGTATACTGTGTTCTGGTAAGTTAATTTATGTATTAAAAAATAAAAGGCTATCATATGATAGCCTTTTTCTATTATTATTCATCTTCATCCTCATCGTATTCTTGATATTGCGGATAATCATCATCTTCATCGTGATCGTGATAATGGTCATAATCATCATCTTCATCTTCTTCATGAGAATCGTGTTCTTGTTCAGGTAGCTTTTCTTGTTCGCTTTTCTTTTTATCAGCATCAGGAATTTCAAGCGTATCGTTGTGAATGTCATCTTCTACTGAATAGTCTTCTTCTTCGTCAAAATTTTCCATAGAAGTAGCTAAGCGTGTACTTACTTTTACCAAATAAATGGTGTCTTCTGTACGTACTTCAAGAGCTTCGATGGTTTCATTTTTAGCATTTTTGAACCGAATAATATCATCATCACTATATCCGTCAGGATATTTATCAACCAACATTGATAAGATTTCGTTGGTCAATTTTTTGTAATCAACTATGACACGTTTCATATATATATTTTCAATTTTTCAGGGTGCGAAATTAAAGTAAATTTTTTATCTACAAAAAATAATAATTAGATTTTTTGAAAAAAATTAAATAATATGACTTTTGTCAGGAAATATAAGTATAAATGGCTGTGTTTTATGAATAAATTAAATAATTTTTGCAACAAAATAATTTTATTTTTATTGCTTCAAATTTATTGCTTATTTACTTGTCGGGGTTTAATAATCATTCGATACGATTGGTCTTTGCTAATGTAATAGCTTGTCCAATCGTAAAGTGCTTTGAGTCGATTTTTGAAATTGACCAACGACATTATATGAACAAACACCCATACGAACCAAGCTATGAATCCTTTGATAAATCCTAATTTGGGAATATCTGCAACGGCTTTATTTCGTCCGATAATTGCCATAGACCCTTTGTCTTTGTAACAGAAAGGTTGTGCATTTACAAATTCATTTCGTAAGTTTTTGCCCAAATTTATTGCTTGTTGAATAGCTACTTGTGCCAACTGAGGGTGTCCGTTCGTATACGCATTATCTCCTACAAGCAATGATGTATCGCCGATTGCATAAATGTTTTGATACCCTTCTACTTTGTTAAACACATCGGTTTTGAGTCGTTTCCCTCGTCCGATAATTTCTTCATTATTTAGCCCTGAGAAGACTTTTGCAGAGACTCCCGCTGCCCATATCAGGTTACGGCTATCAATAACCGAGCCATCGGATAGAAAGACTTGATCGTTGGTGAAATCTTTTACATAAACATTAAGTTTGATTTTTACTCCCAAGTTTTCTAATTCTGTTTGCGTGTATTTTTGTGCTTTTTCAGACATTGGAGAGAGTACGGCTTTTTGTCCATCTACTAAATAGATTTCGCCCAAATCTTCGTCGGATAGTTCGGGATAATCTTTACGAAGGATATTTTTTTTCATTTCGGCAAAAATTCCCGAAAGTTCTACACCCGTGGGACCAGCGCCCGCAATAACAAACGAAAGTAGTCGTTGTCGTTCTGTTTTATTCTTTGTACGCGAGGCACGTTCCAATCGAGTATAAACTAAGTTGCGTAAGGTCAGAGCATCGCCCACGGTTTTCATAGGCAAAGCTTTTTCTTCAATATTATTATTTCCGAAGAAATTCGTTTCGGCACCTGTTGCCATAACCAGAATATCATACGAAAGTTCTCCGTTGCTCAGTATAATTTTGTTTTGTGAAGGCACTACTTCTTTGAGTTCTCCCATACGAAAACGTGTATTCTTGTAAGAGCGAAGTATTTTGCGGAAAGGATAGGTAATCGCCGAAGATTCCATAAATCCGGAGGCTAATTGATAGAGCAAAGGCGGGAAAAAGTTGTAATTATTCATATCAACTAGCGTAATGTGATACTTCCCGCAAGAATCTATTTCTTTTATCAGTTGTAAGCCAGCAAAACCACCACCTACAATAACTAAATTCTTTTTATCCATAGGACACAAAAGGTTATTTTTGATACTAATTAGGGCGCAAATGTACAATTATTTATCGGACAAATCGTGTAATAAGTAAAAGATTTTCAGAACTTTTCATTTAGTGTTTGGGATAATAACAACAATTAAAAAATTTTAAGTAAAAAAATATAAAAATACAATAATCAATTAGGTTCTTAATGTTTTTAGAAATAAAAAATAGGTAAAAACTTAAG
>NZ_BPMA01000052.1:0-17034 GCF_026005215.1 Capnocytophaga catalasegens | reverse complement strand
CAAAAAATAGGTAAAAACTTAAAGTTTTATTCTTTTTAAAAATTAAAATTGATTAAAAACTTAGGTATTTGATATTTTTATAAATAAAAAATGATAAAATTTAATAATGGTATATAAAATAGCTTACAACTTTTGTATAAAAAGGAATTAAAATTTTATTTTTTTGAAAAAATAAAGAAATAAATAGCGGGACAAATATTTTTTTGTAATTTTACGGCACAAAATTAACTATTTATAATGATGAATTCATCTATACGAAACTTAACTCCGAACGAGGTTTGGAACAAATTTGCTGACCTAAACCAAGTGCCTCGTCCTTCTAAAAAAGAAGAAAAAGTAATCGCTTTCATACTTGATTTTGGTAAAAAATTAGGTTTAGAAACCACCAAAGATGCAACAGGCAATGTGCTTATTCGTAAGCCCGCTACTACAGGATACGAAAACCGAAAAACAATTGTATTACAATCGCATCTGGATATGGTTTGCCAAAAAAATAATGATACTGATTTTGATTTTGACACACAAGGTATCCAAATGGTCATTGATGGCGATTGGGTAAAAGCCCAAGGAACAACGCTTGGTGCTGATAACGGACTCGGAGTAGCCTCTATTATGGCTATTTTGGAAAGCAAAACAATAGAACATCCTGCTATCGAAGCTCTTTTTACTATTGATGAAGAAACAGGAATGACGGGCGCTTTCGGATTAGAACCCAATGTTTTGACTGGCGAAATTCTACTCAATCTCGATACCGAAGAAGATGACGAAATAGACATAGGTTGTGCTGGCGGTGTTGATGTTACTGCACAGCAAACATTCCCCGTAAAAGGTTATAAAGGTCGTGCCATACGAATCGAAATAAAAGGCTTACGGGGTGGGCATTCAGGAATGGATATTCATAAAGGATTTGGAAATGCTAACAAATTATTAGCTCGTTTTTTATTTTTAGGAATTGAAAAAAATGTTCGACTTATAAGCATTGATAGCGGCGGATTGCGGAATGCTATCCCAAGAGAAGGAAAAGCTGTTTTTTCAGTAGCTAATATAGATGATTTTATAAATGAACTAAATGTACTGAAAACAGAAATACTAAATGAATTTTCTTCCATCGAAAGCGATTTATCTATTTGTATTCAGGCAATTACCATACAAGATAAAGAGGTTTCTAACAAAGATTCTATCAAAATAATACAAGCCTTGTATGCAGCGCACAATGGTGTTTTCAGAATGTCACCCGATGTAGAAAATCTGGTTGAAGCCTCAAACAATGTAGCTCGTGTCGAACTCAAAGAAGGAAAACTACAAGTGCTAAACCTTTCACGTTCTTCGGTCGAATCAACCAAATGGCAAGTTGCCAATCAGCTCAAATCAGTATTTGAATTGGCTGGTATTTCGGTAGAATTTTCAGGTGCTTATCCTGGTTGGAAACCGAATCCCGAAGCCAAAATTATCAAAATAATGGAACAAATCTATCAGAAAAATTTTGGAGAAAAACCTCATATTGTAGCCTGTCATGCTGGTTTGGAATGCGGTATCATTGGGGCAAATTATCCCAAAATGGAAATGGTAAGTTTTGGACCTACTATAAAAGGAGCACATTCTCCCGACGAAAAAGTAAATATTTCTTCTGTGGGGAAATATTGGAAGTTTTTATTGGAAATATTAAAAAATATCCCTCTTAAAGACGAATGATAAAAACCAAAGCGATAGTCATATCCTCGCTCAAATATCAGGAAACAAGTCTTATTGTTAAATGTTACACACAAGAGACTGGAGTGCAAAGTTATTTACTCAAAGGAATTTTGAAAAATAACAAAAATGGGTTAAAATCGGCATATTTTCAACCCCTAATGCAACTTGATATGATTGCTTCTTGTCGAAAAAAAGGAGCATTGGAGTATATTAAAGAAGTTAAAATCAATTACCATTATCAAAGAATGTATGTAGATATGGTAAAGAATGCTGTGGCATTCTTTTTGTCCGAAATAAGTTATGCCATTTTGACCGAAGAATATAAAGATGAACAATTATTTGCTTTTTTTGAAAAATATTTGCAATGGTATGATAATTCGGCTTTCTCTGCCAATTTTCATTTAAAATTTTTGATTGATTTGACTCAATTTCTTGGTTTTTTCCCAGATATGTTAAGTAGCAGAAATCATTATTTTGATGTAGAAGAAGGAATTTTTGTTCAAGAGCAAAACGGACATTACTTACTTGATAAAGTCAATACAGAAATATTTAAAGCATTTATTTTTAGAGAATTGAACGAAATAGATACTATATATTTACATCGTGAACAACGAAACAAGTTGTTGGAGGCAATTCTGAAATATTATCAATGGCATTTGCCCAATTTTCACATACCTAAATCATGGGAAATTCTCCGTACAATTTTTAACTAATCAAAACGGGCAACCAAGGTTGCCCGTTTGTTTTTATTACATTTCTTTCATTGTGTGATAAACGTTTTGTACGTCATCATCTTCTTCTATTTTTTCCAAAAGTTTTTCTACATCGGCTTGTTCTTCGGGAGTGAGTTCTTTGGTTACTTGAGGAATGCGTTCAAATCCTGAAGAGAGTATTTCAATGCCTCTGCCTTCCAATTCTTTTTGAATTGCTCCAAAACTTTCAAAAGGTGCATATATCAAGATGCCATCTTCATCAACAAAAACCTCTTCTGCTCCGAAATCAATCATTTCGAGTTCCAATTCTTCGGGATCAATTCCCTCCGCGTTGATACGAAAATTGCACGTATGGTCAAACATAAACTCCACTGATCCCGATGTTCCCAACGTACCATTACATTTGTTAAAATAACTACGGATATTGGCAACAGTTCGGTTGTTATTATCGGTTGCTGTTTCAATCAGAATAGCAATTCCGTGAGGAGCATATCCTTCAAAAAGGACTTCTTTGTAATTTGCCGTATCTTTTTCGCTGGCTCTTTTTATGGCTCTTTCTACGTTTTCTTTAGGCATATTTGCCGCTTTGGCATTTTGCATAACAGCTCGTAATCGGGCATTGCTCTCAGGGTGAGGACCTCCTTCTTTTACTGCCATCACAATATCTTTCCCGATACGAGTGAATGTTTTTGCCATTGCTGCCCATCGTTTGAATTTGCGGGCTTTTCTAAATTCAAATGCTCTTCCCATAATAATTTATCAACTCAAAAATTAAAATAACGTGCAAATGTACGAAATTATATTTTAGTGTTTTTAAAAACGAATGTTAATTTTGTTGTTTAATTTAAAAATTATGCTCATTCAATTTAAATTGTTTTCAAATAGAAAATAAAATTAAAATACAAGATAAAACTAAGATAATTTTGTACTTTTGTATAAAAGAAAATAAAAGTATGAACTATAAGAATAATTATTTATGGCAAAGGTTGAGCTATTTGATAGTAGCTTATCCAATGTTTTGTTGTGCTGAAAACTTGAATCAAAAGAAAGAAAATATTGTTGTAAATGATTTAAAACAAGCAAGATATATGCAAGAAGAAATTTCTGATTCTTCAAAGAAAGACACAATATATCACCTTGATTTTGTTTCAATAAAAGATATTTCTACGGATATTATTTTGGATATAAAATATGCAACAACCGATAATTTCCTTAAAGAAGTGATGTACGATTGTCCTGAGTGTTTTCTTCGCAAAGAAGCAGCGCATGCATTGGCAAAAGCAAACGAAGAGTTCAAGAAAAAAGGCTATCGAATCAAGGTTTTTGATTGTTATAGACCGCTTTCTGTTCAGAAAAAAATGTGGAAAAAAATGCCTGGAACTAATTACGTTGCCAATCCTACCAAAGGCTCAAAACACAATCGAGGTGCTGCGGTTGATTTAACATTGGTCGATATGCAAGGTAATGAACTTGATATGGGAACACCCTACGATTTTTTCGGACAAAAGGCACATCATACGTATCAAAATTTGCCTTCAAATGTACTTGAAAATAGAAAATTACTCAAAACAATACTTGATAATTATAATTTTCGTTCTATTTACTCTGAATGGTGGCACTATGAGTACAGACCTCAACGCTATGCTCCCGTTGAAGATTTCGTATGGAAGTGTAACTAATTTATTTCGTTATTAAGTTCAATTTCTAAATATTTGTAATAAAATCAAGATTTATTTGAGCAGATAACTTGCCTGCTTTTTCTACAAAAGTTTCGTAAGAGTCTGTATTTCCTTCACTGGCATTGTCTGAAATGGAGCGAATAATCAAAAAAGGAACGTGCATAATATGACAAGTTTGTGCAATAGCGGCAGCTTCCATTTCTACGGCAATTGCTTCGGGGAAGTTTTGTTCAATCCATTTTTTCTTTTCGATAGTATTCACGAAAGAATCACCACTTACAAGTTGTCCAATGCGCAAATTGGGAGTATATTTCAAGCAATTAGCCTGTGCTATTTCAAACCATTTTGGGTTGGGAATATAGCTGTCGGGCATTTGAGCTTGTTGTCCCAATTTGTAACCAAAGGCTGTTACATCAACATCATAATAAGTAACTTTGCTGGCAAGGACAATATCATAAATGGAAGATTTGCTCAATCCGCCCGCTACGCCTGTATTGAGTACAAAATCGGGCGAAAAATGCGTAATAAGTAAAGTTGTTGCTACCGAAGCACTTACTTTGCCAATTCCTGAAAGAAGTAAAATCACTTTGTTTTCACCAATGAAACCTTCGTGAAAGACAAATTGATTGATTGTTGTATCTTTACGTTTTTGTAGTGCATCACGAAGCAAAGAAACTTCAAGTTCCATAGCACCAATAATTCCTATTGTCATAAAATATTATTCTTTATTTTTGCTATCTATCCAGATAGTTACAGGACCTTCGTTGCAAAGTTGTATTTTCATGTCTGCTCCAAAAACACCTGTTTTTACCTTATTATTATTGTATGAACGAAGTTTTTCGACAAAAACCTCATAAAGTGGAATGGCTTTTTCGGGCTTGCAAGCTCTAATGTACGAAGGTCTATTACCTTTTTTGGTAAGAGCATGCAAAGTAAATTGACTAACAGCCATAATTTCTCCATTTATATCATTGACAGATAAATTCATAACGCCATTTTGGTCATTAAAGATACGTAATTTGGTAATTTTCCCAGCCAAATACTCAATATCTTCTTCTGTATCTTCTTCTTCTATGCCAATTAAAACTAATAATCCGTTTTCTATTTCGGAATAAATTTTCTCATCAATAGTAAGTTTTGCAAAACTTACTCTTTGAATAACAACCCTCATAGCTTGATGTTTTGAAACAAAATGCAAAAATATTATTTTTTACAAAAACAAAGAAAAGACAAGGTGTAAAAAATATTTTATTTCTTCATAGTGTTTCATTTAGTAAAGACATTTCTGATGTTTTTTATCTCAAAGGCTACAATACATCTTCACAAAGCAAACTTTTAAGTATTGAAAGAAGCGCAATCCTATTTGTTTTCGCACTTTTTACAAATTCTGATAGAAATATTTGCACGGAATGAAAATATGCTATACATTTGTATTTAAATTAGTATTTTTAATGAATTTAAAATATTTGTTGATAATAGGTTGTCTTTTTGGGCTAATTTCGTGTAAAGATTCGCAATCTGAAAAACCTAAATTTACTCCCAATCGCGATACAAAAAGCGTAACTATTGATGATTTTTCGCTTCCTGAACTTTTTCCACAAAGCGAACAAATCGTACGTGAATGGTGGGAATTTAAATCATTGTACAAAGTACTCATTAGTATAGCTCCACAACAAAACAAATCGGTTCGATTGCTCAAATACACAGACCCTGATTCGCTTTACGTTTTCAAACGATTATATATCAATGCTCCTGACAGAATTATCCACAATGCAGAGACAAATCGAGACTGGCGTTCGTATACAGGCGAACTTGTTTCAGACACAGTATATGAGTTCAAAAAAAATAAAAAAGATGATTTTGCAACACTTTCTTGGAATGAAATATTATTAGCAAATATTCCCTATACATTTTCATTTCGAGCTAAAGCCTCTTCTGCCAAAAACCTCAAAGTAGAAGTTATTCGTCAGAAAGATAAAAAAATAATTCAAGAACAAATAATCTGTTTAGACTCGCTTGATAAAAACGTATTACAGCCTTATGTGAAGTTAGACACATTGCCTGATAATTGGCTAAAAATTTCAACTCGAGTAGAACCTACTCTGTATGGTCAATATTTGTTTTCGTTGGGTTATAATGACAAACAAGATACTGACCAATATGTTTCTTTGTACCGAACAGAACTTTTGGTACCTGTCAAATATCAATCCGATATTGAGAAATCTTCAGAAAAATTAGTGCGAAATGCAACGGCAATCAAAAGTTCATATGATGGTATTTATTTTTGGTTATTTCAGGTAGAAGATGAGTTACGACAACTTTGGGCAAGAAATACAATGCCTGAGCAAGTGAAGACCCCGCAGGTTACCTCTCGATTACGGCTTTTCGAAACATATGTATGCGAGTTAAGCGACAATGTAAAGAATAATTCAGAACTTACCGAAAAAGATATACGCTTGGGGATTAAAAAAATACAACAATCGTTTGCAGCGGTGATTTCGTACATAAATATCTTGAATAAAGATGATTTAGATACACGTATGCAAATGCTACTTGAAGAATATTCAACAACACTGCCCAATCAAGAGGTTGTAAATCAAGAAAATAAAACAGAAAATCAGTAACTTTTTGATAAAAAATATTTAAAAATAATAATCGTATTAGAGTATGAAAGCAAAAATTGATGCCTTTTTAGAAGAGGTAAAAAAACGCAATCAAAATGAACCTGAATTTTTGCAGGCTGTTCACGAAGTAGCAGAAACAATTCTTCCATTTATTGAAGAAAATAAAAAATACCAAGGTAAGAAAATACTTGAACGTATGGTAGAGCCTGAACGCGTAATTTTATTTCGAGTACCTTGGGTTGATGACAAGGGCGAAATCCAAATAAATAGAGGATATCGAATTCAGATGAATTCTGCCATTGGTCCATACAAAGGAGGAATTCGTTTTCACCCATCGGTTAATTTGAGTATTCTGAAATTCTTGGCATTTGAACAAACATTCAAAAATTCGCTTACAACCTTACCTATGGGAGGTGGAAAAGGAGGAGCGGATTTTGACCCACAGGGCAAATCTGATAACGAAATTATGCGATTCTGTCAAGCATTTATGACCGAACTTTGCAAATACATAGGAGCGGATACAGATATTCCTGCTGGTGATATTGGAGTTGGAGCAAGAGAAGTGGGATATATGTACGGGCAATACAAAAAAATCCGAAATGAATTTACAGGTGTATTAACTGGTAAAGGGTTATCATATGGAGGGTCTCTTATTCGTCCCGAAGCAACTGGATTCGGAGTTGTTTATTTTGCAGAACGAATGTTCAAAACTAGAGGAGAGGCAATCAAAGGCAAAATTGTAACCGTTTCAGGATTTGGTAACGTGGCTTGGGGAGTTGTCAAAAAAGTAAATGAATTGGGAGGAAAAGTTGTAACTATTTCAGGACCAGATGGCTATGTGTATGATGCCGAAGGTGTATCAGGAGAAAAAATAGACTTTTTGTTAGAACTCAGAGCCAGCGGGAATAATAGATCTGAAGATTATGTTAAGAAATATCCCCAAGCTGTATTTCACAAAGGCAAACGCCCATGGGAAGTAAAATGCGATTTGGCTATTCCTGCTGCAACCCAAAACGAACTCAACTTAGATGATGCTAATAATCTAATTAAAAATGGGTGTCAATGTGTAACCGAAGCAGCCAATATGCCTTCGACTCCCGAGGCTATTGCGGCATTCCAACAAGCAAAAATTTTGTATTCGCCAGGAAAAGCTTCTAACGCAGGAGGTGTAGCTACTTCAGGTTTAGAAATGTCTCAAAATTCATTACGATTAAATTGGTCAAGCCAAGAAGTTGATGAACGGCTGCATACCATTATGAATAATATCCATGATGTTTGTGTACAATATGGAAAACAACCTGACGGATATGTTGATTATGTAAAAGGAGCAAATATCGCAGGTTTTGTTAAGGTTGCCGATGCAATGATTGCGCAAGGAATTGTTTAATTTTGTTGAAAAAGAGAGTAAGTTTGCGCTCATTTATTACGATACATTTGTAACAAAAAAAATTTTCATCATAAAAAAATGAGATTTTTTTAACGGCAAGTAAGTATAAATGAGCGCATATTTATTATGAAATATGTTTGTTATAAACGAATTTCGCAAAAAATACTTCTTTTTTCTAAATCGTTCAAGTTAGAAAATACAATTTATCCACATTATATCGTTTTCGTTTTATGCAAAGTTGTAAGACATAAAAATATATCAAAAAATGTTTATACTTTTGTATCGAGAAGAAAAAAGTTTTTATAAATTTATTGTTTAATTAAATTTTACATTCGTATGAATAATATAAAATGGTTCGGATTGCTATTCTTTTGCTTTTTTTCGTTGAAGATAACCGCTCAACAACAAGTAGTAAAAGGAACAGTGACAGACACATCAAAAGAGCCACTACCAGGTGTTAATATCCTCATAAAGGGAACAACACACGGAACAGTAACAGACTTTGACGGAAATTATGAGTTGAATGCTCCCAAAGGTGCTGTACTCGAATTTAGTTTTGTTGGTTTTCAAACCCAAGCTAAAAATGTTGGTGTCGGAAATCCTGTGATTATCAACGTAACCCTTCAAGAAGACGCACAACAACTCGAAGACGTAGTAGTTATCGGGTATGGGGTAGCGAGAAAGAAAGATGTAACCGGCTCGGTGAACTTGGTAACTACCAAAGATTTTAATAAAGCACCTGCAGTAAATGCTGACCAATTATTACAAGGAAAAGTAGCAGGAGTATCTATGACATCAAATGGTGGTGCTCCTGGTGAAGGACAAATTATTCGTGTGCGTGGGAATGGTTCACTTTCACTTTCTTCCAATCCGTTGATTGTAATTGACGGAATTCCAATGAATGACGGAGGTGTAGGTGGTTCACGAAGTATTTTCAATTTGGTAAATCCTGATGATATTGAAAGTATGACTGTATTGAAAGACGCTTCTTCGACAGCTATTTTCGGTTCACGCGCTGCTAATGGGGTAATTATGATTACCACTAAAAAAGGAAAAGCAGGGCAAGATATGAAAATCTCTTTTAATTCAAGCATTGCCATTCAAAACGCTCATGAATATGTAGATGTAATGAGTGCTTCGCAATTCAGAAATTTAATCATGAGCACAGGTAATACTAATTATATTTCCTTGTTAGGAAATGCTGATACGAACTGGCAAGAGCAAATCTACCAGACAGCTCCAATGTCCAATAGTTCATTAAGTATTTCAGGTGGAGGAATCCTTCCATATCGAGCCTCTTTGGGGCACTCGTATGCTGATGGAATTCTTCGAACAGATAATTTCCAAAGAAGTACTGCCAAAGTCACTTTAACACCAAGTTTCTTTGACAAAAGTTTACGTTTCGAACTTAATGCTAACGGAACTTATATGCGAAATAGATTTGCTGAAAAAGGAGCTATCGGAAGTGCTGTAATTTACGACCCTACCAAACCTGTGTATGATACCAATTCACCATTTGCAGGTTATAGTGCATGGCTTGATACCTCTACGGGTAGATTGAAAGGACTTGCTCCAATCAACCCATTGGCACAACTTTATTTGACTAATGATACTTCCAAAGTATATAATTTTATCGGTAATCTAAAAGTTGATTACACCTTACCTTTCTTCAAAGAGATTACCGCTACAATCAATGCTGGTTTAGATTATTCCAAAGGGAAACAAGAAAAATATAAAGACCCTCGTTTCCCAAATGCATCTGCTAATTACGCAGGAGAAAGAGAGTTTTATAATAAAACGATTACCAACAAACTATTCGATGCGTATGTGAATTATAACAAAGACATCAAAGACCATACTATCGGAATGATGGTAGGACATTCATATCAGTCTTTTGAATTTAATGATGATATTAAAAAATATCAAGACTTTGTTAATACGGCAGATAACAAAGAATATCCAAACATTGATAAAAGTAAAAATGTGTTGATGTCATTCTTCGGGCGTGCCAATTATAGCTATAAAGACAAATATTTGCTTACAGCTACACTTCGTGCCGATGCTTCTTCCAAGTTAGCCAAGGAACATCGTTGGGGGTATTTTCCTTCAATGGCATTGGCTTGGAATATTAAGAATGAAAATTTCTTGAAGGAAAATGAAAAAATAAATGACCTAAAACTTCGTTTAGGATACGGAGAAGTAGGAAATGTAAATGGTTTGGGAGATTATATCTACTTGACCAATTATACTCGCAATATAAACGGAGCTTACTATTTGTTTGGTAATAAACCACATATTACATATCGTCCTGAAGCTGTGAATCGTGATTTGCGTTGGGAAATCGGGAATACACTAAATATTGGGCTTGATTTCGGGTTTTGGGATAATCGTTTAACGGGTACCATCGATGTATATCGAAAACTCACCAAAGACCTTATCGCTTCCAGTACTGTTGATGCTTTTACTAATTTTAGAAATGAAGTGCGTGCTAATATTGGTAATATGGAAAACAAAGGAATTGAGTTTGGATTGGGATATACACCTATTCGCAATGATAATTTCCGTTGGACGATTAACTACAATATAGCATACAATGAAAACAAAATTACCAAGTTGCCCAAAGTGGAGAGCACAGGTAGTATTTCAGGAGGTACAGGAAATCAAGTTCAACGCCATCAAGAGGGTGAAATTCCTTTTGCTTTCTTCGTTTATCAACAAATTTACGATACTAATGGAAAACCCATAGAAAACGCTTTTGTAGATAGAAACGGAGATGGAAAAATAACCGAAGATGACCGCTATTTCTATAAATCACCTTTTGCGCCAGTTACTATGGGCTTGGGTATGGATTTAAATTACAAAAATTGGGATTTGAACATTACCACACGTGCTAACATCGGTAACTATGTGTATAACAATACACAATCTCAACGAGATTATTTTGCAGACGCAGTTGATAAAAACATTTTAAGAAACTTGATGTCAAACTATGCCGAAACTTCTTTCCAACAACGAAGTGGGGAGGCTTGGTTAAGTGACTTATATGTAGAAAACGCTTCGTTCTTCAAATTAGATAATATTACATTGGGATATACCTTCCCGAGTGATAAATACAACATTCGTGTGTATGGAACAATGCAAAATGTACTGACACTTACCAAATATCGAGGTTTAGACCCTGAGGTTATAGTACCCGATATTATTGGAATAAAAAATGGTATAGATAATAATTTTTACCCACGACCACAAACTTATTTAGTGGGGCTAAATGTTAATTTCTAATTTTGATTAAAGATGAAAAAATATAATACAATTAAAATACTTGGGGTAGCCCTTACGCTTTCACTAACAGCTTGTATGAAAGACCTTGACCAATTTCCTATTGACCCTGATAGCCGTACCGAGAAAGATGTATTTGCTTCGCCGGAAGAAGCCAAAGGGGTTTTAGCAAAAGTATATGCTTCTTTTAATCTAAGTGGGCAAGAAGGTCCTACTGGTAAAGGAGATTTGGACAGAATTGATGAAGGGTATTCGCAGTTTACACGGCTTTACTTTGTGGCACAAGAGCTCACAACCGAAACAGCTGTCAATGGTTGGTCAGACCAAACTATCCAAGATTTTCACGCAATGCGTTGGTCAACTTCTGATATATTTCTCAACGGATTGTATAATCGAATAGGACAACAGATTTCGCTTGCCAATGACTTTGTTAACAAAGCGCAGGTTTTAGCCTCTGACCCCGAAGTAAGATACTATATTGCTGAAGCTCGATTCTTGCGTGCTTATTCGTATTATTGTCAGATGGATTTATTTGGCAATGTACCTTTAACTACACGAGTACAAAATTCGTTGCCCAACCAAAATACACGTGCTGAAATATTCGCTTTTGTAGAAAGTGAACTCAAAGCAATTGAAAGTGAGCTTAAAGCCTCTGGAAGTAATGAATATGGTCGTGTTGATGTAGTGGCTGCCCAAGCACTTTTAAGCCGTTTATACTTGAATGCTGAGGTTTTCATCGGGCAAAATCGTTATACGGATTGTGTAACCTATTCGCAGAAAGCAATTGCTTCAACCTATACTTTGAACACTACGGATGCCAATAATAATGGTTCTGGTTATGATGAACTATTCTTGGCAGATAATCACGCCAATGGTGCACAAAAAGAATTCATCTTTGTATTACCTTATGATGGCATATATTCTACAACTTGGGGTGGAACTACTTTCTTAGTCAACGGTTCTATTGGTGGAGATATGAAAGTAACAGATTATGGAGTAAGTGAAGCGTGGGCAGGAACACGTACTACCAAAGAGTTCGTAAACAAATTTGAAACTAAAACAAAGAATGCCAAAGGCGAACCAATTGCTTGGAATGATAAGCGTGCAATGTTTTTTACCAACGGACAAAGTCTTGAAATTACTGATATTTCGCAGTTTAAAAATGGTTATGCGGTAACCAAATTCAAGAACATAACCTCAACAGGTATGAAAGGTTCTGACCCCAACGGAAAGCATTCTGATACTGATCTACCACTTATCCGCTTGGCAGAAATCTACCTTAACTATGCCGAAGCTGTGGTTCGTGGAGGCGGAGGTGATGCAGCCACTGCGTTACAATACGTAAATGCTATTCGTACCCGAGCAGGAGTTTCTACCATTACAAGTAGTCAATTAACTGCTGATTTTATTTTAGATGAAAGAGCCCGTGAATTGTATTGGGAAGGTGTTCGCCGTACAGACCTTATTCGTTATGGAAAATTCACTTCTGCTGATTATCTATGGACATTCAAAGGAGGTGCAGTTAGCGGTGTAGGTACAAGTAATCATCGAAATTTATTTCCTATTCCAGCAGACGTTATTAGAGCGAATGCTAAACTCAAACAAAACACAGGATATTAAAATATTAAAAAAATAGTACAATGAAAAGAATAATTTATATAATGTCCTTACTATTCACTTTGTGTTTGGTAGGATGTGATAAAGACCAAGAAAAGGTTGTGCTTAATAGCAATGCCAATGTAACCACCACCGTTACTCCCAATAATATCGTCTTGGAAAAGAACAACGATACACAAACTGCTCTTACAGTGGCTTGGGAGACTCATAATGTGAATGTACAAATATCCTCGGAGTACAAAGCCATATTTTCTTATAAAGATAAAGAAACACAGGTGTCCGTTACTACTTCTCCAAAAACATTTAGTGCAGCTGAGCTTAATAAGATTGCTATTGATTTGGGAATGAAAGTAGGTGAAACTTCTGAAATGAAAGTAGAAATTGAACAAAAAGTAGGTGCGTTATCACTTCCTACACAAAAACAAGTAGTGAAGGTTACTCCGTATGCCGATTTGATTGACCCAACCCAATGGGGAGTAGTAGGAGGTTTTACCCAATGGGGAGGACAACCAGATGTTCCGTTCTGGAAAGTCATTGGGGAAAGCTCAAAATATGTGGCTTACATTACAATAAAGGAGGCTGGAGAAATTAAATTCCGTAAAGATAACAAATGGGAAGAGAACTTCGGCGATGATGGAAATGACAAAACCCTTGAAAAGGGAGGTGCAAACATAAAAGTAGCTGTTGGAAGATACAAAATTCTATGGGATATCGACGCAAACACCTACACGATTGAAGCATATACGTGGAGCATCATTGGAGATGGTGCTAAGGGTTGGAATGCTGGTGATGACATTCCATTAGAATACGACGGAACTACCAACACGTGGAAGGCAACCAACGTTACGTTGAAAGACGGAGGCATTAAATTCCGTTTTAACAATGATTGGGGTATAAACTGGGGAGATAAAAATATGGATGGTGTGTTAGACCAAGAGAATGATAACAACATTAAAGTTACCGCTGGAACATACACAATTACAGTGGATTTCTCAGCAACACCGCATACCTATACAATAAAATAATTTTATCAAACAAAAGCTGTCTTCTGACAGCTTTTGTTGTTATCAACCCTATTATCAATAATTTATATAAAAAATTACACAAAAATTATTGTACATAAAATAAAAAAACTATCTTTGCACCGCTACATTTAATAACAAAATATGCAATGATTACACGCTGGTTTTTCTCGGTTGTGCTACTATTTGTTGCAACCACTATGTATTCGCAAGGAGTTATCAATGGTACGATTTATGACAATGAGACCAAAGAGCCTCTTCCTGGAGCGAATGTTCTGCTTAAAGGGACGACACAAGGTGCGTCCACGGATATTGACGGACATTTTAGTCTGAAAACAACCGAAAACAAAGGTACTCTTATTATCTCGTATGTTAGTTTTGAGAAAAAAGAAGTACCTTTTGTCATTTCTAATGG
The DNA here is from genome assembly GCF_026005215.1 of Capnocytophaga catalasegens. Lineage (GTDB taxonomy): Bacteria > Bacteroidota > Bacteroidia > Flavobacteriales > Flavobacteriaceae > Capnocytophaga > Capnocytophaga catalasegens. The sequence continues at coordinate 2,606 of NZ_BPMA01000052.1, read as the reverse complement.
AAAAGCAACAATTCGCGTAAACCTCTCTCCCGATGCACAAGCGCTGAGTGAAGTAGTTGTTACTGGCAATGCTTTGCTTGATATAGCCAAAGAACGACAAACTCCCGTAGCTGTTTCAACAATTAAAGCTGCTGAAATTGTCGAAAAATTAGGAAATCAAGAATTTCCAGAACTCTTAAACAGAACCCCTTCGGTATATGCAACCAAAGCAGGAGGAGGGTTTGGAGATGCCAAAATTAACATTCGTGGGTTTACTAGTGAAAATATAGCAGTAATGGTCAATGGTATGCCTATTAACGATATGGAAACTGGAAAAGTATTTTGGAGCAACTGGGCAGGTATTTCCGATGTAACTACCACATTGCAGGTGCAACGCGGTTTAGGAGCCTCTAAGTTGGCTATTGCTTCTATCGGAGGAACTATCAATGTGGTTACTCGTTCGGCAGAAATGCCAGAAGGAGGTGTTTTTTATGCTGGGATAGGGAATGATGATTATATAAAAAACACAATAGCTTATAATACAGGTAGGAGCGATAAGGGATGGTCTTCTTCTATATTGCTTAGTCGTGCTGTGGGTTCTACCTATGCTGATGCAACAAAGTTTGAAGGATATAATTATTTCTTTGCCTTAGGATATTCGCCTTCTGAAAAACATAGCTTGCAATTTATGATTACAGGGGCACCTCAATGGCATCACCAACGTTCTACATCAGTTTCTATTGCCGATGCCATTAAGTATGGAGGAAGTAAAGATAAACCTAATCGTCGTTATAATGCTGATTGGGGCTATTTAGATGGTAAAGAATATAATATAAGACGTAATGTATATCACAAACCGATTATGATGCTTAACTGGGATTGGAATATGAACGAAAATTCAGCGCTTAGTACCGTAATATATGCTTCGTTTGGTCGTGGATTTGGTACAGGTGATTTAGGTCGTTCTAACGGAAAATCGCTATCCAATTTCAGAGATGTCAATACAGGATTGTACAAGTTTGACGAAGTGGTGGCTTCTAACCAAGCCTCTGATGCCGACAAAGGAATTTTGGTTCGCAGAGCAAGTATCAATTCTCACAACTGGTTCGGGATACTTTCTAATTTTAATCATAAATTGACAGATAACTTGACATTCAATATCGGAATTGATGGACGTTATTACTACGGATATCACTACCAAGTACTCAATGATTTGTTGGGAGGAACTTCTTACAAAGATACTTCTAACAAAAACTTATCAGCTCCCAATTATGTATCTTCAACTATAAAAAGTACCCCCGATTTTAATCCTTTCGGTGGTAAAATTGACCCTATTGAGAATCGTATAACATATAGTAATGACGGAGAAGTACGTTGGTTAGGAGCTTTCGGACAATTGGAATATACTAATGAGAAGATGTCTGCTTTTGTACAAGGATCTATTTCTAACCAAGGATTCCAACGAATAGATGAATTCTTATTGCCAGGCACTTTGGCTCGTGTAGGAAATCCTGATTCGGCAATGGAAAGAAAAACAGGTTTTGAAAATATTATGGGATATAATATAAAAGGAGGATTGAACTACAATATTAACGAAAATCATAATGTTTTTGCCAATGTAGGATATTATTCAAAACAACCTTTCTTTACAGCTGTTTATAGAAGTAATCAGAATTATTTAAGCCCTGATAATACCAATGAGAAAATCTTGGGAATAGAACTTGGGTACGGATTCAAATCCCAGAAATTCAACGCCAATTTGAACGTATATCGTACCACTTGGGACGACCGATATATCCGTCGTTCAGGGCTGATCGATGTGGCGAACAATCGTACACGTTTCTATGCCGAATTGTCTGGACTTAATGAAGTTCATCAAGGAATAGAACTTGACGCTACTTACAAAATTACAGATTATTTAAGACTTAACGGAATGTTTTCTATCGGTGATTGGTTCTACAAAGACAATGCTTCGGCTTTAACTTTTGATGAAAGTAATCAACCTTATACAGTTACAGGGCGAACTACCAACGAATTAACCCTATATATGGAAAATGCCAAAGTAGGAGATGCTTCGCAACTAACTGCCAATGCTGGTTTGGAAGTAAAACCTTTTGATAGATTAAAACTTACTGCTGATTGGCGTTATGTAGATAATCTCTATGCTAATATAGATATCTATGCATTCAGCGATCAAGAATTGGCTGAAAAAGGAACTTTGAAATTGCCAAATTACAACTTATTTGACTTGGGAGTTTCATATAAATTGCCTTTGGTTAAAAAACAAACCATAACTTTTGCTTTCAATCTAAACAACTTACTTGATACATATTATATTGCTGAATCTTATACAAATACGCACGCCAAAACACGCACAGATTTCACAACAGATCAGCAATATCTTGATTATCAAAATACGAGCCTTTACAAAGGTATAGATACCTCTAATCGAGTATATTTTGGTTTTGGTCGTACATGGAATTTCTCTATTCGGTATGCGTTTTAAATTTTACTTTTTAATTATACTTCATAATAAAAGAAGTTGTCTTGTTAGACAACTTCTTTTTCTATTACAATAATCGTATTCGAGTTTTAAGTTCTGAATAATTTTTGATAAAAAAATTTCA
>NZ_BPMA01000051.1 GCF_026005215.1 Capnocytophaga catalasegens | reverse complement strand
TTGCGTTTTTCAAAAAAAATACTTGTGCATTGGTAATTCCTATTTCAACAGGAAATTTCGGGTTGTCAGTGTCAAAAACAACAAGATGAACTCCTAAACAAGTCCCGTCTTCTAACGAGAGACTGTCTGCAAAAGCCAAACTACCCGCAGTCATTGTGAAATTAAGCCTTGTGTATATTATATTACTTGTCATTGTATTTATTTTTAATTCAACTTATAAAAAGCCCGCCCGAGACCGAGCGGGCTTTTCGTAGTAGAAACTGAAAGACTATCTTTTTAAATAGGTTTCAAATCCTTTGAGCAACACACGAATATATGAGCTATCTCCCGATGAAACCTGAATGGTACTTCCCATTGGGGTTTCTAAGAACATTTCAATAGGCGCATTGGGTTCTAAAAGAGCCAAAGCTCCTAATTTTCGATATACTTCAAAAGATTTTTTAGCCATCTCAATAGATGCTACTGGTAATTTCAACACAATTTCGTTTTTCTGACGAATAACAAGCGTTGAAGATAAAAGTACAGCAGGAAGTTCTTTGTCATATTTCACGGCAAAAACTTTGTCTGTTGCTTTTGTTCCTTCCCCATACTGGATCGTTACCCCATCAATCACAAAATAACGTTTGTCTTCGAGTTTGTTTCCATCAAAATTGGTTATTCCTACCTCTTGGGTAATGTTTCCTGTTAAAAGTGGTACATTGCCTCCCGCCGTAAAAATTGTATTTACATACAATTCTGATGGCGTTGGTTTCATTGTAGATAAGGGCAAATTCAATGCCTTATCTTGATTTACTTTCATCAAGTAGTTAGCTACTCGTAAGTATTGTTCTTCGTTTTGTAAAAAATCCATTTTTTAAATTTTAAATGTTTAACTTCTTTTTATTACACGCTCGCAAATTGTTCTTGTGCTTGTGGTAGCGACAAAAATTCATCTTGATACGGATTATTCAACATTGGATTATTGCTATAATCAAAATAACCATCTCCGTTATCATAAGCTGGCTCTACATACACATATTGCGTATCTGGTTCGCCTAATCCAACTTTAATAACCCCATCTTCTTTTGGTTTTACTAATCCTTTTACAAGACTGTTAGCCTGTGTTGCTGCTGCTCCAATAGCCATACCTTGTAATAATTTTCCAGTTGTTGTTTTAGGATTAGCCATTGCCCCTCCTATCACACTCAACGCTAAAATAATACCTGACTTTGCGGTATCTTTATCTTTGAGAAAAGGGAGCTTATTGTGAAGCACACGAGACACAAAAGCACCAACAAAAGCGCCTCCTGTATAAGCTCCTACCTCTGAAAGATTTTCTGATTTTAATCCATTTTTACTCATTTGTAACACATTTAATTTATTATTTATTATTTTTATTTTGGTTCATCATCACCATCAGCAGCAATACAAATACTGCTCCACCAATACCTATATAGAGTGCTGTATTATTAGTGGGTTTTTCCTGACTTTTGAGCAAAAGCATCATTGTTTGAAAATCTATTCCTTGTGCTTGCTGAGATTGAACATAATCGACCAAAACCTCTTTGTCTTCATTGGTAAGTGGTTGTTTTGTACCTGTTTGATCAATATAGTACGAACCTGTACGTTTTATATTATTTATCAAATCATTAACAGAAGAGGCTGCACCTACAATATTAGATAATCCATTTAAGAGTGTGTCCAATCTTCTTTCTCCATTTCTTTCAAAATAAGATGGGCGTTTTTTACGCAATTCTTGACGTGCAAGCCTATTGGCTTGGCGTTGTTGTTTAGGAGTTAAGGAGGCTTGTGGTTTTCGATTGATTATATTACCTGAAATAGAGCCTCTCTCAGAAGATAATAAATCTTTCATTTGTGGGGACTTATGTATTGGAACAACTCCTTGGGTTTTTCCTGCTCCTAAACTAGCATATCCTAACTGATATATTCCTAATTTTGTTTCCATTTTTATTTATTATTTTTTATTGCTGTAAAAAAAATCCCAAAAAAAAGTAATCCTCCCAACATATAAACAATTGTGTTATCATTTTGGGGCTTTTCATATTGTTTGTCCAAAAGCCTTCTTTTATCGGCTGCATTTTGCATTTGCATAGCTCGGTCAAAGGCTAATTGTTTTAAATTTTCTTCGTGTTGTTCTTGCAATATTTTAATCTCTTCGGGGGTGAGTTGCCGTTGGTTGATAATTGTTACATTTTCACTTGTTTGCAAAGTGCCACCTCCTGAATTTTGAGAAGACTTAATCGTTCCATATACATTTGCCCCAGTGTTAATTAGAGTAGTACCAACATCAACTATTTTCGACAAATTCGGAGCAGATAAATATTTTTGTGAAACATTCATTTTATCCTTTTACTTTTACAATTGTTTTATTGTTGTTCAAAAGAAAATATCCGCCAACAGCCATAGCAAAAAATATCCAAATTGTATTATTGTTATTGTTTTGATTGGGTGTAGCTGCTTTTTCACGGGCTTGTTTTTCTTGCTCCAATGCTAAGCGTTCGGCTTCTTTTCGTGCCAAATATAGCTTTTTAGTCTCGTCAATTTCTTTGTTTATTTTAGCCAATTCCGAACGCAAACTTGTAACTTCATTAGCTAAACTATTGGCAGCATCACGGATTTTTTGCATTACTTCGGGAGAAAATTTTTCTTTCAGTATATTAAGTTCTCTACGGACGCCATCACGTTCAGCCTCTTTTACCTTCATATCTTGATGAGTGCGGTCTCTTCGATTTTTTTCCGAAGTACAAGACGAAATATTCCAAAATCCCAAGGCATTTGCTACTTCGGGGTTAAGTTGCCACGATTTTAGTTTTTGTCTGGCTTTTTCTATTTCACCTTTCAAGGTTGCTATCTCGTTTCGGTTACTTACTTGTTGACTTTCCAAAAGCTCATATTCTTTTTGAGCCGTTCCATTTTTAAGTCCGTCCATTTCCCGATAAAATGAATTGATTTCATTCTGATAGCTTCGTGTAATTGCTTCGTGTCGGTCGGCATCTCTGTGGTAGTCTGTACAAAGTCCTGCTAAACCACAGCTACCGTTTAATCCTGTATTGTATTGTGTATCAAACATTCTTTATATGCTTTATAATTATTATCTTATTGTTTTATTTTCTTCATAATAAATAACCCTACCAAAACAAGTAAGGTAATATTTAGTAATTTTTTATCTTCAATACTTGCTTTTCTATCAGCATTGTCTTGGGCAATACTCATTACATTTTCTAAACGGCGTTTTTCGTCGGAAAGACGCTGGGCTCGAATAGTTTTCAATTCTTCCCAAAAAGTAGCTTGCATTTTTAAATACGCTTCGTATTTGTCAAGCGATTTTTTCAATACTTCTTTTGAATAATCTTTTGTATATCCGTAATTAAAAATAATTTTGTATATTTGCCTCAAAATCAATAGTTATGAATATTTTCAGTTTCATGGCACATTTCGGTACAG
>NZ_BPMA01000050.1 GCF_026005215.1 Capnocytophaga catalasegens | reverse complement strand
AACCCTCTTTTTTTGTTGCCATTTCTATAAAAATTTAATTTGTTACTTGTTTTTTTAAATCGTTTTTTTTATCTTTGCATTAAAAAGCAAAGGTTTTGCTATACAGCGGAGACTTGTAAAATTAACCCCATTAGTCCTTTGGTTAGTTTCCTTTACTTTTATTCTTCTTAAATAAAGGTCTCAAATCAAAGGCTGTTAGAATAAACTTTTTATCTTGTCGCTTATTTTCCTTTTCATTGTAAAACTCTGTTTTGACGACAACTTTGAACATCTCACCTACAAGTTCTATTCTACTGGGTTTTTTAGAGGTTTTAAGTTCTCCGAATTGTACAATTATCGGAATAAAATCTTCTACTTTAAAGCCTAATTGTTCTATTTCTTTGCCGTACTTTTCAATAATATGTTTCAAGCCGAAGCCTTTATTGTTTTTATCATTTTCGCCCCAAACAATATCAATATACCCAATATCTTTACGATATAAAGCCTCTAAACAATCTCCTTTTTTTACCTTAATTAGATGCTTTATAGCTTCTTTGGGTTTTCCTTTGAATTGTTTATACTTAGGAAACCACGCTGTATCTTTATTATTTTCTTTCATCTTTTAAAATTTTACACCACATCAAACACTAAGTCTTCAATGGTTATTTCCTGCTTATTTTCAATGGGTTGCAATCCTTGCGAATAGATATTATATTTAAGTTGGTCAGCAGGAGTACTATTGTATCGGTTTTTGTCGGGATACACATAATTTTCTTGGTAATTCGCAAATTTTTCCGTGAAAAGAATAATATCGCCGTCAAATTGGGATTTGCTCCCGCCTCGCATTTTGCCGTCTGTGGTTTGCTGAAAAATGACTAAAAACAATTTGCCGTGGTATTTTTTACGCAAATCTTTATCTACCTCAAACCTGCTGTCAATCTCCTTGATTTTCTGAAAACTATCTATTACAATAACCTCATTTTCACGGATAATTTTATCAATTTCGGAGAGTGAGCGTACATCGTGAGCTTCGATATTGTTTAGTGCGTTTTGGTTCAAATACTGATGAGCTTTCTCGATATACAAACGACTTTGTGGATGCTCCTCGATAGAAATATGCCCTACTTTGTAGCGTTGTGCCAGGTCATTCATAAACTGAAAGGCAAAACGTGTTTTTCCGCTTCCTTGTCCTCCCGTGAGCGTAATTACCAAACTATCCACATTTTTTATTTCCATATCGCCTAAAAATTGAGCCATATCAAAGCGGTCAATTTGGTAACTTTCGGTTTGCTCAGGAGCATTTGCCAATTGCTGGGCTAATGATCCTTTGCGATGATGAGCCACCGTCGGTAATGGATTTACAGGTTCGGGTTGTACCTGGCTGGTTTCTGTAAATTCTTCTACAAAAACCTGCGGGCCCGCAGATTCTGATGACATTGGTTCTTGGGTAGTTGGAATGGGAGCGGCTAAGCCGTATTTTTTACGAATATCCTTTCTATTACCTCGTAATTTATTTCTTTGTTTTAAACCAAATTCATCTATTTTTTTACGAATATTTATAGCCTTTTCGTTTAATTCATATTTTTTGCCAACTTTAACAGCGTATTCTTCTAAGAAATCTTTTACAGCTTTTATTTTTAAATCTTCTGATGAAAAAGTAAAAAATATTTTGTCATCTTTCCTTGATATAGAGTTATGAATATCAAAAACATCTTCTCTGGTTATACTTGGATATTGTTTTTTTAATGATTTAACAACATCTTCATAAAATGTTTTAAATTGCTCATCTCCAATTTCATTATTTTTGGTTTTCTCTTTATTGTAATAATCTTCGGCTTGATAACGAATATGTCTGTAATTGGTTTCATCATCTAATATTTTATCTTGAATAGCTTCGTATTCATACTCTTTTTTGCCTTTGGCTAAATACAATTTTTTTCCATCGGTCAAAATTCCGTATTTATCATAGTACCACCCTTTGCGTAATTTTCCTTTGTCGGTAAAGGCTTTTTTACGGATTTCATCGGTCAAAGGCAAACCTAAACCAAAATTTTCATCTGTTTTTTTGTTGGAAACCGATTTTTTTGTATTTTTGCTCCTGAAAAGTGGTAAAGTCCCATCGTCTTGCAGGTAGGCTACTGGCTCCTGAGTGGATTTTACCGCTTTTTTATTTCTTCCTACTTCAACATTTTTCAACTCTGTTTTTCTATCTTTATAAAGGACTAATGAAATACGCAAATGCTTCTTTTCTCCATCAAGAATAAATTTTGATTTGAAATTTAAGTATCCCAAAACGTCTTTACCATCTGTTTTTTTGCGGTCGCCCCAATTGTTATACGTTGAGTTTTCAATAAGTTCCTGTAAGTGTGTAACAGCAACAGCCTTTGCTGAATACATTGCTTCGCCTTTGGCTATTTTTTTACCTGCAACCGTAGTAAATACAACCTCTTTCAGATATTTTTTTATAACCGCTTTTTTACCTTTCAGATTTTCCAAATAATACTGTAAGGTAAAAGCACGTAACTCCTTAACGCTCATTTTCTTAAAATCTTCGGTAGAAAGCTGGGGTTGTGGAGCTGCTAAACCTTGCTTTTGTTCAAAATCTTTGTTTTCAGTAGCAGAAATTTGCACTTGATTAACGTTCAAATCGCTTTTCTTCTCTACAATAACAGGCATTAGCAAAGCTACATTCTTATTTTCTTTGCTTTTAATTATCGTCGCTTTATTATAAGCAACACACTCAAAGCTCACGTGCTTTGTCCCATTAGCGTACAAACATTGCAAGGTGTCAAATAAATGATAAGCATTAAAAGATATTCCCGTTTTTCCTATACGGAAAGGAATCGTATAATTATCATTTTTTTGAACATCGAATTTTAGTAAATAGTATGCTTTATAAACGTGATTTAAAATCGGTTCTATATCCACAAAAGGCGTTTTCCATTGGTATTGCTTTGGAAAAACTTTTTGATAGTTAGGAAATATTCCATCAATGTACCTTTTTTTATCGTTCCACTCTTTTTCAGATAGTGCATCATCAATATTAGCAAAAGCATTCAGATAGTCGATGTATTTGGCGTTGGCATCATAAATTACACCCGTTTTAAGTCCGTCTTTCTTGTCTCTTTCAATAATAAGCAGTTTGTGCGCATCTGTACCTACATAAACATCTTTTTCAATAAGCACCCCGGTCAGAAAAGGACGAAGTTGGTCTTTTGATACGATTTTTGCAAAACTTTCAACCCCTTTTTTATTTGATTTCGGAGCTTTAAAATTAAACTCGTTGGTATTGATAAAACCACTCTCTATACGCAACATTTTTGAGAGTTTTTTATCAAAAATATTCTGAATATCCTTTGCCGATTGGTTTTCTTTCTCGGTTGAACTCAAAAGGATATTCAATTTTGTAGGTTGATTATCGGCAATCGTAAAGGCGTTTGATGATTTTTCAACTGAATTTTGTTTAACTTCCTTTTTTTCAAGCTGTTTGTAAAACTCTTTTTTGTCAAAATCAGATTTTTCACAGGTTTTGCAATCTTTGTTTTCTTTTCTTTCAGCTACTTGTTCCTTGTTACTTGAAACTTTTTTTTTATCTTTTTGAGGTTCAAGCATTTT
>NZ_BPMA01000049.1 GCF_026005215.1 Capnocytophaga catalasegens | reverse complement strand
TAAACGGCAAAACCAAATGTAAAAAAAAATTAGGGTATGACTTCCAATTTTTGGCAGGAAGATTTGGTAAAAAAAATACTCAAAAAATGGCCTAAAAAAGGCGTTATTTAAACGCTGTTTAAACACTCTAAAAAATGAAACAACCGCACCAATTTTGGCGCGGTTGTTCTGTGAAAACAAAAACAAAAACAAAAATATAAATATAAATATAAACATTACTGTTTAGCGGTAACGATAGCTCCGATACCTTTATTTCGGATTGGTAACGCCACAAAACGTTTATCAAAACCAATAATAGTCGCCCTTTGTTTGGGGTCTTTTTCGGTAATGTACATTTGTACTTGTCCGTCCGCTTTCATTACTTCATCGGAACTAAACGTAAACGAACAATAAGTGTCCGTGCCTTGTGCAACCGCTCCGAAGTCCTTTTTTTGCATTGTTGTAGCATTAAAGGCCGGCGTTTTTGTAAATTGCAAAATATTGAACCCTGCAAACTTGGCGGGTTTGCCCTCTTTCCATTCGGTAAGGTCTTTAAACGCTTTTAAGTCGTACAAAATCAAGTCTTCAAGGTGTGCTGGGTGTAGCACTAAATTACGCTGTTCGGGGTTTATATCCAACTCATCAAAACGGCGTTTTAACTTCAAAATGTTTTCAGGGACAAGCCTTTTAAAGCCCTCGTTCAGGTCTCCAGTGGTTGTAACTACGGGCGTATATAAGCTGTCTTTTTGAGGTGTAAAAGCGTGTGCCGCTTTGGTTCCTGCTTTGGCTTGTAATGACTGCCTGTGTCCGTAAATTACACTTTCTAACTTGTTGTAAGAGAGTTCCACCGCTTCGGGTTCTCTTACCAATGTATTAACTGTTTCGTACAAATCCAATTCAATAGCTAAGGGCTTATCAGTACGCCCTTGTACATCAATAGGATAAGTTGTGTTATTTATTAATACTTCGGGGTCTACGCCTACCTCTGCCATATTTAATTTGTGGTGGTCTACAAAGGCTGAAAAATCCATTGTAAAGTTTAAAAATGAAGTGTCGGGGTAAAAGTTGTTCATCAGTTGGTCAAGCCAAATTTCTTTTTGTAATGCCATAATTATTAATTTTTGTTGTTATACTTAGCTTTTATTAGTCGTTGGTATAGTTGCTGGTTTTGTTCAAGTTCTTTGGGGGCGTTTTTTCGGTAATCGTCTAAATTCCAGTCGCTTTTTGGTTTTTCTTGGGACTGCTCCGAAACGACCTTACTTTTTATTAAATCACTTATTGAGAAAGGGTTACGCTTAGGCAAACTGTTTAAAAAATTCTTTGTGCCTTTAAAATCATTCTTGAACAAGTTAAGTACGTGCTGTTCCTGTGCTTGGGTAATGCCTCCGCTTCTGATGGCTTGGGTGGTTAAATACCTTGCTTCGGTTTCCTGCTCCTCTTGGGTGGTTTGTTCAGCTTCTAATAGCTTTTTAACCGCTTCTAAAATTTCATCGTCTGAAACTTTTTTATCTAATTCCAACAACTTTTTTAACTCCTCCCGAAGATATAAAGCCTCTTCGACTTTCATTAAAATATTGGTGTTTGAGGTGTTAGAAATGAGTTTAAATCTTGAAATAAGTTGCTCTCTTAAATCCATATCACTAAAATTAAAATTATTACTTGGTTTGTAATGGTTAAACACTTCTTTTACAGATAGTTGTTTGGGGTTACAGGCGTCAAAATCAAACTCAGGGGAAATAATACCTTTTATAAGTCCCTCGTTTAAAGCCTGTTGAGCATTAAACCAAGTATCCCCGATTAACCATTGTTTTACGTATTCTTCGGTTTTGCCTGTTTTTTGTTGCAGTTTTTTGATAAAATCAGCTTCTATCAAGCGTAATAGTTTGGCTTGATTTTCAAAATCTTGTGCTTGTCCGCTCGAATAGGACGAGGGGGCGTGTATCATTAAATAACTGTTTTCAGCCATATACACCTCATCAACCGCCAATGATATAATCGCCCCCATACTTGCCGCTATTCCGATTATATGAATGGTTACATTTGCTTTGCTGTTAATCAAGGCGTTGTATATCATATTACCGTCAAAAACCGAACCGCCTTCGGTGTGTAACTTTAAAAGTATATCCGTTTGACTTTGTTCTAATTGCGAAAAAAGAGAAGCGAACTTTACCCCGTCCCCAGTTTCAATAACTCCAAAAGCCGTGATAACATTTTCTTGTACTTCAAATTGCATTTTTTATATGTTTAAATCTTTAATATTCTACTAATTAAGATGCTTTTTTGTTCATCTTTTCCTCCAATTCTTTGAGTTGCTTCCGAGCGTTCATATCTAAATAAGTTGCATACGTACGATAACTTATTTTATAGGTCGGGTAAATATGCGTCCAGTAGATAGTTTTAAAAAACATATCTCCGTCTTTTCGTTTGAGTTCCAGCGTTATATTTTGAATGTCGATAACTCTTTTAAGTAAATTTCTACGATTATAAGCCATAATACCATAATATATTTTTTTATTGTATATTTGCACTCAATAATCGTATCGCAGTGGACGTGTTAAGTACTTACAAATATTTAACACGTTTTATTTTGTGGCTTCGGTAAATGCAACGCCCAAAAAGTAAGTATCTTACCTCAATTTACTGTACGTTACATTCGTTGTCTAAATGATAAATAGTTACTCTTTTCATTGCTTTAATAGGTTTAAAAATTTGTTTTTTGCTTCAATAATTGCCTGTTGCTTTTCATAAAAAGGCATTGCGGTTTCTATGATTTTAAGGGCATTTTTTGGAGTGGCACTGCCTGTTTTAAAAAATTTCACAACCGTTTGTTGTGTTATTCCTGTCAGTTCTGAAATTCTTTTTTTTTGCTCCTTTGGGTAATGCTTTACCCAATCGGATAATTTTTTCCGTGTCGTTCATTTGTTTTACTGTTTAAATAGTGTTTAAACGCTTTTATTTTTGATTTTCTTTGCGGGGTAAGAACAAAACACACCCCACAAAGAAAAAATGTTTTAAAACCTATTTTTTAGGAATATGATATTTTACGGGTTCAGTGTTAAACTGCTCGGCTTTGTTTTTGGCTTCCTGCACGGCGTTTTCCAACGCTTCGGGGGTTGGGTAATGTTTTGCCAACTCCTGCAAAATCTCGGCTTCGGTGCGTTGTTTTTGGGCTTGGTACATTGCTAAATTTCTTTCAGCTTCCAATATCTCAAAGTCCAAAGCATTTACCAACTTTCCTAACCGCTTGGCTCGGTGGCTTTTGTTGTGGGTAAATTCTATCCAGTGCTTCATAACTATTTTTTTTAAGATGTGGCGTCTTTATTTTACTAATTTTTTAACATATCTAT
>NZ_BPMA01000048.1 GCF_026005215.1 Capnocytophaga catalasegens | reverse complement strand
CCGCCCGCTTTGAAAGTAATATCTTTAGGAGCACTTACATTGATATTTCCTTGTCCATCCATTAGGTAAGTATTTCCACTTGGGTCTTCCACTAAAACACTTTTGGCATTGTCATCAAACACAATTTTACAACCACTTTTCGTAGTAATACTCCTTACATCATTCGACACCTGCGAAGCATTGGTCTTGTGAAACATACTACCCATCACAAACGGACAATGCGGATTGCCATACTCAAAACCAACCATCACTTGGTCGCCTACTTCGGAGACTTTTTTAAACAAAAAAATATTAAACTTACTACAAATAAAACTAAATTGATAATCATTAACCACGATAAAGCCGTTACCATTGGATAAATTCTATCATAGATAATAGTATCAATATCCAATTTGTTTAATCTATATGCCAAAAACAAATATTTATCAATAATAAATCCTATTTGTACAATTGTGAATAAAGCAAAAAATACAATGATATTTTTCTTTCTATTTTTCATAGAAAAATACAGAACTATCAAGAATAAAAACAAATTCAGTAATGTCATTATCGACAACTGATTAAAAATAGGATATATGGCATCAGGTGTATTCATTTCGCTTATTTCTTCTACGTGATATTTGAGACTAATAAAATTTCCTACAAATATGAGTAAATTCAGCAATACTAAAGATAAAACTCCTGTAATTGAGAAAATTATAATTATTTTTTTTTTCATAATAGATTTATTTAATTAGATGATGAACTATAAACTCCTCCACTAGAAGCGGAACCAGAGCCACTACTTAGTTCATCCATACTAGAAGAGTTTGCAGAACTTCCAGAAGAATTCCCAAAACTACCTGATGTTTCCCCAAAAATGCCCGTTTTCCCCATTTCTGAAACCTTTTTCATATTAGGAAATGTTTTTCTCATTAATTCTGTAGCATCTGATATATTTTTATTAGTTTCTTTCTGTTCTTCCAAAAAATTTTGTAATGATTTGGGAATTACAAAATTTTCTTCATAAGAATAAATTCTCTTTCCAAATAACAAAGAGTCAAAATTAAAAATATTACTTCCAGCTTCTTTTAATGCTTTACAAGTTACTGTTGTACAATTATTTCCCGATACATCATATTTATCTATTACTTTTCCATATTCTTTTGTGTTTTTTCCTGCATTCTTACTATTGGGTTTTTCATTACTGTTATCCCATATTGTATCAAATATAGAGGATATATTTTCTTCTGTAACATCTTTTATTTGGTATGCCTTACCACTTTTTTTGTATAAAACTTCTTTGATATAATCTACTGCTACATTGTCAGAAAGTTTCAATAAAACTCCTTCTCCGGTAATTTGTGTAAAATCAACGTCATCATATCTTCCATAAGTATATGCAACGACCCTGTTGTTTTTATGTACTGTTAAAAACGTATGCCCTGTTCCTTTTATCTCTGTCCAAACAAACACCCCACTTGGTAAAATGAAATCAATATTAAGACATACTTTTTCTAAGGGTTCTTTTATGTAAGCATATAACTTAATTTTTTGTACACCTAATAATTCTTCTGCTAGAGGAAAAGTTATTTCCTTTCTAACTGATCGCTCTTGTACATTTACATATACATGTCCTTTTTCTGAGAAATCTTTTTTTATTTCTTCTGAAAAATCCTTTTTTATTTCTTTTTTATATTTAAACATCCAACGAACATCAAATAAATCAGAAGCGTATATTTTTTCTTTACTATGCACTATAGCCTTGAAAAGATAAGTTTTTCCTCCTTGTATAATGGAAACACCTTCTACTTTTGTTACTAAAAGTTGTTTTTTCTTGTTTTTATCATCACTTTTCTCATTCCCTAACCCCTGCATCACCACTTTTTTCTGACTAACAAGCTCTAAATCACCATTGGTTGCTTCAATAATTACCTCTTCGGCTTCTTCATAAGAGGAGCCGCTTATAGAGGTATAAGTATCACGAACGGTGATATATATGTTATTTGCCTTTTTAAAAATTCCCATAGCTTTACTTTTTAATGTGAACTACCTTGTTCTCCACTGTTAGATTTTACAGATTTTTCACTTTGTAAAATCATATTTTGCTTAGTGCTCACTACGGTTATTTTATCAGAATGAGAGTCGCT
>NZ_BPMA01000047.1 GCF_026005215.1 Capnocytophaga catalasegens | reverse complement strand
CCGCCCGCTTTGAAAGTAATATTTTTAGGGGCACTTACATTGATATTTCCTTGTCCATCCATTAGATAAGTGTTACCACTGGGGTCTTCTATAAACACACTACCTTCGGCATCATTGAGGATAATTTTAGTACCTGAACGGGTATGTATTACTTTCTTATCATTGCCTGCTGTGTGGTATTTGCTAAACTCCTTCCCATTGTAGTTACTACCTACCACAAAAGGTCTTTCGGCATTTTGGTCTTCAAAATCTACCCATACTTCTTCGCCTACTTCGGGGATGAAATAAAAGCCTTTGCCACCTCCTGCGTGGGGTTGTGATACAAATTTATACATATTTTATTCCATTTCAGAAGAAATAAAATCGTTTTTGCCTTTGTCTGCGAAAGTAATTAAACCACCAACGGCACATTTTATACACGATGATTCATTTAATTCTTTGTTGCTATCAATAGATGAAAACGATATTTTCTCCCATTTCTGTGGAGCAGGAACGCAAGGCAAGTATCCTGCTGATGAGGGTTTTAACTTGCATTGCCCAAAGGGTTTGATATTAATATTGGGCTTGTTGTCTTGCTCGGTGGCGATGGGTTCTCCGTTGATACAATCAAAGGTTTGAGAGGTTACCGTTAAAGGTGTTTTTAATGTTCCTTGATTGCATTGCAATTTAGCGTTGTTGGTGATGGTTTGAGGCATAGGCTTTATTTTTCTCTTATATAAAATATATATCTGGGGAATTCTTTTTCTAAATCCATATAAAATAAGATAGTAAGTGTATCTTTGGTTATTTTATGTATTGTCATAAATGATTTTGATTTTCCTTTCGGTTTTCCTTTTTTATGTGAAGTTTTTATCATTTTTTCAAGCTCTTCCAATTCTTTTTTTAAAATCATAGGGTGATTGCTTGTCAAAACAAGATTGTTCTCAATGCAACTACATACTTTCCAAGTTCCTTTAAAAACTTCTCCTTCTCGGACTTCTTTAAATTTTCTGTTCTTTTTGAAATGGATTTTTTCGGATTTAAGTTCCTTAATAACCTCATTTCCTTCCAATGAATGCGATAATTTCCATTTTCCGATAAGTAATTGGGAATATTCTTCATTTATTATCTTATCGCAAGGTCTGTTTTCTTCATATAAATTATCGAACTTTTTTTGCTCATCTTTTTGAGCAAACACACATTGTGATATTAAAATCAAAATTACTATTGCTATTTTTTTCATACTTTTAGGGTTCTAAAAATGCTCTATGAATATCTTTCACAATTATTGTTTTAAAGGGGTAATCAAATATAAGAGAACTTGCATCATCTGCTTCTTTTAAATATTCTGTTAAAGCTGTAGCACTTACATCTAATCCCACAGATGCAATTTGTGCATAAGGGTGTTTTACAAATCCAAGAATAGTTGATATGCCACTAGCTACCATTCCAATTGCATCAACTTTTTTGTTATATTGTCTATTTTTATATGCTTCAGCCTGTAATATGCTTCCTCCATTATTTTTTATTTTAAAGTCCAAAACTTTAATAATATATGTCCATACAATAGAATCTAATTTTTTCATTTCTTCTTCTGTTTTTGCCTCTCCACTGTCTTTAGGTATAAATTCAATTTTTTTATATACAGGCATATTCAATGTTCTTGACCACGAAATCTTATCTATATAATAGTTAAAAGTACTCTGATTCCCATTATTTATAGTATCAATTACAACCGAAGCATAATAGTAAGTATATAATCTTTGCCATCTAAAAACTTTATCAGAAGAATAATATTTGATAAACTCAGTTCTAGTAAATTTAATATGGTCTGTTCCTAAATGATTTGTTTCTTTTTGAGTAGATGACCAACTATGGTAAAGATGATAATCAAGGGTACGCTCTATTTTATCATAAATTTCAACAGTCTCATTCTGAAAACTTGCATCGCCATTGACACTTTTTACTCGTAATACTTTCATTTTTTCTTATTTTTAGTTTGTTGATATGCTTCCCAAAGCTCTTGTTCTTTTACTTGCCATTCGTTATAGGTGTAGTCTTTGCCTTGGTAAGTTTTGTAAATTTCATTCGCTTGTCGCTCTTCTTCGGCTTGTTGCTTTTGTTCTGACTCTTTTTTCTCTGCTTCTGTTTCCTGCAAAACCTCTACTTCCTCTTTTAGCAAAGCAAATCCATTTTTATCAACTTTGCCTGTTAAGGTAATTTCTTTACCTTGTTCGTTAATATCTTGTCCTTCTTGCTCATCAATAACAAGGCTAATGGTTTCGCCCTCCTCGTAATTTCGAGTATGCACTAACAAACTTAATTTTTCATCAAAAGCCGCATTTTTAATTCTTGTATCCATTTCCGCATTCATCCACTTCACACTCAAAATCTGTTTTTCCTTATCATACTTAAACTCCCCTTTCTGTGGTAACTTATTCATTTTAGGAGCTTTGTATTCTATCTTGTCTTTGGCGGTAATCAGTGAATTCGTACCAAAAAGGTGCATTCGTTCTTTGGCTCCGATTTCCGCTTTGCCATCGGTATAGCTTATTAGTTTTTGTTTTCCGTAAAGCTCTAAATCCTGCTTGGCTGAAATCTCCAATGTTTTTCCGCTTGATAAAATCATTTTTCCGCCACTATCAAGGCTGTTTTCCTTGCCTACAATCGTTTTTGCGTTTTCACCGATATGCGTTTCTTGGGTTTTGCCTATATTGGTTTTAGCATTTTCCGCCACTTCAACATTCAAATTTTTACATTTGATATGGATAGTTTCAGGGGCTTCAATGGTAATACTTTTTTGTGTGGTATCCAAATAAATCGTATTTCCCG
>NZ_BPMA01000046.1 GCF_026005215.1 Capnocytophaga catalasegens | reverse complement strand
GGTAGTGTGTTTATAGAAGACCCCAGTGGTAACACTTATCTAATGGATGGACAAGGAAATATCAATGTAAGTGCCCCTAAAAATATTACTTTCAAAGCGGGCGGAGATATTAATTTAAATGCAAATAAAAACATATTTTCAACAGCTTCTTTAAACATTGTTAGCAATGCAGGCGTGAATATGGTAGATATAGCAGGTAAAGATATTTCTCAATCTGCTTCTGGTGATATACGAGAAGACTCTAATGTAAGGGGTGAAATCTCTAAAAACGAAAGAAGCATACAAGCTAAGAAGAGCGACTCTCATTCTGATAAAATAACCGTAGTGAGCACTAAGCAAAATATGATTTTACAAAGTGATAAATCTGTAAAATCTAACAGTGGAGAACAAGGTAGTTCACATTAAAAAACAAAGCTATGGGAATTTTTAAAAAGGCAAATAACATATATATTACCGTTCGTGATACTTATACCTCTATAAGTGGCTCTTCTTATGAGGAAGCCGAAGAGGTAATTATTGAGGCAACTAATGGTGATTTAGAGCTTGTTAGTCAGAAAAAAGTGGTGATGCAGGGATTAGGGAATAACTCAAATGAGGATGAATTAGATGGAAAAAAGGTAAAGCAAGAGAAATCACAAATGAAAAACATAATAAAACCTTGTGATGATTTATCTTATCATTTGATAGTTTGGGGATTAACAAAACAAGAGGCTAAGTATATTGTCAAAAATAAAGAAGGATTTATTGATAGAAGATGGCTTTTGTTAGCTAAAAAAGAAATTAAGAAATTAAGCGAAAATTTCAAATGTCTTTTAAGAATTTCGGAAAGTGATGTTATTTTTGAAATAAAAATACAAGAGTATTACCAAACGGTACAAGGTAAATTTCCTTTTGAACAAATGCATTATTCTGATGGATTAGAAGAAAGTTATGAGATTTATAAAAATGTAATAATGAAGGATTTTCCCGATAAAATTGTTTCAAAAGAACTATATAAAAAAGAACAAGAGGCTGCGGGATTTACTTATGAAAAAATGTGGGGAGGAGTATCTGCAATTACTTTATATTCAGATAAAGAGGGGGCTTTTGGAGTTACAACCAATGGGACAAATCAAGTTGTTATCAATAAAACTTATTTGAACATCAAAGAACGCAAAGACGCTCTTGAACATATGACGGCAACTTTTGCTCACGAAGCCTATGGACATTTATATTTTAAACTTTTAGGTAAATGGCATTCACACGGTGCAATTAAATCCCTAACAGATAATACCCCACAGAACAACAAAGAACTTGAAATACAAATTAAAAATAGAGAAGATGAAGCCGCTAACCATTTTACTATGCACGCTGACACTTATGCTAAATTCTTGTAGTAGCATAATAAATCATAAAAATAAAGAAATAACAATTAGTAAATTTTATGATATTGATGGTCTTTTAATGTTCGAAAACTACTCAAAAAATGGAGAATGGATAAAATCAATTTGGCACACCAAAGAGGGTAAAAAATATGAATTTCAACTATTTCCTTACGAACAACAAGTGAAAATTTTTGATAGTCAAAAAGATTATGATAGTTTCTTACTGAAAAATCATAGAGATATTGATTATGATTTTGCAGGCACTTACCATGTTCGTTTATTAGTGTCAAAAAGAGGAAAAATAATAGATGGTCGAATTATTCGAAAAACTGAAGGTTGTAAGCATTGTGATACATTAGCTTTACAAACTATTGAGATTATGAAAAAGAAAGTTAGAGCCGTAATGTACAACCAAAAAGCGAATGCGGTTGCTCCTATAAGAATTCCTTTTGGAAAAGTGTATGATTGATAATGCTCAAAGGTAATTACACCCAAGCCATACAAGGCAACAAAAAGGTTGAAATTACAGGAAAATTAAACGAAACCTCAGACTCATACACGCATTTTGCCCAAACTGGCGATATTATCATACAGAGTGCTAATATTTCAAAGACGAGAGGTTTATACAATCTAAGAAGAGTGATTCACATGCTGATAAAATAACCGTGGTAAGCACCAAGCAAAATATGATTTTACAGAGTGATAAATCTGTAAAATCTAACAGTGGCGAGCAAGGTAGTTCACATTAAAATGTAAAGCTATGGGGATTTTTAAAAAAGCAAATAACATATATATTACCGTTCGTGATACTTATACCTCTATAAGTGGCTCTTCTTATGAGGAAGCCGAAGAGGTAATTATTGAAGCAACCAATGGCGATTTGGAGCTTGATAGTCAG
>NZ_BPMA01000045.1:734-22381 GCF_026005215.1 Capnocytophaga catalasegens | reverse complement strand
CTAATTTAACTTTGAATGACATTGTTTTTTTTATTTTTAAATTGTTAGTTAAAAGTTCGTATCCTTATTATAAATGAAATTTTTTAAAGGTTTCCATTTCTTATTTTCTCTTTTGTACCAAATTGTTAAATTATTATTTTTATCAATTTGCCAAGTAACTTCTTTTATAAGAATATCTTTTTCTTGTATTCCTTTTTCAGAAAAAATATTGAGTAATTCAATTCTAAATTCAGAAATTAACCCATCAGAATAATCTCCCATAAGGAAAGTAGTTTCTTTCACAAGTAAATATCCTAACTTTTTGTAATGTTTCTCAATATTTTTATCATACGATAGTTTCTCAAAATTCTGTAATAAAGAATCGTTTTCAACATTTGGTTCTGTTATATTAAAATGTTGTAAATTTTGTGACTCTACATTTTTACATTGAGTTGGCAATAAATGCATCACAATAAAAATATATAAAAACTTCATAATATATTATATTAGTTGAAATCTTGTATTAGAATAGATCGTATTTAATTCAGATATCATATACTCTAAATGCCTATCTCTTAACTCCATACCTATATTCATTATACTTTTTTGATCAAACTTAAATCCTCTATTAAGAGTAAAATCTTGATGGTATTCATCATATAAATACCCTATTGTATGTCCAAACTCGTGTCCTACAGGTATCTGTTTAATTTCTTTTCTTATCTTTGTGTCTTCGGTGTCTAAATTGATTTCTCTACTATTCCATCTTACATTACTTCTATAATACGTATTTTTTGTAATTTTTCTTACATTTACATTCCAATGAGGATTTTGTATTACCCATTGAATATCAAAGTTAATTGTGAAAACTTTATTTTTGTATTTTTGAGCAAAGACTGAATTACCTATAGCTTTTATTTTATACTGACCACCCCAAGTTTTCCAAATAATACTATCAACTTTATTATGAAAGTCTCTTTTTTCAGATAAAGTCCAACTTGTGGTGTTTCTTTCGTTAAACCAATTATACTTCCACTTTTGGCGAATAAGTATAATCTGCCTATATTCTTCTAAGTAAATATCCATTCTATCAGTCTTTTTAATCAGAGGCATAACAA
Organism: Capnocytophaga catalasegens; assembly: GCF_026005215.1. Lineage (GTDB taxonomy): Bacteria > Bacteroidota > Bacteroidia > Flavobacteriales > Flavobacteriaceae > Capnocytophaga > Capnocytophaga catalasegens. The sequence continues at coordinate 21,284 of NZ_BPMA01000045.1, read as the reverse complement.
TTTTGTTTTATAGATTTAACTCTCTAGTTCTGTTTGTTTTTTTTACAAAATTGAAACTACTTTTATAATCTATTCAAAATAAAGAAGATATAGGAATTACAATAAGAGTAGGTAACGATTTAGTAATGGTTCTTATTTCATTTGATTATACCTATTTTCTCAGTAACTTCTGGGTGCAAAGGTACAACATCTTGACAATATAAACAAAAAATTTTACCTTTGCACCCGCAAACGTGCGCTGCTGCATAGGCTTCTACAGAAGCCTATGCAGCAGCGCACGTTTGCGTGGAGCTAATTGTAAATCTCCTGCAAACCAGTTGTTTAAAAAATGAAGATTTTTTAAAGTTTGTGTATATCATTGTTTTTTTGTAATATAGCGCAATAAATCATTTAAATATTTGATTTTATGTATCAACAAATTTTGAATCAGTTGGCTGTAAGAGAACGCCAAATCACGCTGGATAGATCCGCCGTGGTTAAAGAATCTTTAGAAATGGTACAGTTCCTAAAAGACCTCTTAAAGGAGGCTAAGGGAGAGGTACAGCAACGAGGTTTTACTGACCAAGCAGAAGAGATACATTTCTTCCGCGAGGTACAACCTCAAATGGTTAGCAGACTCATTTTCTACAATGAGATCTACCAGATAGAAAGTAAAGCAACTTTGCTCTCTACTGAGGCTGCTAAAAAGTTTCTAAAACACAAAGAAGCCCAATGGTTTAAAGAGTCAGAGACTTTAGAAGCAACCGATTTCTTCAGTTACATTGCTTTAGGAAGAACTAATGGCGATGTAGAGTATTTTACTCGCAATTACGACTACCTTCCTCAAAGCAATGAGGGGTATTTGTTTTCTTTTGATGGAGCCTTTTCTACTTGTCGTAGCTTTGAAGTTGCTAAGATAGGGGCTGCCAAGGAACTCTCTGATTATCTTTTTTTTTCGTACTCGTGAAGAAGAAGATATGCCTTTAGAAATTCTAAATCTCTTAGAATGGACAGGGCAAAAGACCGAGCTCATAGAGCTAATCTATGGTTTGTATGCTACCAATCGTATTTCATCAGGAAAAATTTCTATCAAGAAGCTAACTGCGGTATTTGAAAAGCTCTTCAAGGTAGAATTGGGAGATCTGTATCACACTTTTCATCGTATGAAAGGACGCTCAAAGAACCTTACACCTTTCCTCGATGCTTTAAAAGCGGCTTTACTAGATCATATAAACAACTCCGATCAAAAGTAGTTTTGCTAACTTCAGATAAAAACGTTTAAACATTGTTTAATCAGTTTTTTAGGGAAATAGACAGTTTCCCTTTTTTAGGGAGAAGGATTTATTCAAATATTATATTCATTATTTTTAATTATATTTATTATTTTCAATTTAACTCTTCTATAAAAACTCCCTAAACACACTTTTATCTCCATTTTTCAAAAAAGCCCATTATAACCCATTGGCATTTTTTAGACATTTCTTCCTATAAAAGTAGTTTATACTCCAAAAAATACGTTACAATTACCTTGTAATACACTTATAACCAATAAAATAAATAAAAATCACTTCAACTGCGTTAAAATGCACATTTCAATGGGTAGTACTTGGCAGTTTATGTTTTGTATTTGTCAGAACTTTGCCGCCGAGAATTTAACCCTATACGCAATGAATTTAATCACCATTGAAGAATCTGCTTGGAAAGCCCTTATGGAGCAACTCAAAAGCATTGAAAACCAACTCAAGCAAGAGCCTATTGAGTGGGATAGTTTTTGGCTCAACCAAAAAGAAATCTGTCAATATCTCCACCTAAGTGAGAAAACCCTATGGCGAATGCGCAAACGCAATGAAATCACCTACTCCAAAATCTATGGACAGTATTTCTATACCTTGGGAAGCATTCGCAAACTCCTTATCAGTCAATCGGTAGAAAACACTGAAAGCTACCTGCAATCCCTCACTCAAAAAGCCAAAGGTTATGTTGAAAAAGCAAGATATTTTAAGTAGAACCGAAGGAGGACTACAGGTCTTCCAGCACTATCTACAAGGCAACTGGCGAGTAGGTAAAAACTTTAAAAACCCTTTCTATGACGATAAAAATGCTTCCTGCAATATCTATAAGGACAAACAAGGCATTTATAAAATGAAAGATTTTGGCAATGATACTTTCAGGGGTGACTGTTTTTTCTTGGTAGGTTACCTCTATTAATTGGACTGCCGAAATGCCTCTGACTTTATTGAAATCCTAAAGATTATCAATCGAGATTTACATCTGGGTTTAGAGCAATCCACCTCTATAATTACACAAAAACCTCAAACACCTCCCACTATAACCATAGAAAGCACTCAAGTAGAAACCAAAAAATCTATCTCTTACCAATTCACCCAAAAACCTTTTACCCAAGAAGAATTAGCCTATTGGCAGAAATATGGTATCACTCAAGACATCCTAAATAGGTACAATGTAATCTCTCTGCAAAGCTATTCAAGCACCAATAAAGACGGCAAACCTTACACTATTGCCTCCACTTATAATGAGTGGATGTTTGCTTACCTTTTTAAAAAGCATTTAAAGGTCTATCGTCCCTTTTCTAAACTGCGCTTTCTCTATGGAGGTAATCCCGAAAACTATTGCTTTGGTGAGTCTCAGCTACCACTACAAGCCGACATTCTTTTTATCACCGCAGGAGAAAAAGATGTAATGAGCTTAGCCAGTAGATGCTTTTCGGCTATCTGTTTCAATAGTGAAACAGCACACATTCCTTTACAAAAACTCCAAAAGCTAAAAATGCTATTCCGACATTTAGTCCTTTTGTTCGACAGCGACGAAACAGGCAAAAGAACCTCTTTAGAGCAACAAACTCAGTTAGTACCTTTAGAAGTATTTCGTTTAGTTTTACTTCTTTCAGGTACTAAAAAGGATAAAGATATATCCGATTATTTTGCGCAAGGTAAAACGGGTAGAGACCTATTGCAACTCTTTTATCAGACCCTTAGCAAACACTATGAGGAAAGCCTATCCCTACTTAAAAACTGCGAAATTCAATGGGATAAACCTCCCCAAAAGCAAGAGACCATCATCTCCATTGGCAAAACCCCTGTAGGAATACAGAGTAGTTTATTGGGTATTACAGGAGGCGAAGGCACAGGCAAAAGTCATTATGTAAGTGCCCTCATTGCAGGTTGTCTTAACAGTAAGAACCTACCTATTGACACATTGGGCACAACACTACTGCCTTGTCCCAAAGATAAAGTGGTGCTATTTTTCGATACAGAACAGTCTCAAGACCAGCTCTATCAAAACATCAGCAAACTGCTTAAAAGAGCTAAACTAACCTCTCTTCCTGATTTGCTACACGCCTTTTGCCTCACCCAACTCCCTCGTAGAGAGCGATTAAAGGTCATTCGTGAGGGCTTGGAGAGTTTTTACTACCAATGTGCAGGAGTGCATTTGGTGGTCATCGATGGCATAGCCGACCTTATTGGAGCTGTGAATAACGAGCAAGAAAGTGTGGAACTCATAGAAGAGCTTTACCTTTTGGCAGGTAACTACAAAACCTGTATTGTATGCGTGTTACACCTCACCCCCAGTGGGCTTAAACTCCGTGGTCATTTAGGCTCTGAACTACAACGCAAAGCAACAGCAGTGCTTTCTATCGAAAGGGAGAAGAACAGTCCTATCTCAGCGGTCAAACCGATGAAAATCCGCAATGGTAGCCTTAGCGATACTCCACAAATACTTTTTAGATGGAACAATGAACTGGGAGTGCTTTCTTTTATCCCTAAAAAAATGAACTTAAAATAGAAAAATAGATAAAAAAATCATCAAAACATTTGTTTATTTAAAAAAAATTAGTAATTTTGTCCACAATAAATACCAAATGTTATGGATAAATACACTAATGAATACGGTTGAACAAATGATCCTGAAACATTTGCTCACTTTGCCTCTGTCAAAAGCTATCAAGATTACTTAGTGGATAAAAACAATCCTGTAGTAATGGTCACTTTGATGATTGATGGCAAAGACTTCTTAGGAAATGCCCATTTCGAAACCTACCTCACTCAACGTACTAACGACCACGACGAATTTACCATAGTAGTGAGGGAAAATGCTATCGACTCCATCAAAAGACCCGTAATGGAAAAGTCGGGTGACCTTTTGGGTGAAAGCATTGTGATTAAGTTCCACCAATACGGAAAAGTGGTGCAAACCTATAAAGGAGTTATCACTAAAATAGAAAACTACAAAGAAGAAGGAGGGGGTTATGGTGAACTTCGCATTAGTGGCAAGTCCCCCTCTATCCTCTTAGAAAATGGAAAAGACTGCCAGACTTATATAGAAAAAGACCTTACCGAAATTATTAAAAACGCTACAGAGGAATATCCTAACTTTGCCAAAGTACATATAGAAGGGGGGCTTAATAATTCTTCTCGCATCCCTTATACCGTACAATACAACGAATCCGACTATCAGTTTATCCAACGCCTTGCCAAACGTTATGGTGAGTTTTTCTATTACAACGGTTTGCAACTCATCTTTGGCAACAAAGCCCAAGAAACAATACTTCTTACTCACGGTGCAGAACTCATTGATGTTTCCTTTGAAGTAGAATTACAACCTCAAAACTTCCGCTATGTGGGCTATGATACCCATTACAATAATACCGACCAAAAAGAAGCTAAAGATATTATCACCCAAGACAAAATCAATCCTGTAATATGGGATGCTATCAAAGGAGCGAATAAGATATATACCAAAGTCCCTGAAAAATTGGTTTCTAATATTCCTACTGAATACGCCAGTGGGTATTTAAATCGTGCTGTAAAGTTAGAAAAAGAAAAGCGAGAGCAAATGATGGTGGTCAAAGGCAAAAGCCGAAACCCTCAAATGCGTGTAGGCGTTTTTGCCAAACTCAGAAGTATTTATGACCTCCCTATGGAGACTTTCCGAGTGATAGAAATCAAGCACTACCAAGAAGGCTACGAATATTACAACGAATTTATAGCCATTCCCGATGTATTTGTAGCCTACTACTACGATGAACAAGCCCCCCCAAAGCTGAACAACAACCCGCCCGAGTGATTGACAACAACGACCCTGAAGGTTGGGGACGCGTGCGTGTACAGTTTATTTGGCAAGAAAGCACCAAACCAAAACCCCTTGGATACGTGTGGTACAACCCCACGCAGGAGGTGGCAAAGGCTTTTACTTTATCCCCGAAATAGGCGAGGAAGTATGGGTAGATTTTGAAGATCAAAATGCTGAACGTCCTTATGTAGTGGGTGCTCATTACAACGGAGAGGAAATGAGCCGTTATCATACCCAAGGCAATGACAAGAAAGTAATACATACCCGTTCAGGCACTAAGATTGTGCTAAACGATGGCGAAGGAAGTGTATTTATAGAAGACCCCAGTGGCAACAGCATTTATATGGATGGCAGACAGAAGATTAGCTTTAACGGAGCTACTTTGGAGTTCAACGCCCAACGTATTGTGATGAATGCCACCGAGAGCACCCATATCACCACCAATGATTATATCCTCAATGCCTTGAGCAAGATATATGTGTTTAGTGCTTGGTTCAAACAGAAAATCACAGGCTTTATGCAACTCTTAAGCAATAGTGCCCTGATAAATAGCCCTAACACTATTGATATAGAAGCTAAAGAAGCCAAACTACAAGGCACCGAAAAATCCATAGTAGATTCTAAAAAGCAAGCCATTGTAAACAGCTTAGGTACCGCTGAACTCAAAGGAAAAGAAGGTAATAAATACAACCAAAATGCTGATAATGTTTCTTCTTCACCAGACGAGGAAATAGGCTTAGCGGTGGTACATTTTAGACCGTTAGACTCTTGGAAAGGAGAGTTCGGTTTTGATTGGTTAAGGGTTGATGATGGTAATCTTTTACCTAATGACTCTGTCTATGAAACTATCATTGATGGAGGATATGGAAATGGTGTGGTAGATTTAACAGGATATGATCCAAGAGGTGTCGTAATAAGTACAGCTTATGAAACGCTTAAAACTCAATATTATCATAATTGTATAAGGAGGAAAAATACAGCTAATACAAATATAGAGTATTTTGTTCCTTATCTTTCTTTGTTTTCAAAGGAGTTTGTAGATAAATTAGTAGCTTCTCCTAATCGTCCTGCTGTATTACCTCAATATGAAGCAGAAATACAACTTCTAATAGAGATAGAAGAAGATATTGAGAAATTAGAATTTGACTATGAAAAAGAGTTTTTTAAATTAGATAAAGATATTCTATCCCATAAAACAAGAACTTCTTTAACCAAAGGGGAAACTATCAAAATTACTTGCTTAAAAGATTTAGATAGAGACAAAGAGATTAAGATTTACGCTTATCCTAAAATAAACACAGAACCTGAATTAATTTTAGGTAGTGAAATCCAAGCTGTTGAAGAACAAGCTACCTTCAATGAATTAGAGTCTCTTTTAAAGCGAAAATTAGCAGGAAAAATTATTGTTTTACAAAATAATCATGAAGTAAGGCAAGAAGAAAAGTTTGTTCTAATCCCTGTTGCTACAGATGTTACTGGAAGTGATTACCGAATGGGATCTTTTACAATCCCTGAGAAAAATAACTTTTATAATTCATTTTATCAAGCTTTAATCATTCCTATTGTAGAAGTTTCTCCTAATAAATTAGACCTGTCTAATAAAAGTGATTTTCAAGTAAAAATAATTGATGGCGTTTTAAAAGAAGGAAAATTTATTTTAGGAGGGACAAATAGGTTAAATGAAAGATGGGCAACCTATGAAAGAGATAAAATTACAAACACTTTCAACAGGGTTCTTCAAAAATTATTTTTAGAAGATAAAGATAGAAAAGGTAATTTCAAAAACTTAAAATATGCTTCTAATTATTTTATGATATTCTCTCTATTAGCAGATGTACATAGTGATAAAGCATACGGACAAACTGATGCAGATTATATTAGGCAAAATAACAGATGGTTTTTAACGAATTTTAGAAAAAATGTATGCCTATTTAAAAATAGAGATGCGGTTACTTTAAATCACGAATCATATCATGGGTTTGGAGTATTTCATATTCATAGAGAAATAGATGAATATGGAAATATTCTTGAACCTATAATACTTTATGATAAGAAAAAGTATATCTATAATTATAGACTTACAACCAATATAATGGCTTATAATTCCTTTGCTTATACATCTTGGCGTTGGCAATGGAATATTATTAATTCTAAAGTTAATGAAAAATGAAAAAAATACTTTCAATAATATTAATATTCTTAAGTTTATCAACTAAAGGACAAATAACTAATATTCTAAAAGAAAAAGATATGAAATATTTTAATGAAAAGTTTTATAAAGACTGGGAGAAAGACAATCTATATGTTCAAATGTACGATTGGGATAGATTTCTAAAAAAAGGTAATGAAAGAGTTAGAATTATCGAAACTGATAATTTTATTCAAGTAGAATTTAGTAGCATTGTAGATCCTTATAAAAACAAGTATAAGTATGATGTAAATACCAAATGTTTAATATTGCAATCTTATTTTTTCTATAATTGCCAAATAGGTGTTTGGAAAAATTGGAGCAAAATTGGTAAGTTAATTAAAGAAGTAAATTATGATGAACCTTACAAATTAAGTGTAAAGGATATCATTAAACTAGTAAATCAAAAATTTAATATTGATTTACTAAATATGAACCTACTTTTAAATGTAGATAGATCCAACAGAACTATTCCTATTTATATTATTAGTATTATTAAGCCTAATACGAGAGGAAAAGAAATTAGGTATATAACTATTAGTGCTGATAATGGTGAAATTCTTTTTGATAAAACATTATTTTCAGAAAAGGAATTTAATGATAATATGAACAACATATATCAATTAGAAGGTAGAAAAGAAGAGAAAAACAAACCTAAAACCACCACTTTCAATGGCAAAATCTATACTAAAGAAGAGTGGAAAGCTTTTGAACAAGAGCAATGGGAAAAGTACCAAGCTAAGAGAAACAAAAAAGGCTTTCTCGATTGGCTTTTTGGATAATTTAAAATATATAAAATGAAAATATTCTTTGTATACATATTATTGTTGTTAAGTTTCAGTTGTAAAGCACAAAATAATAATTTAAATAGCAACAATATGAAATATTTTAATAAAGAAAAGTTTAAGGATTGGGAAACTGATAATTCTATACTAACTTGTAATCCTACTACTACTTATCTGAAGAAAGGAAATGAAAGGGCTCAAATAATTATAAATGAAGATATCAAACAAGTAAGAATATCTAATACCAGTAATCCTTATGAACAAGTTCTTCAGTACTATATAAAAACAGAAGTACTAAAAAAAGAGACAACTCTTTTCTATGGTATGCCTATAGGAAAAACTTATACTTATAATGAAATAGGAAAACTTATTAAAGAAGAAAATTGGGAAGCTCCTTATAAAGTATCTATTAAGGAGCTTATAACAATTTGTAAACAAAAAATGAATTTAGACTTAATGGATATGTCTTTAAAATTAACAATTGAAAGGTATAATGAAGAAAAGGCTATTTATATCATAAGAATTCCTTTTCCCAATACAAGAAACACAAAAGCCAAATATATTACCATAAGTGCTGACAATGGTGAAATTCTTTTAGAAAAAGAGATACATTCAAAAGAGGAATTTCAGGAATCAATAGAAGATATATACAATCCTTCTTCTTCAAAATCTAAAGATAATAAAGCAATTAAAACTACCACTTTCAATGGCAAAACCTATACTGAAGAAGAGTGGAAAGCCTTTGAACAGGAGCAATGGGAAAAGTACCAAGCTAAGAGAAGTAAAAAAGGCTTTTTTGATTGGCTCTTTGGGTAACAAATCTTAAAAATAACACACTATGAATATTATCACCAATACTGCAGAACTCAGTTGCAATCAAGGCACTACCAAAAGCAAACTTACCGTAACAAGTCAGGACTTTGCTACTATTGAGGAAAAGCCTATTGCTACTGAGGGCGACAAACAAGCCAATGTGAATATAATGCCTTTTGGTCAGTGCAAGCTAAAGCCTACTACAGGTGGTTACTTGCCTTGTATGCCTGCTCCTACAAAATGGGAGCAAACAGCTGAGAAAGATACTATCAACGATCTAAAAATCCTTACCGAGAAAAGCACCTGCCAGTGTGCCATAGGAGGTAAAATATCCGTTACTGACAAAGGGCATAATGAACAACACGAGGTGGAGTAGTTATTATTAACAATCATTTGTGAATAAAAATATTTCATTTCGCCATTTTCGGCATAAAAATTGCAAAAGGAATCCATCACAGGCATTCCTTTTTTTATCATCGTTATTTCAAAAAGAATAATAGTTAATAAAAAATCAGTAATTAGCAGTAAAAAATGGATAATGGTCAGTGAAAAATAAATAATTGTCGCTAAAAAATGGGTTATAAGCACTTTTGTTTGAGTAAAAGTCTATGAATATATATAAATCAATAAATATTTTAACTAAATTGTCTAATCAAATACACTTTTCTTATGGAAGAACCCGCAAAAAAACAAGAACAGACCAAGAAAGAGAGTAATCATCTTTCTTATGAAGACCAAATCGAGAGAATGCGTTTAGCATTTTCTAATGGAAAACTACCCAATTTGTTACCTAAGCTTACTGTTATAGGTTATACAGAAGAGCGTTTGAATAATTTGCTCACTAAAGTAGAAGCTTTGAAAGAATTGGATAGAACACAGAAAAAAGAATATGCAGAACAGTATAATGAAACTAACAAATTAGAAAACAAACGAAAAGAAATAAGTGCACTTTATAGTAAGCATCTTGGTTTCTGCCGTATTCTTATGAAAGGAAATGTAAAAGCAGCTACAGCCTTAGAGTTTTCTGGCGAAAGAAAAATTGCTTATACAGCTTGGCACAGACAAGTAAGCAACTTCTATTCTCAACTGCTATCTACTCCTGAGTTTTTAGAAAAAATAAAGTCTGTAGGAGTTACCGAAACTGATTTGCAGGCGGTACAAACCAAACTTACAGAAATAACAGCAATCAAAGATGCTCAAAAGAAAGAGACTTCAGAAGCACAAAAAGCTACTGAGAACCGAGATAAGGCTTTTGATGAACTCTTTCCTATATACAGCGAATTTATCGGACTTGCTAAAATACAATTGCAAGACACCCAAGACCTTGAAGCTTTAGGAGTAATCGTAAAAAGATAGATTATTTTATTTTTGTTAATAAAAAGTTAGTAAGAGCTAAGCGTAATGCTTAGCTTTTTTTAATAGTTTAAAAAATGTAATTCTCACCCACGACCAGTTTAAGATGATACCGCAATCCCCCGAAGTGCAACAGAGCATTTTGCAAGAAGAACTCCAAGATGTTGAAGAGAGTCTTTGGCAGTTGGAAAAACAAGGCAGTGAAGTCTCTCGTGCGATGATTAAAGGAATGTATAAGCGTAAAGAAAACCTAGAAGTAAAGCTCAAAACCTTAGAACACGACATCAATGAGCGCACCGATGATACAGTAGATTTTAAGATGATGGGCATTGACCATCTGTTAGTAGATGAAAGCCATAAGTTCAAAAACTTAATGTTCAATACAAGGCACGATAGAGTGGCAGGCTTGGGCAATTCCCAAGGCAGTCAAAAAGCACTGAATCTGCTTTTTGCCTTGCGAACTATTCAAGAGCGTACTGGTAAGGATATGGGGGCTACTTTTCTATCGGGCACAACTATTTCCAATTCACTTACTGAGCTTTATTTGCTCTTTAAGTACCTGCGTCCTCAAGCCTTAGAAAAGCAACAAATTCACTGTTTCGATGCGTGGGCAGCGATCTATGCCCGTAAGACCACCGATTACGAATTTTCAGTGGCTAATAACATTGTGCAGAAAGAACGCTTCCGCTACTTTATCAAAGTACCCGAATTAGCGCAGTTTTACGCTGAAATAACCGATTATAGAACCGCAAAGGATGTTGGAATAGACAGACCCGAAAAGAACGAAATTTTACACAATATACCCCCTACACCCGATCAAGAGGTATTCATTCAAAAACTAATGGAGTTTGCCAAAACGGGTAATGCAACCCTCTTGGGGCGTGCGCCACTATCCGAGTCCGAGGAAAAAGCCAAAATGCTTATCGCAACTGATTATGCCCGTAAAATGTCCTTAGATATGCGAATGATCTCTGATAAGTATGAAGATCATCCTGATAACAAAGCCTCTCATTGTGCGATGAAAATCAATGAATATTATCAAAAATACAAAGCACAGAAAGGCACTCAGTTTGTCTTTTCTGATTTGGGTACTTACAAGCCCAACGAGTGGAATCCTTACACTGAAATCAAACGGAAATTGGTAGAAGACTATGGCATCCCTGCCCACGAAATCCGTTTTATCCAAGAGGCTAAAAACGACAAAATGCGCAAGCAACTCATCAGTGACACCAACGAGGGCAAGATACGAGTGCTCTTTGGATCTACCGATATGCTTGGTACAGGGGTCAATGCACAGAAAAAAGCCGTTGCTGTACATCACTTAGATACCCCTTGGCGACCCAGTGACTTGCAACAAAGGGACGGACGTGCCATTCGCAAAGGCAATGAAGTGGCCAAATATTTTGCTGATAATAAGGTGGATGTGATTATCTATGCCGTCGAAAAGTCTTTGGACTCATACAAGTTTAATCTACTCTTTAACAAACAGCTCTTTATCGACCAACTTAAGAACAATAAGTTAGGTAAACGAACCATTGATGAGGGAGCTATGGACGAAAAGTCGAGAATGAACTATTCTGAATATGTAGCTATCCTCTCAGGGAATACCGATTTGCTCGAAAAAGCGAAGTTGGAAAAGAAGATTGGAGCTTTAGAGAGTGAAAAACAAACGTTCTTACGCTCTAAATACACCTCTAAAAACCGTTTAGATAACCTCTGTAGTGATTTGAAAGCGCTACAAGATCGCTTGTATCGTTTTCAGACGGATTGGCAAAACTTCTCAGATAAAGCGGTACGCCGAGAAGATGGCTCGGTAGTCAATGTTTTGCGTTTGGAGGGTTTAGACGAAAAGAGCAGTGTAAAGCAGTTAGCCCAAAAGTTACAGGACTATGCCCAAAACGCCCGTACCAAAGGCGAATATCAAGAAATAGGAAGTATCTATGGTTTTCAGATATTGGTAAAGACCGAAGTCTCCAAAAAAGACGAACTTGACTTAAAAGAAAACCGCTTTTTTGTACAAGGAGAAGGAGGTATCAAGTACACCTACAACAACGGACGATTGGCAAGCGACCCTAACTTGGCTGTGATGAATTTTGTCAATGCCATTGAGAAAATCCCTGCAATGATGGAAAAGGAAGAAAAAGAGATTGCCCTTATCCAAAAGGACATTCCTCTTCTAAAGGAAATCATCGAAAAAGTATGGGGTAAAGAAACACAACTCTCCGAACTTAAAACTGAGCTCTCAGCCCTCGATAGGAAAATACAACTTTCACTCTCCTCCAATACTCCACAAGAGGCTCAAGAAGGAGCCGAAAAACAAGAGGTACAAGAGACAGAAGAACTCAATAAAGAGCTATCACAAGAGAGTCAAAAAAGCGAAACTCAAGAAGTTTCAACTCCCACAAAAGAGTTTGTAAGAGAGACTCTTAACAGAAACTCACGAGGATTTAAAATGTAGTATTTATTCCTTAAAGAACCTGTATATCTCCATTTTGAAAATCAGCAGAACTGATGTTTTGCTGGTTTTCTTTGTTTTTATATACTACTGATAAATAAGTGTTTATAATTTTCATACAAGCTAAAAACAAAAATATATTTGAATTTTGTTGGTTGTTTCGTCAAAAAATACTAATTTGCGCCTCTGAACTACTATTGTTTTTTAACAAGAAGATATATGAATTATAATTCTACTGGTTTTTTTCCTAAATTTGACCCTAAAATCTATTGGAGTTTTGGAGTACTCCTTTGTCTTGGTATTTTCTTATTCATTTTTCAATGCTCTCGTCACGTAGACTGTGAGGAAGCTAATTTCTATGTCTTTGCCGATAACTATGCTGTGAAGGAAGTAATTGAGTTTGGTGATAAAACCAAAAATGCCAAATCGTGGAAATGGGATTTTGGTGATGGTTCTCCTGCCGATTTTAGACAGCGTACTTTTCACACCTATGAAAAGACTGGAGAATATGTGGTAACTCTTACTATCAATGGCTCTTGTACTTCTCAAAAGGTGCTTACCATTACCTCTCTCAATCAACAAGTAGGCTACCTGCCTACCATCAAAGCTCCTGATGTGGTCTTTTTAGGTGAAACCACTAAATTCATAGGACAAAAACAAGGAGGCATCTCATTTGAGTGGAGTTTTGGAGAAACTTCCTCTACCGATGCTGTGGGTGATTCTGTAACTTATAAGTTCAAACGCGTAGGGCAAAAGAAGATAACCCTTATCGTCAATGGCGATTTAGATCATATCGCTACCAAAACTATCTATGTAGCCCCTAAACACGTAGTGGCTAAAGAACCTATAGATATGGAGAGTTATGTATATGAACAACCTCATAGTGATTTTTCGCTGCCTATGGGTAAAGCACAGAAAGACCCCTTGGTAGATATGCTTACCAATATTCCTGTAGCTCCTAAAACTCCTAAAAAAGAAGACACACCTCTTTCTGCAAAAAAAGTCCCTGATATTTCTAATGAGCAATTTATCCTGCTTCTCAATGGGGTAGCCTCTCAAGCTAAGACAAAAGATGATTTCAAAGACTATCTTTGTGAGAACTACCAAGTCCCTGTAGTTATCAATGACGATAAAATCGTACCCTTTGTACAGTTTTGCAAAGAAATTGCAGGAAAAAAAATAAAAATAGAAAACTTACGTTTGCAAAAAGACACTGATAATGCTTGTGTCCAAAATATTTATGTCTACTACAAAGTAAAAGGCAAAATATTTTGGAAAAAAGGATAATAACAATTAAAAACCATAAAAATTTATGACTAAGACAACACTTTTAAAAATTCCTTATTCGGAGTTTGAGTTCAAAGACGCTATATCAGAAAGCTTACAACGAGAAATGAATAAATCTTTTGTAAACAAATTTTCTATTGAAAATAGTTTGGGAGTAGCTGTAAAAAGACATCTACAACGCCAATTTATCAACACTTCGTTTAATGGTCGATGTCCTACTTGTCCGCCTACTACCGGACTAAAAACCAAGTTTTTGCTTACCTTACAGGTGCAAATAAATTACAGAGTAAGTTTTAAAGCTGGATTGCGTGCGGGGTTGGAGTATCAATTAGGAGATTTTTACAGCAATCAGTCTTTTAATTTTTCGATTTATAATTCGGGATTAGGTACTTCTACTAGTAGAGAAAAACGACCTATGGTGGTAGATGCTACGGTTTATTTGTCAGTAGGCATAGGAACAGGAATTGCTACGCCAATGAACCAGTATAGTATCAATTATGATACTGCGATGGCCGTGCCCAATACGTTTAAGAATTCGGTCAGTTACGGACAGGCATTTACTTGGAATTCTGCCATAAATGAGAAATTTGATTTGAGTGTAGTTCAACGGCAAGGTATTTTTGGTTTTAGGTCTGGAGATTTTGCCTTGAGTACAAACAATGACACCAAAAGAGGATATTTTGGAGGTGGTACGGATCACGGTTGGACAGGCGGTCTTATTCTGAGTTTTAATGTAGCACGGTTGGGCATTATTGAAGCAGGCTATCAAAACTTTACAGGAAAATATGATGAACAAGGGTTTCAAGAAAGACAAATGGATAGTTTAATAAAGTTAAAAGAAGAAGGAAGAATAGGTAAGGAAGAATTTAAACAAAAAAGTGAAAAATTGTTATTTGAAAATCCTTATCATTCTCAAGATGATTATCAAAAAAGTTTTAATCGAGCGTCTAATTTTTTAAGGCTTTTAAAAGATAATAATTCTATTCGTTTAGATGTAGAGAGTAATGGTTGGTTTCAAAATGGTATTCATAATTTAATAAATGATTTTAAGTTTAAATATGATAACCCCAAACCCATAGGTATATGGATAGAAAAAGCATTTTAATATTGGTATTAGTAGGTGTATTATGTAATAGTTGTATCTATTACGATTTGTATTTTAACAGAAATTATTATCGTACAGAGAACACTCGCCCACGTCCCATTTTACCGAGATTTCGATTGGCAAAGCCAGCGCCTTATCGATTAAGGGCAGAAGACCAAATTGATACGACTGTAATTTATATACAGAAATACAAAATTTTAGAAGAAGATAGAATCTCTTTTTATAGATTTTTTGGTAATGGAAGAGTTTCGTCAGGTTTTTTAGAAGGAGATAGTTTAGAATATAATAAACCTGAAAGAACTGTAGCGGGCTATTATCGAATGCGAAATCCTACGGAGTTTGAGATGCAAGAATTCTTAGCATATAGCACCACTCACGCGAAATATTCTTATAGTCGAGGCGTGGTCAAAGGAGATACTTTATTTATGTATTTTGACCCACCGCGTAATAAGCCTATTACGGAGTTAAGAAAGGATAAAGAATATTCTTTTTACGTTAAGCGAAAAGTAGATACTTTAATAGGTAAACCTGATTGGTAGGATAAAATTAGGAATATGGACAGAAAAAGCATTTTAATAGTAACGTTGTTGGGTTTGCTTTGCAATAGTTGTATTTATTATAATTTGTATTTTAACAGAAACTATTATCGTACAGAAACTACGCGCCCGCGTCCTATTTTGCCCCGCTTTCGATTGGCAAAACCAGAGCCTTATCGGTTAAAAGCAGAAGACCAAATTGATACGACTGTAATTTACATAGCAAAAACCAAAGTATTTAAAGATATTGTTTTTTTACGATTTTTTGGTAATGGAAGGGTTGCCTCTGGTTTTTTAGAAGAAGATAGTTTGGAATATAACAAGCCGAAAAGATGTGTAGCAGGATATTACAGAATGCGTAGCCCTACAGAATTCGAACTACAAAAGTTTTTAGCATATAGCACCACTCACGCCTCGTATGAATATTATCGCGGTGTGGTTAGGGGAGATACTTTGTTTATACATTTTGACCCACCTCGCAAGAAACCTTTTTCAGAGATTAAAATAAATAATAAAAAAGGATATTCTTTTTATGTTAAGCAAAAAGTAGATACTTTAATAGGTAAACCTGATTGGTAAAAGAAGTTATTTAGAGAAGAAATTAAAAATAAAACAATGGAAGAAAAGAAATTGAGCTATGCCCCAGAGGTTACTAAAGCATTGGAAATAGCACAGAAAATAGCTCGTGAAAATATGAACGCTCGTTACTCTGGCGGACATTTATTGAAAGCTGTTCTCAACAGAGATTTACCACTCTTAAAGCTCTTGGAATCTAAAGGAGTCGATGTATTCTATTTAGAAGAATGGGCTGAAGTGCGCATTGAGGAAGCTCTAAAAGCTACCAACACTTATTCCTGCGACCCCGATGAAGCGATAGACACTATCTTCACTGAAGCAGAAGCTATTCGGGAAATTTTAGATGAGGAGGAAATCTCCTTATGGGATGTATTTGTAGCATTGAGTACTCAGGGAGTAGCTTTTAATTTCGACCAAATGAAAACCTATCCTGTAACACGTGCTGAACTTTTAGAAACTACCCCTCTTCCTGCTACCTCTGCCGAAAAACCTTTCTCTTCTGCTCCTCCTTCTTCCACGGCTAAAGGTTTTTTGCAAAAATATTGTGTCAATAAAAAAGATGTCCTCAAAGCTAAAGCCTCAAAAGAAATACCTGTTGGCAGAGTTGCCGAAACTCAAAAAATTACCGAAATACTGTGCAGATTTAGCAAACAAAATGTGCTTATCATAGGCGATTCAGGTATAGGAAAAACTACCCTTATCAATAGTTTTGTACAGAAGGTTATATCTAACCAAGTCCCCGATGTGTTGTCTAACTTAGCCGTATTTGAATTGGATATGGGAGCCCTCATAGCAGGAGCTTCCTACAAAGGAGAGATTGAAGACCGTATCAAGAACATAGCCCAAGAACTCAAGCAATATCCTAAATCAGTACTTATCATCGAGGAATTACACGCACTTTTAGGTAACTCTTTTGATTCCTCTATGGCAAATCTACTTAAAAGTGAACTTACTAAAGGACTCACTGTTATAGGCACTTCTACTATCGATGAATTTACCAAGAAAATAGAAAAATCAGGTTTAGAACCTTTGTTTGAAAAGGTAGAATTGCAAGAAAGTGATGATGAAACCCATTTTAGAATGTTGCGTCAAACCCTTTCAGCTTACGAAAACCACCATCATATAGCCATAACCGATGAGGCAATTTGGGAAGCCATACGCCTTTCTAAAAGGTATTTAAAAGAGAAAAGTCTGCCTGCCTCAGCGATAGACCTCATAGACCATACAATGTCAGTTGTGAAAACGGCAGGAGCATCTTTCTTAAAAGAAAAAAATGCTTTGCTTACACAAATAATTCATTTGGAGGACAATACACAAGGTTTTACAGAAGAGCAATGCAAAAAGAACGCTGCTTGGTTATTGAACGATATCAAACAACGCATTCCCTTTTTGTTAGATGCCTCTACCCTTTTAGAAGAGGAACAAACTACTACTTTTGAAACTGCTGATAACCTATTGGGCTATGGACGCAAACTCATTACCGAAGCTGAAAAAGTAGCTCAAGAAAAACGTTCTCACATCACCGAATGGGATTTAGCCGTACTCATCTCTCAAAAAACGAATATTCCTATAGGCAAACTCAAAGAAGAGGAAAAACAGCGTTTGAGTGATATGGATACTATTCTTTCCGAGCGGGTAGTAGGGCAAGACCACGCTATTGCTATTATCAGTGAGGCTGTACTCGAAAATCGCTCTGGATTGAGCAAAGCAGGACAGCCTATTGGTTCTTTCTTCTTTTTAGGTCCTACAGGAACAGGGAAAACAGAATTGGCTAAATCTTTAGCCGAATTCCTTTTCCAAGATGAGAATGCCATTATCCGTTTCGATATGTCGGAGTTCAAAGAAGAGCACTCAGCAGCCTTACTCTATGGAGCACCTCCAGGGTATGTAGGCTATGAGGAAGGTGGTTTATTAGTGAATAAAATCCGACAAAAGCCCTACTCTATCGTACTTTTTGATGAGATAGAAAAAGCCCACGCCTCTGTATTTGATGTATTCCTACAAATAATGGACGAAGGGAAGTTGCACGATCGTTTGGGTAAAGAAGGTGATTTTTCTAATGCCATTATCCTCTTTACCTCCAATATAGGCTCTGATTTTATTGTCAAATCTTTTACTGAGGGGAATATTCCTTCCTCATCTACTCTTTTAGAGATAATGAGTCGTTATTTCCGACCAGAGTTTTTAGGGCGTCTTACCGAGATAGTACCTTTTGCACCTATTAGCAAAGAAAATGCTTTAAAAATCTTTGAAATACATTTGAAAAAAGAGCTTTTAAACCTAACAGAAGGTATAAACATCTCACTCAATATTGCTCAAGAAGTAAAAGAGCATTTAGCAGAACAAGGCTATGATGCCACCTATGGAGCTCGTCCTTTAAAAGGTATCATTCGTGCCAAATTACGTCGTCCTTTGGCTAAGAAACTTGTAGCAGGTGAATTTAAAGAAGGAGATACTATAAAGGTACTCTGGGAAAATAATGAAGTCGCTTGGATTAAAAAATAATAAATTATGGCAGTTGAATTTGGAAAATGGCAAAAAATAGAGAGGAGAAACACAAAGGTTTCTTCTGCTTCGGTATATTTTAAAGGCTGGTGGACAGATCTAAACGATGCTCCTCTGAAAAAATCTTTTTTTGGAGAGACAGTCAGATTTCATATAACTGTAAATAATAGTATTCTTAATGGGAAGGAAATAGATATCCAATTCTATGATAGCGATTGGTTGAACGATACAAAAATAGGAGGAGTGAAGAAAGCTACTATCAAAGATGGTAAAACGTATGTTGATTTTTATCTAAATGAAAAATGGGAAGAATTAGTAGAACATTGGAGTGAAGGTGGAGATGACATTGAGTTGTATGCTGAGGTTTCTTATTCGTCTCTTTCAATAAAAGAAAATTTAGCAAATAAAGAAGATGAAGTTTTAAAAGTTTCTAAGGACTTAAAAAACTCTAAGACAATTACAGTTTTAATAGAGTTACCCCATAGTAATTCTGAAGGTAAACTAAATCAAAAAGGATTAGCAGGACATACTGGAATAATAATAGGAGAAGATTATTACGACTATGGTCCTAACCCAGGGGATCCTTTTTATTCAGATGGAGAGCCTTGGTGGGATGATCCTGACCTAACAAAAAAAGATATTTTAGACATTTTAAATGATGACTCATCAAGAATACACACAGGTATAACTGGGAAAGTTTGTCTTATTGATATAAATATAACAAAGGGAGAAAACTATAAAATAGAAAGATGGTGGATTGATAAATATAATAATTTAGGCACATATAGTGTAATTCCTTTTTTAGGAGAACAATGTACAACTAATGTAAGAATATCTATTGAAGAATGTACGAAAGTATTTTCAAACTCTACTACATCAACAACACAATTTCCCAAAGGCTTATTAGAATTATTAACCACTAAAGGTGTTCATACTTGTGGTGAAAATAAAGGAGAAAAACTTACAATTTCAAAAGAATTTCAAGAACTATAAAGAATGAATTTACTAAATATTAGAAAATATATATTTATGGGATTATTTAGTTTTTTCTTTGCTTGTGAAAAAGCGGAGGATATATATGTATACGGGACAGATGATTTTAATAAAAAGGAAAAAAGTTTGAATATCAACCTCAAACAAGCTTTTGAAATTTGTAAACTTCATATTAATAATACTGAAAAACATTTGAAATTGAGTATTATATATGGAGATTATTACATTTTTTATTGGGGAGAGGTATATAACCCTAAAATAGGATATAATCTTTCTGGAATTTGGGTTAATGGTGAGAATGGAGAAATAAAAACAGTAAAAACAGAAAAGTATATTAATATAGGTGTTTTTTATATACATAGCAATCCTCCTTTACCCATTATAACTGATAAAGAGTCTCTCTCTAAAAAATAATTAAAAAATCAGAATAATATATAAAATGACAAAAAGAACGCTATATATATTGAGTAGTACTTTACTACTATCTTGCTCGGCAAACCGTTATCTTGCTGAACTTCCTTATCATTACCCTACCGATGCTTTCTACAAAGCAGTATTAGCCCAAAAGAAACAAATCAATGAGCAGTATACCTTGGTAGATGACAAGGGTGAAAACCTATCCGATAAGGAAGCCTTAAGAGAGAAATACTCCATTATTTTTGATGTATTCCTACAAATAATGGACGAAGGGAAGTTGCACGACCGTTTGGGTAAAGAAGGTGATTTTTCTAATGCCATTATCCTCTTTACCTCCAATATAGGCTCTGACTTTATTGTCAAATCTTTTACTGAGGGGAATATTCCTTCCTCATCTACTCTTTTAGAGATAATGAGTCGTTATTTCCGACCAGAGTTTTTGGGACGTCTTACCGAGATAGTACCTT
>NZ_BPMA01000045.1:0-613 GCF_026005215.1 Capnocytophaga catalasegens | reverse complement strand
AAGAAGGAGATACTATAAAGGTGCTCTGGGAAAATAATGAAGTCGTTTGGATTAAAAAATAATAGATTATGGCAGTAGAATATGGAAAATGGCAGGAAATTAAAAGAAATCCTACAATACCTTTTACACAAGAAAAAGGTGTTTTAATAAAAGGATGGTGGAGTGCTGATAAAGAAGGAAAAATTGTTATTACAGAAGCTTCTTTAGAAGATACTGTGTATTTTCATATAGAGATGATGGGAGCTTCTATACAAAATGGCGAGAAACTAAGCTTGCAACTCTATGATTATGACTCATTTATATGGGTTGATTATCTAAACCCTGATGATAAAATAGAAAAGCCTAAAGAGTGTATTGTAGAAAATGGGAGAGCTATCCTTAAAGTTTATTTAAAACCACAATGGAAAGAATATATAGAACATGGTTTTTTTGGCTCTAACATTGATCTTTACTGGGAAGTAAAATACAACAAAAAAAATATTACCATAAACCTGCCCAAAGAAGAAAAATATTATTTAAGAGTTCGGAATAATAGAAATATCTATATAAAACCCGTAATGAGTGAGAGTGGTTACAATTACGGCGTACCCGAAATCTATGCTTTTGATGGTAG
>NZ_BPMA01000044.1 GCF_026005215.1 Capnocytophaga catalasegens | reverse complement strand
TTTAATTACGGATATACAAATTTATTTATTCATTTCTTTATTTTTTTTCGTACTTTTGTTTCAAATTTAGTAATTATGAAAACAATTACCGCTGCTGTAGAAGATTATATCAGAAGTAAACCTTTTTTGCAAACAACACTCAATCAAGGGATTATAAACTTAACATCACTTTCTAAATTAATTCTTGAGGATATAAAAGACGAAGTTGGAAAAGAAATTAAAATAGGTGCTATTGTTATGGCACTAAAAAGACTTTCAACCAATATGGAATTTCGTTCTACGCATCGTATTGTAAAAGTACTCAAAAATATAGGAGATATTACAGTACGTGCCAATCTTATTGATTATAGTTTTGAAATATCTGAAACAATCCTTACAAAACAAGCTGAGTTACTACGAAAAATAAACAATGTAAAAGACGTTTTTTTTACTTCATCTCGTGGAGTGAATGAAATGAATATCATTATTAGTAATCACATCGAAAAAGAAGTTGAAACTATTTTTGCACAAGAGAATTTATTACAAAAATTTGCTAATTTGGGCGGGATTAGTGTGAAACTTCCTAAAGAAAATATCTCTGTCCCAGGTATTTATTATTTTATTTTTCAACGTTTAGCTTGGGAAGGAATTACTATAAACGAAGTTATCTCAACTTCAAACGAATTTACCATCATAATTCCTGAAACAGATGTTGATACAGCCTTTAAAGTAATCAAAGATTTGAAAAAATTGAAATAAGTTAAAATCAATATTTTTAAATTTTTTTGTAGTAAATAAACTATTTTGTTACATTTGTCAAAGAAAAAGTATCTGTAAAAATATATAACAAAAAAATTAAGATGAAAAAAGGTAAATTACTGGCATCTCTTTTTTTTAAAATTGTGATAATTAGGTGTTTGTTCAACGTTTTATTTGGTTTTTATTTTGCAGATGTTAAATTCAGACAAACTTGTTAGAGATTACATGCCTTTATTCACAGAATTTATTTTTTCATTCCTTGCTTTGATTCTTTCAATGAGTTCTGTTACTATTTTTGCCAATTTAAATAAAAACGTGAGAGGAAGTAAGGTAAAATATTTTTTTGTCTTTTTTCTTATTACCCATTCTTATAACTTGTTGTATTGCAGTATTTTTAGAAACCATAGATGGATTGAAAGAGTCTTACGAATACTTCCTTGCCACTATATGTCCTTTTTATCTTATTCTGATAAGAGAATATCACAAAGGCAACTTTTAGAGGAGCAAAGAGAAAACAAAGGAAGTGATTTTAGCCTTATTACACCTAAAAAAATTATATGAAGCACAGGAAATATTGAATATTTAAGTCCAAATCAAGTATATTTGTAAGCAATCAAAAAGTTACTTTTACTATTTGAATCTAAGTTTAATAAAAATTAAAAAAAAATGAAAATAATTTCATACAACGTTAATGGTATTAGAGCCGCAATGAGCAAAGGATTTACACAATGGCTTTCTGTGGCTAATCCCGATGTAATTTGCCTACAAGAAATAAAAGCCGAAGAACAACAAATAGACCTTAAAGCCTTGCAAGATGCAGGATATCCTTATCTATATTGGCATAGTGCTGTCAAAAAAGGATATAGTGGTGTGGGAATTTTATCCAAAATAAAACCCAATCATATCGAAATAGGCACTGGTATTGACTATATGGATTATGAAGGACGTATTATTCGTGCCGATTTTCCCGATTTTTCCATAATAAGCCTGTATCTCCCCTCGGGAACTAATATAGATAGATTGGAACACAAACTTACTTTTATGGCTGATTTTCAACAATATATAAATGATTTGAAAAAAGATATTCCCAATCTGATTATTTGTGGAGATTATAATATATGCCACCAAGCTATTGATATTCACGACCCTGTGCGCAATGCCAATGTTTCTGGTTTTTTGCCCGTAGAACGCCAATGGCTTGACAATTTTATAAAAAGCGGCTTTATTGATAGTTTTCGTTACTTTCATAAAGAACCGCATAATTATTCGTGGTGGTCATACAGAGCCAATGCGCGCAATAATAACAAAGGGTGGCGTATTGACTATTGTATGGTTTCTAACTCTCTGGAAAACAAACTCAAACGGGCTTTAATTCTTCCTGAAGCCAAACATAGTGACCATTGCCCCATTTTGGTTGAAGTAGATTAGTTTTTATTCTAAAATGGATAAAAAGCATCTTCTATATGGTTTAAGTCATTACGAAACTGATTTTTAACAATCGAAATAATATCAAAACGAACTTCGGCATCAATATCTTTCTTCTGAATATAATTATCGATGGCTTTGGCTAATAGCTTCATTTTTTGAGTATTGACAAAGGCTTCGGGTTCTCCGTATTGTGTTGAAGTTCTTGCTTTTACCTCAACAACTACCAACGTATTATTTTTCCACGCAATAATATCTATTTCGGCGTGCTGATAAGTATAATTGCGTTCCAAAATAGTATAATTATTCAGCACTAAATAGGCAACTGCTTGGTCTTCGGCTTCTTTACCAAATTCGTTGTGTGATGCCATTTTCGTTTATTTTACTCGCGAAATTGTAAGTCCGTCCCGAATAGGAAGTAAAACGCTTTCTACACGTGGGTCTTCATTTATTTTTTTATTATATTCTAAAAGAATTTGTGTGTGTTTGTCGTTTTTCTTCACCTCTTCGAGCACTTTTCCGCTCCAAAGGACATTATCTGACAGGATAACTCCTCCCCTATTCATTTTTTGGATAATTACATCAAAATAATTGATATAATTCTTTTTATCAGCATCAATAAATACGAGGTCAAAACCATAAGGAAGTGTCGGTATAATATCCAAGGCTTGCCCTAAGTGTTGTTTTATTTGGTTTCCGTAAGGACTTTGGTCGAAAAAAGAACGCTGAAAATCAACGAGTTCTTCATTAACATCAATCGTGTGAATTATTCCATCTTTGGAAAGTCCTTCGGCTAAGCAAAGGGTTGCATATCCTGTAAAAGTGCCTATTTCTACAATCACTTTGGGAGAAATCAGTTTAGAAATCATACTAAGCAAGCGCCCTTGGTAGTGTCCGCTTAGCATTCGAGGTTGTAAAACTTTCAGATGCGTTTCTCGGGTAAGTTTTTTTAGTAATTCGGGTTCTTCTTGCGAATGTTGCGCTATATAATCCTCCAAATTTTCAGATAAAAAGTGCATTTTTTGATAGTATGTTAAGCTATTTTATTTATTTTGTTGCAAATGTATTAAAATTCTTCATCAATAACAAACTCTAAAACTTGTTGTTCTTCTTAGAAATAAGAATAAGTTCATTGTTCCCTTCTACCTTTGAAAATACATTTACAATAGTTTCTTGCTGACAATTCTGAATAAAAATAGCATTTCGTTTGCTGTCTTTTTTGCTAATTTTCATCGTATTAAAGAGTATCAATCCTTTTGAAGTTAATAAAGAAATCAGTTTGTTTTTAAATGATGTTGAAAACAAAAATGCTGGCATTTCTTCATCTTGAAAAATATCTACAATAATTAAATCATACGTGTTTTTTTCTTTTTGTACAAATTTTTGAGCATCATCAATAATTATTTTCAAATTTCCTATTTCATTGATTCCGAAATATTTATTAGCTATTTCAACGATTTCATTATCAATCTCAACAGCTGTAATTTGTCCTTTGTATCCAATTTCATCAATTAGTGTTTTTACTACACTTCCGCCAGCTAATCCTAATAACAAAATATGCTGCATTTTTCTTATTTGCTCAAAACCAATTTTTTTCAATCCCAATCGTAATATTCGTTGTAAGCTTCCATAAGAATAATTTGTATTGGGAGTATTAAGAATTAGCCGCCCATTATATAACACTACCTCAACCGATTTGCTCACCTTTGAAGGTTGTTTATGAATTGGTATAGGAAAAATATAACTCAATATTTTTTTTATCATAATCATCAATAATATATCCAATTTTGGTTGTACAAACTCGTACTAAATTTATACACAAAAAGAATGAAGTCGCAAATGTATTAAAATCCTTTATCAATACAAAATTTCGTACCTTTGCAAAAAACAAAAATGAAAGCAACCTATCGAAAATATATTTTACAATTTAAACAGCCTTCGGGAACTTCAAGAGGTGTTTTTACTGAAAAAGAAACATGGTTTTTAGAACTGCATACTCCTGAGAATAAATACATTGGTGAATGTGGTTTATTACGTGGGCTTAGTATCGATGACCGAACCGATTATCAAGAAAAACTCCAATGGGTATGCCAACATATTCACTTAGACAAAGAAACACTCTGGGAAGAATTGATGGCATTTCCTTCTATCCAATTTGGAGTTGAGCAGATTTTTACAGCCTTAAATCGTGAAAATCCAGCGATTTTATTCCCTTCAGAATTTACTACCGGACAAAAAGGCATCTCTATCAATGGACTCATATGGATGGGAACTCCTCAGTTTATGAAAAACCAAATCAAAGAAAAACTAAAACAAAATTTTCGATGTATCAAAATGAAAATTGGAGCACTCAATTTCGATACCGAATACCAGATAATCAAGCAATTACGAAATGAATTTCCGACTAACGAAATAGAAATACGTGTTGATGCCAACGGAAGTTTTTCTCCACACCAAGCACTTGAAAAACTCAAAAGACTCTCTGACTTACAACTACACTCCATTGAGCAACCTATTGCTACTTCCCAATGGGAAGAAATGGCATTATTATGTGAGAAATCTCCTCTACCAATTGCCTTAGATGAGGAACTCATTGGTGTTTTTTCTCGAAAAGATAAAGAGACGTTACTTTCAACTATTCGCCCTCAATATATCATACTAAAACCCTCGCTTATAGGAGGTTATAAAGGTAGTGAGGAATGGATTTCTCTGGCAGAAAAACAACAAATCGGGTGGTGGATAACCAGTGCTTTAGAAAGTAATATTGGGCTTAACGCTATTGCACAATGGACTTTTACTCTTCAAAATCCGATACCACAAGGATTGGGTACAGGAAGCCTTTATACCAACAATATTGAAAGTAATTTACAAGTACGCCAAGGACATTTGTTTATGAATAATAGCTAGTAATTTCTTCAAAAAGCATAGTTTTTTATACCAAAAAAATGATTTTATATAATTTTTTTTTTCAACAATTTGCAAAAATTTGGTTGTAAAAATACCTTTTTTATTAAAAAAATCTCCTAATTTAGCACAACAAATTTTTTTATTATGATGAGTCAATCAAAATCAAACCTTAGTATAGAAAAAACAAAACAAAGTCGTATAGACCAAGTTGATTTTTCTAACCTTTTTTTTGGACAAACTTTTGCCGACCATATGTATATTTGTGATTACAAAGATGGTACATGGCACGCTCCGAAAATTGTTCCTTATGCTCCTTTCTTGCTCGACCCTTCAACAAGTGTTTTCCACTATGGGCAAGCGGTGTTTGAAGGAATGAAAGCCTACAAAGATGACAATGGCGATATTTTCTTATTCCGTCCAACGGAAAATTATGCCCGTATTAACAAGTCGTGCAAGCGCTTAGCGATGCCTGAATTCCCAGAAGAATGGTTCGATGAAGGACTGAAAGAACTCCTAAAATTGGACAGAGATTGGATAAAGCCAGGGTTCGGTAATGCGTTGTACTTACGTCCTTTTGTAATTGGTACTACTGCGGGAGTAATTGCCTCTCCTTCCAAAGAATACAAGTTTGTTATCATTACCTCGCCTGTACAATCGTACTATTCGGGTGATGTAAAAGTACTGATTGCAGACCATTATAGTCGTGCTGCCAATGGTGGTTTCGGCGCAGCAAAAGCAGCAGGGAACTATGCAGGGCAATTTTACCCAACAGCTTTGGCACAAAAAGAAGGATATCAGCAAGTTATTTGGACAGATGATACCACGCACGAAAAATTAGAAGAATGTGGTACAATGAACGTTATGTTTCGCATTGGTGATACCTTAGTTACTTCACCTGTTAATGACCGAATATTAGACGGAGTTACCCGCAAAAGTGTCATCGCAATGGCTGAAAAAATGGGTATAAAGGTAGAGGTACGCTCCATTACGGTACACGAACTGGTACAAGCTGCTGAAAACAAAACACTCAAAGAGATTTTCGGTTGCGGAACAGCAGCAGTTATTAGTCCGGTTTCGGCGTTCGGTTACAAAGGTAAAGAATATACGTTCGAACGCCCTGTACAAACATACGCAGAACAAATAAAAACTGCCATACTGAACATTCAGTACAATAAAACAGAAGACCCTTTCGGGTGGCGGGTTAAAATTGTTTAATTTTCACTTTTACTTATTTTTCAAAAGGCTATCCACTTGCGAGGATAGCCTTTTACTTTTTGTTATATTTTTCTTTTTTGGAGGCTTAGAACTGATATTTTACTCCTCCAAGTATTTGTAAACCTTGTACAGGATAGTTTGTCCAACGAAGATAATTCTTAGCTGTTAAGTTATTTGCATTGACAAAAATAGTCCACTGCTTAGCAATTGTATAATCTGTATGAAGATTCACATCAAAATAGCCATCTAAGGTAACTATTTCTTGATTAGCTCCCGTTATGTTATGCTTAATATCCTTTCGATCTCCTACATAAAACAAGTCAGCTCCCAAGTACCAATTAGGCAATACCTGAAAATCGGTTAAGATGGTCGATTGAAACAGCGGTATATTCCATGCTTCTTTCTGTATTTCTGGAACGAAACTATCCATTTTGAACGAAACTCCCAGTGTAAAAACATCAGCAATAGCACCTTTTACATCGGCAGACAATCCATACACCATCGCATCATCATATATAATAGCATAGGTATTGTCGTAGTGATAAGGTTTATCCAAAACTGCTACTTTGGGATTGGCTTGGAACATAGGCAAATTCTTAATATGTCCGTAGTGAGCTTTGACATCGTAAGAGAGTGTTCCGACAAGTTTTCCTTTTATTCCTCCAAAAACATCATAGGTTGTGTGCATCGGCTTAATGTTTAATGTAGGCGATACGAACGGATTGACTCTACTTTGCCCTCGATAGGTAATTTGTTCGAGGTTTCCTCCTATTCCGGCATAGATAATAAAGTTTTCGCCAAAGGCATTATAGGCTACCTCTACATCGGGAAATACTTTGAGTTTGTTTTGCGATTCTTCTTTACCCGAAGCATAATAAACACCCGCCCCTACTTTGGCAGAGAAATCATCTATGGTAAAATGATACGCCGGACGGATACCGAGCAATGTCCATTGGTATGTTATTTTGTCGGTAGTAGCAAACCCTCTATTGAAGTTTCCGTTAAGATAATTCACATCAAAATCAATACCCAACAGATGTTCATCACCGAAAGGTATTGCCAAAGACGGGAGGAACTGCACCTGAAACTCTGTGCTATCATAATCATCTTTGATACCTTGTAACAGAATATCGGCACGGCGAAATACCGAATTATTCACTCCGAAATAGGCTTTAAGTCCGCCATCTAAATAATTCTGCCGAAGGCTTATCCCATTGGGTACAGGCAAATAACTTGCCTCTTCGATACCATACCAATGCATTAGGCGATGCCCAACATTGACCGAAGCCCCGAAAGAATAATCGCGGTCGGCATATCGATACGCTCCTTGTACATCGGTATTAGAAAAGTTGCTATCGGTGTCTATTCCTTTCACATTGTTTTGTGAGGAGTGATGTTGCGCATCTATTGAAAAGTCAGACTCTTTGTTAATGGGCAGCGCAATATAGGCATCGCCCAAGAAGGTCGTATAACTTCCAAAACCGAGTGCTACATACGAGTCGTAATAGTTTTCTTTCTTACCTTTGGTAGTGGGTACTTGCGAGACTCTCCCCTTGTCTGGAACAAAAGTTGAGGCTACTGGCACTGAATAAATAGTGTAGTTGATTTTTTTCTTAGGCACAGTTACCGAGTCTTTGGCGGGTGTTGTTTCGCGTTGCTTAATAGCATCGGCAACAGTTGGTGTGTAGGGCTTTACGATGTCTATGACCTTAGTTCCTAACTTTTCGTCTTGTGCGTAAGATGCGGTTACCCAGAGCCAAGTCGCTGCAAAAATGAGCATACTTACTGCTTTTTTTCTTTGTATTCTATACAACATAATCAATTATTTTTATTGAAAAATTCTTTAAATTATACATCTATCCAATAGAAAAACACTTTTATAAGTATCTATTTTGCAATTGGCATAGCTTAAAATCGTGTTTATCGCTTAGTGTGCTTTGGCTCGTTTGATTTCTTCATTGAGCGAATTGGCTAACGATTGATACTTATCTTTTCCGTTGATGTATGCCAATGCGTTGATGCTCTTGACCACATGCTTGAAAGCTTCGTTGAGTTCTTTACGAGCCTGTTTGGTCGCCCCCACTACAATTTCACCCTGTTCTTGAGTACGTGTATTGTGTAGCTGGGCAAACTCTTGATTGACTTTGGTTAGGTCTTGTATCCATTTTTCAGCACCGATAGCGGTTATAGCCTGCTGATGCGAGGTTTCTTCAAAATCTTTCAGCAGATTATAAATAATAGCCGTTTCTTCTTGCAGGGGTTTGTTGTGTATGTTTTTCCCATATTTTTCAATAGTTGCCAATAGTTTTTGTGCAGCTTTAGATTTTTCTTGTTCCGGAAAAGTTGTAAATGCACGACAATGCGCCAAAAATCCTACCAAAAGAGCGTCGCGCTTAGCATCTAAATCTTGTATTGACTGCGTGTGCGGACTCTTTTGAAGCGGCTTGATGGTTTGTTCCAAAGCCAATAGCTTTTGGTCAAATGTTATTTTGGCTTCGGTTAGTCCCAAATTGGACATATCGTGTTGTTCTAAAAACGATTTTACATTTTGCATCACTTGGAAAAATTCCATTAAACGTATTTCTTTTAAATCAAAAACTTGTATCATTTTACTATAATTTTTTTAAATTAATATTCTATTTCTTGTTGTTCCGAGGTCGGAACAAGGTTTTTTACTCTCTTGACTATATTGTTCCGACCCCGAAACAGCACTTTTTACCCTCTTGACTATGCTGTTCCGACCCCGAAACAGGGCTTTTTACCCTCTCACCTATACTGTTCCGACCCCGAAACAACACTTTTTACCCTCTCACCTATACTGTTCCGACCCCGAAACAACACTTTTTACCTACTTAACTATGCTATTTTGCCCGACCTAAAAGGTATTTTTCTTTTTTTTAAAAAAAATTGATACTATAAAAATGAAAAACAACCCGTTCTACTCTGCTTTTATCTTAGCAAGTGTCTCTTTGGCTTCTTTGATAACTTCTGGATAGTCACCAAAGTTTTCGATAACACTATTTAGAATATAAGTAGCTTGATAGTTATCTTTCAGTCCATTGAAGTTCTTAGCCATTAGTACGAGTCCTTTTGCAGAAAATTCTTTATATCCGCCGTATTCTTTGGCTAATTTTTGGATAATTTCATTCGATTTTTTATACTGACCTGCTTTATTTTTGAAGTAAGCATCGTAGTAGATAGCCTCTGCCATAAGTGATCCGGAGGCTGTTTTGCGTACTTCGGTATAGTATTTCTCGGCATTGGCTTCATCGCCTGTTGCTATATACGCACGAGCAATCATGGTATGAGCATCATTTTTGATACGATTATCTACACTTTTTTCAGCTAAAACCTTCTGTGCATAGTTTATCGTTTGCTGATAATCTTTATTTTCGTAAGAAATTTTCATCAGGTTCGATTGTGCATATACGATATTTTGCGCGATGGTCGAGATAGTTTCCAATTCTTTGAGTAGCGGTTCGGCTTTTTTGGTTTCTGATTTTTCTAAATACATCTGGCTAAGGCGTGTAAGTGCCTGCTCTGTATATTCATTACGCCCAGTGCTAACTACTTTTTCGTAATA
This sequence comes from Capnocytophaga catalasegens, assembly GCF_026005215.1. Lineage (GTDB taxonomy): Bacteria > Bacteroidota > Bacteroidia > Flavobacteriales > Flavobacteriaceae > Capnocytophaga > Capnocytophaga catalasegens. The sequence goes on along the minus strand of NZ_BPMA01000044.1, from coordinate 59,239 downwards.
CGAAGTGGCTTTGTTTTTATTTCCTTCCGAAAAATAAAGTTGTGCCAAATAGAATTGTGCTTGTGTTGTATTAAGTCCTTGTGGAAAATCTTTGAGATATTTCTCCAAACTTGAAATAGCTTCTTTGTTTTTCTGTTGCAAATAGTGGCGTTCAGCTGCTTCAAACGAAGCATTGTCTAATTCGGAATTACTAACCTCTACATACCCCAATCCTTTTGCCCATTGTGCATATTCATTGACTTTGCCCATATCAACATACACCGCTTTGGCAGTATTAACTGCTTGTACCGCCTCGCTTGTATTAGGATATTGTGCTGTAATTTGTTTGAAAATAGTTAGTGCCTTCTGATTATCTCCCTGATTGTAATATACCAATGCCTCACGGAGCATAGCTCGGGGTACAAAACTACTATTTTTATACTCATTTTGAATTCGTTTGTACGCCTGAACCGCTTTTTGTGTATTGCCTTGTGCTAAGTACGTATTCCCTAATTCAAATAGTGCATCTTCACGAAGTGCCGATTTGGGATAATTTCTAACAAATTTTTCTAATTCTTCAATCTTTTTGGGTACTCTATCAACAAATCCATAGCTAATTGCTTTTTGAAAAGTAGCATAATCAGTATCTGTAGCGTGCGTTGTAATCACTTTGTTATAGGCTTCCATCGCTGGCCAATATTTACCAAGTACAAAGTGGCTATCTCCTAATCGCATATAAGCATCGGCTATACGGTTTTTGTCGGTAGGTTTTGCATCTAAATATTTCTTGAAAGCATCTGTTGCTAAGTCATATTTCTTTTGATTGAAATACGTATAAGCCAAGCCGTAAGTAGCTTGTTTGTATTCAGACAATGCCGTTTGATTTAGTGATAAAAACTTTTTATAATCGCTCTCTGCCTGTGCATAATTGTGTAGCAAATAATTAGATTCAGCTCCCCAATATATTGCCCGTGCATTGATTTTTTCATCAGAAGTACCTTGTGCTTTTTTGAAGTAGGTAAGAGCTTCTGTATATTGTGCTTCATTGTACAACTCTAACCCACGATAGAAAGCTACCTGCTGATAGACTTTCTTGTCGGCAGTAGCCGATGATTTCTCCAACAAATCCATTGCCGATTTATAATCTCCCGAAGTTACATACGAATCGACCAAAAGGTCTTTCATTTCGGTAGTATTTGAGTCGGGATAAGCTTGCATATAGGCTTGTATCACACTTGGTACACTCTCATACGGGTTACCAATATCATAACTCAATCGAGCATAATTGAGCATCGCATCTTTTTTTATTTCTTTGCTGAACTCCATCTGCGAAGCATTGCGAAACGCATTAAGTGCCTGTTGCTTCTGATTGGTTTTCAAGTAACACTCTGCCAAGTGATAATACGCATTTTGTGCTACGGCATTCTTCCCATCAATAATTTTGTTGAAGTTATTTATAGCATTCTGATAATCATTTTGTTTATAATATGCATATCCTAAATAATAATAATCCGTATTGCTATATTTGCCTTGCTTACCTTGATAGGCTTTCAGATAAGGTATGGCTTCGGCATATTGATTGAGGTTAAAGTAACTCTCTCCTACAATTTTGTTTATCTCCGATTTTTCTTTTGCACTATTGCTCTTTTTTAGTTGTACCAATCCTTCTTTAAGTGCTTTTTCAAAATTACCTTGTTTGAAACTCATATCGGCTTGATAGTATGATAAGTTTTTGTTCAAGTCTTTATCATCTTGTACTTGTTCAAAATATTGGCTTGCTTGGGCATAATCATCAGCATCATACGCCATATATCCCAAATAATAAGCTGCTTTTGGACCATATTCTTTAGAGTTTTTCACTGAGGTAAAATACTTTTTCGCCTCCGCTTTTTTCCCTTGCGAGAAAAGTGCGTATCCCTTCTGGAAATTATACTTATCTCTCTCGGTGGGACTTACCAAGCGAGCATCAACTTTATTATACCACTCTTCCGATTGTTTGTAGTTCCCCTGTGTGAAATAATAGTCCGCTACATCAAGGCTCGCATTGCCTGCATAGGGCGAAGAAGGATATTCTGCCAAGAATTGCTCCATAAGTGCATCAGCACCACTTTGCCCCAAACGAATAGCTGATGAGGCTACAAAATAGCTACAATTTGCCTTGGTATTGGCATCGGTGGTTTGTTGCATTTCTTGTTCAAAGAAGTGCTGTGCAGGCCTATATTGCTTACGATTGTAAAGCGATAAAGCTTTCTGAAAAGCAACCTGCGAATGTGTGTATTCCATTGTAGCTTGTGAAAAAGCAGTTGTTGCTACTCCCAAGCAAAAAATCGGTACTATGTGTCTGAATTTCATATTAAATAGGTTTTAAATGCCCAAAAGTAGTATATTATTTGATAAACAACAATTTTTTTTCAAAGAATTAACAAATAAAATTCCATTACAAACGAAAAAAGACCTTCGTAAAAAAGGTCTTTTCGCAAAAAAATTAAGTCATATTATAACTTATAAAGCATACTTCTATATTTCTCTAACAAAATTATTGGTATTTGCAATACAATATACATATAGGCAATCCATTGATTCGAAACGCTTTAGTAAGTTCTCTATTTTCATCTACATCTATTTTGACAATCTTAGTATCATCACCCTATAATAGAAGCCTCGCAGAAAATAGTGTTCATCTGAACCAATACTTTTGATACCAATCTACATAAAATATAATTAAAACAGGATTTCTTACATTGATTATTTCTCTAAAAACAGGTATACTACTTATATTTTTATGTAATATTTTTCAATTATTTGAAGTAAATAGCCCAAAGTAATACATTCTTATCGGTAGTTTGTATTTGCTTATCAAGCAATTGGAATACTGACAAAGAAACTGCAGGACACCCCCAACTCTCAGGTATTCCCTTAGGATAAGGAGCTTTATCAGGGATAATACTCCAAGGATGAAGTACAATATCTCGCCTTAAAGCATTGTTATTAGTAGAATCTTGCCCATAAAGAAGATATTTCTCCCCAAAATTTGTACTTTTGACTTTTTGCTTGGATAACAAATATTTTCCCAATGAAGAGCAATGACTATTAGGTTCATTACTAAAAACAGGTTTTTCTCGCGAAAAATCTTCTGCTGTGGGCGATGTACCACAACCATGACTTACCAAGTAACTATTTACAAATTTTTCCGTATTGAAATTGTAAATAAAAAGTCTTTCTTTCCCTGAATGTATTGAATAATCTATCAAAATAAAAAAATCTGTACAAAGTTTTTTCTTCTGACAATAAGAAGTAGCTTCTTTTATATAACTATCGTATAAAACCTCTGCTGACTTGTCCATCTTTTTTTGTTTCTTATTTGAAAATAAACCCCAAGTTATACTTGATAAACATAGTATCAATATCAGCAATAATATTTTTTTCATACCTAGTTACTATTTTCAGAATATTGATTATTCTTTTTTTGTATATTTTTGGATTTTTTCAATCAGAATATCTGCCGAATCAACCCCCTCTTCACGCCAAACAACATCGCCAAGATAGTACAGAATAAAAGTAGGTAATCCATTGATTTGAAATGCCTTAGTAAGCTCTCTATTCTTATCAACATCCATCTTGATAATTTTAGCATCATCACCCATTACGATAGAAACCTCGCGCAAAATTACATTTATTTGTTCAGATAAATAATGCCAATCAGCACAAAATGTAATAAGAACAGGTATCTTTGTATTGATTATTTCTCCAAAAACAGGCATAATACTCTTTATTTTTATTTTCTTTTGCAAAAATATAAAAAAGTTTTTTACTACGCAACTTTTTTTCGTAATTCTATAACAGTTATTTCAGGCGGCATTCCTACCCGACCAGGGAAAGCTAAATATCCAAACCCTCGATTTACATTGATATATCGATTATTTTCAATATAAATACCACCCCAATACTTGTAACGCCATTGTACGGGACTCCATTTTATCCAATTCGGAATTTCGATACCAAATTGCATTCCGTGGGTGTGTCCGCTCAATGTCAAGTGTATAGGTACTGGATTCTCAATAACTTGGTATTGCCAGTGTGTAGGGTCGTGGCTCAAAAGTAGTTTAAAATCAGTCGGTTCTGTTTCTTTTAAGGCTTTTTGTAAATCTCCTTTTTTAACAAACCCTTCTCCCCAATTCTCTACACCAATGATAGCAATGCGTTGATTTTCTTTTTCTATAAAAGTGGATTCATTTAGTAATAAATTGTATCCTAATTGTTTATGTATTTTTTTGATTTGTTGCAAGTTTGCTTCTTTTTCTTCGGAAGAGCGCCATTGTACATAATCGCCATAATCGTGATTGCCAAGCACCGAAAAAACACCATCTTTTGCTTTTAATTTATCAAAAACGTCAAGCCAATTATCCATTTCTTGTGCTTTGTTATTAACCAAATCACCCGTAAAAAAAATCACATCACTTTGTTGTTCATTGATAAGGTCTATTCCGTATAGAACTTTTTGTTTGTTATCAAAACTTCCGGAATGAATATCAGAAATATGAGTTATTTTATATCCGTCAAAGGCTTGGGGTAAATCATCAAAAAAAAGCGTATGTTTTATAACGCGATAATTGTATCTACCTCTGAAAATGCCGTGTAACATTCCTGCAAAAGGAATTGAAGCGATTCCTAAACCTAACAGACTTACAAATCGTCTTCGAGAAGGAATTTTTGGAGTTTTTTTCAAACGAAAAGGCACTGATAACAAGCGAATACCATCTTCACCTACAACAAACAAAGTCAAAATTGTTGTAAAAAACAACCACGAAAGTAAAAATCCAAACGAATACTGCCTATGATTATCCCAGATACCTTCAAAAGAGCTATTCCATACCCAAAGAAAATAACCTAAAAGAATAGCAGAAATAAGGTAATAAATATACACATATCGACGCCGTACAAGCGCTTTACGAATGGCTATTGCTCCAAGCAACATCATCACCACATAAAAAATACAGAGATAATTGATAAAATTATGCATCTAAAATTAGTTTTACAAAATATTTTCTAAACGAATGATTTGAGTAGCAAAAACTTTGCCAGAAATGAATTTTTGGGTAATTTTTTTTATTTTCAAAAAAAACTGATTTTTGTTTTACAATTAACTTCTTTTTTCATTTTCTGTCCGATATTCATTTGGTGTTTTTCCTACAATTTATTTAAATACCGTAGTACTGAAATACCTTTGTGAAGTAAAACCTATTTCAAAGGCTATTTCAGAAATATTTTTTGTTGTTTGCAAAAGTACACGGCTTTACCCAACAGGGCTATGCGAATTGATTATTCCACAATAAATACTAAATTTACTAATGGAGGCGATGCCACAGGTAGATGTGTTCACTGTATGAAAGATTTATAAAAAATTTTTGAGTTCATCATATAAATTCACATCTTTGCAGTATGTAAAATCAAGTTGTTATGAAAATTTTTAAAGGTCAAAATCTCTTAGAGTTTGCAGAGCACTTCAAAACCAACTTAGATTGTAAGGAATATTTAGCTCATTGGAGATAATTTGCAAGAATACAAAATTAGAATCTGTCAAAGAGAACTTTCCTATACAAAATACATTTTTTATTGATATATCTTTTCCTAAAATAAAAACTGATTATGTCAAAATAATTCTTAAAGATACTATCGTTTCTTCTTGGCACAAAGGCAAAGATATTGCTACATTTTTATTCGTTGATAAAAATTGATATTGATTAACAATCTTTATAAGAAACTCTCAGGAGCTTCTTCTGCCCAATTGGCATAAGTTATATAATGTTGTGCTAACTTAGATATTTGTTCTATTTGCTGGGCAGAAAGTTCCTTTACTTTGCGTGCAGGAACTCCTGCATAAATACTCCCCGAGGCTATTCGCGTATGCTCTATTACAACAGCTCCTACCGCTATAATACTATTACTTTCCACTACACAATCGTCCATTACGATACTTCCCATTCCTATCAAAAACATTATCTTCTATCGTACAACCATGGACAATAGCTCGGTGCCCAATAGAAACATTATTCCCTATTGAAACAGCGTATTTATTAAACGTCGCGTGAATAATAGCCCCATCTTGAATATTCACATTATCACCAATGCGAATACTATTCACATCGCCACGAAATAACAGCATTGTACCAAACACTGCATGCTTTTCCCAACACAACATCTCCTACAATTGTCGCATTTTCAGCTACATACGTTTTTTCTCCTTATAATAGGTTTCTTTCCTTGTATTTCTTTGATTATCATTGATAATAAATTTTAAAAAACCAAAAATACAATTTTTTCCCGAATTTCTACTCCTTTTATTTCATTTCACAAAAAAAGAGTATCTTTGCCAAAAATTTTCCAAATGAAATGGATTATAGCTTTATTAAGTTATGTACTTACAAGAAGTTTTTGGGGAGGATTATTCGGTTGGATAATAGGTTCTGTCCTTGAAAATATAGGAACAAATAAAAATCATTCTTCAAAAAAATCAACAATTTTTAATACTCACAGGGCAAATTATTTTTCTGCCGATTTTGAGCTGAACTTACTCTCTCTTTGTGCTTTTGTTATCAAAGCAGACGGACGTACTACTCAACAAGAATTGGATTATGTTCGTAGCAAATTTGTAGCTATGTATGGACGTGAACGTGCCAATGAAGTATTTTACTCATTCAATAACTTGATAAAACACCAAAATATTTCCATTGAACAGATTTGCGCACATATATATATACGTACTCAGTATGCTACTCGCTTACAGATTATTCATTTTTTGTTTGAAATTGCCCAAATTGATGGACATATAAGCGACGCCGAGTATAATCAAATCTTACGTATTGCACGAAATCTTCGTATTTCATCACAAGATTTTGAGAGCATCAAAGCGATGTTCATCCAAACTCAAAATAATGCTTACAAAATTCTCGAAATAAACCCCGATGCTTCCGATGCCGAAGTGAAAAAAGCCTATCGTGAAATGGCTAAAAAATATCACCCAGACCGCGTAGTAACCCAAGATGACGCCATAAAGAAAGGTGCCGAAGAAAAATTCAAAAAAGTACAACAGGCTTATGAACAAATCCAAAAAGAACGAGGTTTATAATTCGTTTTCAATCTAATTCCTTCCGTAATCTTGCTACGGGTATTCCGAGTTGTTCACGATATTTTGCCACAGTTCTTCGAGCTATTGGATAACCTTTTTCTTTCATAATCAATGTAAGTTGATCATCAGGATATGGTTTCTTTTTATCTTCGCCATCAATAATTGTTTGTAGAAAGTCTTTTACCTCATGGGTTGAAATATCTTCTCCTACTTCATTCTTTATTCCTTCTGAGAAAAATTCTTTAATAAGTTTTGTTCCATATGGAGTATTAACATACTTACTACTTGCCACTCTCGAAATAGTTGATACATCCATATCAACCATTTCTGCTATATCTTTAAGTATCAAAGGTTTAAGTTTAGTTTCATCTCCCGTCAAAAAATATTCTTTCTGCCGTATCATAATGGCATTCATCGTTATATAAAGCGTGTGTTGGCGTTGTTTTACAGCATCAATAAACCATCGAGCAGCATCTAATTTTTGTTTGATGAATAAAACGGCTTCTTTTTGTCCCGATTTATTTTTAGAATCTTTGTAAGTTTCAAGCAAATCAATATAATCTTTTGATACGTGTAGCTCAGGAGCATTTCGACCATTGAGCAAAAGTTCCAATTCACCTTCATTTTCACGAATTGTAAAATCAGGAATTATTTGCTCTGTACGCATCTCTTCCGAATATCCTGGTTTAGGATTTAAACGTTCTATTTCGGCAATTACTTTCTTAAGATTTTCTTCCGAAATTGAATATTTTTGTGTCAGCTTTTCATAATGTTTCTTACTGAACAAATCAAAATTATTTTTCAGAATATCAATAGCGGTTAACACACTTAGAGTATGATTTTTCCTTTCAAGTTGTATCAAAAGACATTCCTGTAAATTGCGAGCACCCACTCCTGCTGGGTCAAGTTGAAAAATAACAGACCGAAGCACTTTTTCTACCGTTTCAACATCGGTATAAATGTTTTGTGTAAAAGCCAAATCATCAGTAATATCTGTCAATTCTCTTCGTATATATCCATTATCATTGATACTTCCTACCAAAAATTCGGCAATATCTCGTTGCAAATCAGTTAATCGAAATGTGTTCAATTGGTTCAAAAGCGATTGATGAAACGAAACTTCTGCTTTGTAAGGGATATCATAATCCGCATCATCATCACTATAATTGTTAGTATGCAAGCGATATTCTGGTATTTCATCATCACTCAAATATTCATCTACATTGATATCACTTGCTTCTATTATTTCTCTATCTTCGTAATCTTCTTGCGAATTATCAAATTCGTCTGCAAACACATCTTCTTCGTATGATGACTCCTCTACTCCACTTTCAAGCGCAGGATTCTCTTCCAATTCTTGCTTAACTCGTTGCTCAAAAGCCAATGTTGGTAACTGAACCAATTTCATCAACTGAATTTGTTGAGGTGATAATTTCTGAGCTAATTTTAGCTGTAATTGTTGCTTTAACATAACTGATTTATTTGGGGCAAAAATAACAATTTTTAATCATTTCAAGTACTTTCTGTACAAAAATATTATTCAATGTAACTTATTTCTCAATAATTTTAATAATTTTGTTTAAACTTTTTCATTAAAAACAAAAGTTGTTATTTTAAATAAAGTAAAATTCCCTATCATTTTGAGCAAAATTGAGAAATAATATTAAAAAAGGACTTCGATGTACATACTCAATTTCGCAATTTTGTTCAACTTGACAGCACTATACTCAAAGAATAATCTCACAAATGATAAAAAACTTAAATCCGTTTAATTTCCAATTTCATTCAAGCAATAACAAAATAAACTAAATTACTATTTAAACTCAATCTATATAAGCTTATAAGCAACATATTTTTTTATTTTTTTATTTTTTTATTTTTTTATTTTTGCATAATAAATAATTACCATTTTCAAAACCATACTTCACAATGAAAAAAATAATATTTTTCTACCTCGCACTTGTTTTCTCGACGCTTTCTGCACAAAGTTTGTACACTATTTCGGGGCGTGTAATTGAAGAAAATACTGAAAGTATTCCCTATGCAGTGGTCTCGTTAATGGACAATCAGTCGCAAAAGGCTATCGCACAAACTACTACTGATGCTAATGGCTATTTCTCCCTATCGGCAAAAAACAGTGAAATGCAAATCGTTATTTTCGCTTCAGGATATGAATCGTATCAAGGACAAGCATTTTTCCTACAACAAAACATTCAACTGGGAAATATTGTACTAAAAGCCTCAATCATCGAACTTAGCGATGTGGTTGTAACAGCAAGCAGCAAAAAGCCCGTAGTTCGGTTAGAAAACGGAAAAATTATTTTTTCGCCCAAAGAAAGTGTCGTCACCTTAGGAAGCAATGCTTTCGATGCCTTGAAAAAAACACCTGGCGTTTTAGTCGATAACACAAATACCATTTCTATTATGGGAAAGAAAGGAACGGTTGTTTTCATCAACGGGAAATCGACTTATATGCAAGCCGAAGACTTGGCAAGTTTCCTCAAATCTATTTCGGCTTCACAAATCAAAAACATTGAAATTCTGCTAAATCCATCAGCTCAATACGATGCCGAAGGTAGCTCAGGAATCATTAACATTGTTCTATCCAAAACCCATATCGAAGGTACATTCCTTTCTGTTGGTAGCGGAATTTCCTACTGGAAACACACTCGAAACAACACCGATATTTCCTTGCAACACAACACCAAGAAACGAAACATAAACTTCGGATACAATCATCAGTTTGGGAATATTGATTACAACTACGGCTCTGACAGGCGATTGGACGATAACTGGTACATAAGCTCCTCTGCAGATACCGACCGACGCAAGTCCATTTCAGCTAATTTAGGCACAGATATTTTCTTAAACGATAAAAACACTATCGGCGTGAACTTAACCGCTAACACGCTCTTTGGAAAAGGAAATATCGACACTCAAAACGACATCTACGACAAGCACTTCACATATCAAAAGACCCTTTACGGACAAAGCAATTACACCAAGCAAAAAGCAAATCGATACGGAGTAAACACTTTTTATGAGTATCGCATTTCCGACGAAGAAAAATATAATGTGGATATAGACTACATTTTCTTCGATGGCGTCTCCGTTATTCTTCAGCCCAATTGGCACAAAGAAATAAACACAGACAAAATAGCAGATGATACTTTTTTAGCTGACAGCGACCGAAAAGTTCATATTTTTGCTGCCGCATTCCATCAGAAGTTCCCTTTATGGCAAGGAAAATGGTCGTCAGGAATCAAATTTTCTCAAGTAAAAACACATAATCGCTCCGATTATCTTACTGTGCTTTCGTCAGGAAATCTGCTGAATGTAAACCGTTCTAATACTTTCGATTATCAAGAACGCCTATTAGCTGCTTATTTGCAAAGTGCTTACCAACTTAGCGAAAAACTTTCAGCCGAAATCGGAATACGAAGCGAATACACTTTTGCTATCGGAAAATTATTCCCTCGACAAGGAAGCCTTCAAAGCTATCAAGAAAACAAGCGTCAGTATCCAAACTTTTTTCCTTTCCTGAACCTTACGTATCAGCAAAATGAAAAAAATAGCTACGCATTGAGTTACAGCAAACGAATTGCACGCCCCGCATATCAAGATTTGAGCCCTTTCATTCAGTCGCTCGACGGGCTATCGGATTGGGTAGGCAATCCTTTTTTAGAACCTCAAAAAATACAAAAACTCACTACTTCCGCCACTTGGGATAAAACAACCGCTATTTTATCTTATACCTTTACAGATAATTACAGCGGACAAATTACCGAGAAACACCAAAATCAACGTGTGATTATGATTCCTCGAAACATCGGACATCAAAATCATTTTTCAGCTTCCATTCTGCAAGAAATTCAATGGACTTCGTGGTACAAAATGCATTTAAATTCGTCTATTTTCTATATGCACAATGTGTTTTCAATACCCGATTATGCTTCGTTTAGCCCACGAAAATGGACATTTACTTGCAACTCTCAACATCAATTCAAACTCCCTTGGCATATCACTGGCGAAGTAAATACGAACTATTACTCCAATCAAATTATTAATGCCAATGAAGTAACTAAGCCCAGCGGATTTATCGACATTGGTCTGCAACGCTCTTTTTGGGACAATCAACTTAACGTTGCCCTTTCATTTACCGATATTTTTCATACGCAACGTTGGGACTCTGAAAGTCATTTGCCTAATTTAGATAATTATATTTGGGGCTATGGAGAATCACGACAAGTTAAATGCTATCTGACTTATAAAATAGGAAAACAAAAAGAAAAAATATCACATCAAAGTGATTTGAATGAAGCAGAACGTTTTTAAAGAAATATTTTTTATTAAAAATCAATTTTGCTAATTGAGTACCCTATCTATTTGACTATCAAAAAAATAAAAATTGAGTTATACTACGTACAATGCTTTGACTACCATTTGATTAAGTTACATTATTACAAAAAAATAAAAAAAATATTATTTTTCTTTGTTTTTTCAAAAAAAGAATTTATTTTTGTCCCGAATTTCATTTAACATTTTTGAAATTTATCCAATATTAAAAATTTTTAAAACAACGTTTTATTTAAATTACATTTTATGAAAAAACAATTTTTAGCCTTAGCTACATTAGTAATTGCTTTCACAACACAGGCACAAGAACAAGCGTATAACAAATGGTCTATTGATGTAAATGGAGGAGTTAATAAACCTATTATAGAATTTTCTTCTGGATACTTTACCTCTACACCTAACCTCTGGACTGTGAATGGTGGGGTTCGTTATATGGCTAATAACAAATTTGGTATTCGATTGGCAGGAGGATACGATAGTTATGAAAATGGAGATAATTCACAAAAATTCAAATCAAACCTTTGGAATGTGAATTTACAAGGAGTTGCTAACCTTGCTCGTGTTTTATCTTTTGAAGATTGGACAAGAGATATCGGGTTATTGACTCACGCAGGTTTTGGTTATGGACAACTAAATGGAGATAACTTATCTAAAGGTGATGGTATTGCTTTCTTCGTAGCAGGTTTAACCCCTGAAGTTCGTTTGAGCAATCGTATAGCTCTACTTATTGATGGGTCTATTTATTTCAATGCACGCCAAGAAAATACATTTGATACATATTCTACAACGAATCGAAGAGGAATACAAGGTATCAACTTTACAGCCACAGCAGGTCTTCAAATTGCTCTTGGTAAACATTCTGTACATGCTGATTGGTTTGTTGATGATAGACTTCAAAAACTTACTGACCGCTTAGCAAAAGCCGAAAGTGATTTGGCTACTCTTGACCAAAAATTAAGTGGTAAAGAAGATAAAATGATTGACGAGAATGGTAATAGAGTACCTGATGAAATTGAAAAATACTTAAACGATAAGTATGGAAATCTAGACAAAGACACTTATAGCAATAAAGATGTAGCTCGTGACCTTATCGAAAAAGGGTATATCAATGTTTATTTCGACTTCAATTCATCAAAACCACAAACTTCTTCATTGTGGGCTGCTGATTTCGTAGCTAATTATTTAAGACAAGATTCTTCAGCTAATGTCAATGTAATCGGATATGCTGATGAAATTGGTGGAGAAAATTACAATCAAAAGCTATCGGCAAAACGTGCTGAAGTTATCAAACAACTTCTTGTAGATAGAGGAGTTGATGCTTCAAGACTTAATTTTGAAGGAAAAGGTGAAGACAATAGCGTAAATAAAAATTCTGCTAATGCTCGTCAAATGGCTCGTCGTGTAACTTTCAGTTTCTAAAATAAAAAAACAATAAAAGATTTTTACTATTTTTAATTAGCAAACCATTTTAATCTCGGTTTAAAAATATTAAACCGAGATTTTTTTATACATTATATTTTCCTTCTATTCCGTATCTTCTTTTCAATTTACTATTATTAGCTGATTAGGATAAATAATTGGTTAAAAAAATTTTTTATTTTATTTTTTCGATATAAAGTAATAAAATATCATTTTTTTTTATGTATCTCCGTTATTACTAATAAAAGAATATAATTGCTAAATTTTATAAGTCAAATGTAAAAATATATAACTGAAAACCAAATAGTTATATTTTCATATTTTTGATAAATTATTACAAAAAAAATCATTTATTACACTAAACGGACATACAAGTTTTTTTTCGTACATTTGTTTTGCATTCTACAAAAAATTTCACTTATTTTAATATCAATATAAAGATTATTCGAGTTAAATAAATCTACAATTCTATAACAGAATTGTTTTACAAATGAATATAACTTTAAATATAAATAATATGAAAGCCGTAATTGTAAACAAAACAGGAACTGGTCCTGTTGAAGTTGTCGAAAAAGAAATCCCAAAAGTAGGAATAGGGGAAGCTTTGGTCGAAGTAGAATATTGTGGTGTTTGCCACACCGATTTACATGTAGCCAATGGTGATTTTGGTAAAGTTCCAGGTAGAATATTGGGACATGAAGGTATCGGTATTGTAAAAGAAGTTGCACCCAATGTAAAATCTTTAAAAGTAGGTGATCGAGTGAGTATTGCTTGGTTTTTTGAAGGCTGTGGTACTTGCGAATATTGTACCACAGGACGCGAAACTCTCTGTCGAAAAGCTAAAAATGCAGGATATTCTGTAGATGGAGGTATGTCAGAATATTGCTTAGTAACGGCTAATTATGCTGTAAAAGTTCCAGAAGGTCTTGACCCTGCACAAGCAAGCAGTATCACATGTGCAGGTGTAACTACGTACAAAGCAATAAAAGTAGGCAATCTCAAACCCGGAGAATGGGTTGCCATATATGGTTGTGGAGGATTGGGTAATCTGGCTATTCAATATGCTAAACATGTATTCAATGCACATGTAATCGCTGTTGATATAAATGATGATAAACTCAACTTGGCAAAAGAAGTAGGCGCAGATTTTATTATCAATAGTAAAAAGGTAGATAATGTACCGAAGATGATAAAAGAATTATCTAACGGGGGAGTACATGCTACAGTGGTTACAGCTGTTTCTAAAGTTGCTTTTAATCAAGCTATTGATTCGGTTCGTCGCGCAGGAAAAGTTGTTGCTGTCGGACTTCCTTCTGAAACAATGGATTTACCAATTATTAAAACTGTTCTCAATGGTATAGAAGTCATTGGGTCTTTGGTAGGTACTCGAAAAGATTTGGAAGAAGCCTTTCAGTTTGGAGCAGAAGGAAAAGTAGTTCCGATTGTTCAAACAAGACCTATTGAAGATGCTCCTGCTATTTTTAAAGAAATGGAAGAAGGAAAAATACAAGGACGTATGGTTCTTGATATGAAAAAAGGAAAAAATACTTGTAATTGTAATCATTAACAAGTTGTACATTAGTTATCTTATCAATTTAGTTTTTAAAATCTGGATAAATTATCCAGATTTTTTAGTTTATATAAATCATCTTATCATCACTATCTTACTAATTCTAATTATTTTTATAAAATTAAAAATAATTAGTACCAATATTCTTTTTTAAATAAAAAAGATTGTATATTTGCAGAGAATTTTCAAACTTACTATTTTCATTTTATATATTTTACAAATAAAATAGTATCTTTATTAAACAAATTATTTATCTTTTATTCTTAGAAAAATACTATGTATGCACTATGTAACTTAAGCGTAGTTCCTATTCGAGAAGAAGCCTCTCATAAAAGTCAGCAAATTACGCAAATACTTTATGGAGATGTTTGTTTCATAATAAGAAAACAAGATAATTGGCTTTATGTACGAATAGATTTTGATCAATATGAAGGATGGGTTGATGAAAAACAAGTACAGCCTATTGATGAGCAAACATATAGAGAAATAAAAGAAACTCCTCCTCGTTATGCTTCTGATTTAGTAGATTTTGTACAAAGTATTGATGATGAAAATCAGTTACAACCTATTTGTATTGGAGCTACTACAAGTAATTCTCACTTTTTGGGTCAATTATTTACAGGAGATATACAACAGGGAGTAAATCGGAAAGATTTGATAGAAATAGCTTACAAATACTTAAATGCTCCTTATCAATGGGGAGGAAAATCTCCTTTTGGTATTGATTGCTCCGGACTTGTACAAATGATTTATAAACTTATCGGAATAAGTATTCCACGTGATGCTTATCAACAATCAGGTATCGGTCATTCAGTTGATTTTATAGAAGAAACTAAGGCAGGTGATTTAGTTTTCTTTGATAATTTTGAAGGACAAATAACTCATGTAGGAATGATTATACAAAAAAATTATATTATACATGCTCATGGAAAAGTACGTATTGATGCGCTTGACCATAATGGCATTTATAATATCGATTTTCAGAAGTATACTCATAAACTAAGAATGATAAAACGCATTCTTCCTAACGAAGAAAAATAATAGTATTAAGTATAAAAACTAATAAATTAGATAAAAGCTCATTATTTTTAAGTGAAATTTATTTATTTTCATATAAATAATTAAAGTATCAATCTAAAAATACAGAATCTCAACATTGAGATAATAAATCTCAACTTAAAAGTATAAAATCTCAATATTGAGATAATAAATATCAATATAAAAATATTGATTTCACATATAGATATTAAATATATTAGTCTAAAAATAAATAATTACAAACTAATTATTGTATATATTATTAAATTTTGTATAATCATAAAATATTTTTTACAATGACAAGAAATAGAAAAACCTTTGCGGGACTTATCTCACAAACACAGTTAATGACTTCTGGATTAAAGAATAATCAAGCAGAAGTAGCCAAACGAGGATTAGAATCAGATTTTGTTGCTGAATTAGAACAGCTTAGTGCAGAAGCTATTCGGTTAAATAATGAACAAGAAAAACTAAAATCAGATTTGAAACTTAAAACAGAAGCTATCAATTCTAAAATTGAAAAAATTCAAGCTAAAATGAGTGAAGCTAAGAAAGTAGTTAAGTTAGCTATTCCTCAAGCTGGATGGAAAGAATTTGGAATAGCAGATAAACGATAATATATAATAAACTTTTACCATAGATATATTTTTGGTAAAAGTTTTTATTATTTATATCACATATAGATATATACCATGTATTTATATCTATATATAGATTTATTATGCTATAAATCATCTTAAATAATCATACAAAAATAGAAAATTTATCTATTTATTATATATTATAACTATCTATTTATAAAAAATTTAATACAATATAATAATGTCAAATATAGAAAAATTTCAAGAAACTATTCGCTCAGGTTATTCTCATAAAGGAAAGTATATAACTATTGGAGGAGCAATGCTTGATGGTGAAGTACTTAAAGATACTTTTATAAATATTCCTTTAAAAACACTAAATAGACACGGACTTATAGCAGGAGCTACTGGTACAGGTAAAACAAAAACATTGCAAGGTTTAGCAGAAAATTTGTCAAAAGAAGGAGTTCCTACACTACTTATGGATTTGAAAGGAGACCTTAGTGGACTTGCTGCTCAAGGTGAAGAAAAATCTTTTATTACTGAAAGACATGCTAAGATGAATATTCCTTTTCAAAATGAAGCATTTCCTGTTGAATTGATGACTATTTCTGCTCAAAGTGGAGTACGATTACGAGCTACTATATCAGAATTTGGTTCTGTATTACTTTCTCGAATTTTAGATTTATCTGATGTACAAGAAGGAGTACTTGCTGTAGTATTCAAGTATTGTGATGATCATAATTATCCACTTCTTGATTTAAAAGATTTAAAAAAAATTCTTCAATATGCAACTGAAGAAGGAAAAGAAGAATTTGAATCTGAGTATGGTCGTATATCAAGTAGTTCAACAAGTGCTATCTTACGAAAAGTTGTAGAACTTGAAAACCAAGGAGCTGATTTATTTTTTGGAGAACGAAGTTTTGATACAGATGATTTATTACGTGTAGATGAAAAAGGACGTGGATATATCAATATTATACGTCTGACAGATATTCAGGATAGACCCAAAATGTTCTCTACATTTATGCTTTGTCTCTTGGCAGAAGTCTATAATACTTTTCCCGAAGAGGGCGATATGGAAAAACCTAAACTTGTCATTTTCATAGATGAGGCGCATCTTATCTTCAATCAAGCTTCCAAAGCACTCTTAAATCAGATAGAAAATATCGTAAAACTTATTCGCTCCAAAGGTGTAGGAATTATTTTCTGTACTCAAAACCCTACCGATATACCCGATGCTGTATTATCACAATTAGGAATGAAAATACAACATGCTTTGCGAGCATTTACAGCCAAAGATAGACAAGCGATAAAACTCACAGCGCAAAATTATCCTTTATCAGATTTCTATAATGTTGCCGAAACACTTACTTCATTAGGAACAGGAGAAGCTTTTGTTACTGTTTTAGATGAGAAAGGTCGCCCTACACCACTTGCAGCTACTATGCTTCGTGCTCCAATGAGCCGAATGGATATTCTTTCTGAACAAGAAATTGATGACGTTTTAAAGAAATCATTTTTAGTTAAAAAATACAATGATGTTATTGACCGAGAAAGTGCCTATGAAATATTGAACAACAAAATAAAACAAATTCAAGCTCAGCAAGCACAAGAGAAACAAAAGAAAGAATCCGAGAAATCTACTTCAAAAACAAGAACTTCATCAGGTAAAAGTACAGCGCAAAATCCTATTCTGAAAATGGTAACTAGTGCTACTTTTATACGAGGTGTATTCGGTGTATTGAGTAAGGTAATGAAAAAATAATCTTTTCTAACTGAATATTTTATCTATTTAGCTAATTATCTAAATAGATAAAATATTCAATAGTTTATAGTAATTATTTTTTAGTATCTTACGGATAACATTTATTTAACGTAGCTTTTTTTCGAAAATAATTCTTTATCCGAAATATTTAATTAACTTTGTAGCTCAAAATTTCAATAAAAAATCAGATAATGAAAAAAATAATATTTTCACTTACCACAATACTACTCATTAGTTGCAATTCAACGGACAAAAAGTTTTTAATAACAAACAATAATGTAGGATTACTCCCAAAAGGATTATTAGTTAGTAAATTAGATTCTGTATTTGCCAAAGATTCTCTTGTAAAAACAGCTTTCGAAGGAGAATTCCGATACGCAAGTGATGAACGTATTATGGTTTTTGAAAAATCAGGAGACAAAAAACAACTTTTAGAAATCACTCCAAGTCTTCCCGAAGGAAATAATCCGCAAGTAGTTCAAGATATTCAAATAATGGACGAACGTTTTGCTACTGAAAAAGGAATTTGCCTTAAAAGCACTTTTGCTGATATTAAAAAAGTATATAAAGAATTTGATGTAGAGGCTTCACTAATGAGCGTAATTGTTAGCCCTAAAGAAAGTTCTTTATATTTTGTTTTTGATAAATCTGAACTAATGGCTTCAAATACAGGAGAATATACCCTTAATGATATTCCAGATACGGCTACTATCAAACGACTTATGGTTACTTGGGTAAAATAATAACATCAATTTTTTCCTACTTAAAAATTTCTCACTAAATTTCAAAACTTAAAAATAAAAAAAGAGTTTGTATATAATACAAACTCTTTTTTATTATAGAATTTTTACCTATTCACTCCACAAATCTCCTTGTGCTGGTTTAGGACTTACAGGTGTAGTTCCTTGTAAAGATAATACATAACTAGCTACCTGTTGGCGTTGTTTTGCATTTAATTTCGATTTCCAAGCCTCCATACCTTTTCCACTACGTCCCCCTTCAGTAATGGTTTTAAATACATTTTTAATTCCTCCTCCCAATATCCAATATTCATCTACCAAATTAGGACCTATTCCTCCTCCTCCATCAGGAGCATGGCAAAGAAAACAATTAGTTTGATATATATCTTTTCCTGCTTGTAAATCAGTAGCGTCAGTAAGTAATGTAACATTTTCTATATCAATCATATTCGGATTTGCTTTTTTGTAAGCTTCCATTGCTTGTTGAGCCGCTACAACTTCTAATCGATATTCTTCTTCTTGATTAGCTCCTCCTAAAAAATGGAAACGTACTAAATAAATTCCAGCAAAAATAACACAAGCATAAAACAAATATACCCACCATGGAGGTAAATTATTATCTAATTCTTGTATTCCGTCATAATTATGGTCAAGGATTATTTCAGATTCTTTATCAAGAGATTTCTGGTCAAGTAATTTTTTGTAAAGTCTGCCAAACCAACTTTGTTCTTCTTGCTGAGCAATTTGTGCTTTTTGTTCATCAGTCAAAAGACTTTCAGCGATTTCTTCTACCCGGTAAGAAATCATTTCGATGACAATTAAAACAATCGTTAAAAACACCAAAAATATAGATATCTCTGGATAAGTAGCAATAGCAGAATTCTCTTCAGTAGAAAAGAAATATTCGGCTGCCAAAGCAGCAAACCCTACAATAATAAGGATTCGTATTAAAGCTAATAAATTTTTCATTGTAAAATGTTGTTGTTATCGTCGTCTTCGTTAAGTGGTATATTGCTGATTTCGTTCAAATCTTTTTTCTTATAAGTTAAAACCCACCAAAAAAGTAAGGCGAAAAAAGTAAAACATATAATAAGCGAAATAATTGGAAATATGGATACTCCATCAATAGTCGTCATATGATCTTTAATGAACTTCATCATAACAAATATTATTTAGATGAGTTATCTGTTTTAATATCTGTACCCAAACGTTGTAAATAAGCAATAAGAGCTATGATTTCTCGTTTTTCCATTGGAATAAAATCTTCTTTTCGCTTTTCTGCTTTTTTACGAGAATTTTCATATTCCTCAACAAATTTGGGATCATTACGTAAATTTTCAACTATTTGTTTAGCTTGGACTTCCATTGATGTGTGTGCATTTTTAATATCTTTTTCTGTATAAGGAACTCCCAAGGTAACCATTGTTTCCATTTTAGCTTGAATATCACTGGCATCTAATTCATTGGTAATCAACCATGGATAAGCTGGCATTATACTTCCTGGTGAGGTAGAACGAGGGTCTTCCATATGGTTAAAATGCCAATTATCATTAAATTTTCCTCCTTCGCGATGTAAATCGGGACCTGTACGCTTACTTCCCCATAAAAATGGATGGTCATATACAAATTCCCCAGCTTTTGAATTTTCTCCATAACGTTCTACTTCACTACGGAAAGGACGAATCATTTGTGAATGACATCCCACACAACCTTCGCGAATGTACAAATCTCTACCTTCTAATTCAAGTGGTGTATATGGTTTCACACTTGTAATAGTTGGAACATTTGATTTCACCAAAATAGTTGGAATAATCTGAACTGCTCCTCCAATAGCCACTGCAATAGTCGCCCAAATAGTCATTTGAATCGGTTTTCTTTCTAACCAATGATGCCAAGTTTCACCTGCCAATCGTCCTTTGCTAATAGGAGCTAAGGCTGGTGCTTGTGCTAACTCATCTTCTACTTTTTGTCCTTGACGAATTGTCTGAATTACATTATATACAGCAAAGACAGCTCCTGTCAAATATAATGTCCCTCCTATTGCACGCATTACATACATAGGAATAATAGCATTGACTGTTTCAAGAAAATTTCCGTACAATAAACTTCCATCAGGAGCAAACTGTTTCCACATTGAAGCTTGTGTAAATCCTGCTATATATAATGGTATAGCATACAGAATGATTCCCAAAGTTCCTATCCAAAAATGAAAATTAGCCAACTTAACCGAATAAAGTTGCGTTTTCCACATCTTAGGAACTAAATAATAAATCATACCAAAGGTAAGAAATCCGTTCCAAGCCAAAGCTCCTACGTGTACGTGTGCAATAATCCAGTCAGTGAAGTGAGCAATTGCATTTACATTTTTAAGAGCTAATGTTGGTCCTTCGAATGTAGCCATACCATAACCCGTTATAGCTACTACTAAAAACTTTAAAACGGGGTCTATACGTACTTTGTCCCAAGCACCTCGAAGTGTTAAAAGTCCGTTAATCATACCTCCCCAAGAAGGTGCAATTAACATTACGGAAAATACTACCCCAAGGTTTTGTGCCCAATCAGGAAGTGATGTATATAATAAGTGATGTGGTCCTGCCCACATATAAATGAATATCAAACTCCAAAAGTGAATAATTGACAATCGATATGAGTACACAGGACGATTAGCAGCCTTTGGTATAAAATAATACATCAAACCTAAAAAAGGTGTAGTAAGAAAAAAAGCTACAGCATTATGCCCATACCACCATTGAACCAAAGCATCTTGAACTCCCGCATATACAGAATAACTCTTCATAGAAGTAAGACTAATAGGAAGCTCAAAACTATTGAATATATGAAGTAATGCAACCGCTACAAACGTAGCCAAATAGAACCAAATTGCCACATAAATATGCCGTTGTCTCCTTCTGACAAGCGTCCCTATCATATTAGCTCCCCAAGCAACCCAAACCAAAGCAATAGCTATATCAATAGGCCATTCCAATTCGGCATATTCTTTGGAAGTTGTAATACCCAACGGAAGGGTTATTGCCGCTGCTACAATAATAAGTTGCCACCCCCAGAAATTAAAATTGCTCAGGAAATTACTATACATACGTGCTTTAAGCAAACGCTGTATGGAGTAATAACTTCCTGCAAAAATCGCATTCCCAACAAAAGCAAAGATAACAGCATTGGTATGCAAAGGACGTATGCGCCCAAAACTAAGCCAAGAAATGCCATCTGTCATTGTTGGAAATAAAAACAAATAAGCTAAATACAGCCCTGCTGTCATTCCTATCACTCCCCAAAAGAGCGTCGCATAAAGGAATTTTTTTACAATTTTGTTGTCGTAATAAAATTGTTGAATTTCCATAAGTCAATAAATGATTATTTAGTAAGTTTTAAGTATCTGTACATTGTTTTTCTTCGGTAGAAGTATCTACAAGTTCGTCTTCAAAAAGCATTCTAATAGATGGTGTATGTGTATCCTCATATTGTCCACCTTTAACAGCCTTGATAAACAAAAAGAAAAACACACCTGCCACTAAGCTACTTATTGAAATCAACATATAGATTACTTCCATACTTTAATAAAATATTGGGCAAATATAGTCATTTTTTTGAAAATAAAAAAATGATATTTATCAGAAAATTAAAATTATATATACATTTTATTGAAAAATATTTCTTTATAAATATTACTTAACACCATGCATTAGTTTTTTAATCAGTGGGTTGAGGCAAATTACCAATATTCCTGCTAATGCCGGTATAACTGTAAATAAGAAAAAGAAATGACTCAGTGAGTAATTTTCTGTTATATTCTGTACTTGACCACCCAAAATAGCAGCTAATTTCTGTGCGATAGCAATGGCTAAGTACCACATTCCGAACATAAAAGCAAGCATACGGCGAGGAACTAATTTCGATACATACGACAGCCCCACTGGCGAAATAAACAACTCACCCAATGTATGGAAAAGATAAGTAAGAATCAAAAACACCATTGATATTTTCACTCCTTCGGATACGTTCAATGCTCCTATACCTAAGATTAAAAAACCAATAGCTACTAATATAAGACCAAAACCATACTTGAAGGCTGCTGGCGGATTGTATTTAGAGTCCCACAATTTGGATACGGTAGAGGCTAAGGCTATAATGAAAAAAGAATTGAGTGTAGAGAACCAAGATACGGTTATCTCTGATGTTTCTTTGGTGAATTCATTATAGAGCATCCATAGGGCGGCACCCCATATTAACACAAAACAAAGCAACAGAATACTATTGGAGAGTGAAATCATTTTCCAAGTTGATTTGACTAACAATATCAAAACCCATGAAATAATCAGAAGGGGAATTGTTACCAGTAGTCCATTAACTATATTGAAAATGAGCAACGAGTTCCCTTCTAAGGTTCTGTCAACATTATCACGAGCTATCAATACCAATGAGGTTGCTCCTTGTTCAAAACTCATAAAAAAGAATATAAGGAAAAATGCCAGAAGAATTACACCAAACATTCTATCACGAACTATTTTCCCATATCGCATAATACGGCTAACAATCAAGAATATAAAAAGAAGCAGTGCCAGTAGTATCATCAGGTATTGACCTCGCAAAAAGCTCATGTCTAAAAACTGAAAGATGTCAATAATACCATTCTTAGATAGTGGGTCGTTAAAAGCATACAAGAAACCTATCACAGCAACTACCACAATTAGCGCTATATCGACCATAGTAAATGGATTACGGCTACGCTCTTGTGGCAATTCTTCCTGAGGTATATGTGTATGATGTTGTTTTGTTTTATCTAAAACACCTAAGTTACCCATCAGGGGTTTGGCAAGCCAAAACATCAGCGTGCCTAAGAACATAAAGATACCTGCCAGCCCAAAACCCCAGTGCCAACCTTGTGTTTCGGCTACATATCCGCAGAGCATCATTCCGAAGAACGCACCCGAATTGACGCCCATATAAAATATAGTATAAGCCCCATCTTTCTTATCAGGCAAATTCTTATACATTTCACCTAAGATAGAAGGCATGTTGGGTTTAAAGAATCCGGTACCAATCACAAGACAAGTAAGTCCGATAAAGAACATAGTTGGTGTATCAAAAGCCATAGAAGCATGCCCGAGTGTCATAATTATAGCTCCGACAATCACGGCAGCACGCGAACCGATATATTTATCGGCGATAATCCCTCCTAATATAGGGGTTAAGTACAACATCATCACGTATGTACCATAGAGAGCTCCGGCTTGTTCGGCTGTCCATTCCCAACCTGAATACGGACTACCGAATATTACTTTTGCTGTTAGAAATTGAATTAGTAACACTCGCATTCCGTAGAATGAGAATCGCTCCCACATTTCGGTAAAGAACATGACAAATAGCCCCGATGGGTGTCCTAACACCTTATGCTTGAAGAAGTTTTTGTTTGCGTGATGTTCCATTTTGTACTATTGTTTATCTGTTAGTTTTTCTGCTTGTATTTTTTAAAAAGAGATATTTATCTATCAAATTTCGGCAAAGATAAAAAATCAGGTTGAATTATCCTAAATAAACCTTTATATTTAACATTTTATTATTCCATATTGATATAGGTACGCTTCCCTTTGTGCGAGAATGTACGATAGATGCGAGTTTTAGCTTTACGTCTTTGTTTTTGTATGGTATGTTTCCATTTGTGTTTGTATCGTCTTTTACTTTTAAGATATGTAAGGCGAAAGTTATCATAAAAGAGTCCTACTAATAAGATAGCAACAGCTATGAGTAAGACATTGATTTTTAAATTTTTAATAAAATATAAATATCCGCTGGTAATCCCTCCGAAAAAGAAAAATAGGATAATGAATAATCGTAAGCGTATGTTCGATTTTATTTTTTTCTCATTCGCTGCATAATTATTTCTACGCAGATATAACATTTGAGAGACCTCAATACCCAAATCGGTTATCAAGCCAGTTAAGTGTGTAGTACGCACTACCGAATGAGATATACGTGTTACGAATGAGTTCTGAACTCCCATTGCAAAAAGTAATATACACGCCATTATATCCTTAGAAATGAACCAATTACTATACGAAAGAAGTACCACCAAGACCAAGAGTGAACACTCCAACAAGGTCGGACGCAAATAAATCGAGTAACGCCGGTGATGATAAGCAGACTCTATCAGCCAACCCGAAACAAACGAACCTATCAGAAAGCTAACGATATAAACAAAATACACCACACCTTTCCAGAATTGATATTCGGAAAAATCACGAATAAAATGTGCAAAATGCCCCGTAACATTGGTCGTTAGTTCGCCAAAAGACAAAAAACCTGCCACATTGACCATACCTGCTACAAACGAAAGGACTACAGCTATTTGTAAATTCTCTTTGGGTGTTCTATTTTTACCTTGGTGATGAAACATTTTATTATAAAAAATTCAAACTAAACTCTATACATAATACGCTTTGAACCTCATTTTGATAAGTTCTTGTGCATTACTAATAGCTTTGAAACATTGTTTCGATTTGATTTTATCTTCCTTTTTGAGTTGTTTAATATCTATGTAACGCCCGTTATTATCATTTGCCAGTCCATTTTTTATACGAAACTTCAAAAGTGTCTTAGCTGCCGATGCACAAGATAGATACAGATTTTTGTTTTGAGGCTCTATCTCTGCCAGTTTTTCAAAGCGTTCGGCCGTATTGGTAATTCCTTTGACCTTGTGCGATAGGATAAGCAACCGACCAATATCAGTAAGAGTAGTTATAGCTCGTGATTTAATATCAAATTGGTCTTTGTGTTCGCCATCTTGCTCTACAATAAAGTTCCTAAAAATACCAAGTGGCGATGGGTTTTCTAAGGTAGAACGTGTCATTAGAGCAAAGAAACGCTCATTGTATTTAGTCTTGTCGAACACACTATCCATTAGTTTATCAACCAAGGTCTGTTCGCCAAAAGTAAAGCATATATCATAAAATATCGAAAACATAAGTAGGTCTTCGTTATTGGCTGTATTTATCCACTTGGCAAATTGTTCTTTCCAATGGGAAAGGCTCATACACCATTTTGGGTTCTTTGCCATCATATCGGCTGGGCAGTACTCATATCCTATTTTATAGAGCATTGTATTTATCTTATCAGCTAATGTAAGGAAATATTGTTGTACTTCTTCGTATTTGTCGGGTGCTACATTCTCAAAAACCAGTGCGTTGTCTTGGTCAGTAATTAAGAACTGCTCTTTTCTTCCATGGCTTCCCAAACTCATCCAAGCGAAACGTACCGGAGGTGGGGTTTCCATTCGCTTGATACATAGCTCAATGGCTTTTACATTGATAGCTTCAAAGAGCTGATGGAACAAATCGGTAATCAAACTCAGAGGAATGTTTTGCAAGACATAACCTTTGAGTAGTTTGAGCGATTGTTGTCTGATGCGTTTGAGGTGCTTAGATTTCTGCGCTCGCTTTATGGCTTTCATTAGTCCAGGCACATCGTGTCCGCGAGTTACTTCGATATCGTGCGGAGTGAGTATTCCACGCACAGGGCTTTGGTCGGTACCATCTTCGGTAATAATAAGTCGCCCAATATTGTGTTTTATCATCTGAAATTGTGCTTCTGACACAGTCATCTTCCTTGTATAGGTTTTCACAGGGCTACTCATACATTGCGAGGCTTTCATATCAAGAGAAAAATACCCAGTTGCTATTTGCTTACGTAGGTCTTTGTCGGTAATAATACCAATAGGAAACTTAGCTTCATTGACAATAACCATCGAACTAACCTGCTTTTGGGTCATGAGCCTTGCTACTTCTTGAATAGGAGTATCAGCTTGTGCTTTAACTACCTTACGCTTAAAGGGAACGGGTTGCAACTCAAAGAAGTTTTGGTAGTTTGTCTGATTTGTATTCTGGTACAAAAACTTAGAATAGTCCATCTCAAACGGATTACGATGCTTACTTGCAAAGCTATCAATTAGGAACAAACCAACATTGGCATTGGCATTGAGTATCGGAGTAAAGTCCGATAGTGGCACGCCATATAGTATGGTTTCTTCTTCGGCTATGGCTGCCATCTCATACGTATGACTATTCAGTAGCGGACGTATGCCAAAAACATCGCCTTCATCACATACATCAACCATCTTAAAGACATCGTCTTTGAGCTGTTTAAGCTCTATGGCGCCTTCTTTTACTATATAAAAATAATCGTGTGTAGCATCGCCTGCATTGAATAATACTTTTCCTTTTTCTAAATAAATAATTGTTACCTCTTTACTTAAATGAAGTAAATCATCGGGCGAAATAATATCAAAAGGAGGATATTTTTTCAAAAAATCAGCCACACGTACTGCTATCGTATTTTTAGCCATTTTCTTTTTTTTATTAAACTTCGTATGCTATTAGCTATCCTAAAGGTAATAACAACATACAACTTACTCTACTGCTTATTGCTCTGTATAAAAACCATCAAATACCAATAGTATAGTAGTAACCTTAGTAACTGCCATACATATTGGTATTTTAAATAATTATAAAAACTATGATAATCTCCAATACTAATTTAACCGAAAAACCGCACTATATAAATATTTTTTTCTACAAAGTTATTTGGTATAGCACTTATACCCTACTCTATTGTATTACAATTTATGAGAGTATTTCCTTCATTTCTGCCGATTGTGAAGACGAAGCGTTGCGCAGACCGATACGTTGTTTGTAAATATGAGAGGTATCGTCAATAAGTTTATTTAGCATAATAACAAACTTTTTACTTTCTTCAGAAGGCATAATAATACTCATTGAAAACGCCCACATCACAATATCAGCATACTGCTTATCAGTTTTTTTACGAACGGAATTAGCTCCGACTACCTTGTTTGCCATCTGGCTTTCGGCACGTCCTTCGGTAAGCTCACTATACTTACGATTAACAGATTCTAACTGCGATACTACTGAGCTTAAGCCCAAGGTTTTCAAGTACGAAACATTAGCTTCTTTCCCCATATCTAATAAAAAACCTTCAATAGCTTGGGTCTTTTGCCGATTGGGAAGCTGTTGCATTTTCTGATAAGGCTTAGCTACCTCATACAAATCTCCTGCTGCCTTCTTACGTGCTTCGATAGGAACTTTACGCTCCATACGAAAGAACGACATCAGATACACAATCAGTTCGTTACGTTTCTTATCCAATTCATTAAGCTCTTTAGTTTCGTGACTTGTTGTACTTCTACGAGACACATCGGTCAGTAGCGAAACATGTTCTTTAAACGAATCAAATAATTCTTGTTCAATATGCAATTTCTCTAAGGTTGCTTTTTCAAGCAAACCAATTACTCCCGAAAGAAATTTTGTATATTCCTCATTGTTAAACCGAGACAAATATACCGATTTAATTTTTATAACTTCTACGCTCATACGATACTATCTATAAAATAGGTTATACGGCGCAAAGATACGAAACTATTTTTAATATACAAATTTTATTTCATTTTTTTTCAAAAAATATTTTCATACCTTACTTAGCTCCCTATATAACATAACCAAAAATAATTTTCAAAAACATACAATTCACACAAAAAAACATCAATATAAATAAAATTAACTCAAAAACTCATATAAAAAGATATCAATACACAAAACAATAAATAACAAATCACTTCTGCACAACAGCGAAACACATATATACCAACTAAAAACACAATTCGTTATACATCAATCACAAAATCAACAACAAAAATATATATTTATAAAAACATCGAAACAAAAATAACTAACACAAAAATACATTTCGCTACACAACAAATACAAAACCAACACAACGAAAAACCATTTCGCTATACAACAAAACAAATATTTATTATACAATTATTAGTTACCACCTTTTTCAATCACTTTATTTATCAGATTAACAACAGATTCTACAGCGATTGTTTCCATAGCTTTATCATATCCTTCTGGATATTTATTACCATAAACAGAGGTAGGAAGTAAAGGATACTTATCTCTGTCGGACAACAAAGCATATTCCAATGGCTGATTGTACGGATAAAATCCTGCAAAAATATGAGTAACTCCCCATAGCGTTATAGTTGGTATGCCATACATAGCAGACAGATGTGCATTGCCACTATCCATTGCTACCATCACTTCTAACCTTGCTATCAATTGCAATTCTTCCGAAAACGAAAGTTTACCAATTGTATTATGCACATTGGGCAAATGTGAAAGTTCTTGCGCTTGCTTCTTTTCTTTTTCTCCTCCACCAAAAATAAACACATCATACTTTGGGTTCTTAGCTATGAGTTCAATTACTTGCTTCATACTAATAAACGGATATTGTTTGCCTACGTGTGCTGCAAAGGGAGCGAAGCCAATTCGTTTTTTACTTAAATCGATTTGTTTTTCAACCGAAACTGAAAGTGTTGGTTTGGCAGCAAAATATACTTTTTGCATAGCAATTGGAAATCCCATTCGAGCAAAAACATCAGCATAACGTAGGTAGGTAGGACGTAATTGTTTGAAAATTTTATTTTTTGCCCGTGTCAAAGCTTTTTTCTCTGCTCTCCCTTTATCAATTTGATAAAACGGAATTCCTATTGCTTTGAAAAACAACTTCAAAACCTGTGTGCGTAATACATTATGAATATCAGCAACTGCATCAATAGATAAGCTTTGTAATCTTTTAAATAGTTTCCAAAGACCTAAAAACCCTTTATGTTCGCCTTTCAAATCGGCAAAAATTAGTTCACAATTAGGCAAGTGGGCAAACATATCAGCATAGATTTTTTTTGTAAGTAGTGTTAGCTTTACAGATGGATACTGCGTACAAAACGCTGTAAGTACCGGTACACTAATAGCTACATCGCCCATTGCCGACAAACGGATAACTAAGATATGGTGTATTGTTCTTTTTTTCATACTACATTAACTTCCATTTCCAAACGTATTCCGAAGGTATCCAAAACCTGTTGCTGTACATACTTAGCAAGGTCAAAGATTTCTTTCCCAGTGGCTTTTCCGTAATTAACAAGTACCAGCGCTTGCTCTTTATGCACACCTGCATCACCTTGCCGATAACCTTTCAATCCACAAGCCTCAATAAGCCACCCCGCAGGTACTTTCACTTCGCTATCCGAAACAGAATATTGTGGCATTGTGGTATATTTTTCTTTCAAACGATTGAAAGTAGCTATATCAATTATCGGATTTTTAAAAAAACTTCCACTATTACCAAGCTCTTTCGGGTCGGGCAATTTGCTCTGACGAATAGCTATCACTGCTTCTGAAATCGATTGAATGGTCGGTTGCTCAATACCTTTATTTGCTAAATATTGCCCAATTGCTCCGTACGAGGTACGTAATACGTGATTACGTTTTGTCAGCTTGAACGTTACCGAGACAATTACATATTGCCCTTTGAGCGCTTTTTTGAACACAGACTCCCTGTAACCAAATTGACATTCTTCTGCTGTAAAATCACGAAGATGTTGGTCTGTTACTGACATTGCCCGACACGAATATAGCACATCTTTTATCTCTACTCCATATGCCCCGATGTTTTGCACAGGAGTTGTCCCTACATTGCCCGGTATAAGCGAAAGATTTTCAACCCCACCATAGCCTTGTGATATGCAATACATTACAAACTGATGCCAATTTTCACCTGCTTGTGCTGTAATCCAAACAAAATCATCATCTTGCTTGTCAATAGTAATTCCCCGTAGATTTATTTTTACTACCGGTATCGTAATATCTTGGGTAAGTAGTAAATTACTACCGCCACCAAGTACGAATATTTTATCATATTTTTGTAAAATTTCGCTCAGCTCCTCAATAGAAAAAACCTCTATAAACTTTGATGCCATTGTATTGACACCAAATGTATTATAGGGTTTTAGCGAAATATGAGTCTGTATTTTCATTATTCTGATTTTTTGTTTTCAAAGATTTTTATCAAGTAATCCGCTACAATTTTACTGATAAATAATTTCGGATATGATTCTTTTTAAATAAAAATTACCTCTATTTTTTTACGCATTGGAGCTTTCACTCAAAAGGATTTGCATCGCTAAAAAACTTACCGAGCCTCTTCACGCCCATCAATAAGCGATTGCACCGCCGAAATACACAAGCTAAGCAACAAGGCATACCAAAAACCCGAAACAGCAAAACCATCAAGTAATTTATCTGCCAATAAAATTAAGATTGTATTGATTACTAACAAAAAAAGTCCCAGTGTGATAATTGTTATCGGGAAAGATAAAAACACCAAGATAGGACGCAAAAAAACATTAAGGATACTTAATACAAATGCAAATACCACCGCCGATAAGTAATCATCGACATACACCCCCTTCAAAACAAAGCTCAGCCCAAACACAACCAAGCCAATAATCAGTAAATTCAAAATATATTTCATACAATATATATAGTATTAAAGTTAATTTTTATTTAAAAATTGAAGTACCTTATCCATAAACTCCGTAGGATTTTCAGCGTGAATCCAATGTCCCGAATTTGAAACCTCTTCAATTATTGCCTTCGGGAAATGCTTGTAAATAAGCGCACTATCCTCTTGGGTTATATAATTAGATTTTGAACCTTTCAAGAAAAGCGTCTCCCCTTCGAAAATAGCCGCATCAGGCAGTCCCTTTCCTATTTCGGGTAAGTTGTTTTTCAATGCCGAAAGATTGAAACGAAAAGCCAATTGCTCTTTTGTTTTCCAATAAAGGCTTTTGAGTAGAAACTGACGCGTACCCATATCCAAAATATACTTAGCTAATTGTTTATCTACTTCGGTGCGCGAAGAAACTTGCTGAAAATCAATCGAAGCCAAGCCATCTATTATCAACTGATGATGTACCGCATAGTTTTTTGGAGAAATATCGGCAACAATCAGTTTGTCAATTCGTTCTGGGTGAAGCACTGCGAGCAACATAGCTGTTTTTCCACCCATTGAATGCCCTATTATACTAAATCGAGAAATACCTTTTGCTGTTGCATATTGCAAAATATCGGCAACCATCACTTGGTACGAAAAGGCATCATCATGAAAACTATGCCCGTGATTGCGAGCATCAATCAAATGCGTTTCAAAACCTTGCTCTGCAAAGCGTAGCCCAAGCGTACGCCAGTTATCTGCCATTCCCAAAAATCCGTGTAAGATAAAGAGTGGCTTCCCCGCTCCTACTACTTGTGAATGAAGTATTTGCATAATTATTTCAGTCTGAAAAGATACATACTAATTACATTCTGCAAACCCAAATACAATGCTTCCGAAATAAGCGCATGTCCGATAGATACTTCTAACAAATTAGGTATATTTTGCTTGAAGTATTGCAGATTATCAAGGCTTAAATCGTGTCCTGCATTTAGACCTAATCCTACTTTCTCTGCTTCCAAAGCAGCTTTTACATAGGACTCAATTCCTTTGAGATTGCCCTTTTCGTATTGTGTGGCATAGCTCTCCGTATAGAGTTCTATGCGGTCTGTCCCTGTTTGAGCAGCTCCTTCTACCATTGCTTCTATGGGATCCACAAACAGTGAAGTACGTATCCCATTACGTTTGAACTCGCTAACTATTTCTGTCAAAAAATGCTTATGCTTTATCGTATCCCAGCCTGCATTGGAGGTAATAGCATCTTCGGCATCTGGTACAAGTGTAACCTGTGTTGGCTTGATTTTCAGCACCAACTCTACAAATTTTCCCACAGGATTACCTTCAATATTGTACTCTGTAGTTACTACCTGCAACAAATCCAAGGCATCTTGGTAGCGTATATGTCGCTGATCAGGACGCGGATGAATCGTAATACCTTCCGCTCCAAATCGCTGTACATCTTCGGCAACCTTCAAAAGATTGGGAACATTGCCTCCTCGCGAATTCCGAAGCGTTGCTATCTTGTTAATATTAACACTTAACTTTGTCATTTTGTTTCAATTAAAAATTAAAGTACAAAAATACGAACTAAAATGTGCTTTTTCCAAAATATTTTAATTATTTTGCAACCAAATTATTATTTGTCTATGAAAGTAGCTATTTATTGCCAGAAACACAAGGTAGAACACGATAATGTACTTAGTACTATTATTGAAAATTTGATAAAAAATCAAGACCAAATTTACATCGAAAAACAATTATGGTCTGATTTTTCTGCCAAAAAATCATTCGCCTACCCCATTAGTACCTTTTCGTCAATACAAGACTTAGATACAAGTTTCGATATAATGCTGACCATCGGCGGAGACGGAACCATCTTGCGAGGTATCACGTATATTCAGCATCTTGCGATACCTATATTGGGAATTAACGCCGGTAGATTGGGCTTTTTGGCAACCGTTCTACAAGAAGAAATTGA
Source organism: Capnocytophaga catalasegens (assembly GCF_026005215.1). Lineage (GTDB taxonomy): Bacteria > Bacteroidota > Bacteroidia > Flavobacteriales > Flavobacteriaceae > Capnocytophaga > Capnocytophaga catalasegens. Next base: position 26,318 of record NZ_BPMA01000044.1, on the reverse strand, counting down.
TGAAATGTTTGTAAAAATTCGCCAGAAACGCTATAAAATACAAGAAAGAACCGTATTGCAAGTACTCACACAAGACTATCAGCCCATAGCCGATTTGAATTTTGCCCTAAACGAAATAACCGTTACACGTAAGAATACCACTTCAATGATTACAATTGAAACCTTCCTTGATGGAGAATACTTAACCTCTTACTGGGCAGATGGGCTTATTGTTTCGACTCCAACAGGCTCCACAGGGTATTCGCTTAGTTGTGGTGGACCAGTGATGATGCCTAATGCCGAAAGTCTTGTACTTACTCCCATAGCTCCACATAATCTGAATGCTAGACCTTTGGTAATTCCTGATGGAGTTGAAATATTGTTAAGTGTTTCAAGTAGGGAACAATTCTATTTTACTACATTCGATTCTCGGTTAAAATCACTTCCGTGTGAGACAAAAATCTTGATAAAAAAGGCTAACTTTAATTTGCAAATGATAGAACTTGAAGGACAAAACTTCTTAAAAACACTCCGAAAAAAACTACTATGGGGCGAAGATACACGAAACTAAACACGTAAGACTAACCATCGATATGTATATCATTCTTTGTTGATTGTCTAAGAATCAGTTCGGTGGGGAGCAAAATAGTCTGTTGTTTTACAGGAAGTCGTTTTTCTTCGTTGGCTATTTCGTCAATCATCAGTTCAACGGCTTTGTGTCCCATAATAGTACTAGGTTGTTGTATGGTCGAAATACTTGGTTCAAGGTGTTCGGTCATAAACCAATTACTAAAACCAAATACAGAAATATCTTTGGGTATAGACTTACCTATTTGATGGATTGCCTTTATTGCTCCAAAGGCTAAGAAATCGGTTGAGGCGAAAATAGCATCTATCTGTGGATTTTCTTTCAAGGTGGCTAATGTCTGGACTTGTGCTTCGTTAATATTATTGGCTTGGCAATGACGTACGATACGTTCATCTTCCATAATACCAAACTCGTGCAAGGCTTGGATATATCCGTTGAATCGTTTGCGATAATTGAGTTGCCATTTTGACCCACCCAGATACATAATATGTTTAGCACCATTGCTAAGTAGGTGTTTGGTTGCCTTATACCCTGCTTTTTGCTCATCGATAAGTACCTTAGAGCAAGGTATAGCACTTGAAGTTCTATCTAAAAGCACCAATGAGATATTATGTGCTAAGATATTCATAATATGTGATTGCTCGTGCAATTGTGATTGGTGAGAGAGTACCATAAAAATTCCATCTACCCGTTTGTTAATGAGTAGATTGACTTGTTGTTTTTCTAGTTCGACATTATCATCGGAGAAGAGGGTTATGACAATATATCCGTTTTTTTCTGCTTCGCTAATGATACCATTGAGTACATTGGCAAAAAAATAATGTTCTATTTTGGGAATGATAACCCCGAAGGTTTTGGACTTCTGTACGCGTAAATTTACAGCGTGAATATTGGGTTGATAATTGAGTTCTTGAGCCAATTTTTTGACTTGTTCTTTGGTCTCTTTGCCAATATCAGCATAGTCTTTCAGGGCTTTAGAAACGGTGGTTACAGAAACCCCCAGTCTTCTTGCTAAATCTTTTAATGTAACAGGGCTCATTATCTGGTATTGTATTGTAAATCTTAGTGTATTTTTGATTAAATAATTTAAGAATTCAATGTTTCTTAATAGTATTTATTTTTGTTAATCAATCGTTGATTGCGATTGCAAAGAACGTAAAATTTATCATAATATACAACTTTTAACACATAGAAATAAAATATTTTATTATATTGCGCCCGAAATATTATTGGTTGTATGATTACACATTTGCAAGGTCGCTTAACGGAGAAAACCCCTACTTACGTGGTTATTGATTGTAACGGGGTGGGGTATTTTGTTAATATTTCTCTTTATACCTTTTCAAAAATACCTGAAACAGCGCAAATCTTCTTATACACTTATCTACAAATAAAGGAAGATGCCCACACGCTTTTTGGCTTTTATGACAAAGCAGAGCGTGATATTTTCACTCTTTTGTTATCGGTCTCGGGAGTGGGCGCTAGTACGGCTCGCATTATGCTTTCTTCGCTTAGCCCAGCACAGGTACAACAGGCGATTATCAATGGAGATGTAGGAACGATTCAATCCGTAAAAGGTATCGGAGCGAAAACCGCTCAACGCATTATTCTTGACCTTCGTGAGAAAATGATAAAATTAGAAGGGCTTACAGAGACCTCTTCAACCCTGCATAATACTGGTAAAGAAGAAGCTATTGCTGCATTGGAAGTATTGGGCTACCCTCGTAAGGTAACCGAAAAAGTAGTACAGAAAATCATCACACAGGCATCAGAGCCTTTATCCGTAGAAAATATTATAAAACAAGCGTTGAAATTAGTATAGATACATTATTATTTTATTGAAAGATTACCTATTAAATTATATTAACTTTAAAATTTTATTAAAATGGCAACAGATAATCTAATTAGTTTAGAGCTTTCCAAAGAAGAATTGGACAAACTCAATCATCTTCTCTCACAGATAGAAGAACTATTAAAAGACAAATTTATCAACTTAACTCCGAGTGAGCGAGCAGAATATGCACGTGTAGGCAACCGAACCGAAGGTTGGATTACCCGTGTAAAGCAGTATATGGAGCAGTATCCGCAGTTGGTGTTACAGCATATCAATACTGCCGAACACGCCAAAGATTACAACACTCGACATGCGTTATTGCCTATACTTAGACGCTTAGAGGCAATTACTCAACGAGTTGATGACACATTGCTTTTAATCGGGACGGACTTGTATAACAACTCTATTGCGTATTATAAAGGGCTAAAAGCCGCAGCAGCGACCAATGCTCCGAATGCAAAAAGTGCTTATACAGACCTTAAAACACAATTCCCAACGGGTCGTTCTACCAAGAAAAGCGACGATAAACCCATTACGGAATAGTTTTTATCTCTTTTGAAGGGGTTGCAATCTGCTTATTAGGGGGTTGCAACCCGTTCAATAGGGGGTTACAACCCGCTCAGTAGGGGGTTACAACCTGCTCATTAGGGGTTACAACCCGTTCAGTAGGGGGTTACAACCCGTTCAGTAGGGGGTTACAACCCGCTCAGTAGGGGGTTACAACCCGTTCAGTAGGGGGTTACAACCCGCTCAGTAGGGGGTTACGACCTGTTTCAAGGGAAAATTGACACAAAAATAGCACCTAAAATTCAGTTTGAATTACATAAAAAATGAGAAAATACATAATTAGCGGTATCTTATTAACTTTTTCTAATTTATTGACAATCTATGCACAGGAACAAGAAAAACCTGTCGAAACACCCAAAGATAGCGTGCGAGTAAGTCGTTCGCTTCGGCAAATTTTCTTAAAAAATCCGGAGAGTATTGTCAAAAAATACGAATATAATGCCGCTTTGGACAAGTATGTCTATACAGAAACACTGGGAAGTTATGATATTTCTATCCCAATGTTTTTGACCCGAGACGAATACGAACGTCTTGTATTTCAGGAACGTACCAAAGCTTATTTTCGTGAGAAAAACAAAGCACTGTACGCCGAAGACAATGCTGATGAGCAAACCAAAAAGGCACAGCGGGATTTATTGCCTGAATTTTATGTAAAATCTGAATTCTTTGAGTCCATCTTCGGAGGAAATAATATTGATATCAATCCGCAAGGTAGTGTGGCTTTTGACTTGGGTATGCGCTATCTGAAAAATGACAATCCGGCAGCCACCCCCGAAAATCGGCGGAGCTACAACTTAGATTTCGAACAACGCATCAGTCTGGGACTTACCGGACAAGTAGGTACGCGCCTAAAAGTGAGCGCTATGTACGACACGCAAGCAACCTTTGACTTTCAGAATGTATTCAAACTCGAATACGAACCCAATGAAGATGACATTGTTCGCAAGGTCGAATTTGGTAATATAAGTATGCCAACCAATAGTGCGCTGATTACCGGAGCGCAAAGTCTTTTCGGTGTCAAAATGGAATTGCAATTCGGTCGTACCACTCTTACAGGGGTTTTCTCTGACCAGCGTTCGCAGTCTCAAACTATTACCTCGCAAGGAGGAGGCACACTACAAGATTTTGAAATTCGTATCTTGGATTATGATGACAATCGTAACTATTTTTTATCACAATTCTTCCGAGATAATTACGACAAAGCTTTACAGAATTATCCTTTTATCAATAGTAAAATACAGATTACTCGTATTGAAGTATGGGCAACTAATCGCTCTCAACGCTACAACACACAGACCAATATACGTAACCTGGTTGCCGTACAAGACTTGGGAGAGGCTATTGCGCAGAATACACGTATCAATACGAATGCTCCTGCGGGGTTTTTCAATGGCTCGGTAGGAAATAGACCTACCAACCAAGCGAATGATTACGACCCTACACGTATTGGTAGTAGTGGGTCTGTCTTAACCAAAGATATTCGTGATGTAGCTACTGTCAAATCAGGATTTGGAACTATGGCAAACCTTGTCAATGAAGGATTTGATTATGCTATTCTGGAAAATGCACAAAAACTTCAAGAAGGAGTTGATTTCAAAGTCGATACAAAATTAGGATACATCTCCCTTAGCCAACGTCTTAACAATGATGAAATACTTGCCGTAGCCTATCAATACACCTACGAAGGGCAAGTATATCAGGTTGGAGAGTTTGCCAATGATGGTATTTCGGCAACTACTTCAATCATTACAGGGGGTGGAAACAACGCCATTACCAATAATTGTTTGGTCATGAAAATGTTAAAAAGTAATCGCGTAGTTACCGGAGACCCTATATGGCAACTTATGATGAAGAACATCTATTCGCTTGATGCCTTACAAATAAATCCTGAAGATTTCAGGCTAAATATATTCTATACAGACCCCTCTCCTGTCAATTATATTTCACCCGTTGATGAAAGTACGTGGAATAGCGCCCTTACCAAGAAGATTTTGCTTCAATTATTTCATTTTGACCAGTTGAACTCTTACAATGACCCACAAGATGGCGGAGACGGATTTTTCGATTTTGTACCCGGAGTTACTATTGACCCCGAGTACGGGAAAATCATCTTTACCAAAGTCGAGCCATTCGGACAGTTCTTACACGCACAACTGGGGGGTGGTAACTATGACAATTTCAGTTCGTGGAATGCCAATCAGCGGAAGTTCGTCTATCGCTCGTTGTATACCAACATCAAAGCCAAAGCACAAGAAGATAACGAAAAAAACAAATTTGTACTCAAAGGTCGCTACAAATCAAGTGGAGGACGGGGTATTTCGCTCGGTGCGTTCAACGTACCTCGTGGTTCGGTACGTGTAACAGTAGGAGGACGCATCTTACAAGAAGGGATTGACTATACGGTTAATTACCAAGCAGGTACGGTACAAATATTGGACGAGTCTATACAAAATTCTAATTTACCTATTGAGGTTTCGGTTGAAAATAATTTGATTTTTGGAGGACAAAATAGACGCTTTGCCGGAGTGAATGTAGAACATAAATTCAATGACAAATTTACCATTGGTGGGTCTATTATCAATATGCGCGAGCGCCCATTCACTCAGAAGTCAAACTACGGACAAGAGCCTGTGAACAATACTATATTCGGTTTAGGAGGGACGTATTCTACTGAAATGCCTTTCCTTACACGTTGGTTGAATAAAATTCCAACAATGCAATCAGATGTTCCTTCCAATATTTCGGTTCGTGGTGAGGTAGCTTATTTGCTTCCGAGCACACCAAAAAGCACCGATTTTGATGGTGAAGCTACCGCCTACTTAGACGACTTTGAAGGCTCGCAAACCACTATTGATTTGCGAGGAGCCTTAGCCTGGTCACTAGCAAGTACGCCTTTGGCTTTTGTACCGAATGGACAACTATACGGAACAAATCCTGAAGACCCCGATAACTTACGTAACGGATACGGACGAGCCAAACTGGCATGGTATAGTATTGACCCGCTTTTCTATTCAAATAATCGCCCAAGTGATGTAGGAGCCGATGAAATATCAAAAAATAGTACGCGGCGTATTTATATCAATGAGATATTCCCAGAACAAGAAGTAGCTCAAGGGGAACTTTTGGTGCAAAACACACTCGATTTGGCATACTATCCACAACAAAAAGGTTCATATAATAATAATCCGTCTGCTATGAATACTATCAGTGGTTCAGACAAATGGGGAGGTATTATGCGAGGCATGACCACTACCAACTTTGAAGATAATAACATTGAATATATTCAATTTTGGATGCTTGATCCATATACTTCAGGAGAATTTACACCCTCATCAGGAGAATTAGTCTTTGATTTAGGAAATATTTCCGAAGATATACTCAAAGACGGGCGAAAACAATACGAAAACGGACTACCAGGGCTTTCAATCACATCGAATTCGAACCCAAGTGCTTGGGGAAAAGTTCCCGCAGCACAATCACTCCTATACGCTTTCGATTCCAATACGGATAATCGAACACTACAAGATATAGGGCTTGATGGGCTTAATGATACCGAAGAGAGAAATACATATTCTAATAATGTTAACAGTTCTCCTAATGACCCTGCCTTAGACAATTATCAATTCTATTTGAATCGAAGCGGAAGCATTGCCAACAGATACTTCAATTATAATAATACACAAGGTAATTCGCCTGTGAATGTTACTGATACCAACCGGGGTTCTACCACACACCCCGATGTGGAAGATGTAAATCGGGATAATACAATGAATACAGTAAATAGTTATTTTGAATATCGTGTTCCTATCGGTGGTAATATATCACTAACAGACCCATATGTAACTGATATTAGAGAAGTTATGACAGATGCTCCTAACGGACAACGAATTCGTGCTCGTTGGATTCAGTTCAAAATTCCTATCAAAAACCCTTCCAGAGCTTTCGGAGGAGGAAGTGGCGACTTACGTTCGGTTACTCACATGCGTATGTATTTGACTGGGTTCAATAGTGATGTTGTACTTCGTTTCGGGACATTAGATTTAGTTCGTGGTGATTGGCGTCATTATAGCAAAACATTGAGTGATGACCTTGATGACCCTTCTGATGATAATACCCAAGTGGAAATCAATACGGTGAATATTATTGAAAACGAATCGCGACAACCTATTCCATATCGAATGCCCCCAGGAGTATATCGCGAACAAATCAATCAGAACAATACACTGGTAAGGCAAAACGAGCAATCGCTTTCGTTTTCCGTTTGCAATTTAGAACCCAATGACTCACGGGGTGTCTATAAAAATCTGAATGCAGATTTACGTCAGTACAAGCGAATAAAAATGTTTGTACATGCGGAACAACTCAAACTACAACCTCTTTCGGACAATCAGTTAGTAGCTTTTGTCCGATTAGGAAGTGATTTGAGCGAAAATTATTATCAAGTAGAAATCCCACTACAAGTAACCTCCCCAGGAGCATATTCAGAAGATGCTATATGGCCTAAGATGAATATGTTTGATATAGAAATGCAAGTACTTACCAAACTTAAAGCGATTGGTATTAACAATAACACACTCTCTCAAGTAACCTACTACGATGCGGATATGAATCTTATCAATTCGCCTAATACAACCCCTTACGTAGCTGGGAAAAACAGATATGCTATAAAAGGTAATCCATCTCTTGGGAAAATACTCTCTATGATGATTGGCGTAAAAAATGCGTCTTCAACACATCTTTGTGGAGAAGTATGGTTTAACGAATTACGTTTAGCAGAGCTCGAAAATGAAGGTGGGTGGGCTGCTATTGGGGCTGTAGATATGAATGCAGCAGACTTTATAAACCTTTCTCTGACAGGTCGTATGAGTACAGTTGGTTTTGGAACAGTTGAGCAAAAACCCAACGAACGAAGCCGTGAAGAACTCAAACAATTTGATGCAATGATGAATGTAAATGCAGGAAAATTACTCCCCAAGAAATGGAATGTACAAATTCCTGTAGGACTTAATCATTCACAAATGATTTCTACTCCAAAATACGACCCTCAGTACGATGATATTCGCTTGAAAGACCGATTAAATTTGGCTTCTAACAAAACACAACGCAACACTATTGAACAACAAGCTCAGAATTATACCAAACGACAAGGAATTACCATTATTGGAGCCAAAAAAGGACTTTCTGAAAATCAAAAAGCTAAGTTCTACAACATTGAAAACTTTACACTAAACTATGCTTACAACGAAATGTTCCATCATGATTTCGAAATAGAAACACAAAACGAACAAAGTATCCGTACAAGTGCAATGTATGCTTACGCTTTTGAACCTTACCGCCTTGAACCTTTGAAAAATAACAAACATTTCTCGGGTAGTAAATACTGGCAATGGCTCTCGGAGGTCAATTTGAATTTGTTGCCTACCAATTTGACTTTTGCTACCAATATTTCTCGTAATTTCAGCAAACAACGCTTCCGTGAGGTATATCAAGAGGGCATTAACCCAAGTTTGCAAACAGGATTACCTGAATTACAACAACGTAATTTCTTATTTAATTGGAACTATGGAGTCAATTATAATTTTACCAAATCATTACGTGCAAGTTACGAGGTTACCAATAGTAATATTGTAAGAAACTATTATACATACGATGGTTCAGGTAATCGGGTGATTGATAAAGAACTTTCAATTTGGAATGATTTCTGGAATACAGGAACTTCTAATCATTTTATGTCTCAAATTAAAGTAAATTATGAACTTCCTTTTGAAAAATTACCTTTTTTATCGTTTATAAAAGCATCGTATTCATATACAGGTGATTATGATTGGCAACGAGGTTCTGATGCTTTAACCTTGGTTGCTTCTCGACAAATCAATACAATTCAGAACGCTAATACTCACAATTTGACTTCTAATATGACTTTTGACCGATTTTATCGTTCATTAGGCGTAAAAGTTCGCAAAAAAGATGAAAAAGCAACCTTGAAACATTACTTAGTTGATTTTGTTACAATGGTAAAACGTGTGGGGGTTAATTATTCGGAAACCAATTCTACAGCATTGCCTGGTTATTTGCCACAAGTAGGTTTTTTTGGTACATCAAAACCGAGTTTAGGTTTTGTATTGGGTAGTCAAGAAGATATACGTTACAAAGCTGCTCAGCGTGGTTTACTCATTACTCAAGCTGAATTTGCCGATTTCAATGACCAATTTATTCAATCGAAAAATACTAATCTGGCTATTACAGCAAACTTGCAACCTATCCAAGATTTACAAATAGACCTAAATGCAACTCGTGAATATACAGACAATTATACCGAATCATTCATTGTTGATAGAGACCAATACACGCCTCTTATTGGTAACCAAACAGGTATGTTCTCTATATCAAATAATATGATTTTGACTTCATTCTTACAATCCGATGAGTATCATTCTGAAGCTTTTGAACGATTCAAATCATATCGATTGACCATCGCTAATAGATTAGCTGCTAATCGAGGTATTAACCTCTCTGATCCAAATAATATTGACGCTGATGGCTTCCCGAAAGGTTATGGAAAAACCAATCAGGCAGTACTTATGCCAGCTTTTTACGCAGCATATACTGGGCAAAGTGCCAATAGTGTTTCTCTTGATGCCTTCCGTAGTATTCCGATACCAAACTGGACAGTTCGCTACTCTGGATTGATGCGATTGGAAAGTTTCCGTAAAATTTTCCGCCGTTTCTCTCTTACGCACGGCTATCGTTCGAGTTATGCTCTTAGCGAATTCCGTACCAATTTGGAATACGACCCTACCAATCCGAATCAAGTTGACCAAGGAGATAATTTCCGTAACGAAAAACTTTTTACGAATGTGAATTTGGTAGAACAATTCTCACCCCTTATTCGTGTTGATTTGGAAATGCAAAACACATTGAGTGTCTTGGGAGAGATTCGTAGAGAACGTACTATTTCAATAAGTTTAGACAATAATTATTTGACCGAAATTCTACGTAAAGAATATCGTTTAGGACTAGGTTATCGTATCAAAGACCTACGCTTTGTAACCAAATTCAATGGACAAGAAGTAACTCTTAAAAGTGATTTAAACCTCAAAGCTGATATTTCGATGGCTAATAACTATACCGTAATTAGAAATATGGAATTGAATGACAATCAAGTAACTTCGGGGCAAACCTCGTGGATGACACGTTTTACAGCCGATTATGCTCTGTCAAGACACTTGAATACTATGTTTTATTTTGATTATTCGTTCTCAAAATATGCTATATCAACGGCTTTTCCTATGACTACATTACGAACAGGATTTACCATTCGTTACACATTTTAAATAATATAAATAACAAATACAATGAGTACAAAATCGTTTTACAAAATCCTTTTATTATGTGTCGGTATTAGTTTTATATCGTGCAGAAAAGATGTTGACAATGGGCAACAAGTTGAAGAGCATCCGTTGCAAAAAGAAGCTCCTCAGGGATGGGTTTACTACGACGGAGATGAAGTTTAATAACAAGGAAATAGATCATTCCTATTGGGGTATTTATGGAGATGAGTATACCTTTAATAAACGTTATGGACAAAAACAAGGAATGTTACAAACTTATCGAAAAGAACAAATAAGTTTTATCGATGATCAAGGGAAAAAAGTGGTACGAATTACCGCTACTCGTGATGATAATCCGCCTGCTACTACGTATGAACCCGAAAAACATCGTCCAGGTTGGTGGTCAGGAGTCTTATCAAGTCGTGATGCAAAAAATTATAACAGCAATCCTAGTAAGTTTTATCCTTTATTTTCACGAATTGAAATTAAAGCCAAAGTTCCTTACGAATATGGCGTATGGATGGCGTTATGGCTTCGACATTATAAGGGGTGCTAGTAAAGCTGAATTAGATATTTTAGAAATATTCTACAAACACTATCAGACTACACCAAACAAATTGCAAATAAACCAAACCTTGCATATGTTCAATAGTGAAACGCAGAAAACTCATATAAATCAAAATAAAAATCCGTTTACCATACTTAATTTTAATCCTTCTGAGGATTATCACGTATATGGCGTGCAGGTAGACCCTGACCCAAATGATCCAAAAAGGCATGCTATTATTAGTTTCTTGCTTGACAGAGAAATCACAGATACTTGGAAAACAATCGATTATGGAGATAGATACAATTCATTTATAACTGAAGCATTTGAAGAAGGAATAGAAAATACAACGTGGGACGTAGCTATTACTGGACAAATAGGTGGTTCAAACGCAGGTGTTGGTTATCCCGAAGATCATAATCCTGATCTTCAGAATGTTACCATGGACATAGATTGGCTTCGCGTTTTTGTACGACAAAAATAATCTACTTCATTTGTAAAATTCTTAATATCAAAGGCATCAACACTTTTTGAAAATAAACAAAAAGAATTTAGAAAAAAATCCCTTTCATGTAAATGTATTTTGAAAGGGATTTTTTATTTATATCTTCGCTATATAAAAATTTACCGCTTCGGTGTATCGGTTAGTTCAAAACGAATTTCATTTATTTTTTTCAACATTTCATCGGTAATAAAATAAGAATTGTATTGCTTTCCGTCAATAAAAATCTTGTCAATATATATATTCTTTTCAGAAGCATTCGATTTGATTTTCAGTGTTTTATTCGGATAAAACATGGGATTGAGATGTAATATTATTTCGGTAAATTTAGGAGCAGAAAGCGTATAAATAGGCTCTGCGGGAACTATTGGATAAAAGCCCATCATACTATAAACAGCCCAAGCAGACATGGTTCCTGTATCATCATTGCCAGGTAGTCCTGCTGGAATATTTCTGAAATAAGTCTTGAGCAGTTCATCAACTCGTTTTTGTGTAAGCCATTCATTTCCTTTGACATAATTGTACAAAAACGGATAGCCCATATCGGGTTCGTTTGCCATATCAAACTGCCCACTTTCAAAAATATGATTCAAATTTTTGACAAAATTAGTTTCTCCTTTCATCAATTTAATAAGTCCTTTTACATCGTGTGAAACCATAAAAGCATATTGCCAAGCATTACCCTCTATGTAGCCCACATTTTTTTCAAAATTGGCACCACTATCTGGATTAAAAGGTTCGTACCAAGACCCATCGGCATTTTTAGGTTGAAGTAAATTCCACTTAGGATTAAAAAACTTTCGATAAGAAACAGACTGATTTATAAATCGTTTATAATCAGTTGTTTTTCCTATTTTTTTGGCTAATTGAGCAATGGCAAAATCAGCAATATTATATTCTTGTGTGGTAGAAACAGGTCCTTCAACACCACCTTGTACGCTCAAATATCCTTTCTGCAAATATTCTTTTAAACCAGGACGAAGCGGATTATTTTCGGTAGTTTCAGCCCCTTTACACATTGCCTGATAGGCTTTTTCAACATCAAAATCAGTAAGCCCACGAAGGTAAGTATCTGCCAAAACAATAGAAGCAGGGTCGCCCACCATAGTAAAAGTCTCGGTCGAATTCAGTTCCCACTTTGGAAGCCAACCACTTTGGTCATAAATATCTAACATACTTCGCACCATATCAAGTTGTTGCTCAGGATACAAAAGTGTCATCAATTGATGATAATTTCGATAAGTATCCCACAGAGAAAAAGTTGTATATCGAGTAGTTTGTGTCTTTCCTATTTTGTTATTTCCTGCCTCTGGATATTGTCCATTGATATCATTCAAAGTATTAGGATGAATGAGCGAATGGTACAAAGCGGTATAAAAAATTGTTTTTTGTTCTTGTGCCCCTCCTTGTATTTCGGCACGTGAAAGCAATTCGTTCCAACGATTTTTTGTCTGTTGATATACTTGTTCAAAAGATTGATTACTAATTTCTTTCTGCAAATTTTCACGTGCATTAGCAATACTTACATACGAAATTCCAATCTTAACTTCTACTTTTGTAGGTTCATTAAAGTGATAACGGAAATATGTACCTATACTATCACCAACAACTTCTCTATCAAAGCGTTCTTTTATACGTGTTTTTCCGTTGTAAAGCATCCATTGTGCTTCTACTCCATCATATTTATTATGCCCTTGCCAAATACCATAATCATCGGCTGGGCGAGAAAATTTCGCTACAAAATACACAGGATACGCTCTTTCGGGACTATTATAACAAAACGAGCCAACCATTCGCAAACCTTCTATTTCAGTAGGAGAAACTATTTTCACCATAGCTCCTTGTTCATTGGTAAGTCCCAACCCTAAGTTAATCAATATATTAGCATCTCCTTTTGGGAATGAATAGCTACTAATTCCTGAACGAATATGAGCTGTCATTTCAGCTTTAATATTATATTTATCAAGTTCTACGCTATAATATCCTGCTGATGCCTTTTCATTTTTATATGTTGTTCCGTATTCTAAATGATTGGTTTTTAGGTCTCCCATAGTTGGCATTAAGTTAATCACTCCTAACTCGGGACAACCTACTCCACTCATATTCACGTGAGTAAATCCGGTAAGGAATTTATTTTCATTCACATACGGATTTGAGAGCCATCGACTATCTTTTTCAAGTTCGCTATTGAATTGCTTTTTGTCAAAAGCCACATTAAAAGGTGAAATACTTAGCATTCCTCGTGGCGAAATAGCCCCTGGGTGTGTCGCTCCAAAATTAGAAGTTCCAATAAATGGATTTACATATTCGGCTGGTGATTGCCCAATTACTAACTGATTACATAAAAGAAATGCCAACAGATATATTTTTCTCATAAAAAAATTGATTTTTATTAAACAATAACCCTAACAAACAATCTGTTAGGGTTTGTATATTTACGATATTTTTTCTTTTTTGATGCGTGCCTTTTCGTTGCGTTCTATCTTATGTGAAGGGCGACTCCACTTAGGTTTTTCGCCCAAGGATGGATATTGTGAATCTTCGGCTTCAATGGTCTGCGGCTGCGGGTGTGTTTCAAATGGTTTTTGAGGTCGCATTCCCAAAATTTCAAACATACGCATATCTTCCGCAATATCAGGATTGGGAGTAGTTAAAAGTTTATCTCCTGCAAAAATAGAATTCGCTCCCGCAAAGAAACACATCGCCTGCCCTTCTCTACTGATGTGCGTACGTCCTGCCGAAAGCCTTATTTGGGTTGTTGGCATTACAATTCGGGTTGTAGCAATCATTCGTATCATTTCCCATATTTCAACAGGTTTTTGGTCTTCCAAGGGCGTTCCTTCCACAGCAACCAAAGCATTGATAGGTACCGATTCAGGTTGTGGATACAATGTTGATAACGAAACAAGCATACTTGCTCTATCTTCAACCGATTCGCCCATTCCGATAATACCTCCACTACATACGGTTATATTGGTTTTTCGTACATTTTCAATCGTTTGCAATCGGTCTTCATACCCACGAGTCGAAATGACTTCTTTATAGTATTCCTCCGATGTATCCAAATTATGATTATAGGCATAAAGCCCTGCTTCTGAGAGTCGTTGTGCTTGATTTTCAGTAATCATACCCAGGGTACAACATACTTCCATATCCAACTTATTGATAGTACGAACCATTTCGAGTACTTGATCGAACTCTGGTCCATCTTTCACATTGCGCCAAGCAGCCCCCATACATACTCGAGAACTTCCTGCTGACTTAGCTCTGAGAGCTTGGGCTTTCACTTGAGGAACAGTAAGCAATCCTTCTGCCTCTACATGCGTATGATAACGAGCCGCTTGGGCGCAATATCCGCAATCTTCGGAACAACCTCCTGTTTTTACAGAAATTAAAGTTGAAACTTGTATCGTATTGGGGTCGTGATACTTACGATGAATTGTTGCTGCTTCGTATAGCAAATCCATTAGAGGCTTGTTATATATTCTCAATATCTCATCCTTAGTCCAATTATGTCGTATTTCGCTCATTTAGTTACTTGTTTGAGAGTACAAATATAGCAATATTCTTTGGGAAAGAATCATAAAATTTATTTTTCTTTAAAACTAAATCTTAACATACTGATTCTCAATAATAATTTTTATCTTTCATTTTTTATAAAAAAAACAACTTATCTTTTAAAACAGAATCTGTTTATAAAAACTAATTTTAGATTGTTACAAGAAAAACAACCTCATATAATAAAAAAATAGTACTTTTGCATATCAATATAATTATATTATGGAAGAGTGGGCTAAAAATAATGGTAATTTTGAAGATATTCCTTCGATTAGCGCCAAAGCACTGCGTATCAATTTGAATAAAAACTTCTATGGAACCTTTTCTGAAATAGGTGCAGGACAAGAAACGGTGCGACATTTCTTTCGAGTTGGAGGTGCTTCGGGTACAATAGCCAAGGCTGTAAGTGCCTATGATAAAAATTTTAGTGATGCCCTATATGGGGCTGACAAAAATGGACGTTATGTAACCGAAAGCAGACTCAAAAAAATGCTTCAACACGAAACCAATCTACTTGAAGAACGTTTGCCTAGAAACGAACACCCTGAAAAATTATTTTTCACCTATGCCAATACGGTTACAACTATTGATTTTGCTAAACGTTTCAAAGGTCATGGTTGGGTAGGAATACGTTTTCAAATGGCTCCCGATGAAGATTATAATGATATCATTCTCCATATTCGTTTTCATCAAACGGAAGCACGTGCACAACAAGAAACTCTCGGCAAACTGGGCGTTAATCTCATACATAGTGCTTTTTACAAAACTAATGAACCTGAGCAGATTATAAAACACCTATACGACCATATTGATAAAACAGCAATTGAAATTGATATGATAAACTTCTCTGGTCCGCATTATCGCAATATTGATAATCGCTTGATGAGTTTACAACTTATCAAAAACGAAACAACCGAAGCAGTTCTCTTTGGTCCTGATGGAAATAATTTGCACCCTGCCGAAGAACTCTACAGAAAGAATATCCTGACCCTTAGAGGAACTTTTCGCCCTGTAACGCTGGTTAATATCGAAATGCTTGAAAAATCATTACAAATATTTCTACAAGAAACAAATGTAAATCCACAAAAAACTGAAGTTATCTTTGAACTAACCCTTTCAAATTTGAAAGAACTAGGAGAAATAGACGAAATAGATTTTATGCACCGCGTACAAATATTGTGCGCACTCGGATATAAAGTACTGATTTCTAATTTTAAAGAATATTATCGCTTGGTTGAATATCTGTCCAATTATACCAAAGAACGTATGGGATTGGTAATGGGAGTGAGCAACTTTTTAGCTATTTTTGATGAAGATTATTATACCAACTTGGGCGGAGGTATTTTGGAGGCCTTTGGTAAATTATTTTTCCGCGATATTAAGATTTATCTTTACCCAATGCGTGATATACAAACCAATCAAATACTAACTAGCGATAATCTGAGAGTAAAACCACATCTTAAAGAATTGTACAAATTCTTCAAATTCAACGAAAAAGTAGTTGATATTAAAGATTATACAGAAAGTTATTTAAATATTTTCTCACGCGAACTTTTCAAAAAAATAGAAAATGGCAAGTCAGACTGGAAAAATATGGTTCCACAAGGCGTTGCTCAAATGATAGAAGAAAATCATCTTTTTGGTTGGAAAAAAAATATCAATAAACAGAACACATAAAATAATATAGCTTTTGAATCCTTCTGATTACATTCTAAATTTCATCAATCAAACCAATCGTTCGTTGTTCTTAACAGGAAAAGCAGGAACAGGGAAAACAACGCTTTTGCACCAAATTATCAGTTCAACTTACAAAAACACAATCGTGGTTGCCCCAACTGGGATTGCTGCGCTCAACGCACGAGGAGTAACCATACACTCTCTATTTCAATTACCTTTCGCTTCATTTTTGCCAACAATAACCAATCCGCCTGTGGTAGAAGGAAATATTCGATTCGAAAACAGACATTCGTTGCAAAAGCATTTCAAAATGCATCGAAATAAACGGAAAATTATTATCAATTTAGAACTCTTGATAGTTGATGAAGTGAGTATGCTTCGTGCTGATGTGTTAGACGCAATGGATTATATGCTGCAATTTGTACGAAAAAATAAACAACCTTTTGGTGGTGTTCAAGTGCTTTTTGTTGGAGATTTGTTACAATTACCTCCTGTGGTAAAAAATGAAGAATGGAATATTTTACAACATTTTTACAAAGGAATATTTTTCTTTCATTCCAAAGTTATTGAACAAAATCCGTTGTTGTATATTGAACTTGACAAGGTGTATCGTCAATCAGATATACATTTCTTGTCAATTCTTAACCATTTGAGAAACAACAAAATAGAGACTAACGATATACAAATTCTAAACAAATATGTGCAACCTAATTTCAAATCGAACAAAAAAGATGGGTACATAACCCTGACTACACACAACATCAAAGCAGACAAAATAAATAAGGAAGCATTGGACGAATTACCCGAAAAAGCATATCAATATCAGGCAGAAATCATTGATGATTTTCCTGAATATATCTATCCGATTGACAAAATTCTCACTTTGAAAAAAGGAGCGCAAGTAATGTTTGTCAAGAATGATACTTCACCCGAAAAACGCTTTTTTAATGGAAAAATTGGTACAATTGTTTCGCTTTCTGAAGAAGAAATTTTGGTAAAACTTGCTGACGAAAATACGACAATCGAAGTACAAAAGTACGAATGGCAAAATATTCGCTACCGAACCAATCCCAAAACAAATGATATTGTTGAAGAAATCTTAGGAACTTTTACTCAATATCCCTTACGTATAGCATGGGCTATTACAATACACAAAAGTCAAGGACTTACCTTCGATAAAGCCATTATAGATTTAGGTGGCGTTTTTGCTCCCGGTCAAGCCTATGTGGCTCTATCTCGCCTGCGTTCTTTAAACGGACTGGTCTTATTGTCATCTATTTCGACTAATAATATACAGACTTCCAATGACGTACAAGATTATGCACAAACCAAAGCCAATGAAAACACTTTACATTGGGAGTTTTCTGTTCAGAAGAAAAAATACCTTGAAAAACAAGTAATAAGTGCTTTCGACTGGGAAGAACTATCCAATAAATGGTTTTGGCATGCCAATTCGTACAAAGCTGAAAGTGAACGAAGTAATAAAAGTAAATATAAAGATTGGGCAAAAAGACAAACTCAAAAAGTAAATGAAATTATTGCTCATTCTCAGAAATTTTCACGCCAACTACAATTCCTTTTTTCAGAAACACATATCGATTTGTATTTTATTTTGGAACGATTTGAAAAAGCAAAAACTTACTTTTTCCCTGTTTTAGACGACCTTACTTATCAGATTTTGCGCACACAAGCTGAGGTTTCTTCATCAAAAAATGTAAAACAATTTCATGAAGAACTTGCCGAACTTGAAGAAATACAAACTCAGGTTGTTTTTCGCTTACTCAAAACTGAAGTTTTTTTGAAAGCAATTTGCGAAGATGAAAACCTAACCAAAGAGTCCCTCTCGTGGAAAAAAATTAGCGATTACAAATCGAATTTGCTACAAAAAATCTATGATGAGCTAAGTATTCAGAAACTCAATCTGGAACAAGATAAAAAACAAAAGAATAAAAAAACTGAAAAAACAGGAAAAATAGCTACCCAATATCAAACTTGGGAACTTTGGAAGAAAAAAATACCTTTGGAAGAAATCGCCAGAGAGCGAAAGCTCTCATTAGCAACCATTTACAGACACTTAGGTTTGTTAGTAAAAGAAGGAAAAATACAACTCAATGAGATTCTTTCTTCTGAAAAAATACGCGAACTTGCAGTCGTTTTTGAAAAAGCAGAAGAAGAGACTACATTAACTCAAATCAAAGAACAAGTAGGCGAAACTTTCTCTTGGGAAGAACTAAAATTGTTTAAAAATTTTTTCAACAAAGAAGATTAAACATATATAATTTATTGATTTTCAATAAATAAAAAATGCCCCTTGTAGGGACATTTTTAGATTTATTGTTGTTGTAGTTTTAAGCCTCAGCCTTTGGAGTCCAATCATTGCAAAGCATTTCGGCAGCAGCGTGCAATTTATTAGGACATTTTGCTGTTTGATATTTGGCACACGTTGTGCAATCTACTTCATCTTTCAAACTTGGACGCATATCAAAACTGTCACAAGTATATTTTGCTTCCACCTTTGTTTCGTGGATTTTACAAACATTTTCTGTTGTCAAATTCTGGCAATTTGCACAACCATTTACTAATCGAATAGCCATAATCTTAATTTTTTTATTAAACTCCTATTTATTATTTTCTGAGGCAAAGGTATGGTGTATTTTTCTTAGAAACAAACTAAATAACTGATTTACAACTAATTATATTTTGAATAAATAAAAACAATTATCAAAAATATTGATTATTAGTAAGTTATATTTAACAAATATTATATTTAAAATCATTCTAAGAAGTTGTTTATAATAAGTCTGTTTATTTCTACTAATTCAGTACTAAAAATCCGATATTTGTAGTAAAAATAAATCTTCAATCTTAATTCATACCATAAAATATAATATATCTACTGAAATTTAAAAAAATCATAACATAAACTAATATCTTTTGACAAAAACAACCAGATTTAGGCATACATTTCTATACAAGTCAGAATATATTACAACTTTATTGATAATAAATATTTTAAGACAAAAAAATTCTCTGTTATAGATTTTTCAATAAATACTATTACAAAAATCAATAACAAAAATATTTGTATAACAAATAAAATTTGTACCTTTGCACATTATAAACGAAAATTAAATAAAGAAATGGCTTTACAAATAACAGATACTTCTTTTGAAGAAGTGGTTTTAAAGAGTGATAAACCTGTTTTGGTTGATTTTTGGGCAACTTGGTGCGGCCCCTGTCGTATGTTAGGTCCAGTAATTGAAGAAATTGCTACAGAGTACGAAGGGAAAGTTGTTGTCGGAAAAGTTGATGTTGATGCGAATCAGGAATTTGCAGGTAAGTATGGAGTACGTAATATTCCTACGGTACTCGTATTTCAGAATGGAGAAGTAGTAGGTAGACAAGTAGGTGTTGCTCCTAAAAAAACATACACAGATGCCTTAGACCAACTTCTATAATCTTAAAAAAATCAATTATACTTTGATAGCCTCACTATTGAGGCTATTTTTTTTTGAAAAAATAGTTTTTATATTTGTTTTTTCTTATAAAGATGTTACCTTTGTAGTGGTAATTGACTTTTTTCTTATGAAAGAATTTTTGAAAGTAGCCTTATTCCAAACAGATATTGCTTGGGAAAATCCAAAGGAGAATAGAGAGCGCTTAGCATATCAACTTTCGAGGCTTTCAACAGATACTGATATGGTCTTTCTGCCAGAAATGTTTACTTCTGGTTTTTCTCCGAATGCGGAAAAAATAGCAGAAACAATGCAAGGTGAAACTATCGAATGGCTCAAAAAACAAGCAAAACAATACAATGTTGCCATTGGAGGAAGTCTTGCTATTGGTCAAGAACAAAATTATTTCAATCGTTTGGTTATTGCTTTACCCGAAGGAAATTTTGTTTGCTATGACAAACGTCATTTGTTTACATCATCACACGAAAAAAATGTATACAAATGCGGTGAAAATCAATATTTTCTCACTTACAAAGGCTGGAAATTAGCACTTTTCATTTGTTACGATTTACGATTTCCTGTCTGGGTACGTAATACTGAAAGGTACGATGCGGCTGTTTTTGTTGCAAACTTCCCTTGCCAGCGCATTTCGGCTTGGGATACACTTCTTAGAAGTCGTGCTATTGAAAATATGTGTTACACTATTGGTGTTAATCGTGTGGGAGTAGATAAAAATCCTGCTGTTTATAATGGACATTCCGCTGTTTATAATAGCTATGGCGAATGCGTTTCAGGTCAAATATCTTGCGATGAAACAATTATTTATGCAATTCTTAACACTAAAACTTTACATAAGCATAGGTCTGAATTCCCTGCATTAAATGATGTTGATAATTTTTGTTTAAAAAATTAAAAATCAGCCATTTACACTATATTACATTATTTTATAAAAGTAAAAGTTTGTTTTTCTATCAAAAATTCTTTTACTTCAAGGTGATTATTTTGTCAATTTTAGAAAGAAAATAAACTATTTCAAAAATCAAATAAAATTCACTATCTTTGCCACTTGATTATAGAAAATAACACTAATGATAAATACAATAGAAACTGCTGAAATTGAACCCAAACCCAAATGGCTTCGAGTAAAACTTCCTACAGGGAAAAAATATACCGAACTTAGAAGTTTAGTTGACAAATACAAACTTAATACAATTTGTACTTCGGGAAGTTGTCCAAATATGGGGGAATGTTGGGGGGAAGGAACCGCTACATTTATGATTTTAGGTAATATTTGTACGCGCTCTTGTGGTTTTTGCGGGGTGAAAACAGGTCGTCCAGA
The DNA here is from genome assembly GCF_026005215.1 of Capnocytophaga catalasegens. Lineage (GTDB taxonomy): Bacteria > Bacteroidota > Bacteroidia > Flavobacteriales > Flavobacteriaceae > Capnocytophaga > Capnocytophaga catalasegens. Next base: position 4,940 of record NZ_BPMA01000044.1, on the reverse strand, counting down.
GACTCTTGACTGGGAAGAACCTGAAAAAGTAGCTCGCTCTATTAAACTAATGAATATCAAACATGCCGTAATTACTTCGGTTGATAGAGATGATTTGAAAGATATGGGAAGTATCATCTGGGCTGAAACCGTTCGTGCTATTCGTAGGATGAATCCTGAAACTACACTGGAAACACTTATCCCTGATTTTCAAGGAGTTAAAAGAAATATTGACAGAATTTTAAAAGCTACTCCTGAGGTTATTTCTCACAATATGGAAACTGTTCGCAGGCTTACCCGCGAGGTTCGTATTCAAGCTCAATATGATCGAAGTTTAAATGTTTTGAAATATCTTAAAGAAAATGGAGCACATCGAACAAAATCTGGAATTATGCTTGGGTTAGGCGAAACCGAAGAAGAAGTAATTGAAACACTCCACGACTTAAAAGAAGCTAAACTTGATGTAGTTACCATTGGTCAATATTTGCAACCAACAAAAAAACATCTACCTGTAAAGCAATTTGTTACTCCAGACCAATTTAAAAAATATGAAGAAATAGCAAAATCCTTAGGTTTTCGCCATGTAGAAAGTGGTGCTTTGGTACGCTCTTCTTACAAAGCACACAAACACGTATTGTAATCTTAATTCTTGAAAAAATTAAATCATGAAAATAGCTGTAATTGGAACAGGGTATGTTGGCTTAGTTTCGGGAACTTGCTTTGCAGAAGTGGGTAACAAAGTAATATGTGTTGATGTTAATCAACAGAAAATCGACCAACTAAAACAAGGCATTATTCCGATATACGAACCCGGTTTAGAAACGTTAGTAAAAAATAATATTGCCAATGGAAATTTACAATTCACAACAGATATTTCACAAGCTGTTTCACAAGTAGAGTTTGTTTTTATAGCAGTTGGAACTCCTATGGGTAATGATGGGTCAGCAGACTTGCAATATGTTTTGGATGTAGCAAAGTCTATCGGAAAAACAATGCAAAACAGACTTATTATTGTTAATAAATCGACAGTGCCTATTGGGACTGCTGATAAAATAAAAAATATTGTAAATCAAGAACTTACACATAGAAATAGTAATTTATCTTTCGATATTGTTTCCAATCCTGAGTTCTTGAAAGAAGGCAAAGCAGTCAATGATTTTATGAAACCTGATAGAGTGGTAATAGGAGCTGAAAGTGAATATGCCTTTGAGCGAATGCGAAAACTTTATAAACCATTCTTCTTACAATACGAACGGTTTATAATGATGGATATTCGTTCTGCTGAAATGACTAAATACGCAGCAAATGCAATGCTTGCTACCAAAATTTCGTTTATGAACGAAATTGCCAACATTTGTGAAAAAGTCGGTGCTGATGTTAATAAAGTTCGTTTAGGTATTGGTTCTGATGCACGTATCGGATATAGTTTTATTTATCCTGGCTGTGGATATGGAGGCTCTTGCTTCCCAAAAGACGTAACAGCCTTGAAAAAAATAGCTCACGAATTTGATTATCAGCCTGAACTTATTGAAGCTGTGGAAGCCGTCAATAATCGACAAAAATATGTGATTGTACAGAAAATAATTGCTAAATATGGAGAAAATCTGCAAGGAAAAACATTTGCTGTATGGGGACTTTCTTTCAAACCCGAAACTGACGATATGCGTGAAGCTCCATCTATCTATGTAATAAAAGAATTGATAAAAAGAGGAGCATTTATACATGCCTATGACCCCAAAGCTACTTATCAAGCACAGGCTTTTTATCTTACAGAAGAACAAAACAGTATACACTATTACAAAGACAAATATGAAGCACTTTCAGGAGCTGATGCCATGATTTTACTTACCGAATGGAAAGAATTTAGAATTCCTGATTTTGATAAAATAGCTTCTTTGCTCAAAGAAAAAATTATTTTTGATGGACGTAATCAATATAATAATTTTGATTTAACTTCACAAGGATTTGAATATTATCAAATAGGCGTTCAGCACTTAACAACATCATAATAATGGATATAGTACGAAGATTGGGAATTTTTTTCATAGGTTTGTCTATAGGTATTGTCATTTTGGCTTTTTTCTTCAAAGGGAAAGGAGTTGAGATATGCTATTTGCCAAATTGTAGGGTTTTGAAAGATATTCGTAACAAAACTATTTTCATTGATCAATCTGTTGAAAAACAAAAATTTACGCTTGATGTTTTAAAACCTATCTTTTGGGAAGGAAACGTTGTTTTTTCGCAAAGTGATACACGTTCAACTCCTTGCAAAACCTATTTAATAGAAGGTCTTACAACCAATAATGAAATGGTAAAAATCAAAGTTGAAAATTGTCCAACGAAAGCTACTATAATTTCGGTAGAAAATTTTTAATCTTTCATTTATAAATAAAAATAGCTAAAACATCATTTCATCTGCTGAATCATCACCCACTCTATTTTGTGATTTGTCGCGTTGTTTTTTCCTATTTTCTGTTGGATTGCCAAATCGATATGTAAAATTCATTGTAATTTGTCGAGGGCGCCATTGCATTTCTGAATAAGTTTGCACTGAAGGAGTTTGTGTATCAGCAATCATTTTGCGCGAATTAAACACATCGCTAGCATTGATTGAAAGCGTTCCCTTTTTATTAAAAATTTCTTTGCTAAGTGCCAAATTCAGAAAAAAATCTCCTCGAATATCCGATTGAGCAGTTTTACGAGGTCCCATATACATAGCAGTAGATTGAAAATCAATATTCAAAGGAAGTAACATTTTAGCAGAAAGTCTTGTAAACCAGCTTGTTGTAGAAGCATTTAAATTCTGAGTAACATTATTGCCTAAATAATTTTTGTATGAAAAATCTCCTTCTGTTTTTTCACTAAAAAAATTAAAATTCCATGTAAAGCGCCAATTATTTTTCGGTGAATAAGTCGTTGTAAATTCTACTCCAAACCGATGTTGATTTGCTAAATTTGCAGCTGTTCGTACCATCACCGGTACATTTAGTCCCGCTATGGTTACAAACTCTCCTGACTCAACGGTAACAAACTGAAATACCTGTGTTGAATAATTGTAATACGCTGATGTGTTGAGCGTTACCTTCCCTCCTAACCGAGTTAAATATCCTAAATCGAATGCATTTGTATAAGTAGGGTCAAGATCTGGATTTCCTCTAAAAAGATTTGTATTACCTGTTCGAGAAGTAAAAGGATTGATAAATCGATTACGAGGTCGTTGCAATCTACGGGTGTAACTAATACTAACTTGGTTATTTTCAGAGAATTCGTATCCTAAAAATACTGATGGAAACAAACCTGTATATGTTTTTTTATTCTTTCCTGTTTGAAGTTCTTGAATAATTATATGTGTATCTTCGAAACGAAGCCCCAACATTGTATTGATTTTACCAAATTTTTTTCCATATTGCGAATAAAAAGCATTTATTTGTTCTTTATAAATAAAATGATTACTATAATTTGTATTTAAGGTAAGCGTTCCTGATATTTCATCAAATACCTGATAATCAGTATCTCTATTATTAAAATTACCCTGATAACCTGCTTCAAACTGACTATTTTCGCTGAATGGAAGTACATAATCAACCTTAACTAAATGGTCTTTTTGTTTTTCCAAATTAGTACTTTGTTCGTTTTGCAAGTCATAAATATATTCGTGAGCATCTTCTTTTTCTGTAGAATATTGATAATCAACAGTTAATTTATGTCCGTCGTTGTTAAATCTTTGGTCATAGTTGAATGAATATTGGATATTATATTCTTTTTCTTTTTCATTACTTTGTCGTAATCTATTAGAAACCAAGTTTTTGTTCTGATTATAGTTAAAAATATTTACATCAGCGTTTGCTCCATTTCGATTATCTCCATACATTATGCTGTTGGTTATTGAAATTTTGTCAGATAGTGCATATTCAATACCCAAATTGGTATTCCAACCGCGTCTAAGTCTCCAATTATCTCGATATTCGTCTTGATAACTTTCAATCATTGCATTTTTAAAAGATTTTTGTTCAAACAAAGTTGTACCTTTAGCATTGTTGTAGCGATACGATGTAGTATTGAAAAAGTTAAATTTTTTTTCTCTCAAGTTGAGATTGATTGAAGCTCCATAATTTTCAGTATCAGCGACACCAACAAAACTATTTACTGAACCTGTAAGTCCCAATCCTGTTCCTTTTTTCAAAACAATATTGATAATTCCAGCTGTTCCTTCGGCATCATAACGTGCAGACGGATTGGTTACTACTTCTACTTTTTCAATCATATCAGAAGGAAATTGTTTCAGGGTCTCTGGACTCATTCCTACAAGCGATGATGGTTTTCCATTGATAAGCACTCGTACATTTTCGCTTCCACGTAAACTGATAGTTCCTTCACTATCAACACTTATTGAAGGAACATTGTCCAAAACATCAGTAATAGAACCTCCTTTTACAGTCATATCATCTCCTACATTATAGATTTTTTTGTCTAAACGCATTTCGACAGTTGATTTTTTGCCAACAACCTCAACACCTTCTAACTGAGCTACGTCATCATCTAAGGATATTGTCCCTAAACTTTTGTCTTCGTTTAAAACAAAACGAGTAATTTGATAGGTTTTATACGAAAAAAACTGAATTTTCAACAAATAAGTTCCTTTGGGAGCTTCTAACGAAAATCGTCCATAAGTATCAGTAACTCCACCTGTTAGTTTGCCAATTTCATTTATATTTTCTAATGTAATAGTAGCATATTCGAGAGGTTGCTTGGTTGAAGTTTCAATTACTTTACCTGTAAGTTTGACATTTTGAGCCTTAATTCCTATTGAAAAAAGTATAATAAATAGTAATATAGTCGATTTCTTCATTAGTAAATAATATTTTTTTGCAAAAATAAGGAAAAAAAGCATTATTTCTTTCTATAAAGAGTTTATTATAATCAAAATCTAACAAAAAAGTATTTGTATATCCGTAATTAAA